>CAKTMO010000014.1 GCA_934573935.1 uncultured Oscillospiraceae bacterium | reverse complement strand
GCTGCTGTAGCTCAGTAGGTAGAGCGCATCCTTGGTAAGGATGAGGTCGGCAGTTCGAATCTGCCCAGCAGCTCCAACATTAACCGCTTAAATCATTTGATTTGAGCGGTTTTTGCTTTATATTTGCGATTTTTAAAGAGAAAAGGATTGTGCTCGGTTTTTGAACTCTTTAGAAAACCCATACAAAAACCCATACCGACAAGGAAAGGCCGCCCTTTTGAGCGGCTTTTTGCCTTAGCGTGGGTTTAATTTGGCGATTCTTTTTTCCTTCATTTTTTCTACCGCCACTAACATTAAATCTTGCTGATATGGTGTTATTTTCAGGATGGCTTCTTTTAGCTTCTTGCGTATAAGGTCACTTTCATTTTTTCTCATGTTTTCTTTCCTCCCATAAATCTAATGTTTTGCGGATTTGAACTGGATGACACGATCCCAAATCACTCCACATTCAGTAAGACCAGAACACGAAATGGCAGCAAAGTGATCTCTTTCAGAAAGCCTTCTATGAAATAGTCAAGCAATGCATAGACAGCGGGCTGATCGACGGAGAAGCTATGACTGCGGATGGAAGCTACATTCCGGCCAACGTATCAAGAGAAAGCTGGATCAATGTAGAAATAGAAGTTGAACAGAGTATGCAAAGCTATCTCGATTCTTTGGATGAAGAGCTTTCCAATCAGCCGGGCTTCAAAAAGCCGCCAACAAAAATTGTAAGGAAGTGCCGTACCACCAGCCAAACAGATTCAGACAGCGGTTATATCAATCACGGCAGCAAACGCGGCATCGGGCATCTGATGGAAGCAGCTGTGGACTGCAAACACGGCATTTTAACAGGCGTTGATGTATATCCTGCCAATGAGAAGGTTCAGGGCGACGGGGAAGCCGAGATGTCGAGAATGTATGTACATAAGTGATTTGCGGCACTCCGCCTGCGTCTTAGCGAGAACAATTTTGATGATCCGCTTGCCTGTTTTATCATCGTAGCCTGCAGTGTAGCGGCCCTCCCAGCGTCCATCGGACCGCTTGCGAATGCTTTTTCACCGGGAATTTACCCGCTTCTCCGTTGAATTCTGTGGAAAAGCATTATATACTGACAAAAAGAGTTAAATTTTACAGGAAAAGCAGTGCTGGGGGAGAAAAATGAAGCTTTACCTTCAATATGGCGCGCTGATCGCTGTACTTTCACAGATTTATTTCGCTCCGCACGAGAATTTTGTGGCACCGCTTTCGCTGGGATTGGTATTGCTTGGGATTACGATACGAGATGAGTTGATAAAAAAGCCGGTAATGCTTGCTGCTATTGCGGGAGTATTTGCCGCTGTGCTGCGGCTGATAATGATGTTGTACTCAGGCAACAATGCGGATGTTATCTCTGTTATTCTCGATAGTCTGGTCATTTATATCCTCTATGCGGCGCTTTATCAATTCCTCAGCGGCGTGATGGGAGAAGATTATCTGCCGGACATGCTCTTTACCATGCTGATGGCGGACTTGATCTCGAACCTTGTCTCGCTGGCCATCTGCAACAAAATGAGCGACGAACGCGCGGCGTGGCTGCTCGTTATTGCGGCGATTCGTTCTGCGCTCGTACTTGCGATCTCACAGAAAAATCGCGAGGTGCAGTACGAAAAGCTTACAAGTTTTGCGGCCAACATCTATGCCGACATCTTTTTCCTGCAAAAGTCAAAAAAGCAGCTGGATGAGATGACCGCACGCAGTTTCTCAATCTATCAAACACTGCCGCATGAAAGCCCACTGCGCCAGCAGGCCCTTTCGCTGGCTAACATGGGCCATGAGGTGATGAAAGACTACAGCAACATTGTCAGCGGACTTGCCAAAGCCATTCAGGTCACACAGCAGGAATCACCCATGCTGCTCTCGCAGATTTGCCGGATATTGGAGGCCGGCACACGTGAAACGATTGCCCCCGCACGTCTCCACATCCATTTGGAGGGTGATATTTTGATTGAGGGATACTACGACTTTTTTATCGTACTCAATAATCTTATTATCAATGCTGCACAGGCGGGCGCGCATCAAATTACAGCCGAGCTTACTGCCAAAAACCGCAGCATCGTCATGCGCGTGGCTGACGATGCAGGGGGCATTCCCGACGACATATTGCCTCATATCTTTCAGCCTGGCTTTTCCACTAAGTTTGATGAGCAGACTGGTGTGCCATCCCCAGGGCTGGGGCTATGTCATGTCAGAGATATTGTAAACAAATGGAACGCACAGATCAGCGTGGAGAGCAGCGTCCCTGAGGGGACAACTTTCCGCGTGGACATTCCGTCACTTTGAGAGGAGAGTGCCACATGAATATGAAACGAATTCTGATTGTGGATGACGACAGTTCTGTCGGCACGATGCTCAAATTTGTCATTGCTCGCGAGCAGCTTGGCGAGGTGGTTGCAACAGTAACAGATGAAGAGCAGGCAGTGGATGAGATTTTATTCTACCAGCCCGACATTGTACTGATTGATCTGTTGTTTCCGCACACCGACGGAATACGCATTATGAAGCGCGCCATGTCGCGCGGCGCCGGTAGCCATTTTATCATGATCTCGCAGGCGCATGATAAGAACATGGAGGAAATGGCCTACAAGGAAGGAATCGACTTTTTCGTTCATAAGCCCATCAACGTGCTGGAAATCCGCAAGGTGCTGCAAAATGTCATTCAGATCATGGAAATGGAGCGGATGCTTTCCGCTGTGCGGCAGGCTGTGACGCCTGCCGCCGCTGGACCTGCTGCGGATGACAGCGAGCAGCGCCTGCGGGAGATTTTCGCAGATATTGGGATACTCGGCATGACGGGAAGCAGGGAAATCGCCGCTGCCGTGCGCTATCTGCGCAGCCGTCGCCGCCATACGAGACAGGAATACCAGCTCTCCGACGTATATCAGCATATTGGCTATGAATTATATGGCAGCGAATGCGATGCCGCGCGGCAGAAGGGTATTGAGCAAAAGATCCGCCGCGCTATCCAGAAAGCACAGAGCCACTTGGCTGCGCGCGGCAGCGAGGACTTTTATGATGAGATATTCACCGAGTATGCCTCGCGCCTTTTCGATTTCGGGCAGGTGCAGCAGGAGATGCGAATGCTGCAGGGAAAGGGTTCACAGTCTGGAAAAATCAACACCAAGAAGTTTTTTGAGGGAATTTTACTAAAACTGGAAGACTGACGCCGAATTTTTTGGAAGGTTTTTGAAGGTTTTTGAAGTTTGCACTTACTATGTAAATTGATGATGGAGGGCGGAGGCGCTTGCTGCGCTTCCCGGATGGAGCATGAAGAACATAGAACACCGTGCCGCAGCATACAGCCGCCTTGCATGGGTCAAGTTTGTTTTGTGCAATCTGGTTGGCATTTTCGTCTTTTTTGTCACAGTACCCTTTCATGGGACGCATACGATTCCACTGGATGTGTTCTGCCAGCTTGCCGCTGCCCTGGTTGGGCCGGCTCAGCGTTGGCTGGTGCTGGGTGTATGTGTGGCAGGGGCGCTGCTTCCGTTTGCAAAAAAGAACTGGAACAGGAGCGCGACAAGCACGATCTTCACGCTTTTCAAGCTTTTCGGCGCGGCCTGTGCGGCTATGTATCTTTTCGGCTTCGGCCCAAAGGAATGGCTGGAGAACGGATCGCTGCTGCCCTTTCTTTTTTCACTGGGGCAGTCGTTGACATTCCTGGTCCCCATTGGCTCTATCTTCCTTGCCTTTCTGACGAATTACGGGCTTATGGAATTTGTCGGCGTGTTTGTCCGCCCGCTCATGCGGCGGATCTGGAAAACACCGGGGCGCTCAGCCATCGACGCGGTAGCCTCGTTTGTCGGCAGCTACTCCGTCGCGCTTCTCATCACCGATGAGCTTTACACGAAGGGCGCCTACACAAAAAAGGAAGCGGCTATCATTGCGACCGGCTTTTCCACCGTGTCGTCTACTTTTATGATCACAGTGGCAAGCACTCTGGGATTGATGGACCGATGGAATCTCTACTTCTGGTCCACGCTGCTTATCACGTTTATTGTTACGGCGGTCACGGTGCGGATGTATCCGCTGAACCGCTTTCCTGATGAATACAGGGAAGGCGTGCAGCCGCAGCCCGAGTGTCCGGTCACGGAACGCCGTATACATACGGCGTTGGATACGGCTCTTGCCGCTGCGGAACAGAGCGGCAGCCTGCCGGAAAGCATCTGGAAAACCTTCCTGAGCGGCTTGCAGATGGCCTGTACCATCGTGCCGAGTATCCTTTCGGTCGGCCTGATCGGAATGCTGCTGGCAATGTATACTCCGCTTTTTCGGATCATAGGTTATCTTTTCTATCCCTTTGCCGCTCTCGTGCAGTTGCCCGAAGCTCTGCCGGCGGCGCAGGCGCTGGCCACCAGCATTGCCGAGATGTACCTGCCGTGTGCTTTTGTCATGAATTGCTCGCTGGCCACGCGTTATGTTGTAGCAGTAGGCTGCATTTCGGAGCTGCTGTTTTTCTCGGCGGTCATTCCCTGCATTCTTTCCACCAGCATTCCTGTCAAGGTGCCGCAGATGCTCTTCATCTGGGTCGAGCGAGTGATCCTCTCGGTCCTGCTTGCCGGTGCGGCGGCATTGATCCTGTTCTGATGACGACCGGGCAGGCAGCGTATGTGCTGGGAAACTCTCCTGGATTATTCAGGTGCGTGTGCGCCTGTGTAATTAACTATTTTATGAGGAGGAACACCCATGAAAAAGCTGTTGAGTCTCATTCTTGCGCTGGCTATGGTCCTTGCCCTTGTTGCCTGCGGCAACAAAACCACCGAGGATCCCAGCACGACTGGCAACGGTGATGCCACTGATGCCGACCCTATTCGCATCGGCTTCTTTGCCCCTGTTTCTGCCGCCTCTGCCGCCGCTGACGGCCAGAGCGCCGAGCAGTCCGCCAAACTTGCGGTCAAGCTGATCAATGAAGCGGGCGGCATCAACGGTCGCAAGGTCGAACTTGTTAACTACGATGACGGTCTGGATACGGCGGAAGCTGCCAACATTCTGGAAAAGCTTACTACCGTGGATAATGTTGACGCTATCGTATCCGGTTCCTACTCCGGCCCCACCAAGGTTGCCGCTCCCATCTGCCAGGATGCCGGTATCGTGATGGTCTCCGCCTATGCCGTTCACCCGGACGTCGTTAACGCGGGCGACTATATCTTCTCCCAGTCCTTCCCCGGCGCGGTTCAGGCCACCGCTGCCGCGCAGTTTGCTGTCGGCGAGCTGAAAGCCAACCGCATTGCCATCGTTGCCGTTGATCTCGACTTCGGCAAGGAGCAGGCCGCCTACTTCAAGGCGCAGGCTGCCAAGCTTGGCGCGGAGATCGTTTCCGAAGACTACATTGCGATCTCCGATAACGACATGACCTCCGTTATCACCAAGATCAAGGACGAAAAGGTCGACCTCATCTATATGCCCAACTACTATGCACACGCCTCCGAGGTCTGCCGTCAGGTCGCCCTTCAGGGTCTCGACGTCAAGATCCTCGGCTGCGAGGGCGCTGACTCCTGGCAGCTGCTTGAAACCGCCGGCGAATATGCCAAGGGCCTCTACATCACCACAAACATGAACCGTGACGACGCCAACGAAGGCACGCAGGCTTACATCAAGAACTATCAGGCGGAATATAAGATGGAACCCGATATGGTCGGCGCTTCTGTGTATGATGCGTTCCAGGTTCTCTTTGCCGCGTTTGAAAATGTCGGCACCGATCCTGCCGCTATGCGCGACTACATTGCGGGTCTGAAGGACTTTGACACGGTTACCGGTACGCTGATGTACTACACCAGTGCGGGTTCTGCCGTCAAGCCTGTTCAGATCCAGCAGGTCGGCGATGATATCCTCTTCCACAGCTATGGCATCATCGATGACATCAACATCATCGACGGTGACAAGGTCGAAAAGGTCACTTATTAAGTTACAGGGGGAAATGCCCCTCTCCTGCACAGCCAAAGGAGCGGAGGCGTCATAACGGCGCCTCCGCCCTTCTCTAATTCCAACGATTGGGAGGGAACGTCCTATGTTCCTGCAGCAAGTCATCAACAGCCTGATGATTGGCAGCCTTTACGCCCTCACGGCGATGGGTGCAACGCTGATCTACGGCATTCTCGGCATACTGGATATTGCCAATGCAGGCGCTTATCTGCTGGGAGCCTATGTGGGTTACTATGTCTACACGGCGACCGGCAGCCTCGTGCTTGCCTTTCTTGTGGCAATGGCAGTTATCGGACTGCTCGGTGTGGTTTTACACCGCACGATCTATGGTCCTATTCTTGCCAAGCCGCGTACACTTTCTATCATTCCGCTGGTCGCGGCGGTCGGCCTTTTTACCGTCAGCAGCGACGCAGTGCGTCTAATCTGCGGCGCCGGCACCAAGGCATATAATTTCCGTTTCCCAGTGGATGTGCTTCACCTTGGCAGCGTCTCAATCCAGACGAACTGGATTTTGATTTTTGCCCTTACGGCGCTTTTGCTTGTGATTCTCTGGATCATCCTGAACAAAACGAAAATGGGGCTTGCGTGGCGTGCCACAGCAGAAGACCCTGATATTGCCCGCGCCTGCGGCGTGAATACGAATTCCGCAATGGCACTATCTTACATTTTAGGCTACGGTTTTGCCGCGGCCGCAGGTATCATGACCGGCATTCTCTACAATTCCATCACGCCTGCGCTCGGTGAGGTTCCGTCGTATAAGATGCTGGCTATCATTGTGCTCGGCGGTCTCGGCAATCCGCTTGGCACCGTGGTCGCGGGGCTGATCATTGGCTTCGCCGAGGTCATGCTTTCGACCTATACGAAAATTCCCATCCCGAAGGACGCCATTGCATTCGTTGTCCTGATCATCGTGCTGCTGATCAAGCCCTCCGGTCTCTTCGGTCAGCGCAACAAGGTTTAAAGGAGGGATAACGATGAGTGCTTATCTATATTCTATCGGTGCAACAGCCGCTATCTTTACTCTGCTTGCCTTGTCTCTGAACATTATCACTGGCTACGCCGGACAGGCAATGATGGGTCATGCGGCTTTCTTCGGTATCGGCGCCTATACAGCCGCCATTCTGACGCAGACATACCATGTGAACTTTTTCCTTGCGCTGCTTATTGCCATGCTGTTTACCGGCGCGTGCGGCGCGTTGCTTGGCCTGATCTCCCTGCGATTGCAGGCTGACTTCCTTGCCATCACGACCATCGGCATCAACTTTGTTATGGTCGCGCTCTTTAACAACATGAGCATTACCGGCGGTTCGCTCGGTCTCACGATCCTCAAGCCGATGCTTTTTGGCACAAAAATGGGCAACCGTCAGTTCTTCTGGCTGACATTTGTCGTTATTGTCGTTGTGTGTTTGCTGATCATCAAGATGCGCCGCTCATGGTTCGGCATGGCGCTGGCTTCCATCAACAACGATTCCGCGGCGGCCCGCTCGTTCGGCAT
The DNA here is from genome assembly GCA_934573935.1 of uncultured Oscillospiraceae bacterium. Taxonomy (GTDB): domain Bacteria; phylum Bacillota; class Clostridia; order Oscillospirales; family Oscillospiraceae; genus Vescimonas. Next base: position 36,426 of record CAKTMO010000014.1, on the reverse strand, counting down.
TGATGTGAGCCGCTATCAGATCCTTACATTTATTATCGGTACGGCAATCGCAGGGCTTGCCGGCGGCATTTATGCCCACCGTATGGGCTATATCTGTTCGTCCGACTTTGCGTTCGTCATCTCTATCCAGATCCTCTCGATGGTCGTTATCGGCGGTATCGGGACGATTCGCGGACCGATTTTCGGCGCGCTGCTGCTGACCTTTCTTCCCGAGGCGCTTCGCTTTGCGGATAATTACCGCTCCTTTGTGTATGGCACGCTGCTGGTGCTGATGGTGCGCTTCATGCCCAGCGGCCTGATCGGCGACAACAGCCCAATTGTAAACGGCTGCCGGAAACTCCTGCAGAGGATCACAGCAAAAAAGGAGGCGGATAAGGCATGAAGGAACTAATGCGTATTGAAGGGCTGAAGATGTACTTCGGCGGTCTCAAGGCTATTGACGGATTGGATCTCACCATTAATGAGGGAGAGACCCTCGGCATCATCGGCCCGAACGGCGCGGGTAAGACTACGCTGTTCAATGCCATTTGCGGCGTTTATAAGCCAACCGACGGCAAGGTCATTCTCAAGGGGCAGGAGGTGCAGGGCCTTCCTGCGCACAAGATGGCGCGCATGGGCATTGCCCGCACCTTCCAGATTTCCAAACCGCTGGCGGATCTGACGATTCTCGACAACGTAATTGCCGCTGCCGGTGTGCACGAGTACACCGGAATGCGCTCCTACTTCCGCAAAAGCCACACCAAGGAGGTAGTGGATAAGGCGGAGGCTGTGCTGACAGAGACTGGATTGATCAAGCTGCGGGATAAAAAGGCGAGCGATGTGTCGCTTGGCTATCTCCGTCGGCTTGAGATCGCCCGTGTGCTTGTTACTGAGCCGGAACTTATTATGCTTGACGAACCCTGTGCGGGACTCTCCAACTTCGCTATCAACGAAGTGACGGAGCTTGTGATGAAGCTCAAAGCACAGAAAAAGAGTATCGTCCTCATCGAGCATAACCTACCCATTACGATGAAGGTCTGCGACCGTATTATGGTACTCAGTTACGGTAAGAAGATCGCCGAAGGAACGCCGGAAGAGGTCAAGAACAACAAGCAGGTCATTGAGGCCTACCTTGGCGAAGAGGAGGAATAACCATGCTGGAGATCAAAGATCTGTTCGTGTCCTACGGAATGATGGAAGTCCTCCACGGTATCAGCCTGAATGTTCAAACCGGCGAATTGGTTTCTGTCATCGGTCCAAACGGCGCGGGCAAAACCACACTGATTAAGACCATTATGGGACTTGTTCAGCCCAGGAGCGGTGCAGTACTCTATGACGGACAAGACATCACCCAAATTCCCGCCCATAAGCGCGCGGAGCTTGGTATTGGCTATGTGCCGGAAGGACGTCATGTTTTTGGACGGCTGACGGTGGAAGAAAACCTTGCCATTGGCGCTTATAGCTCCAAGGACAAGGAAAAGCTGAAAAAGAACATTGAAATGGTCTATGACATTTTCCCACGTCTCGGCGAGCGCCGTGAGCAGCTGGCCCGCACAATGTCCGGCGGTGAGCAGCAGATGCTTGCGATCGGCCGTGCGCTGACTCTCTCGCCCCGGCTGCTGCTGATCGACGAGGTTTCCATGGGCCTGATGCCCATCATGGTCAACACCTGCTTCAAGGTCATCCATGATCTGAACAGGAGCGGCATTACCGTGCTTGTCGTTGAGCAGAACGCCAATAAGGCGCTCAAGGTAGCGGATCGCGGCTATGTGCTCGAAACCGGCAAGATCGTGCTGAGCGATACGGCGGAAAATCTGCGCGGCAACGATGTGGTGCAGAACGCCTATCTCGGCGCATGAACTGCGGACTTCATATGCCCTGATCTTACAGCCATATCGCCTGCTGCATTTGGCAGGCGATATGGCTTTCGCGCATATATGCCATGTTTTCAGCGACGTAAATAGGCGCCCGCGCTGCCAAGAGCTGCGCGGGCGCCTTTCGTGGCGGGATGAGCTTTGCCGAGAGGGCCGAATGACGATCTGCCGGAGATGAAAAGGGAAACGCAATACTATGCAGGCGGCAGGAGCAAGCCGAAGCCGTCTTAGCAGAATGGCTGAGCGCTGGGTAATTTTCGCGCTTGACACCCGTGCGCCTTTGTGCTAAAATTGCAACAAGTAAGAAAAGTTATACCAATCCAACTAAAGGAGCGATCACATGGGCAAGGATGAACGGTACTATATGAGCAGCGTGAAGATCGGCCCCAAGGGGCAGATCGTCATTCCCAAGGAGGCGCGGGATATGTTCGGCCTGCAGCCGGGGGACGCGCTGGTGCTGCTGGCGGATAAGAAGAAGGGCATCGCCCTCCAGACGGCGGACAAGCTGAACCCGCTGCTTCGGATGGCCTTCGCCGCGCTGCCGGATGAGGAGGAAGAGAACGAATGAACGTATTGGAAGTACAGGGGCTGACGAAGCGCTACCCGGCGTTTACGCTGAACGGCGTGTCCTTCGCCGTGCCGGAGGGCGCGGTGATGGGCTTCATCGGGCGCAACGGCGCGGGCAAGTCCACCACGCTGAAATCCATTTTGGGTATGGTGCATCCGGACGCAGGCGAGGTCAAAGTGTTCGGCATGGACTACGCCGCCAACGAGCGCGCTATTCGGCGCGAACTGGGCGTGGTGCTGGGCGGCATCGACTTCTACCCTAAAAAGAAAATTCGTGTCATCACCGACGTTACCCGCCGGTTCTACGACAACTGGGACGAGGACAAATACCGCCATTATCTGCGCCTGTTTGCCATTGACGAGGAAAAGCGTGTGGATCAGCTATCCAGCGGCATGAAGGTCAAATACATGATTGCCATCGCCCTGAGCCACAACGCCCGCCTTCTGATTCTGGACGAGCCTACCAGCGGCCTTGACCCGGTGAGCCGCGATGAGCTGACGGAGCTGCTGCGCCGTCTGGTGGCGGATGGTACGCGCAGCGTGCTGTTCTCCACCCACATTACCTCCGATCTGGAGAAGTGCGCCACCCACATTGCCTTTATCAAGGATGGCGAACTGCAATACACCGGTTCTCTGGACGATTTTCGTACTCACTACAAGGACGTGGGTGCTACGCTGGAGGACATCATCGTACACGTGGAAAGGAGACCGCTGGATGAAAGCGCTATTATATAAACAGCTGCGGCTGGTATGTCATCCCATGACGCCGGTCTTCTGCCTGTTCGGCATCATGGTCATCATCCCCAATTATCCTTATACTGTTATTTTCTTCTATGTTACGCTGGGGCTGTTCTTCACGTTCCTGAATATGCGGGAGCAGAAGGACCTTTACTACACGGCGCTGCTGCCGGTACCCAAGCGGGACGCGGTAAAGGCCGGCTGCCTGTTCACGGCGCTGATCGAGCTGGCATCGCTGGTGCTGCTGGCGCCCTGCTGCCTGCTGGCGGCGCGTTTGCAGCCGGACAAGGACAATCTGGTGGGGCTTGACCCCAATCTGGCGCTGCTGGCGGCGGGCTTTCTGCTGTATGCGCTGTTCAACGCCGTATTCCTGCCCGCCTTCTACAAAAACGGCTATCAGGTGGGCGTGGCCTTTGTCAAGGCCACCATTCCCGCGGCGCTGCTCATGCTGTCGCTGGAAGCCCTGCCCCACATCCCCGGCCTGATGTGGCTGGACGACATGGACGCGGCCACGCAGCTGCGGCTGCTGCCGGTACTCATCGGCAGTATTCTGATCTATGCGGGTGTCGCGCTGCTGACCTTCCGGGCGTCGGCCGCCGCCTACGAAAAGGTGGATCTGTGAGCGCACGCTGAAGCTGCCGCTCTTCCTGCGGCAAGGTCTGGAGCTATCGTCTCTTGGCATTCTTAAAAATGAGAATATAATGGATGCATGAAATAATCCGAGGGGTGATAGAGCGAATGGAGATCGCAGAAGTGGTCATGAATCCGGTGCGCCAAAGGATCTTCCAGTATTTTTTGCTCCATGAAACAGGCGCGGTGAAGGACCTCAAACAGGCGCTGCCTGATGTTCCGAGCGCAAGCCTGTACCGCCATATCAAAATTCTTTCGGATCACGCCATCCTCATGGTCGTGGGCGAAAATCGAATTCGCGGCACAGTGGAAAGCGTTTACCAGCTGAATAAGAATGCTTTGGCGACCGAAGATGAGAGCGGAAATGCCGTGCAGATGGCGCTGCTCGGCATTTGCGCATCGTTTGCGAGGTATTTTGCCGGAGGCAATGCCGATCCGAAAAAAGATATGCTGCTGCTCACGAACTGCACCCTGCTGCTGACGGATGAGGAATTTTCCAGCTTCCTTTCAGAGATCAATGAAATTGCGCTCAGGTATATGAAAGCGGAAGCGGTCGAAAGCAGCAGGACGCGGCAGATCACGCTCATCTCTGCCCCAACAGGCGAACAGGTGCTATAAGATGGCGGAAGATCTGAAGCCAAAGCTGGATTGGCTCCGCTGCCCAAAATGCGGCGGCAAGACGAGAACCCAGATACGGGCGCATACGGTGCTGGAGGATTTCCCCCTGTTCTGCCCGAAGTGCAAATACACCTGCGTGATCCGCCTCAGAGACGGGGAAATGGAAGAAATCAAACTGCCGGACGCTTAGACGCAGCGCAATCCGAGGAAATCGGTTTGCGCTGCGTCTGTTGTTTCTGGAACGGATAGCAAAGGCTTACGGGAACAACGCCGGACTTAACCGCGCGGATCATCCGGCCGGCGAGGCGATCGCTCCCTGCGCGATGCGGATGAATTCTTCGATCACGCTCCACTGATATGAGCGCCTGAGGTAGCCGAAGCGGATCGGATACGATGCGCCGCTGTCAAAACGCAGAAGGTGCAGCCGCTTGATCTGTGCGTCGGAGAGCGCAGTGCGGATAAGGTTTTCCGGGCTGAAGCACGCGCCTGCGCCCTGTTCGCACAGGGAGAGCAGCGTTTCAATGTTGGCCGAGGTTGCCTTGACGATCGGCTTCACGCCGGAGCGCCGAAGCATCTCGCGTCCCATGCGCCCGCCGATGTCCTCTGCCGGGCCGAGAACAAACGGGCAGTTCCGCAGGCTGCTCAGATCGCCCGCGCGCAGCGCCGCTTCGTGCGCGGCGAGGTCGATATCGCAGCGGGCGAGCAGCGCGCCGGAAAGGCACAGAACGATCGTTTCCTCGTAAAAGTTCCGCAGCTCGACCTCCTGCGGCGCTTTGGAAAACTCGGCGATGGCAAGGTCGATGTCGCCGTCTGCAAGCAGCTTTTGCAGCGCGTCGTTGGAGTCCTCGGCGAGCGTCACCTCTACATTGGGATACTGCCGCTGGAACGCAGGAATCAACTGCGGCATGATGGCGCGCCCGCGCGTGAACGCGATGCCGATGCGCAGCTCGCCCTTCTGATTTCTGGAGATATCGCAGAATTCCTGCTGCATGGCGTGCTGCGTCCGGCGAAGCTCCTTCGCGTAGCGGAGAAAGGTCTGTCCCGCAAACGTCAGCTCCAGCGGGATGCGCCGCACCACAAGCTGGCAGTTCAGCTCCTTCTCAAGCCCTGCAATATGCGACGAGAGCGACTGCTGCGTGATATGCAGGCTTTCCGAAGCGCGGGTGAAGCTGCGCTCGCGCGCCAGGACGGAGAAGTATTCCAGAGAATCAAAGTTCATTGACCGACCCTCCCAATTACAACTTTTTTCTGTATTTTATATCAGCTTGAACAATTTTACAAGCGTGGAGAAATGCTGCGCGCCGCGCGCGGGCATCGATGCGCCTGCCTGCGCCGAAGGGAAGGCGTTCTTTCCGGCGTTCTTACGGCGGGCGGCATCGGAGGGCTTTGCGGCCGCGCTCGTGCAGGCGGGGCGCCCCACCTGTTGACAACCATCCGGAACAGCACTAAAATCAGGGCATAGTCTGCCGCCCGGCCCGCCTGCCGGTTACTCCGGACGAACACACGGGCGCGGAGCGGCACGGCACGGAGGAATGATCGTGGCCACATCAAAGGACTATATCGCGTTCGTTTGCGACCAGCTGCGCGGGATCGAGAACATCACCTGCCGGAAAATGTTCGGCGAGTACCTTGTGTATGCCAGCGGAAAGCCGGTCCTGCTCGTCTGCGACAATACCGTGATGGTGAAAAAGCTGCCGGAGCTTGCTGCGCTGATGCAGGGCGCGCCGGAGGCGTATCCCTACGAGGGAGCGAAGCTCCATTACGTTCTGGACATTGAAAACCGCGCGCTGACGGAGCAGGCTGTCGCGCTGCTGGAGGAGATCACGCCGCTGCCCAAGCGCCGGAAGAAGGGGTGAGTTTCCGGAGAATCCGGTGGTTCCCCGTTGAAAATGACTGCGGGGGGACTGGCGAACATCCGGAGAATCCTTCAGCCGTGCGCTCGCCGTTCGATGGGCAAATCGCACAAAAATCCCGGCCCGATTTCTGCTCGACAAGCGGGAAGAAACGTAGTACTCTTAGAAAAATACCCCTGCTGCGCCGGCAGAATATGAGCGCGGCAGAGAATCAATAAGGAGGGAACCACATGGCATACCGGGAAAGCTATGCAGGCAAGATCAACCGCAAGCTGAACAAGAAGCTGCACGTCGTCGAGGTGGCCTCGGGACGGCAGAAGGCCGACCTTGTTCTCAAAAACGCGACCTATGTGAACGTCTTCTGCAACCAGCTGAGTCACGGCGACATTGCCGTGGCCGAGGGGCTGATCGCCGGCATGGGCGAGCATTACGAGGGGGAAACGGAGATCGACATGGGCGGCAAGCTCGTGCTGCCCGGCTTTGTCGATGCGCACATCCACTTGGAGAGCGCGCTCGTCTCCCCGAAGGAGTTTGCCAATGCCGTGATTCCGCACGGCACGACCACCGTCATTACCGACCCGCACGAGATCGCAAACGTTATGGGGACCGACGGCATTGAATATATGCTGCAGGCGACCGAGGATCTGCCTGTGGATGTGCGCTTTATGCTTCCCTCCTGCGTTCCCGCCACGCCGCTGGATGAATCCGGCGCGGTGCTGGATTACCGCGCGATCGACTCTTTTTACGAGCATAACCGCGTGGAGGGCCTTGCCGAAATGATGAACTATGTCGGCGTAGCGAATGCCGACGAGCAGGTGCTGGAAAAGATCGTCGCCGCGCAGGCGCATCACAAAAAGATCGACGGCCATGCGCCGGGCCTTGCGGGCAACGACCTGAACGCCTATATCGCCGCAGGCGTTTATTCCGACCATGAGTGCAGCACGGTAGAAGATGCGCTGGCCAAGCTTGAGCGCGGGCAGTACATCATGATCCGCGAGGGGACGGCCGCGCGCAACCTCGATGCGCTGCTCCCGCTGCTCACGCCGCAGTATTACACCTACTGTATGTTCTGCACCGATGACAAGCACCCGAACGACCTGCTGGAAAAGGGCCACATCGACTATATCGTGCGCCGCGCGATCCAAGCGGGCATCGATCCGATCATTGCCGTCAAATGCGCCAGCCACCATGCCGCGCGCTACTTCCTGCTCAACAACCGCGGCGCGATCGCACCCGGCTTCCTTGCGGACTTTGTCGTCATCGACAATTTCGAGGACTTCAACATCCTTGAGGTCTACAAGCGGGGCAGGCGGATGTTCGATGGCAAGACCGTTACGCCCTTTGAAGCGCCCGAGATCGACCCGCATCTCGTCAGGCGTTCCCATGAGACGTTCCACGTTGCGCATCTTTCGGCGGAGGACTTCATCGAATCCCGCCCGCGCGCCGTGCTTGGCATGGTTCCGGGCGAGATCGTTACGACCGACGCGGGCTATGCCGAAAAGATCAGCGTGGAGGACGATATCCTTAAGATCGCCGTTATCGAGCGGCACAAGAACACGCACCACATCGGCATCGGCTACATCAAGGGCTACGGCCTGAAGTCCGGCGCGGTGGCGACCTCCATCTCGCACGACAGCCACAACATCATCGTTGTCGGCGCGAACGAGGAGGATATGGCTGCGGCGGTCAACCGCGTGGTCGAGCTTGGCGGCGGCATCGTCGTGATGGACGGCGGCAAGGTGCTCGGCGAGGTGCAGCTCCAGATCGCGGGCATCATGAGCGAAGCGCCGCTCGTTGAGGTCAACGAGGCGCTCGAAAACGCCAAGGAGCAGGCGTTTGCCCTGGGCGTTTCGCGCGGGGTCGATCCGTTTATGACGCTCTCGTTCATGGCGCTCACGGTCATCCCCACGCTACGGCTCACCACGCGCGGCGTATTCGATGTGATCCATCAGCGTTACGTCTGAACGGTTCTGTCCGTGCGCGTCCTTCTGCCATACGGAAAAGGAGGCGGCAGGCGCAAAGCGCCCGCCGCCTCCTGCTTGCCTGCCGGGCAGAGAGAAAGTTTTGCTTGCAAACGCGCGGCGCTTCGCGTATAATATCGCTTGCACCTGCCGGTGTGATGGAATTGGTAGACGTAGTGGACTCAAAATCCACCGCTGGCGACAGCGTACCGGTTCGAGTCCGGTCACCGGCACCATGGCGCAGCGGACAGCTGATCATTAGCTGCCCGCTGCGCCTTTTCATGCGGCTTTGCGTCCTGCGCACACGCCGTCTGCCATGTACGCCGCCTGCCGGACGGCTTCACGAGGAGGTTAAGGGCGCTTCGCTTCGGCGGAGCGTCCTTAACTGCTTTCTAAACGGGAACAGTTTTAGAAACGCTGGGATTTTTTGCCAAATCCTGCCATATTTTGCTGCAAACGGTTGCAATAGCGCGCGACGCCGGTGTATAATAAATCATCATTACAATAGGGGAGAGAAATGATACTATGTTTTGCCCAAATTGCGGGAAAGAGAACCCGGACAAAAACCAGTACTGCATGGAATGCGGAACGGAGCTGATCGACAATCAGAACGGCGGACGATCCATGAAGGAAGTCGTTTCCGATGTGACGGAAACGGCGGGCCATTCGTTAAAGAGCTGGGCGCCCGGCGCGCTTGCCGCTGTGAAGAAGCACAAAAAGGTGCTGATCCCCATCGCGGCGGCCGTGGTGCTGGTGTGCGCCTTTGCGATCATCGGCAGCAACGTCTACAGCCCCGAACGGGTGGCGGAAAAGTATTTTCTGGGCGTGGTCAACGCGGACGCGGACGCGGCCTACGGCTGCATGAGCATCGAGGAAACGCCGTTTACGGATAAGGAAGCCTTTGATGCTTACTGGGGCATGACCTACGCGCCGCAGAACATTTACAACTACACGGTAACGGAGCTGGAATACGGCGATGAGGCGGACGGCGCGGCGCTTGAGCGCACCTATGTGTTCGACTACTATCTCAACGGAGAGAGCAGCGCCCGCTCGCAGTATGTAACGGTGGTCAACAGCGGGAAAAAGCATCTGCTCTTTTTCGACGACTATCAGGTCATGCCGGACTTCATTGTAAGGGACTATTCGATCAGCGTTATTCCCGGAACGCGCGTCACGTTCGACGGCGTTCTGCTGGAGGGTCCGTATCAGGACGGCGATTACGACTGCTACACGATCCCTGCGCTGTTCCTGCGCTCGTACGACATCACGCTGGCGAACGATCTGGCCAGCCCGGTGACGGATACGGTTTACCCCTCCTACAGCGGCGATGGATACAGCTGCTACGAGATGTACTACAGCGACGGTGTCTGCCAGCAGGTCTACGACCTTGCGCTTTCGCAGACGAAGAGCATCATCAACGCTGCGATCGCCCACAGCGGTCTGCCGGGCGATATTGTTCTCACGCCCGACAGCGATGCATACGCATCTTACAGCTATCTGGAGAGCCGCCTGTACGACCCGGAGGATCAGACCGGCTACACCTCCATCGGCATGACGGGCGCGACTGACAACAGCTCCAGCCAGTACTTCGGCACGGAATACTACTACAGCTGCCGTATCAACTACGACTACAAGTATTCCCGCAATACGATCGACTGGTGGACGGATGAGATCGAGACCCGGACCGGCGAGAGCTACGGCCGGGCAACGATGGAGTATTATTATTCAGAGGACAGCGGCTGGATGCTGTATGATTTCAACATCAGATACTGATCTCTGCCGGAATCCATAAATCAAAAATCAGGAGGAAGAAACGATGCCTTATTGTACCAGATGCGGAAAGAAGATCGAAGAGGGAGAGAGATGCTCCTGCCAGAAAAATGTGATCGATTTTGACGCCGCGCTCCAGAACAAAAACCCCGTCAACCAGTTTTTCGGCCTGCGGGAGAGCAGCCGGGATCCAAAGGTCCGCTATGAGCGCAACATGAAGATCATTCCGGAGAACGTTTCACCCGATGAGGGCGAGATCCCCATCCGGCAGTACGACCTCTGCACCCTGCGTTCCCGCATCAAGTTCATGCGTGCAGAGGGACGGCTCCAGGTAACGAACAAGCGCGTGATCTTCCGCGCAAAGGGCGTTTCGCTGACCGGGCCGACCGTGGTGCAGCACGAGTTTTCCATCGCTGAGCTGGCTGGATTCCAGATCAGCCGCAACTTCCGCTTCAGCATTCTGGATCTGCTGCTGATCCTTCTGCTGAGCGGCTTCTGCGGGGCGATCGGCTGGCAGCTGGCTTTCAGAGGGGTGTTCTCCGAAACGCCTGTGATCCTCGGCATCCTGCAATACCTCTTCGGACTTGTCGCGCTGGCGTTCACGTTCTTCCTTGGCGAGCGCTATGCCGCCAAGACCTGCCTTGCCGCGTTCGCCGTTACGACCATGGGCTTTACGATCCTTGGAGCAAATGTTTCGCGCACTGTGGCGATCCTGCTGCTGATCCCGGCGCTCGTGGCGCTCATCCAGAAGATCGCAAGCGATATCCTGTTTTCGTTCAAGCCGAATCTCGACTTCCAGGTGTGCAGCAAGATGGGCAGCGGCGTGCTGCACCTGCGCTGCGAAAGGGGCGGCTTCGCCGGTCTTACGCCGATGATCGAGGCGGTGTTCACCGGCTATAACGAGGTCCTGCCCACTGAGCAGACCAACAAGGCGATCCGCGAGATCGGCGCCATGATCTCCGACATCCAGAAGCTTGGCGATCTTGCTGTTGAGAAGTGGAAAGAGGACTGACGCAGCGGTCATAGCATCATTGTTCCATTGGCCTCAGCTTGCTGAACGACCGTCGGCAGGCTGAGGCCTTTTTTAGAATGCGGAAAAGGAGAAAAGAGTCATGGCAAATATCAGAACGAAGACGCTGCGCTGCGCGGTCTGCGGGCAAAGCTCCAGCCAGCAGGTCGTCCTCAGCCGCTATGTGCCGGATATGGGGCTGGATCAGAAGCCGAAGACCGCTGTGCTGTCGTTTGTGCTGGAATGTCCGCACTGCCATTACGCGGCGGATGACCTGGAAGCGCCGGCTTCCGAACAGACGCGCGCCTATGTCCGGAGCGCGGAGTATCAGGAATGGGCGCTTCGGCAGCAGGACGCCGGGCTGCGGCGGCTCGAGGGGGCGGCAAAGATTGCCGAACACGAGCGGAAGTGGGCGGAAGCATCGCGCCGCTGGCTGACCGCCGCGTGGTACTGCGAGGAAAACGATCTTCCCGCGCAGGCGAGAGAGAACCGGGAGCGGGCGGTGCAGATGGTCGAGGCGGTGCCGGATCTGCGCCTGACGCCCGCGCAGATGCTGACCTATATCGATTCGCTGCGCCAGCTGCGGCGCTTTGCGCGCGCAGAGCAGGCGGCGGCGCGGAATGAAGCCGGCTTCGTGCAGGCGTTGGGCGCGGAGCATCTTTTGACAAGGATCCTGCGCGCGGAGCTTGCGCTTGCGCAGAAAGCGGACGCAGCGCCACACCTTGTGAGCGAGGTGAGATAAGATGATGGACTGGATCAGCAACCTTTTTGGCGGCACACCAAAGGACGGCGACCCGCAGGGAGCGGCTGCGGCCGCATCCGGCGCCGATGCGGCCGGGCAGAATATGCCAGAGGCTGATTTTTCGCAGCCTGCGCAGGAGTCCTCTGCAAAGACGGAGATCCCCTCCTACTGGACATACTCCAACGATGAGCTGCTCAACTGCTTTTCCAACGGATGGGCGGACTTGAAAAACCCGCAGCGGGAAGCGCTGCTGCAGGAGGTGAGCGCGCGCTACGCAAGCGCCCACGGCATCAGCATTCCGCTCGTCAGGCTGGATGAAACGATGTCGAGCGACCTCCTTGGCGGTTACGTAAACGGAAAGATCGACCTGAATCCAGCCGGCCTGAACAATCCCTACGAAGCGCTGGATACCGTCATCCACGAGACGAACCACCACATTCAGAACCAAAACGCGGCGAGCCACACGGGCAGTACGGAAGACAGGCTTGCACTTTTTACCTGTGAGGGCGCAGCCGGCGGATACGGAAAAGGTGAAGGCAGCGAGGATGAGAAGACCTACTACAACCTGCAGGCGTTGGAGGCGGACAGCAACAACGCGGGCTTTGCCTGCCTTGCCGAAAACTTCGACCGCTTCCAGTCTGACCCGAAGTATCTGGAATACCTTCAGGGGCGCGAGGAACACTTCAAGACCATGAAGGATGACTATGAGAAGAATCCGGCGAAGTGGCAGAGTATGGAAAAGGCATACATCATGAATTCGGGGAAGGGCGGCGTTGACCTGGACACCCGCGCGCGCGCGATCGCGGCGGTGGAAAACGGCCCGGACGTGATGAAGCAGGAATCCTTTGAAAACGCCGGAGAGGCCCGGCAGCTGCGGCAGAAGTGCGAGACGCATCAGGCGCAGCAGATGAAGGCGGCTGCAAACCAGCATTACCAGAAAAGCGCGGATCTGATGGATAATCCCAACGTGACGCAGATGCAGCTGAGCGGGCAGTATCAGGAAAACGCCGGAAAGCTCAGCGAGATCGAAAGCAAGCTGGCCGAGGTCAACAGCCGTCTGGAGATCACCGGGAAAGAAATGACGCAGATGCATTATGAGAACGACGGAAAGCCGGGCTGGCGGATCGGGATCGGTGAAAATCCGGTGAATCATAACGAAAAGTATGCGGCGCTGGTAAGCGAGTTCAATCATCTGAGCGCCGCGAAGGATACGCTGACGACCGGCCGGAACATACTTGCAGCGAGCAATGAGGAGCTGAATGCAAAGTGGCAGAGCCTGAATCAGGAGGGGCAATCCCCGGCGCAGAAATTCAGGGACAGTCTCAAGGTGCCGGCGGGAGAGCAGTCTGCCGTCAAGGAGAGCGCTGCGTCTCAGGGAACAAACAACGCGCAGGACGGCGCGCCGGAGGAACCGCAGCGGGAACGCGATCATCCCGGCGCGGAGGATGATGAACGGATGTTCAGAAAAGCGGACGGCGCGCAGCAGAACGATGGCGAGCCGGCGAATATACAGAGCCATACGCAGACGGAGCAGCAGCCGCAGGAGCTTGCGGCGGGCGGCCATGAGGAGCAGCTTCCGGAGCCGGAGGGCCAGACCGAGGAAGCGAACGGCATTTCCGCGCCGCAGCAGGAGACCCCGGCGCAGGAGAAGAGCGCCGAGGAAGCGAACGGCATTTCCGCGCCGCAGCAGGAGACCCCAGCGCAGGAGAAGAACGCCGAGGAAGCAAACGGCATTTCCGCGCCGCAGCAGGAGATCCCGGCGCAGGAAAAGAGCGCCGAGGAAGCAAACGGCATTTCCGCGCCGCAGCAGGAGACCCCAGCGCAGGAGAAGAACGCCGAGGAAGCGAACGGCATTTCCGCGCCGCAGCAGGAGACCCCGGCGCAGGAAAAGAGCGCCGAGGAAACGAACGGCATTTCCGCGCCGCAGCAGGAGCCCCCAGCGCAGGAAAAGAGCGCCGAGGAAGCGAACGGCATTTCCGCGCCGCAGCAGGAGACCCCAGCGCAGGAAAAGAGCGCCGAGGAAGCAAACGGCATTTCCGCGCCGCAGCAGGAGACCCCAGCGCAGGAGAAGAACGCCGAGGAAGCAAACGGCATTTCCGGCAGCGACAGCGGGATCTCCGGCGGTGAGGAACAGCATATGGGGATGTCGGAATAAGGAGGGAGCATATGAAAAAAATAGAGGTGTTTGACGGCTGCGAGCTGCACACGTCCCCTGTCAGCTATCCTGTCGGCGAGACCAAGTGCAGGCTGCTGGGCAGCGGCGCAAGCGCGGGCAAAAGCGTAGAGCTTGACGAGAACCTGCTCAGCCGCCATATTATGCTGCTGGGCGGCATCGGCACCGGAAAGACCAATGCGATTAATATGGTTCTCAATCAGCTGATGAAGAACCTGACGGGCAACGATGTTGTGATTATTTTCGACTCCAAGGGCGAGTTCTACCGGGACTTTTACCGCCCCGGCGATGTGGTCATCAGCAACGATGCCCACGCTACAGGCCCCGAGGGCGAGGATTACTGGAACATTTACAACGAGATCGAGCGCGACGGGCATATGGAGGAGAATATCAACGAGATCGCCACCGCCATCTTCCGCAGCAAGATCGAGCATTCCAACCAGCCGTTTTTCCCCAATGCCGGGCGGGACATTTTCTTTGCCGTGCTGAATCATTTCATCCAGAACGGAGATCCGGCGCTGTGCAGCAACGAGCATCTGCGCGCGTTTCTGGACAGCGCGCCTACCGCAACGATCCGCAAGCTGCTGAATATGCGGCCGGAGACGCGCTCGATGGTGAGCTACATTTACGACGACAGCTCCGGCCAGACGCAGGGCGTTATTTCGGAAATGCAGCAGGCGATCCGGGAGATATTCGTCGGCAATTTCCGCAAAAAGGGAACGCTTTCGCTGCGCCAGCTGGTGCGGGCCAAGGGCGGGCGGCGCATCTTCATCGAATACGACCTTGGCATCGGCTCCACGCTTGCGCCAATCTACAGCCTGATGTTCGACCTTGCCATTAAGGAGGCCCTCTGCCGCAGCAAGAGCGAGGGCAGCGTCTATTTCATCACCGATGAGTTCAGCCTGCTGCCGAATCTCAAGCATATCGATGATGCGGTGAACTTCGGACGCAGCCTTGGCATCAAATTCCTCATCGGCTTCCAGAATATCGAGCAGATCGTGGATCTCTACGGCGAGTCCCGCGCGAACAGCCTGCTTTCCGGCTTCCTGACGCAGATCTTTTTCCGCTGCAGCGATCCCGCCTCCCGCAAGTACATTCAGGATACCTTCGGCGTCAACCGCAAAAAGGAAATCTATATGGCGTCGGTGCAGGGACGCGGCATTGTCGAGCAGATCCGCGATGCGCACGTTGTGGAAGACTGGGACATTTCCCATCTCGGCCTTGGCGAGGCGATCATCGGACTGCCCGGCGCAGAGCCGTTCCGCTTCCAGTTTGCCCGCGCCTGAACGCTTGCCAAGCGCTTGAATCTGTGGTATACTCCTTGTCCATAAAAGCAACAAAGAGGAAGGTGTTTTTATGAAGGTTGGACCACAGCCGAGCGGACTGCTGACGCGCCGCAAAATACTCAGCGCATCGGCAAAGGCGTTTTTGCAGCACGGCTACGCCGGAACATCCAGCAAAATGGTCGCACAGCTTGCCGGTGTGACAAACGGCTCGCCGTTCTACCTGTACGGCAACAAGGAGGGTGTGCTGCTGGAGCTGGTCAAGCAGGTGTTTAGCTACCAGTTTGAAGCGGTGGAGCAGGCGCTTGGCGCAAACCCGGATCCGGTGCTTCTCTGCGCAGCGGAAACGGCGCTGCAGCTGCATATTGCGGAAATCTCCGAGCCGCTGCGCGAGCTGTACATTACGGCGTATACGCTGCCCAGCACGGCGCATTATATCACCGAGCGTATGGCGAAAAAGGTGCAGGATCTGCTGAGCGCCTATTTGATGGAGTGTACGGCGGACGATATCTACGAGAGCGAGCTCGCCTGCTTCGGCGTGATGCGCAGCTTTATGGCGGCGCCCTGCACGGCCGCGTTCCCGATGGAGCGCAAGATGCGCCGTTTTCTGAGTTGCTGCTTCCGGATATATGGCATTCCGGAGGAGGTATACGCGCCGGTGATCGAGCAGGTCATTGCGCGCGATCTGACGCCCCTTGCCCGTATGATCGTTGAAAAGACGGTGCTGCAGACGGAGGAAGACTATGAGACCGCGATGGCGGACACCGTTCATGCAAAAAAGGAACGCGGGGCGAATCGGTGAGGACATACAGCACGAACGAGATCTGTAAGCTTTGCGATGTGAGCCGCAAGCAGCTGCGCTATTATGAAGAGCGCGGCCTCCTCAGCAGCGTTCCGCGCGACGAGGGGAACAATTACCGCTACTACACCTCCGAACACATTTACGAGATCGTGGCGGCGAAGGCGCTGCGGCGCATCGATATGCCCTTGAGCGAAATGAAGGACCTTATTTACGGCAACAACGTTGGGCATATTCAGCTTTCGCTCCAGCGGCAGATCGATTCCGCACGGGACAACCTGGAAAACAGCCTGCGCCAGTATGAGCAGAGCGTACGGGTCTATACGCGCCTGGTCGAGGCGCTCTCGCTTCTCCGGCTGCACAGCGGCGGCGGCGGGGAGCTGCCCATCGAAATGGTGGACTGCGCGCGGCGCGACATCGTTTCCCTTTCCTACAGTACCACGTTCGAGGATGAGTTTTACGATGATGTGGATTACATCCCGCGCATCCAGAGCATCGCGCAGAGCGTTAATGCGGTCTCGGTCGATTCGCTGGTCTACATGACCTATGACCATTTCGACAGCGACACCCATGTGTTTGACGGGGGCGTACACGGCTTTAAGATCGGCATTCCCGTGGCGGACCGGAAGCGCCCTTGCGCAAACTACGATTTTATCCCCGCGTTCCGCGGGGTCTCAACGTTCCATATCGGTTCGCCGAAGGGCAAACGCCTGCACGACTCCTATATCCGGCTGTTCCGCTGGGCGGAGCAGCGCGGCTGCCGGCTGGAAAGCTGGTCGGTGGAGGACTGGCTCATCAGTCCCATGATCACCAACAACAAGGAGCTGTGGGTCATTCAGATCATTGTCCCGATCAGAGAATAGACTGCATAAAAAACACTCTCTGCACCGCAGAGGGTGTTTTTTATTTCACATATGCGGCCCCAAGGGACAGGTTTTCGGGGAACACTTTCCTGCGCTATCCATAGAAAGTGCCGGAAGGAAAGGGAAAATGGCGGAAAGGGCTGGGAATTTTTTTGTACATTCTGTCAGGTTGACCTGTCCGCGATGGACAGGCGTAAGCTGTATACAGCTCGGAAGACCAGCCCTGTGCGGCAAAAATGCAGAAGCGGCTGGCGGGGGAGCGGCGCTTTGCCCGAAGACCATACACACAAAAAGGGGAGGACATCTATGAAATTCTACAAAGACGCAGCGCGCAAAACCTATGAGCGCGACCAGAAGACGAGCGACCTTGTCCGCGAGATCCTGGAAAACGTGCAGCGCAACGGCGATGCAGAGCTGCTTGCGCTGACAAAAAAATTTGATGGGATCGATATGGACTCGGTAAAGGTAAGCCGCGAACAGATCGCAAACGCTTATACGCAGGTTTCCGCAGAGACGGTTGCCGCGATCAAGGCGGCGGCTGCGCAGATCCGCTACTTTGCGGAAAAGCAGCTTGAGACCATTCGCCCCCTGACCACGGCGACGCCTGTTGCGGGCGTGACGCTGGGCCACCGCCTGATCCCCGTGCAGAACGTCGGCATTTATGTTCCCGCCGGACGCTACCCGCTGCCCAGCACGGCGCTGATGCTCACCATTCCGGCAAAGGTCGCCGGCGTGGAGAAGGTCGTAGCCTGCAGCCCGGCGTTCAAGGGCTTCGGCACGGTGCATCCGGCCGTCCTTGTTGCAATGGATATCGCCGGCGTGGACGAGATCTACTGCACGGGCGGCGCGCAGGCGATCGCCGCCATGGCGTTCGGCACCGAGACTGTGAAGAAGGTCGATCTGATTGCCGGCCCAGGCAACCGCTTTGTCGCTGAGGCGAAGCGCCAGGTCCTCGGCTCCGTCGGCATCGACAGCATTGCCGGCCCCAGCGAGGTGCTTGTCATTGCCGACGAGATGGCGAATCCCAAGTATACCGCCATCGATCTGCTGGCGCAAAGCGAGCATGATCCCAACGCCCGCGCAACGCTCATCACCACCTCGGAAAAGCTGGCGGCCGATGTGCTCGCGTGGATCAAGACCTATGCCGGCGAGCTTTCCACCGGCGAGACCGCGCTCAAGTCGTGGGAGGACAACGGCACCATTATTCTGGTGGATTCCATCGACGAGGCGATCGCCGTTTCCGATGATATTGCCCCTGAGCATCTTGAGGTCCACACGCACAACAGCGACGCCGTGGCCGCGCGCCTGCGCAACTTCGGCTCCCTGTTCGTCGGCGAATATACTCCCGTTGCTTTCGGCGACTACTGCTCCGGCACAAATCACACGCTGCCCACCATGGGTACGGCAAAGTATTCCAACGGTGCGTGGGTCGGCACCTTCCTAAAAACCTCCTTCACCCAGCACATCTCGCAGGAGGGCTGCGGCAACCTTGCAAAGACCTGTGTGCAGCTTGCCGGCGAGGAAGGCCTGTTTGCGCATCAGAAGTCTGTTCTCGTCCGTCTGGAGGAGGAATAAGGCCTCCGCGTGCCTCTGCACCGTCCCCTTGATTCTCAAAAAGAAAAGGAGAGTTTTCCATGCAAGAGAAAAGCGTAAATACCAGGCTTGCGCTCGGCTACGGCGTTGGCGTTGTCGGCGAGGGCATCGGCTATAATATTTTCTACAGCTTCTTTGTTTACTTTCTGGTCAATATCGCAGGGATCGATTCCGTCATCGCCGGTACGATCTCGCTGCTGGCCGTCATCTGGGACGGCATCACCGACCCGATGATCGGCTACTTCTCCGACCATACCCGCAATCCCAAGGGACGCCGCCGTCCGCTGCTGTTCAAGGGCGCGTTCATCTGGTGCCTTGCCATCATCCTCATGTTCCGCGATGTTCCGCTGGAGGGAACCGCCAAGGTTGTGTACTTTGTTTTCCTGAACGTTATTTTCTGGTTCAGCGGCACGATGTGCGTCATTCCGCATTCCTCCCTCGGCGCCGATCTGACCGATGATTACAACGGGCGCAACAAGCTGCGTACCTTTGCTGCGTTCGGCCTGAACATCGGTATGCTTATCGCCACGGGCGTTACGCTCATGGTGGTCAGCTTCTTCCAGAACCTGACGGACGGTACGGAGAGGAGCGGCTGGGCCTATACCGCGCTCGTATACGGCCTGATTGTGCTGGCGGCCTATATGATCACCTACTTCTCCACCAAGGGCAAGGAGAAGGCGAACCCCAATATCGGCAAGCCGTCCGATGGCAAGTTCTCGCTCGGCATGGTGCTGAAGGAGTATTTTGAATCCTTCCGCAATTCGCCGTTCCGCAAGCTGCTCATTGCCACCGTGATCGTCAACTTCGTGGTGGGCGTGGCATCCTCGCTGAATGTTTATATGTACACGGAGGCCTACGGCTTTTCCGATGCGACCTCCTCGCTCATGTATACCATCAACGGTTTCTCCCTGCTGGGCTTTACGGTCGTCACCGGCCTGATCGTCAATAAGCTGGGCAAGAAGGCGACCATGGCAATGGGCCTTGTGATCTATGGCGTCGCCTACCTCATTGTGCAGTTCCTGCCGCTCAACTATACCACCGCCGTCCTCAACGCCGTTCTTGTCGGCTGGGGCAGCGCGACCTATTGGACGCTGCTCTACTCCATGTGCTATGACTGCGGCATTGTCTCCATGCTCAAAAGCGGCGAAAGCAAGGATGGCCTCTACACCTCTGCAATCGGCTTCTTTATGAAGTTCGGCACGGCTATCGGTATGTGGATCGTCGGCTTCGGACTCGACTTTATCCACTACGATCCCGCGCTGGCTGCGCAGACGGCGGAAACGCTCAGCGGCCTGCGCCTGCTGTTCACGCTGCCCAACGGCATTATCCTTCTCATCGGCGCCGCCGTCATGCTGCGCTACGGCATGGATAAGAAGGCGTATACCGCGCTGGAAGCCGCCTATGAAAAGAAGCAGAAGGGCGAAGCCTACGACCTTGGCGAGTATGCCGGCATGATCCGCTGAGACGGCTCGGGCAGAACGCTTTTTCATACCTCTCTCGTTCATACACGTCAAAAGCTCCTGAGACAGCTGCCTCAGGAGCTTTTGGCATATGCACGGGACGCCCCGGAGCAGCAGTCTTCCCGGCAGGACGGCGGTTGCGACACGCTCCTCTGCCGGAAATGTTTGAAGAAAGTTAAGAATTTTCACAGCAGAAATGTAAGGAAGCGGCGGTAAGCTTGATTTGTTCCCAAAAGAGTAAGAGAAGAAGACGGCCGTCCGGCCGCAGGGGGAGAGGAACCATGCGTACTGTTGAAACCATCAACGCCGTTATCATGGCGCTGTTTTTTATCTGCTATTCCTATCAGTTTTTCTATGTTGCCGTTTCGCTGCTGCACCGGCGCAGAGAACCCGGCGCGCCGCAGTACCATCGCCTTGCAGTTCTTATCGCGGCGCGCAACGAAAGCGCGGTCATCGGCGCGCTGCTTGAGAGCATCCGCGCGCAGAACTATCCGGCCGGGCTTGTGGATATCTATGTTGGCGCGGATAACTGCACCGACGATACCGCAGCCGTGGCCCGCGCGCACGGCGCAGTCGTCTTTGAACGCACGGATGCCGTACATATCGGCAAGGGGTATGTTCTCAACTACCTGCTGCACTGCATCGCCGCTGCGGGCAAACGATACGATGCATATGTCGTGCTGGACGCAGACAATGTTCTCGACCCTGATTTCCTGCGCGAGATCGACCGCGTTTACTCTGACGGATACGAAGTTGTCACCTGCTACCGGAACTCCAAAAATTACGGGGATAACTGGATCTCGGCGGGCTATGCGCTCTGGTTTCTGCGCGAAGCGCGCTATCTCAACGGCGCGCGCATGGCGCTTGGCAGCAGCTGCGCCGTTTCCGGAACGGGATTCCTCTTCTCCGATGCGGTCCTGCGCGAATGCGGCGGCTGGAATTTCTTCCTGCTCACGGAGGATATCGAGTTTACCATCCATAACGCCGCGCACGGCGTAAAGATCGGATACGCCGCCAATGCGGTGCTTTACGATGAGCAGCCCACCGGCTTCTGCCAGTCGTGGCGGCAGCGCCTGCGCTGGTCAAAGGGCTACCTTCAAGTGTTCCGCCGGTACGGCGGCGCGCTGTTCGCCGGGATCTTCCGCGGCAGCTTTTCCTGCTATGATATGGCGATGAACATTATGCCTGCCGCCGTGCTGACCGGCACGAGCGTGGTTGTGAACGTTGGCGCGGCGGTGTCGCGCTTTGTCTCGGGCGGCTCGATGGCGGCGCTGGGGATCTCCGTGCTGCAAACGCTTCTGAGCCTTTATCTCACGCTTTTCATCCTCGGCGCTATCACCACGGCTACAGAATGGAAGAGCATCCACTGCACGGAGCGAAAAAAGCTCCTGTATGCGTTTACCTTTCCGCTCTTCATGCTGACCTATCTGCCCATCTGCATCGCATCGCTGTTTATGCGCGTGGAGTGGAAGCCCATCCGCCACGAGCGTGCAATGACGCTGGATCAGATCAAGAGTACGGCGCTGCGCACCCCGCAGTAAAAGGGAAGAGGGAGGACGGTGAGCTGCCGTCCTCCCTCTCTTTGCGTTCTTTCTGCGCGGAAGCACTTGCCAAAAGCTGCCGGGATATGATATCCTGTTTTCAGCGCGGGGGTATGAGCAGCCCTCGCGCAGCTTAAATGATGAAAAAAGGATGTGTTATTTTGTTGCTCTCAGGGAAAAGTCTGAAACATGACTTTGTCCGTTTTGCTTCCGCAACGATGGTGTCGCAGCTGGTGTTTTCGCTCTATTCGATGGTGGACGGCCTGATGGTCTCCATCGGCGTGAACGAGTATGCCATGAGCGCGGTCAACCTGGCCATTCCGTTTACCAACGCGCTTTTTTCCGTTGCGGTCCTTTTCGCTGTCGGCTCGTCCACGCTCATTGCCATTTACCTTGCCCAGCAGAAGCGGCAGGAGGCGGATACGCTGTTTTCGCAGAATTTCGTTACGCTGCTTGTCATCGGCGCGCTTGCAACGGCGCTGGTGCTGCTGTTCCTTGAGCCGTTTGCGCGGCTTCTGGGTGCGGACGAGGTCACGCTGGACTATGTGAAGCAGTATCTGCTCGGCATTGCGCCGTTCAGCGTCTGCTATCTTGTGTCTTATAATCTCGAGGTCCTTGTCAAGACCGACGGATACCCGCGCTATGCGCTTTTTACCGTGATAGCAGGCTGCCTGACGAACTGCGTGCTGGATTACGTTGCGATCTTTCTGCTGGATATGGGCGTGTTCGGCGCGGCGGTCGCCACGGGCATTTCCCAGCTCGTCACCTGTCTTTCCTACTTTGCCCATTTTTTCAGCCGGAAGTGTACCTTCCGCCTGCGGAGGTTCCGCCTGGATCCGCGCCTGTATGCGCGCGTGATCCCCATCGGTCTTGCCGACGGCGTGACGGAGCTATGCACGGGGCTGATGATCTTCCTCTTCAACCGCACGGCCCTTCGCTGCATCGGCACAGACGGCGTTGTCACCTACACGGTCATCGCCTACGTCACCACCATCATCATCAATCTCATGGTCGGCGTGTCGCAGGGCGCGCAGCCGCTCGTCAGCTATCATTACGGCAAGGGGGCGCATCGCGCCTGCGAAACGCTGCTGCGCTATGCGCTGACCACCGTGTGCATCCTTGCGCCGGTGCTGTTCGCAGGATTGTTCCTTTTTGCGCCGCAGCTTGTGCGCGCGTACCTCTCCCATGCCGGCGATGCGCTTGTGGAATATTCCGTTGGGGCGTTCCGGCGGTACAGCGTTTCCTACCTGATCCTCGGCTTCAACGTTGTTGCCGGCGGCTATCTGACCGCGGTTGAGCGGCCTGTTCCCGCGCTGTGTATATCCGTTGGGCGCGGGCTTGCGCTGCAAAGCGTCGTGCTGCTGGCGCTTGCCGCGCTCTTCGGCGGCGACGCGCTGTGGAATACGCCCATTATTTCTGAAACGCTGTGCCTTGCGCTGTCTCTTCTGTTCCTGCGCCGCTGCCGCCGCGCCGCTTTGCCGGAAGCGCGGGAGGGACGCCGCGCGGAAGATTGACGCAGGATGGGAAGTTTTGCAAAAAAACAGGAGAGCTGCCCGAAGGCGGCTCTCCTGTTTTTTTGCCGGTGATTAAAGATTGGTAGTTTCCTGCGCGGGCGCAGCCTCTGCCGGTGTTCCGCAGTAGGGGCAGAACTTTGAGCCGGGCTGCAGCTCTTTTCCGCAGCCGCTGCACTTGGGAGTGGTCGGCAGCTTCGCGCCGCAGGAGGGGCAGAAGGCTGCGTTGCGGTCGCTGCACACCGTGCCGCAGGACGGGCAGGTGCGCTGCACGGCGGCGCTCCTGCTGCGCAGGGTGTCGGCGGCGTTGGTCACGGATGCGCCAACGCTCTGCACGCTCCGATCCAGCGAAGCAAACGCCGCGTCGGGAACCTTCTTGCAGACGATGATGCCCGCAACGCTCAGAATGAGGATGAGGACAGGCGCGGCCTGAAGCTTGAGCAGATCTGTGACCCAGCCATCCGTCTTCGCGTTGACGACGGCGTTGGCGATGGCAACGAACAGGACGACCAGCAGAGCAAGCGCACCGGCCGCAATGAAGCCGAGCGTGTTGATCTTGGAAGCGCCCTTGTAGGAGGCGAAGATGCTGCGGCCGGTAACAAAAAGCCCGTAGAAGGAGAACGCCAGCAGCGCATAGATCAGAACCGGGATAAAGCGCAGCAGGAACACGCCGAAGCCGGACAGATCGAACTCATAGGCAAGATCGGCAAGATTGCCCGACAGGCGACCAATCTGCCACAGGCTTGCACTGTCTGCATAGTAGAAGTTAAGGCCGATCCATGCGGGGAACAGCAGACAGATCGCAATGATCAGCACAAAAAGTGCGGAGATTGCAGTTTTCGCGGTCAGCTTATTGTTCTGGTTCATCAATAGTCCCTCCCTGCGAGGAAAAGTGCGGTGATTGGTTTCATAAGCGATTTCCTCCATCCCAAAATAGTGGTTTCCAATGCAAAAAACAAAATGCTGCGTTTAAAACGCACGCGCCGCAGGAACACACCGCCTTCAGGGCGTATCGGCAGACATTGCAGCGTTGTAAAGCACAGCATCCTGTCCTTCTGGAATCAGTATAACAATATTAAGAGATAATATCAAGTCCTTTTACCGAAATGCGCTGAAATGTCTCCGCCGCAGAGCTGCGGAAGACCGATCATCTGCTCCAGCGCCTTGATGGCGGCCTGGTGGCTTACCGCGCCCCCGTTGGAGGCGCAGTATCCCGTCAGAACAATGGGGCTGATGTTCAGCTCGAAAAGATCATACAGGCGGCTGATTCTGCACCGCATCCACAAACAGAAGCGTCAGTCCGATGTAGACAGCGCAGGCCAGCGCGGCCAGTGAAAGCAGCACGACGCAGGCTGTGCGCAGCGCCCTTCTCTGCCGCAGGCCGCGCGCGGAAAGGACGATCCCTGCCACAGCCAGCACCAGCAGCACGATTGCAACCCAAAGCCTCATGCGTTCGTCTCCTTCTTGTAAAGCGAGCTTTCCAGGCGCAGCGCGTCGATGATATCCGTGAACCAGTGCAGCTCGCCGAGAAACTTCTGCCGCAGGTGTTCCACGTTCGCCTCGCTCCTGCCGAACTCGAAAAAGTCGCGGTCGGTCTTGACGGCAATGTGCAGTCTGCCGCCGCGCAGGAACGCCATGTAGACCTCGCCGCCGGCCTTGCCCGCCGCGCTGAGGATGTACTCCATCATGTGCGGGGTGAGAAGGTAGTACGCCTCCTGCGCATCCTGTGTGGTGACGAGGAAGCGGTCGTTGAAGGCCGTGTTCTCCATCTCCACGCTGTCGTTCTTACGCTGTCTGCGCAGCGCCTTTGCGTTTGCGGACAGATGCACCTCGCCGGAGAGCTGCTTGCCGAAGTCGCATATGAGCCACTGCCCCATAAAGACCTTCTGCTCATCGTCCTTCCACTGCTGCATCTCCTCATCGTAATGCGACACCACATGGTAAAGCTCCACGTCGCTCAGCTCCACGTTCAGGCCCTTATAGACGCCCTTGATATAGTCGCTGCCGCGGACGCTGTCATACTCGAAGGGGAATACCATGCCCGCGTCCTTCACCTGCGCGCTGGGGATGCACCCGAAGGCGTTGTACTCCACATTCTCAAACACCTCGTTCAGCACGCCGCTGACGATGTTTTCGCTCAGCAGCTTCTTGACCGTCTGGGTGCGCTTGCTCATCTGGTAGCCGAATACAAACGTAAGCACCAGCACGGGAATGGCGAGCGGAATAAGGCCAAAGGCAAAGAGCGCCATTGCCGCTACGGCGAAGCCGTAGGTCAGGATCTTAAAGAGCGTGATCGAGCTGCGCTGGCTGATCAGCGCAGCCTCCAGCTGTTCATTGCTCATATTCTGCTTTTCCTCCATAATAGTCCCTCTCTTTCTCAGAACGTCATTTTCACATCTTCACGCTTATGCTCCTCCGCGGCAAAGAATCCCTTCGGCTGCCGCCCACCGGCCAGCAGCCTTGCCGGGAACATGGCGATCGCCGTGTTATAGGCGGTCACGCTGGTGTTATACAGCCGCCGCGCCGCCTGTAGATGCTCCTCGGCGTCACGGATGGCGCGCTGGAGCTCAACGAACACCTCGCTCGAGCGAAGCTCGGGATAACCCTCCGCCACGGCGAAGAGCCTGCCGCTCAGGGCGTCCATCTGCTGCTGGGCGTCGTTCAGCTCCGCAACGCTCATGCCGCGGCGCAGCGCGATGACCTTTTCAAAAAGTCCGGTCTCATGCGCCATGTAGCCCTTGGCGGTGTCGAGCATTTTGGTGAGCATATCGTAGCGCTTGCTCAGCGCCACCTCCACGCCGGAGAGTCCCTCCTGCACTCGGATCTCCTTTTTCTTGAAGCCGTTGGTGGTGCTGATGCACCAAAAGGCAATCAGCACAAGAACGATCAGAATGATGATCATAATAGTTTTCCTTCCTTTCTCAGTCCCGTGCCGGTCAGAGCGGGGCTTTCCGTTATCAGATCCAGCAGATTGCCCATACCGGTCAGCGAGGCGGTGAACCACTTGCGGATGCCGTCGATGTCCCGCAGATCCAGCCGCTCCGGAACGCTCGCAAACACATACTGGGTGTTCAGCGCCAGCGCCAGATCGCCGTCACGGAGGATAAGACCGCACAGCTTGGAGGTGCGGGAAGTAGTTTCCAGTTTCTTTACCAGCTCACGGAGCTGCGGCGTGACCTGATCGTCCACCTCCTGCCCGCTCGCCGTGTGAGCGGCAAAGTGCTTCCGGAAGGCGGCGGGGTCGGTGATGTCGTCCTTCTTCCGCTCCTGGAACATATCGTTCAGTGTGATGTCCAGCGCCGGATCGCAGATGTCCTTGCACCGGACCACGATGCCGCGGAACAGCGTCTCGGTCCGGGTCATCCAGTTGTCGTTGTCGGGGCCGGACTTTTCCTCCACGGTGCGGCACAGCTCTACATTGGCCGCGGAGAACCGCATCCCTTTGCGCTCACCTTCGTGGAAGTCCGTCACGCTACACTCCGTAAAGGCTACCGCCGACAGCTTTGCCGCCGCCAGGTACCCCCAGTCGATGAGCAGCGTGGCCGGCTCCGGCTCCGGGCCGAAGGCCTTCGTCAGCTCTGTGCGGAAGAAGCTGCCCAACTGCTGCTGCATCAGAGCCTTTTTCTTCTTCTGGGCGGGCTTAGCCACCAGCAGGAACAGCGCCACACCGGGGAACGCCAACGCGCAGACCAGAAGGGGGTCACGCCGTATAAACATTGTGATACACGCGGCGATCACCAGAATAACGCCCAGCGATATGCTGATGTCCTCCGTTCTCTGATAGCTTCCCAGCTTCTTTGATAGCTCCGCGTCCGTCATCCGCTCAACGCCCACCGCGTCAAAGTCATTGCGCTTCTTTCGCATAGCCGTCCCTCCTTAGCAGCAAAGGCTGAAGTAGAGGCTGCTGTACGGATCCAGCGTGTCGATATTCAGAACGTCCGCCTCGGGCGCGATGCTGCTGAGCTGCATACGCTTGGCGCTGTCCTTATAATTATCCGGCTGCGCCTCGGCGGCAAAGATCAGGCCGTCGTAATCCTCCGGGAGATAGACGACATAGCTCTTGGTCAGCACCTGCGCCCAGTCGCCCACATCGTACTGCCAGGCGGTGGAATAGGCAAACTCGATGAGATAGCTTTTCCCCTGCCAGCTGACGGTGTGGAGATAATAGTTATCGCCGCGCTGGCTGTTGCCGTAGGCCGTTGCCGAGGTGAGCCACATACCGGTGTAGAAATCATAGAGTTCGCTGTCGGTGACGGTCATGTACTGCTGGTCAAAGTAGGGAATGGAGCTGTCGGGAATATAGCAGATGGCGTCAAATTGCAGCTCGCGGATGCCATCGTGGGTCTGGTCGTAGTTCTTCGTGATCTCCCAGCAGCAGTCGCCGGTGTTGTAGCCGTCGCCAAAGCCGGAGTAGCTGCAAACGCCGTTCTCAAGCAGAAACGTCCCCAGCTCCGCGGCGGCGTTGATCTCCAGACCGTTCCGCGTGAAGTAGGGTTCGCTGGACTGAAAGCCCTCCGCCGGGAAAAAGGAGCCGCCGCTGACCGTGACGGTGGAGAGATCCTCCCGGAACACATAGCGCTCCACGGGATCCCAGATCCAGACCAGCTCCGTCGCGTCGCCGTTTTCGTGGATGAAGCTCACCAGCACGTCGCTCTCGCCGTCGCCGTCGATATCGTTGAAGGAAATGGCGTTGAACGCCTGCTCCGCATCGGGAATGTTCATGGGAAACAGCACGCTGTCAAACAGTACCTGCTCGGGAAGATCCCGGTAGAACGCGGCGCTGCTCTCACTCACCGTGACCAGCACATCCACGCTCTCGCCGTCATGGGTGATGACACCGCTGCCCGCGACCACGCCGCTTACGCGCCAGTCGTCCCCGGCCACATCGCCGGAGCCGCCGCAGGCGGCAAGGCTCAGGCAGAGCGCGAGCGCCAGCAGCATCGCAAAGAATCTCTGGGTGGTATTCATAGCGCTTCCCCTTTCAGACGCTTATTCCATGCGCTCGTAATAGTCGTCCTCGCCGCCCCACATCATCACATCGGTCTCAAAGACGTACATGCGGTAGGAAACATCGCTGTAAAGCGAGGATTCGGCGTAGAACGTGTTTGCCTCGTCCGCCGTCTCGATCCAGCCGGAATCGACCTCGGCATTCTCCGCGCCGGACGCGCGCTGGTAGAGCGACCAGCCGCCGTTGTCATCGATGACGATAAAGCTGTCGGAGGCGAGGTCGCCGTCGTAGTACCAGATGCCTGCAAGCGAGGAGACGTCATAGCTGTCGTAATTGCCGTCATCGCCGTTCGCGTCATCCTCGGTATAGCCGCCCGCACTGCCGCTGCCGTCTTCATCGAACCAGAGGGATTCCATGCCGTCTGCAAAATTGAAGTAGCCGTAGGTGGAGATGTAGAGCCGGCCGCCGTCCTCCAGCGCAAAGCGGCCGCCGGAGCCGTCCTGGTTATTGTAGGCGTAGATGCTCTCCCACTCCGGCTCGTATTGCAGATAGCCATCGGCAACCACATCGTTGCCGATGCAGAGCGACCAGCTGCCGTCTGCCGCGATCTCAAGGTAGTCGTATTCGTTGTTTACCTCAGCCAGCCAGATGCCCTCGTATACGCTGAAGTCGCCGTCCGCCGCGTCCTCGCTGATCGGCTCGCCGCCACCCAGCCCGTCGTCCGGGTCGTCCGGCGCTGCTTCCTCACCGCCGCAGGCCGTGCAGAAAAGGCACAGCGCCAGCACGGTCAAAAGATATGCGATCCTTCTTTTCATGTCGATCTCTCCTCCTGATTTCTCATTCCTCGCCGCCCTGGGCGGAAAGTCCTTTCGCCGCCGTTTTTTTCTTGCGGCGGTCATGCCATTTTCTGGTAGAATTCAAACTCTCCGCCCCAGCGCAGCGTATCGTGGTCGAGCGGGGTGAATTCGTAGGCCACATCGTCATACAGCTCGGAGACTGCAAGATACATCTCCTCGGCGTCATCGCCTGCAAGCTCGATGCTGCCGCAGTCCACCATAGTGGGATCGCCATCGCCGTCAGGGCGCTCCATCAGCTCCCAGCTGCCGTTTTCATCGATCACAATGATGCTGTGCGCGTCGGCTTCGGCGTCCAGATACCAGGTACCCGCCAGCGTCTCAAAGCCGGTGTCGCCGATGTTTTCGCCCGGCGCGTCGCCGGTCACCTGCGTAAAGGCGCCAAGCGAGGCGATATGCAGCGCGCCGCTCTCATCAAACCAGCTGCGGTACGCCACGCCGTCGTGCTCGTTGTAGAAATAGTTATAGTCATACTCCGGCACGTACTGAATGAACCCGCTGGCGGTCACCTCATCGCCGCTGTCGTACAGTGCGAAGCGGACCTCATCGCCGGCGTCGCTGCTGGCGACGGCCAGCGTACCGCCGTCCTCTCCGATCCACGCGCCGCCGTAGACGTAGAGTTCCGCCATCTGCTCGCTGTCCTTGACCAGCCCCTCGAAGGAGTCCGGAACGTCGTACAGCTCGTAATCGCTGCCGTCGTCGCCGTAATCCTCGTTGCTGCCGCCGCAGGCGGCAAGGCTCAGACACAGCGCCGCCGCCAATGCAAGAGACAAATATTCCTTTAAGCTTTTCATCGTTTTCTTCTCCTTTTTCAGATAAGCTGCGTCAATGCTCCTGCTCCGCCATGGACAGGATCTCGTCGTGGCTCATTTCCACATTGCCGAAACGGACAAAGATGCCGTTGGTCACGGCGCTGTTCCACACCTGCGGGTCGGAAAGAGACCGGAAGCGGAACTTGTCCAGATACGGCCGCATATCCAGAAGCAGACGGCTGCCGGAGATGAAATCCACCTGCAAAACGTGGCTGGCCAGCGGCTTGACGGATTCAATATATTTCCGGTCCAAATGCGCACCCCCTTTCCAGAGCATATAAAAAATCCACGGTACTCCTATGGTACAGTGGATATGAGCGGATAACCATTAACAAGTTGTTAGGTTTCCGCCGCCGACGGAGCAGGAGATACGGCAAAGCCCGGCGGAGCGGACTTTTCCAGGCCAGAGCGGGCGGAAAAATGCCGAAAATAAGATTTACACCCCGTGAAAAATCCGGTATACTGGAAAAAACGGCGGAAACAGACAGGAGAAGCACTATGCCAAAGCCGAAATGGAACCTGAATGCGATCTACATATCCGAGCGGCTGCAGGAAAGCCTGCGGCCCATCTCCCGCTGCGCCCTGACCACGGTGGTGGCCCCCATGGGGTACGGAAAGACCACGGCGGTGGAGTGGTATCTTGCGGAACGGGCCAGAACGGAGGCGGCGCGCGTCATCCGCGTCAGCGTGTACTCCGGCAATCTGGCCATTTTCTGGAGGAACGCGCAGGACGCCTTTGCGCGGGCCGGCTTCGGCTTTCTGCGGGAGTGCGCCTGCCCTGCGGATGAAGCCGGCGGCGGCCTGCTGGTCGAGGAGCTTTGCCACGCGCTGGCGGGAGAACGCCCCTGCTATCTTTTCCTCGATGATTTTCACCTGCTGACGGACAGGCGCGTCCCCGGCTTTCTCTGTATGCTGGCGGGGCGGCTGCCTTCCAACGTTCACCTGATCGTCGCCAGCAGGGATTTTTTCCTGCCGGCCGCCGGGCTGATGCGGCTGGGCGGAAAGCTTTATCAGATCGGCGCGGAGCAGCTCCGGCTGAACCACACGGAGCTGGCCGTCTACACGAGCCGGTGCGGCGCGGGACTTTCCGACGAGCAGATCGAAACGCTGCTCTATTACAGCGAGGGCTGGTTCTCCGCCGTCTACCTGAACCTGCGGATGTTTTTCGAGCAGGGCGCGCTGCCCGACCGCGGCTCTGATATTTCCGCCATTTTTACCGCCGCCATGATCGACCCGCTTCCGGAAAGGCAGCGGGAGTTTCTGGCCGTTATGGGACTTGCCGATGAGTTTACTGTGGAAATGGCGCGGTTCGTTACGGAGGATGCGGATGCAGCGGAGCTTCTGGCTGCGCTGACAGGGCAGAACGCATTTGTCAAGTGCCTGCCGGACGGCGTGACCTACCGCTTTCACCACATGATGAAGGAGTGCGCGCTGCGCTCGTTTCTCCGGCTGCCGCCGGAGCGTCAGGCCGCTTACCGGGAGCGCTTCGGCGCGTGGTACGAGGGGCATGGGCAGTATCTTCACGCCATGGCCGCCTACCGGCAGAGCGGCGATTACGACGCTCTGCTGCGCACGGTACAGGAGGATGCGGGCATCCTCCTGTCCGCTCTGGACCCGGCGGAGGTGCTGGCTGCGCTGGACGAATGCCCCGTTTCCGTTCTGAAGAAGCACCCGCCGGCGCTTCTTGTGCTGATGCGCAGTATGTTCAACTGGCGGAACATTCCCAAAATGCTGGAGCTCAAGGCGCTGCTGCTGACCGCCATCAGCGAGCATCCGGAGCTTTCCGCCGGGGAGCGGGGCAACCTGCTGGGGGAATGTGACCTGATCATGAGCTTCCTCTGCTACAACGATATCAGCGCCATGAGCCGCCTGCACCGCAGCGCCAGCGCACAGATGTCCCGCCCCGCTGTCAGCATCCAGTCCGGCGGCGGCTGGACCTTCGGCTCGCCCTCCGTTCTGATGATGTTCTACCGGGGAGCGGGGGAGCTGGAAAGCGAGCTTGCCGAAATGGACGAGTGTATGCCCCACTACTATAAGATCACGGGGAACCATGGGCAGGGTGCGGAAACCATCATGCGGGCGGAGGCGGCCTTTGTGCAGGGGCGCTTTACCGACGCCTATATTGCGCTGGAGCAGGCCTACGCCCAGATCCAGAACAATGGGCAGGAAAATATGGCGCTGTGCTGCGACTTTCTGGCGTGGCGACTCTCCTGCTTTCTGGACATCAGGCGGCGCTGCACGCTGAACGAGCGCCGCAGCGAGCTGCTGCGGCACCATAACGCGGCGTGGCTGAACATCTGGAATGCGGCCTCTGCCTATTATTATGCCGTGCGCGGCGAACCGGACAGAATCCCGGCGATCTTCGCGCAGCACCGCCTCTCTGCGGTCAATACGCTCGCGCCGGGCAAGCCCATGATCGAGATGATCGAAAATCAGGTCAGCCTTGCCCAGGGCGACTATGCCAGGGTCATTGGCCGCAGCGAGGGACTGCTGGCGCTGTGCGAGGGGATGCACTATGCGCTGGTGGCGATGCACATCCGCATCCAGACGGCGGCTGCCTATGAGATGCTGGGGAAGCATCCGGAGGCGCGGGCCATGCTGGAGCAGGCACTGGCAGACGCCGGGCCGGACGGTATCGCGCTCCCCTTTGCGGAAAATTATCCATATTTAAGGCATCTGCTGGCGGAGCGGCTGCAAACCGGGCTGACCGCGCAGATCATTGAGTTCGGCGAGATGGCCGAGCGGCGCAGGGCCGGGGAGACCTGTCCGGCGGCGCTGGCCGCGCTGACGGAGCGGGAATACGAGATCGTAAAGCTGATCGCCCGGCGTATGAGCAACCGCGAGATCGCGGAGAAGCTCTACCTCTCCGAGGGCAGCGTCCGGCAGTATATCAATCAGATCTACGGCAAGCTTCAGCTCGAAGGAGAGCCGAGGACAAAAAGGAAACGGCTACTGGCCCTGCTGCCCGGCGCGCCCTGACGGGCGGCGCTTTCGCCGCTTTCCATGCTGCCTTTGCTGAGCCGGAAAAAGAAAAGCGCTGCAATTCCACGGAATTGCAGCGCTTTTGGCACGCCTGAGCGGATTCGAACCGCTGGCCTTCCGCTTAGGAGGCGGACGCTCTATCCAGCTGAGCTACAGGCGCGTGTTATGCAGTTGAGTAAAAGCAACGGCGGCGGATGCCCTTGGTCAGCTGAGCTGAAAGGATGCTTCTGCGCTATTTTACCCTTTTACCCTGCCGTTTGTCAATGCCTGATTTGCACTGCGCGATATGCCGCCGGAGACGGCAAAAGATGCTTGTATTCAGCGCGCCGCTCCGCTATAATGATAGCTGGATACAGCCGCCCGCGCTGCGCGGGCGGATTACGAAAACAATAAAAAGGACGGTAAACATATGGACGGTAAGACGATTCTGAACCGCAGCGAGGTGCCTGAGGAGTTCACCTGGGATCTGAGCGATGTATTTGCCAGCGACGAGGCGTGGAGCGAAGAGCTGGAGGCGCTCAAGGCCTGCCCCGAGCGCCTGGCAGCTTACGCGGGAACGCTTGGCAAAAGCGCGGAAACGCTGCTGGAGTGGTTCCGGCTGAACGATGAACTGAACGTGAGGGTCTCCAAGCTTGTGCAGTACGCCAGCTGCCGCGGCGATCAGGACGTGGGCAACTCCTTCTACCAGGGAATGCGCAGCAAAGCGTTTTCCATGGCGGTCGCGCTTGGCAGCGCCGGCGCATTTGAAGCCAGCGAGATCATGGCCATCCCGGACGAAACGCTCGCGTGTTTCTATGCCGAGGAGCCGAAGCTCGAGACCTATCGCCGCAACATTGAAAAGCTGCGCCGCCGCAAGGCGCACATCCTCTCGCCTGAGTGCGAGAAGCTGCTTGCCGCCGCAGGCGAGATCAGCGAAAGCCCCTCCAACACGTTCAGTATGTTCCACAACGCCGATATGCGCTACCCGGATGCGACGGACGCCGGGGGCGAGGCGCACACGCTGACGGACGGCACCTTTGTCCCCCTGCTGATGAGCGCCGACCGCACGCTGCGTGAAAACGCCTTCAAGGCTTATTACAAGCGCGCGGGTGAGTTCCGCAATACCTACGCCTCCACCCTGGACGCGCAGTTCAAGCAGCTCAAATTCTTTGCCGACGCGCGCCATTACGACACGACCCTTGCCGCGTCCCTCGACGTGACTGAGGTGCCGACTGAGGTCTACACGAATCTCATCGACGCGGTACACGGCAACCTTGACAAAATGTACCGCTACGTCGCCCTGCGCAAGAAGATCTTGGGCGTGGACGAGCTGCACATGTACGACGTCTATACGCCGATCGTTGCGGATGCCGATGCGGAGATATCCTATGAGGAAGCGAAGCAGACCGTGCTGGAAGCGCTTGCCGTTCTTGGCAGCGACTATACCGATGTGCTGAAGGAGGGCTTTGACCACCGCTGGATCGACGTGTATGAAAACACCGGCAAGCGCGGCGGCGCTTACTGCACCGGCAGCGGCTGGCCGCACCCCTATGTTCTGCTGAACCACAAGGACAACCTTGACAGTATGTTCACCCTTGCCCACGAGATGGGCCACGCCATGCACACCTGGCACTCCTGCAAGTACCAGCCGGTGAACACGGCGGAGTATGTCATCTTCGTCGCCGAGGTCGCCTCCACCTGCAACGAGATTCTCCTGATGCGCCATCTTCTCGGCAAGACCGGCGACCGCAGGCAGCGCGCGTATCTTATCAACCACTTCCTCGACCAGTTCAAGGGGACCGTCTACCGCCAGACGATGTTCGCCGAGTTCGAACTCGCCATGGGCAGAATGATCGAGAGCGGCGAGGCGCTCACTGCCGACGCGCTGAGCGCGAAGTACCACGAGCTGAACAAGCTCTACTTCGGCCCGGATATGGTCTCCGATGATGAGATCGCGCTGGAGTGGACGCGCATCCCGCACTTCTACTACAATTACTACGTTTTCCAGTATGCGACCAGCTTCTCCGCTGCGGTGGCCATTGCCAACCGCATCCTGCGCGAGGGGGAGAGCGCCGTGAAGGACTACAAAAAGTTCCTCTCCGGCGGCTGCTCCAAGGAGCCTGTCGAGCTGCTGCGCGATATGGGCGTTGATATGCGCACCGCAGCGCCGATCAACGACGCGCTGGCGCTCTTCGGCGAGCTGATCGACGAGCTGAGCGGGCTGCTTGACTAAAATGGCATAAGACCGGCTGCCGCCTGCCCTTTTGGGCAGGCGGCCTCTTTTTCTGATTTTTTCTGCAAAAGAGACAAAAAATCTTGCCAAAAACCTTGCAAACGGCGCTTCGGCAGAATATACTATTACAGTTCAAAATTTACGCCTGAAACGACGAGATCCCTGCCAGCGGCAGGAAGGAGAGATAACCTATGCAGAACAACAAGCTTCGCAACGTTGCCATCATCGCCCACGTTGACCACGGCAAGACCACCCTCGTGGACGAGATGCTCAAGCAGGGCGGCGTTTACCGCGAAAACCAGGAGGTCGTGGACCGTGTGATGGACTCCAACGATCTCGAGCGCGAACGCGGCATCACCATCCTTGCCAAGAATACCGCCATCCGTTACGGCGACACCAAGATCAACATCGTGGACACCCCGGGCCACGCCGACTTTGGCGGCGAGGTCGAGCGCATCCTCAAAATGGTCAACGGCGTTATCCTCCTTGTCGATGCCGCCGAGGGTCCCATGCCGCAGACCCGCTTCGTTCTTTCCCGCGCGCTGGAGCTGGGACACCGCGTGATCGTCGTCGTCAACAAGATCGACCGCCCCGATCAGCGCATCCACGAGGTCGTGGACGAGGTGCTGGAGCTGCTGATGGATCTTGACGCCACGCCCGAGCAGCTCGACTCCCCGATGCTGTTCTGCTCCGGCCGCAACGGCACGGCCTCTTACTCGCCCGATGTGCCGGGGACGGATCTCAAGCCCCTGTTCGATACCATTCTCGAATATATCCCCGCGCCGGAGGCCGATGTGGACGCGCCGTTCCAGATGCTCGTTTCCGCTATCGACTATAACGAATATGTCGGCCGTATGGCCATCGGCCGCATCGAGCGCGGCACGCTCCGGCAGAACCAGGAGATTGCCGTGTGCAACTATCATGCGCCCGACGCCGCTCCCAAAAAGGCCAAGGCCGTCTCCATGTACGAGTTTGAAGGGCTTGCCAAGAATCCTGTTACCGAGTCTACCGCGGGCAATATCATCTGCCTCTCCGGTATCGGCGACATCACCATCGGAGATACCATCTGCGCGCCGGACTGCGTGGAGCCGCTGCCCTTTGTCAAGATCTCCGCGCCCACGATGGAGATGACGTTTTCCATCAACGATTCGCCCTACGCCGGGCGCGAGGGCAAGTTCGTCACCTCCCGCCAGCTGCGCGACCGCCTTTTCCGCGAAACGCTCAAGGATGTGTCCCTGCGCGTTACGGAGCTGGAGGGTTCCACGGATGCGTTCAACGTCGCCGGCCGCGGCGAAATGTCGCTGTCCATCCTCATCGAGACGATGCGCCGCGAAGGGTATGAGTTCCAGGTCTCGCCCCCGCGCGTGCTGTACCAGACGATCGACGGCAAAAAGTGCGAGCCGATCGAGCGCCTTGTGTGCGATGTGCCGCAGGAATATGTCGGCGCGGTCATCGAAAAGCTCGGCGCCCGCAAGGGCGACCTTGCCGAAATGACGCCCATCGGCAGCCGCATGAAGCTCGAATTCCTCATCCCCGCGCGCGGCCTGTTCGGCTACCGCAATGAGTTCCTCACCGATACCAAGGGCGAGGGCATCATGGCGAGCGTGTTTGATTCCTACGCGCCCTACAAGGGCGAGCTTGCCCGCCGCAACAC
>CAKTMO010000013.1 GCA_934573935.1 uncultured Oscillospiraceae bacterium | reverse complement strand
AGAAAAAAGAACAGGCAGGCAGCGGCTCACGCCACTGCCTGCCCATACAAAGGTCAGGTCACTTTGTGTACCTATGAGAGCCGCCAGAGAGGGGGAGTGATTTTTTTTATCATTCACAACCGCATTCACGCATCCGCGTTCAAATGCGCATGTCGTTTGATGGCCTGAAAGGATTCATCGCTGATCACATGCTCCAGCTTGCAGGCGTCCTCGGCGGCCACCTCCGGCGATACGCCCAGCCGGATGAGATACTGCGTCAGCAGCGTGTGGCGCTCATAGATCATCTCCGCCACCTCGCGCCCGGGCGCCAACAGCGTGATATAGCCGTTTTCGTCCACCTTGATATAGCCGCCGTTCTTCAAAAGTCCCATGGCGCGGCTGACGCTGGGCTTGGAATAGCCCATATACTCGCCCACGTCGATGGCCCGCACGTGGGGCGACTGGCGGGTCAGCACCAGGATCGTCTCCAGATACATCTCGCCGGATTCCTGCAAATGCATGTGATCACTCCTTGTATTTATTACGGTAAAGTATAGCACAAGGCGCGGAAAAATGCAAGTTGCTTTTGACTAACCGGAGAATTATTTCCCCACAGCGGCCTTCAGGGCCTCCACGCGGTCGGTCTTCTCCCATGCCACGCCCAGATCCTCGCGGCCCATGTGGCCGTAAGCCGCCAGCTGGCGATAGATGGGCTTGCGCAGGTCCAGATCGCGGATAATGGCGGTGGGACGCAGATCGAACACCTTCTCCACAGCGGCCTCCAGCACCTCGTCGCTCACCACGCCGGTGCCGAAGGTCTGCACCAGAACGCTGACGGGACGGGCCACGCCGATGGCATAGGCCAGCTGGATCTGGCAGCGGCTGGCAAGACCGGCGGCCACCACGTTCTTGGCCACCCAGCGGGCGGCGTAAGCGGCGCTGCGGTCCACCTTGGTGGGGTCCTTGCCGGAGAAAGCGCCGCCGCCGTGGGGCGCGCTGCCGCCATAGGTGTCCACGATGATCTTGCGGCCCGTCAGGCCGCTGTCGCCCTGGGGCCCGCCGATGACGAACCGGCCGGTGGGGTTCACATAGAACTTGGTGTTCTCATCCAGCAGCTCCGCGGGAACGGTGGGCTTGATGACCAGCTGGATGATGTCCTGACGGATCTGATCCAGAGACGCCTCGGCGGCGTGCTGGGTGGAGACCACCACCGTGTCCACGCGGACGGGCTTGCCGTTGTCGTCATACTCCACGGTCACCTGGGTCTTGCCGTCGGGCCGCAGATAGTTCACCAGACCCTGCTTGCGCACGTCCGTCAGGCGCTTGGCCATCTTGTGGGCCAGCGAGATAGCCAGCGGCATCAGCTCCGGCGTCTCGTCGCAGGCGTAGCCGAACATCATGCCCTGGTCACCGGCGCCGTTGTCCAGCTCGTCGTGGCCGGACTCCTTGGCCTCCAAAGACTTGTCCACGCCCAGGGCGATGTCGCCGGACTGCTCGTCGATGTTGGTGATGACGGCGCAGGTGTTGCAGTCAAAGCCATAGGTGGCGTTGTCGTAGCCGATGTCGCGGATCACCTCGCGGGCGATCTTGGGGATGTCCACATAGCAGCTGGTGGTGATCTCGCCCATGATGTGGATCAGGCCCGTGGAAGCGGTAGTCTCGCAGGCCACGCGGCCGTTGGGATCCTGATCAAAAATGGCGTCCAGAACGGCGTCGCTGATCTGGTCGCAGATCTTATCGGGATGTCCCTCGGTAACGGATTCGGAAGTAAACAGATGCTTTGCCATAGTAAAAACTCCTTTCTTTTCCTGGAAAATGCAACAAAAAAAGCGCTCTGCGTGAACCGCCAGAGTGCTGAACTTTCTTGCTCTTTCCTCATCTTTCGATTCAACGTCGGATTTGGCACCTTGAAAAACAGGTTGCCGTGGCTTCATCGGGCCGTTCCCTCCGCCACTCTTGATAAGGTATGAAGTTGTCGGGGATATTAGCTTGGTTACATTCTACCATTTTTGTAAGAATTGTCAATAGGGAAGTGTGAATTTTTTGTAAAATCACGAAAGAACCACCCAAAACCCCCGCACCGGTGCATGCAGCCATTTCCGTCATGCACCGCACGCCCAAGCCTCCCTTGTGTAAAGGGAGGTGGCGCGGCGAAGCCGCGACGGAGGGATTGACCGCAAGATGGTGCGGTGGAAACTTGCTGGATGCTACGGCAGCATAGTTGCCGAGATCGGCACGAAAAACATGCCACCGGCATGTTTTCTTCACGCGCCGACGCCCGATCGGTGAGCGCAGCAAATGCGGCGTAACCCTCCGTAGGGCGGGGTGCCCTCACCCCGCCGCACGGTGAACCTACGCACGCCTCAAAGCCTCCCCTGTGTAAAGGCACCCCAGTGCGCGCCGCGAAGCAAGTGCCCTTGGGGTACACACTGGGGCGTGCACAGCTGAGGTGGCGCGAAGCGCCGGAGGGATTGTCGTGAGAGGGTGCGGTGGAAACTTGCTGGATGCTACGGCGGCATAGCCGCCGAGATCGGCGTTAAAAACATGCCGACGATTTTTGATCGCGGGGTTCCTTAAATCTTCACCAATTCATAATCCCTGGTGCCCAGCCCCAGCTTTTCGCCGTGCTCCAGGCAGCTGCGCCAATCCGTGTCGGGATGGATCCGCTGGAAGTGGTCGTGGGCGTGCTGGTGATCCTCGTCGCAGTCGGCGACGCTGCCGTGCAGGGGGATCTGGTCGTTCACCGCGTCGATGCAGGCCATGTCCAGCGCCACGGGGTCGAAGGAGGCGAACATGCCCACATTGGGCACGATGGCCATGTCGTTCTCGCTGCGGCAGTCGCAGTTGGGGGACACGTCGATCACAAGGGAGATGTGGAAGCAGGGACGGCCGTCCACCACCGCCTTGGTGTACTCGGCGATCTTCCGGTTCAGGTTGCTGGTGGATTCATCCCAGTTGATCTGCACCGCGTTTTTGGGGCACACGGCGATGCAGCGGCCGCAGCCCACGCACTTGTTGTGGTCGATGGCGGCCTTCCTGTCGGTGATCACCGGCGCGTCGTGAGCACAGATCTTGCGGCACTGGCCGCAGCCCACGCACAGCTCCTGGTTCACATGGGGCTTTCCGGCGTTGTGCTGCTCCATCTTGCCGGCGCGGCTACCGCAGCCCATGCCGATGTTCTTCAGACAGCCGCCGAAGCCCGCCGTCTCGTGGCCCTTGAAGTGGGTCAGGGAGATGAACACATCCGCGTCCATCACGGCGCGGCCGATCTTGGCGTTTTTCACATACTCGCCGCCCGCCACGGGCACCTCCACCTCGTCGTTGCCCTTCAGGCCGTCGGCAATGATGATCTGGCAGCCGGTGGTCATGTAGTTGAAGCCGTTAACCATGGCGCTGTCCATGTGATCCAGCGCGTTCTTCCGGCCGCCCACATACAGGGTGTTGCAGTCCGTCAGGAAGGGCTTGCCGCCCCGCTCCTTCACGAAATCCGCCACGGTCTTGGCCCAGTTGGGCCGCAGATAGGCCAGATTCCCCGGCTCGCCGAAATGCAGCTTGATGGCCACGAACTTCTCATTGAAATCAATATTGCCCATGCCTGCCGTCTTCATCAGCCGCGTCAGCTTCTGCTGCAAATTCTCATGATAGTCGGCCCGCAGGTTGGCAAAATACACTTTAGACGCCATAATTTTCTTGTCCTTTCTCCGAATTTCCGAGGTTGTCTTGCTCATGTCGATATAGTCTATCACATTTCTCCCATTTGTGCTATACTATTTTCATAAAACTTTGCGGGGAGGTCCATTCCATGCGTATTCTGACGCTGTCCATCACGCCGGAGCTGTCCGGCCAGACCGTCAAGCAGCTGCTGCGGCGGGAGCTGGGGCTGTCCTCCTCGCTGCTGAGATCCCTGAAATGGCGGCAGGACGCCATCCTGCTGAACGGCCGCCCCGTCACCGTCCGCGTCGTGGCCGGCACGGGGGACCTCCTGTCCGTTGACGTGTCCGACCCGCCCGCGGCCAGCCCCGCCCTCCCCGTGGATTATCCCCTGGACATTTTGTGGGAGGACGAGGATCTGCTGATCCTCAACAAGCCCGCCGGTATCACCGTCCACTCAGCGGCGCTGACGGAGGAGACCGTCACCGTGGCGGGCGCGGTGGCCCACCATCTGGGGGGCGGCGCGCTCCACGCCGTGAACCGGCTGGACCGCGGCGTCACCGGCGTGATGGTGGTGGCCAAAACCGGCTACATGCACCAGCGCTGTATGGATATCCTTCACACCGGCGACTTCCGCCGCGAATACCGCGGCGTCTGCGACGGCGTGCCTCAACCGGCCGGGGGCGTCATTGACCTGCCTATCTGCCGCCAGCCGGATTCCCTGCTGAAGCGCAGCGTCGATCCGGCGGGTCTGCCCTCCCGCACGGAATATGAGGTCCTGTCCGTGTCCCATGGCCGCGCGCTGGTGCGCCTGCGTCCCATCACCGGCCGCACCCACCAGCTGCGGCTCCACATGGCCGCCATCGGCTGCCCCCTGACCGGCGACTGGCTCTACGGCGCGGAGGACAGAGCCCTCATCTCCCGCCCCGCCCTTCACAGCTATGAGCTGTGGCTGTGCCACCCGCTGACCAAAGCGCTGCTCCACATTACCGCCCCGCTGCCGGAGGATATGAAAAAACTGCTGTAAGCCTCAGCGCCCCTGCGTTCACCGCAGGGGCGCTGCCAATTTCGTCCTATGCTTGACAATACCTTTGCATCGTGCTACAATACAGAAAAGTAAGAAAAGTTATACTTTTGGAATGGAGGCATACCATGAAGAGCAATCGACGGGACGACCGCCACTATATGAGCTCGGTGCGGGTGGGCCCCAAGGGCCAGATCGTGATC
Organism: uncultured Oscillospiraceae bacterium; assembly: GCA_934573935.1. Taxonomy (GTDB): domain Bacteria; phylum Bacillota; class Clostridia; order Oscillospirales; family Oscillospiraceae; genus Vescimonas. The sequence goes on along the minus strand of CAKTMO010000013.1, from coordinate 39,094 downwards.
CCCAAGGAAGCCCGCGAGATGTTCGGCATCAAGCCGGGCGACATGCTGGTGCTGCTGGCGGACAAAAAGCGGGGCATTGCCCTGCAATCGCCGGAAAAGCTGAACCTGTTCATGCGCCAGATGTTTGAGGGACTGCCTGACGACGGGGAGGAGGAGACGGAATGAACGCATTGCAGGTGCGGGGCCTGACAAAACACTACCCCGCCTTTACCCTGAAGGACGTGTCCTTCGACGTGCCCCAGGGCGCGGTGGTGGGCTTCATCGGCCGCAACGGCGCAGGCAAATCCACCACCCTGAAGGCCATTCTGGGGCTGGTGCATCCCGACGGCGGCGACGTCCGGTTCTTCGACCAGGACGTGCGGCAGCACGAACGGGAATTCAAAGAACAGATCGGCGTGGTGTTGGGGGGCATCGATTTCTATCCCAAAAAGAAGGTCAAGACCATCACCGACGTGACCCGCCGCTTTTACCGCAATTGGGACGACGAAAAGTACCGCCACTACCTGCAGTTGTTCGGCATTGACGAGAGCAAGCGGGTGGATCAGCTGTCCAGCGGCATGAAGGTGAAGTATCTGCTGGCCCTGGCGCTGAGCCACAACGCGAAGCTGCTGATCCTGGATGAGCCCACCAGCGGGCTGGACCCCGTGTCCCGGGATGAGCTGGTGGAGCTGTTCCGCGCCATCGTGGCGGACGGCAGCCGCAGCATCCTGTTCTCCACCCACATCACGTCGGATCTGGAGAAATGCGCCAGCCACATCACCTTTATCAAAGACGGCGAGATCTTTCACAGCTCCGCCGTGGCGGACTTTATGGTGGCCTACGCCGACCGCGGCGCCACGCTGGAGGATATCATTGTTTCCGTGGAGAGGAGGGGCCTGGATGAGAGCGCTATTATATAAGCAGCTGCGGCTGGTGTGCCATCCCATGACGCCGGTGTTCTGCCTGTTCGGCGTCATGGTGCTGATCCCCAATTACCCCTATACCATCACCTTCTTCTACGTGATGCTGGGCCTGTTCTTTACCTTCCTGAATGTGCGGGAGCAGAAGGACATCTACTATTCCGCCATCCTGCCGGTGCCCAAACGGGACACGGTAAAGGCGGGCTGTGTGCTGACGGCGCTGGTGGAGCTGCTGTCGCTGGTGGTGCTGGTGCCCTGTGCGCTGCTGGCGGTGCGCCTGCAGCCGGACAAGGACAATCTGGTGGGCATGGACCCCAATCTGGCGCTGTTCGCGGCGGGCTTCCTGCTGTACGCCGTGTTCAACGCGGTGTTCCTGACTGCCTTTTACCGCAGCGGCTACAAGGTGGGCGTGGCCTTCGTCAAGGCGCTGATCCCCGTGACGCTGCTGATGATCGTCTGCGAGGCGCTGCCCCACTTCCCGACGCTGACCTGGCTGGATGACCTGGACAGAGCCACCCAGCTCCGCCTGCTGCCCGCGCTGCTCGTCAGCATGGCCCTGTACGCCGCCGGTATGCTCCTGACCTTCCGCAAAGCAGCCGCGCTGTACGAAAAAGTAGACCTCTAAAAAAAGACACCCTCCACAGGGTGTCTTTTTTGATGGCGGATGTCCGCACGATGCAAATAACTGTTTCCGTCATACGGCACGCCCAAGCCTCCCCTGTGCAAGGGGAGGTGGCGCGAAGCGCCGGAGGGGTTGTCCTAAGATGGTACGGTGGAACGGATCAAGGATGCCGCGGCGATCGGTACGTAGGGGGCGGCGTCCTCGACGCCCCGCCGGTGAACGCAGGGTACGTTAAAAATTCGTAGGGCGGGGTGCCCCCACTCCGCCGTTCGATGAACGTAAGCACTTCCGCTATGCGGCGCGAAGCGCCGGAGGGGTTGTCCTAAGATGGTACGGTGGAAACTTGCTGGATGCTACGGCGGCACAGCCGCCGCGATTTACACAGGGGGGCCTTTTTTACTGGTGCGGTGCAAACCAAAATGGCACTCGGCAGTCATACTGCCGAGTGCCATACAGGATGCGTTTCCATCTCTGCTCAATCCAGCAGCCAGACGGTAACGTTGCGGCGGCCCCAGGAGACGCATTCGCCATAGCTGGGGAACCACACGTCGATCACGTTGCCGGTCATGCCGCCGGTGTCCTCGATCTGTCCCATACCGTAGGACTGGATGAACATGCGGGAGTGATAGGGGAACACTTTGGGATCGGCGGCCACGATGCCCAGGCCCACCGAGTGGCCGGTGGCGGTGGTCCACGCCGCGCCGTTCTCCCCGCCGCTGTAATAGGCGGTGGAGTTGCAGGTCAGCTTGTTGTAATAGGTCATGCTGTAGCCGGATTCAAACACCAGATAGCCGCCGCTGGAGCCGCCGCCGTAGGGCACGTCGCGGGCGATCTTGTCCTCCCGCTCCACCTCTTTGACCAGGCGGCCATAGACGATGATCTGGGCCTGGGCGGTACTGTCGCTGCGGTCCACCAGCACGGTGTCGATCATTTCGCCACTGCGGTACACGTCGTCATAGGTGTCGGTGGTCAGGCCGGGGGCGCCCTCCTGCAGAATGACATTTTCGCCGTAGGGCAGCAGATAGTCGTACAGCACCTTGGTCTTATAGGTGTCCACCTTCGTCTCGCGGCGGCGGCAGCGCAGCTCGTCGCTGATGTGGATCAGGGTCTTCAATCCGGTGTTGTTCACGCCCACCATCTCATCCTTGCCCACATGGATGTCATAGCGCTCCAGCAGGTTCTGCACCGTCTCGGTGTAGCTCTCCACCGTCAGCAGCTCGTCGCCGTGGCGGATGAGAACGGCCTGTCCGGCGGTCAGGATGATCTGGGCGTCGCCGCCGGTGCCCTCGCGGATCCGCAGGGTGTCGCTGTCATAGGTGAAGGCGGGATAGCCGTCTACCAGGGCGGTCTGCTCGTCCGTGACCACCAGATAGGTGTAGGTCTTGGCGCTGGTGTCCGCCACGCACCAGGGCAGGCACACCAGCAGGGCGATGCCCCCCGCAACGGCCCAGCGCATCCAGACGTGGGCCTTCAGCTTGGCAAAGAAGCGCCGCAGGAACTGGTACTGGGGCAGCTCCCACACCGCCTTTTTCGTCCGCTGCCACCAGGCGCGGGCCGAGCGGGCCAGCCGCGTGTTGAGAAACCACGCCAGCAGCAGCCGTCCCAGCAGCGCAAACACGTCGCCCAGCCGCCACCAGAAGACCCGAAAGGCCCGCCGCAGGGCGCGGACTTCCTCCGTTTCGCAGAAGGCGAGCCAACTGTCGCCCATGTACCGCAGCGCAAAGCGGATGTTGGGCAGAAGTTGTTGCAATCGTTCTTTCATAATACCTCGATCGTATCCATTTTCCCGCCGCGATAAACCACGATGGGCATGGAAGTGGAAAAATACGCCACAAAGTATATCATTTTCAGCAAAATTTGTCAAGTTTTCCCCACTGGAGTGGCAAAAGTCCCGCAGCAAAATAGCGCACCCCCGAGGGTGCGCTGTCTGCGTTATTGTCTGGCGTCGCCGGAGAGATAGCTGGCCCAACCGCAGTGCGGCTGCTGCTTGACAATAGGCTTCCTAAGGGTGCTCTCCTTGCGGCATGCATCGGATACAGATGCATGTTTTTGCATTTTTATTGGTACATTAACCCCCGTTATGGGGTACATAAACCGGCTTTTTGGGGCGTTATTTCCCTTTAATTTTCCCGCAGGCTGCCGTCGATGTTGACGGTGACCACCTGCCAGGGGATAAACTTGCCGCTATTCTGCAGCGCCGTCCTGGCGGCGAACTCCAGCCCGCCGCAGCAGGGCACCTCCATCCGCACGATGGTCAGGGAGCGGATATCGTTGTTCCGGAGGATCTCCGTCAGCTTTTCCGTGTAGTCCACGCCGTCCAGCTTGGGGCAGCCGATGAGGCAGACCCTGCCGGACAGGAAGCGGCGGTGGAAATCGCCGTAGGTGAAGGCGGAGCAGTCCGCCGCCACCAGCAATGACGCGCCGTCAAAATATGGGGCCTGAGTGGGGGCCAGCTTGATCTGCACCGGCCAGTTGGTCAGCTGGCCCTCCGGCGCGGCGGAGTCCGCTGCCGGAGCCGCTTTGTGCGCCATCTGGCGCATGGCGGCGCCGGGGCAGCCGGTGTGGGCGGGGCGGTCCTTGGCCGCCTTGGCGGCCAGGACGGCGGCCTCGTCATAGGCGGGGGCTTCCCGCTGTTCAAAGGTGATGGCGTTGGTATGGCAGGCGGGCAGGCAGTCGCCCAGACCGTCGCAGTAATGCTCGTGCAGCAGCCTGGCCTTGCCGTTCACCAGGCCGATGGCCCCCTCGTGACAGGCGTTGACGCAGGCGCCGCAGCCGTCGCACTTCGCTTCGTCGATATGGATGATCTTACGGATCATGGACATGACCTCCTCGTTGGATTCTGATGGCAGTATACCGCCGCGAAGCCGTTTCGTCTGTTGCAAATGCCACACTTCCGGCGAAATTCCGCGGGTTTTGACGGCAATGGGGGAAATTGTTGGGACTCTTGACGCTGATTTGCAAAGATTTGCAGGGGAATTTGCAGAAAATGGCAGAGCGGTGTCACTTTTTCCCAAAAAGAAACGGGCCAAAATCGGTCGTTTTTTGTTGCAATGTATAGCTTGATATGTTAAAATTAACAATTGGTTAAAACTTTGCAGTTTTGTGTGATAAACAAGTCAAGCCGCCGCCGGATACATCCCTGTCTTTGTACAGACGCATGCATTTGGCGGTTATTTGTAAGGATTGGAGTGGAGAACGACAACAATGATCATGTGTGTGTTTTTGTTTGCCCTGTGGCTGCTGCTGAACGGGCGGGTCACGGTGGAGATCTGCCTGTTCGGCGTGGTGATCGCCGGAGTGGTGTACGCCTTCTGCGTATACGCGCTGGGGTATCATCCCAGCCATGAAAAGCGGCTTTTGAAGCGGCTGGGGGGCTATGTGGTGTACGTGGCCGTGCTGATCTGGGAGATCGTGAAGGCCAACCTGGCGGTCATCAAGATCATCCTGGTGCCGCCCCACAGGTATCACCCCGCCATCGTGCGGCTGCGGGTGCCCTTTGAGAAGAATATTTCCCGGGTGATCCTGAGCAATTCCATCACCCTGACGCCGGGCACCGTCACCATCGAGCAGAATGGCGACGATTTTCTGGTGCTGTGTCTGGACAAGGAGAGCGCCGAGAGCATCCCCGACTGGAACCTGACGAGAATGCTGCGGAAGATGGAGGGCGAGGAATGGAACTGATCCAACAATGCTACAGCTATCTGTTCTGGGGCGTTCTGGCGGCGCTGGCCCTGTGCGTCATCGCGGTGCTGGTGTACATCCTGAAGGCCCGACTGACGGTGGACCGCATCATCGGCATCAACCTGATCGGCACGCTGGTGGTCATTATCATCTGCGCCCTGACGTATCTGCTGGGGGAGGACTATCTGGCGGACATCGCCGTGATCTATGTGGTCATGTCCTTCATCGCCGTGATGATGCTGTGCCGCATTTACATCAACCTGTATGACCGCAGGCGAAAGGAGAGGGAACAGCATGATCGGTGAGTGGATCCGCTTCGGCCTGTGCGCCGCGTTTCTTCTGGCGGGACTGTTTATTATGGTGGTGTCCATCATCGGCCTGTTCCGCTTTGACTTTGCCCTGAACCGCATCCACGCCGCGGCGCTGGGCGACACATTGAGCCTGCTGCTGTTCACCATCGGCATCCTGATCGCCGTGGGGTTCCACGCCGTGGCGTGGAAGCTGGTGCTGGTGCTGGTGCTGCAATGGCTGACCTCGCCCCTGAGCAGCCACATGCTGAGTATGTTTGAATACCGCGCCGACGAAAACCTCAGCGCGCATATGGACATGAGCGACGCGGAGTTCCATGCGGAGGAGACGGAAACGGAGGAGGTGACCGCCGAATGATGACGACTTTTCGCCTGATCCTGCTGATCGGGCTGATCGTGTGCGCCGCGGCCACGGCGCTGACCAAAAAGCCCATGCAGGCGGTCATTATCTATATGGCCTACTCCGTCATCATGTCGGTGATCTGGATCATGCTGGAGTCCCCCGACCTGGCCATCACCGAGGCGGCGGTGGGCGCGGGCATCACCAGCCTGCTGCTGTTTTTGACGCTGCGGCGGCTGAATCTCATCGACCGCGACGAGGAGCACCGCAAGCAGGAGGAGGAGTCCCTGCGGCAGCACGCCGCACGGGAGGAGCAGCGGAGAGAGGAGGACGGCCATGGCGAATGAAAAGAACTTTTTCCGCCGCTGGCTGGCGGGCCAGGTGGACTGGTCGGCCATGCTGGAGCAGGAAAAGCCCGCCAAGAAGGAGGCAGCCGTTCCCTATGAGCCCCGCTATGACGCGGACTCGGCCCGTGAGTCTCTGGAACGGGGACAGATCGCCTATACGGTGCTGGCCATTGTGGCGTGCATCGTCTTTGCGGCCTTCATGCTGCTGACGGTGGCGAATCTGCCGGAGTACGGCAGCGCCGACGCCCCCACCGTCAACGAGGTGGCGGAGCGTTACGTGGAAAAGGGCACGGAGGAGACCGGCGCGGTGAACACCGTGGCGGGCATGATCCTGGACTACCGTGCCTTCGATACCCTGGGTGAGTCCTTTGTGCTGTTCACCGCCATGTGCGCCGTGACCATGCTGATGAACGCCCCAGGCAAGCGCCGCGTGCGAAAGCTGGACTATGAGGTGCTGGACTACTATCAGGACCCCATTATCCGCACGGTGTGCAAATTCGTGATCCCCATCATTCTGGTGTTCGGCGTGTACATTCTGCTGAACGGCCACCTGTCCCCAGGCGGCGGCTTCTCCGGCGGGGCCATCATGGCCTCGGCGCTGATCATCTACGGCCTGGTATGGGGCGGCGAGCGGGCCTCCAGGGCCATTCCCGCCAAGGTGCTGAAGATCATCGTGCTGTGCGCCCTGGGCTTTTACGCCTGCTCGAAGACCTATTCCTTCTTCACCGGCGCCAACCATCTGCACTCCATCATCTCCCCGGGCGTGCCGGGGCGGATCCTGTCCGCGGGACTGATCCTGCCGCTGAACGTGGCGGTGGGCTTTGTGGTGTGCTGCACCATGTATAGCTTTTATATGTATTTCCAAAGGGGGGAGCTGTAAATGAACAACATGTTTACCCACCTGACGGAGAATTACGAGGCCTGCGTGGCGGTGATCCTGTTTGCCATCGGCATGTGCATGCTGCTGTTTGACAAGAATCTGCTGAAAAAGGTCATCGGGCTGGACATCATGGACAGCGGCACCTTCCTGCTGCTGGCGGATCGGGGCTATATCACCGGCCGCACTGTGCCCATCGTCACCGACGGAGTGACGGACATGGCCAACTACATCAACCCCATCCCCGCCGGTCTGGTGCTGACGGGCATCGTGGTGTCGGTCAGCGTGTCGGCGCTGATGCTGAGTCTGACCATCCGCATTTATAAGAAGTACCACACCCTGGACATGGACGCCCTGTATGTGATGATGTCCGACCGGCGGAAGGGAGGGCGCGTATGAATCTCATACAAAACTTCCCCTTCTTCTCCATCATTCTGTGTCTGCTGTGCGCCGTGACCACCTTTGTGGCGGGCGATAAGTGGGGCCGGCGGCTGACCATCGGCCTTTTGTGCGTGTCCATCGTTCTGCAGAGCTGCGTGCTGTGGTTCTGCGCCAGCAATAACATCAGCTACGCCTACATGATGGGACATTTTCCCGCCCCCTGGGGCAACGAGATCGCCGCGGGGGTCATCGAGCCGCTGATGGCGCTGCTGTTTTCGGTGGTGATGCTGCTGAGCGTACTGGGCGGCATGGACCGCATTCTGAAGGACATCCCCGACAAGCGCCGCCATCTCTATTGGAGCATGGTGGACCTGACGCTGGTGTCGCTGCTGGCGCTGTCCTATACCAACGATATCTTCACGGGGTACGTGTTTATCGAGATCTGCACCATCGCCTCCTGCGCGCTGCTGTCGGCGCGGGACAAGGGGCGGGCGCTGATCGCCTCGGCCCGCTATATGGTGTTCGCGCTGGTGGGCTCGGGACTGTTTCTGATCGGCGTGATCTATACGTACTCCATCACCGGCCATCTGCTGTTCCCCCAGCTGCATGAGACCATCGCCGCCCTGTGGGCGGAGGGGACGTATCGCTTCTCCATGACGGTGGCCATCGGCCTGATGACGGCGGGACTGGCCATCAAGTCCGGCCTGTTCCCCTTCCACTTCTGGATGCCGGATACCTACGGGCGGGCCACGCCTGCGTCCTCCGGTATTCTGTCGGGCGTGGTGTCCAAGGCGTATATTTTGCTGCTGATCAAGATCATCTATCGTGCGGTGGGCATCGAGGTGTTCGCCGCCAGCGGGATCCAGGGCGTGCTGCTGATCTTCGGCATTGCCGGTATGATCGTGGGCTCCATCTCCGCCATCCGCTCCAAGCGGCTGGTGACCATGGTGGCGTATTCCTCCGCTGCACAGATCGGCTATATCTATATGGGTCTGGGCATGGGGACCCGGGCGGCGCTGCTGGCGGCGTTTCTGCACATTTTCTCCCATGCGCTGACCAAGCCTATGCTGTTTTTGTCCTCCGCCCAGCTGGCGGAGGTATCCGGCGGGCATATGGACTTTCCCAGCCTGCAGGGGGCGGGGCACCGCAATGTGACGGCGGGCGTGCTGTTTACGGCGGGCGCTCTCAGCATGGTGGGCGTGCCGCTGTTCATCGGGTTTATCCCCAAGCTGCAGTTCGCCCAGGCGGCTTTTGCCATGACGTGGCAGAAGTGGCCGGTGCTGCTGGCGCTGGCGGTGTCCACGCTGCTGAACGTGCTGTATTTCCTGTACACGGCCATGGTGCTGTGGCTGCCCCAGAAGGAGGGCGCGGTGATCCGCGGCGAGACGCCCGCGTGGTACAAGATGATCCCCGCGGCGGCGCTGCTGGTGATCGGCCTTGCCATCGGCGTACATTCCGCGCCGCTGACGGCGCTGCTGCAGCAGGGCTTCGGCCTGTTCTGCCAGTATTAAGGAAAGGAGTGGACTGTATCATATGTTGTATTTGATCCTTCTGCTGCCCTTCCTGCTGGGGATCGGCTGCGCCTTCTGCAAAGAGGAGAACGCGCGGCGGCTGACCCCCGTGCTGGCGGCGGCACAGACTGTGCTGACGGCGCTGGTGATCTACGCCGCCGTGTCCGGCAGGGACTGGGGCACGCCGGTGTTTTACCTGACGGAGTCGCTGACCTTCTCACTGAAGATGGACGGCGTGGCGGCGGTGTTTGCCGTGGTGACGGCGGTGTGCTGGCTGCTGACCATCCCCTACGCCACCGTGTACATGCCCCACAGCGGGGGCGAGCCGCGGTTTTACGTGTTCCTGTTCACCACCGAGGCGGTGCTGCTGGGCACCGCGCTGGCGGCGGACATGGTGACGCTGTACCTGTTCTATGAGCTGACGACCCTGTGCAGCGCGCCGCTGGTGCTGCACGAGTTGAAGAAAAAGGCCGTTATCGGCGCGTATAAGTATCTGTTCTACTCGGTGGGCGGCGCGTTTGTGGCGCTGTTCGGCGTGGTGGTGCTGTACTTCCACTGTGATTCGCTGTCCTTTACGGCGGGGGGGACGATGACCGAGGCCACGCCGTTGACGCTCTCGGCGGTGTTCTGCATGATTTTGGGCTTTGGCGCGAAAGCGGGATTGTTCCCGCTGCACAACTGGCTGCCCAGCGCCCACCCGGCGGCTCCGGCTCCGGCTTCGGCGCTGCTGAGCGGTCTGATCGCCAAGGCGGGCGTCATCGCCGTGCTGCGGACCATCTTCTTTACCGCGGGAGCGGGGCTGCTGCGGGGCACGTGGGTGCAGACGGTGTGCCTGATCCTGGTGCTCATCTCCATTTTCATGGGCTCCTTTATGGGCTGTCTGGAAAAGGAGCTGAAAAAGCGGCTGGCATATTCCAGTATCTCCCAGATCTCCTATGTGCTGCTGGGCCTGTTCATCCTGTCGCCTGACGGGTTCACCGGCTCCATGCTGCAATTGTTCTTCCACGCGGCGGCCAAGATCGCCATCTTCCAGTGCGCCGGTTCCATTATCCTGCTGGCCCACAAAACGCGGGTGGACGAGCTGCGGGGCCTGGGCCGCCGGATGCCGGTGACGTTTATCTGCTTCGCGCTGGTTTCCCTGTCGCTGGTGGGCATCCCGCCCTTCGGCGGATTTTACAGCAAGTGGTATCTGGCCACGGCGGCGCTGGCGGCGCTGCCGGGCGCGCTGGGCTATCTGGTGCCGGTGACGCTGATTTTGTCGGCGCTGTTCACCGCCGGATATCTGTTCCCGCCGGTGATCTCCGCCTTCTTCCCCGGCCATGATACGGAGGGGCTGGAGCTGTCCCCCATCCATGAGCCCGCGGGCATCACCGTTCCGCTGATGATCTTCGCGGCGGTCTGCGGACTGATGGGCCTGTTCCCCAACGGCATACTGTCGGTGATGGAATCCATCGCCGGAGCCATTGCGTAAGGGAGGTGTGCTGATATGAATGGAATCTTGCTGTGTCTGCCGGTGTTCCTGCCCATCGTGACGGGTCTGGCGGCCTACTTCATCCCCTTCCGCACCGACCGCGGACGGCACACCCTGTACGGCGTCATCATCGGGGCCACCACTATTCTGGCGTGGCTGGCGATCCTGCAGTGTGACGGCTCCAGCGTTACGTTTCTGCGGTTCACGGATTCGCTGCACTTTACCCTGCGGATGGACGGGGCGGCGAAGCTGTTTGCGGGGCTGTCGGCCTCGTTGTGGCCCTTTACCATGGTGTATGCCTGGGACTATATGAAGCACGAGGGCCACAAGCCCATGTTCTGGGCGTTTTTTACGGCATCCTTCGGCGTGACGCTGGGCATCGCCTTCGCCGCCAATATGATGACCATGTACCTGTTCTATGAGCTGCTGACGCTGGCCACCATCCCGCTGGTGATGCACGCCATGACCAAGCAGGCCATCCACGCGGGCGTGAAATACGCCGCCTACTCCATCGCGGGCGCGGCGCTGGCCTTTATCGGCATGGTGTTCCTGATCGTCAACGACGCCCAGGAGTTTGTTCAGGGCGGCCATCTGGCGGGATATACCGGCAATATGGATCTGCTGCTGAGCGTGTTCGTGCTGGCCTTTGTGGGCTGTGGCGTCAAGGCTGCCATCTGGCCCATGCACAGCTGGCTCATCAGCGCCGCCGTGGCCCCCACGCCGGTGACGGCGCTGCTGCATGCGGTGGCGGTGGTCAAGGCGGGCGCGTTCGCCTGCATCCGATTGACCTATTTCACCTTCGGTGTGGATATCCTCTACGGCACGTGGGGGCAGTACACCGTCATGGCCCTTGCCATGATCACGGTGGTGTTCGGCTCCGCCATGGCGCTGAAGCAGCGCCACTTCAAGCGGCGGCTGGCCTATTCCACCGTGTCCAACCTGAGCTACATCCTGCTGGCTGTGGCCTTTATGAACGCCATCGGCGTGGTGGCCGCGTTCCTGCACCTGATCGTCCACTCGGTGGTGAAGATCATGGCCTTCTTCTGCGCGGGCAGCGTGCTGCACTACGCCCACCGGGAGTATGTCAGTGAGCTGGAGGGGCTGGGACGGCGGATGCCCCTGACCTTCGCCTGCTTCACGGTGGCGGCCTGCGCCCTGACGGGCATCCCGCCCTTCAACGGCTTCGTCAGCAAATGGTACATCGGCCTGGCGGCGGTGAGCGGGGGAAGCGTGGCCTCCTATCTCGGCTTTATCGCCATTCTGATTTCCGCGCTGCTGACGGCCATTTATATGTTCCAAGTAGTGGTGAAGGCGTGGTTCCCCACGGAGGGAACGGCGCTTCCCACCAAGGAGAGCGCCCATGAGGCGGGGCCGTTCATGATCGTGCCTATGCTGATTCTGGCGGCGCTGTGCCTGCTGATGGGCCTGTTCCCTGAGGTATTGCTTGATGTGATCGGAAAGGCGGTGATCCACCCGTGACAACATTTGCTCTGCTGGCCGTTGTGCTGCTGCCGGTGCTGTCGGCGCTGGTCATCGCTCTACTGCCGGATCGCCATGACGACGGAAAGCGGCTGGGTTCGCTGTCCATCGTGTTTACGCTGCTGACGCTGCTGGCCATGGTATACGTAGCCGCCACAGCGGACGGCAGTACTGTCACCGTTCCGGTGATGCGCCTGAGCTTCTGGGCTGGTGGGTTCCAGAAGCTGTACGGGCTGGTGGTGTGCTTCATGTGGTTCGTCTCGGCGCTGCTGAGTCCCCAGTATTTTGACGGGCACCACCATCTGAAGCGGTATTATTTCTTCTTTTTGATCTGTCTGGGCTTCACGGCGGGGGTGTTCCTGTCCGCCGACCTGTACACCACGTTTTTGTTCTTCGAGCTGATGTCCCTCAGCTCCTATGTGTGGGTGGTGCAGGAGGAGACGCCGGACGCCATGGACGCGGGCAAGACGTATCTGACCATCGCGGTGCTGGGCGGTCTGGTGACGCTGATGGGTCTGTTTTTGCTGTACAACGCCACCGGCACGCTGGTGATCGCGGAGCTGCACGGCGCTGTGGCCGATATGGAGCGGGGACGGCTGTGGGCCGCCGCGCTGTGCATCCTGTTCGGCTTTGCCGCCAAGGCGGGCCTGTTCTCGGTGCATATCTGGCTGCCCAAGGCACATCCGGTGGCGCCCGCGCCTGCGTCGGCGCTGCTGAGCGGCGTGCTGACCAAGGCGGGTATCTTCGGCGTGCTGCTGCTGACGGGCCAGGTGCTGACGGGGGACCACGACTGGGGCATGCTGCTGCTGGTGCTGGGCGCTATTACCATGGTGCTGGGCGCGGTGCTGGCGGTGTTCTCCACCAATCTGAAGTATATCCTGGCCTGCTCGTCCCTGTCCCAGATCGGGTTTATCACCGTGGGGGCCTCCATGCTGTGCCTGCTGGGTGAGCATAATGCTCTGGCGGCCAACGGCACGGTGCTGTACATGATGAACCACTCGCTGGTGAAGCTGGTGCTGTTCCTGTTCGCCGGTGTGGTGTACTACAACACCCACGCACTGGATCTGAACGACATCAAGGGCTTCGGGCGGGGCAAGCCGCTGCTGCATGTGCTGTTTTTGTGCGGGGCCTGCTCCCTGGCGGGTATCCCCGGCTTTTTGGGGTACTTGAGCAAGACGCTGGTGCATGAGGCGCTGGTGGAGTACGCCCACATGAGCGGCATGACCCTCATCACGGTGGTGGAGTGGCTGTTCCTGTTCTCCGGCGGATTGACGGCGGCGTATCTGACGAAGATCTACGTGGCCATCTTCTGGCAGAAGGGGAAGGAGTACGGCAGACAGTGGGGCAAGCCGCTGTCGGTGCTGGCCCTGTGCCTGGCGGCGATCGCGCTGCCGGTGCTGGGGGTGACGCCCCACGGCATTGCCGAGAAGATTAGCGGCGCGACGCTGGACTTTACCGGCGGACATGCCTTTGACCACGCCATCCACTATTTCGCGTGGACGAATCTGAAGGGCGTGGTGATCTCGCTGGCCATCGGTATGCTCGTGTACTTCCTGTTTATCCGCACGGTGCTGATGCGGAAGGACGGCTTCTATCTCAGCCGCTGGCCCAAGTGGCTGAGCCTGGAGGAGAGCGTGTACAAGCCCTTCTTCCACGCGCTGTTCGCGGTGGTGGGCGTGGTGTGCCGCATCGCCTGCGACGCCTTTGACGTGGTGGTGCTGGCGGTGCAGCGGGTGCTGCTGCGGTACAGCAAGGAGAAGGAGGTACAGTCCTACTCTCCGCTGGTGCAGGCCATCGCCCGCCAGAGCGGCGACCAGTCCCCTCAGGAGACCGCCGACCGGCTGGACACCAAGCGGGACGTGCTGGACCGCATGACCCACAGCCTGTCCTTCGGCCTGCTGATGACGTGCCTGGGCTTGTGCGTGGTGCTGACGGTCGTGATCTGCCACGTGTTTTAATACCGCATGAGATCGGAAAACTTTATATCAAAAAAAGCCGTGGTTCCCAATGGGAACCACGGCTTTTTTGCGGCTTTGTCACACCAGCAGCAGGATGGCCGCTGCGAGGGCGATGACCGCGCCTACGGCGCTGATGACGCCGTAGATCTTGCGGGATTCAGGGCCGTGCTTCTCTTTGGACAGGTAGTACAGGCCTGCGCTTAGGATCAGCACACCGATGACGATGGCGATGATTTTGATGACCATGTGATTTTCCTCCGATTCTTTTATTTCTTCTTTTTCCAGTTCAGCAAAAAGGCCGAGTTGGTGATGACCAGCACGGAGCCCGCGTTATGGACCAGCGCACCCACCACCGGATCCAGCGTGCCGATGATGGCCAGCACGATGGCCACGAAGTTCAGCAGCATGGAGAACGTCATGTTCAGCCGGATGGTGGTCATCATCCGGTAGGATAGGGCGATCAGGTGGGGCAGTTCCTTCACCTCGTCGTCCACCAGAGCGATGTCCGCCGCATCCACGGCGATATCGCTGCCCACGCCGCCCATGGCGATGCCCACCTCCGCCCGTTTCAGGGCCGGTGCGTCGTTGACGCCGTCGCCGATCATGCAGACCCGCTGGCCCGCCGACTGGTATTCGTCAATGGCCGTCAGCTTGTCCTCCGGCAGACAGTTGGCCCGCAGAGCGCTGATGTGCAGCTTGTCCGCGATGGCGCGGGCGGCGTTTTCGTGGTCGCCGGTCAGCAGCACCGGCTGGACGCCCAGAGCCGACAGAGCGGCGATCATATGGGAGCTCTCCTGCCGCAGCGTGTCGGACAGGGCGATGTAGCCGGCATACGCGCCGTCTACCGCCAGATAGGTGACGGTGCAGCCCCTGGCCAGCTCTTCCGCCGCGTCCGCCGTCAGGGGGACGTTGTGCTCCGCCAGCAGCGCTGGATTGCCCGCCAGCAGGTCGTGGCCGTCCACCTGTGCGCGGACGCCCCGCCCAGGGATCATGCGGAAGGATTCGGCCGCCGTCAGGGTCAGTCCTACCGCGCGGGCGCCCCGCACGATGGCCTTGCCCAAGGGATGCTCCGAAAGCTGCTCGGCGCAGGCCGCCAGACGGTACAGCTCCTGGCGGGGCAGCTCCGGCCGGACGCTGACCACCGATACCACCTCCGGCGTGCCGTAGGTGAGGGTGCCGGTCTTGTCAAAGGCCACCACCTTTACCCCCGCCAGCCGCTCCAGCGCGTCGCCTTCGCGGACGAGGAAGCCGTGGCGGGTGGCGTTGCCGATGGCGGCCATGATGGCGGTGGGCGTCGCCAGCACCAGGGCGCAGGGGCAGAACACCACCAGGATCGTCACGGCGCGGATGATCTGGCCGGTGATGAGCCAGGTCAGGGCGGCGGCGGACAGGGCGATCACCACGATCCAGGTGGCCCAGCGGTCGGCGATGCCCACGATCCTGGCCTTTCCGGCGTCGGCGGACTGCACCAGACGGATCATCCACTGGATGGAGCTGTCCTCGCCCACGCGGGTGGCCCGCATGTCAAAGGTGCCGAACTGGTTGACGGTGCCGCTGGACACGTCGTCCCCCACGGTCTTGTCCACCGGCAGGGATTCGCCGGTCATCACCGCCTGGTCGATGGAGGTCTGGCCGCTGGTGATGACGCCGTCCACCGGCACGCTCTCGCCGGGCAGGACGCGGAGGCAGTCGCCCACCTGCACCTGCTGGGCGGGAATGACCGTCTCGACGCCGCCGCGCAGCACGCGGGCCGTGCGGGGCGTCAGGTGCACCAGCTTTTCGATGCCCGCACGGGCTCTGGCCACCGTCAGCTCCTCCAGCAAGCCGCCCAGCTGCATGATAAAGGCTACCTCACCGGCGGCAAAGTCCTGCCCGATGCACACCGCGGCGATCAGTGCCAGGGACACCAGCACGTCCGCCTTGATATCAAAGGCCGTTACCAGCCCGATGATGGCCTCCAGCACAATGGGCACGCCGCACAGGATGATGGCCACCCACGCCATGTCAAAGGGCAGGGGCTGCCATTTCAGCAGGCTGGCCAGCACCGCCAGACCGGAGATCACCAGCAGCGTCACGTCCTTTTTGATGCCGCCCCATTCCAGCAGCTTTTCCAATTTCTCCATCAACGCGTTCACATGATTTGACTCTTTTTATACCGTACAGGGTATGGGTATAATATACCCATAGGGGTATTGTTGCCAAGAGGAAAGCGGCACAATGGCAGCAACAAAATTGTGGGCACCGCAACAGGAAATCCGGTTCCCTTGCCTCCCCTGTGTAAGGGGAGGTGGCAAAAATCTTTGATTTTTGACGGAGGGGTTGTCGTATGACGGACAATCCCCCAGTCAGCTTCGCTGACAGCCCCCTTTACACAAGGGGGCCGAATTACGGATTCCCTGCTGCGGTACCCAAAATTCCGCTGCGGCATTTAAGCCGCCGAAATTTTGACCGCTGCCGCTCGCTTACCTCGCTTCATCTGCCGCAGGCAGCGCTCGGATCGCTCCCCGCGCCAGTGTGTAGGGGCCGACGACTCTGTCGGCCCTTTCGGAAATGGTACGGTCAGCGTTAGGGCGGGCAGAGTCGCCCGCCCCTACGGAGGTTTATCGTGGCGGTTGCGTTCACCGAGCGGGGCGTCGGGGACGCCGCCCCCTACGTACCGATCACCCTTCCGCAAAAAAAGAAGGAGCTTTCGCTCCTTCTTTTCTCTGTTTTTATCCCATGTTGGAGAACCGCTCCACCGCTTTGGTGAAGCTTTCAATGGTCTTGTCCGCGTCGCCGTGCTGGATGCCGTCGCAGACGCAGTGCTTGATGTGTCCCTCCAGCACCACCTTGCCGCAGCCGTGCAGGGCGGACTTGGCGGCGTTGATCTGGGCCAGCACATCCTCGCAGGGTACATCCTGGTCGATCATGCGGTCAATGGCCTGCACCTGTCCGATGATCTTTTTCAGACGGCGGTGCAGGTTTTCGGAATCCATACATTGCTTCATAGCTGCTGCCTCCCTACCCTATGGGGTATCTTATGAGAATTATATCGTTCCCCCGCCGGATTGTCAAGCCGCCCCTTGCAATGGCGGCCATTGTGTGGTATTCTGACGGGGAAAAGAAAACCAGAAGGAGGCACCTGATATGAGTGAAAAAAGCAAGCTGAGCAAGGCGCTGCTGTACGCGCCGGAGAATGGCTATGACCGGCTGCCGGAGGGCGAAAGGGCCGCCATGCACGACTATTGCGAGGCCTATAAGGACTTTTTGAACCACGGCAAGACGGAGCGGCTGTGCGTGGAATACTGCATTGAGCTGGCGAAGGCACGGGGCTTTGTGGAATTTCAGCCCGGCATGGCCCTGAAAACCGGCGACAGGGTATACTGCAACAACCGCGGCAAGGGCATCATGCTGGCGGTGATCGGCCAGGAGCCGCTGAGCCAGGGCGCCAACATCGCCGCCGCCCACACCGACGCGCCCCGCCTGGATCTGAAGCCCCGCCCCCTGTACGAAGAGGCGGAGATGGCCTATTTCAAGACCCACCACTACGGCGGCATCCGCAAGTACCAGTGGGTGACGATCCCCCTGGAGCTGCACGGCGTGGTGACGCTGTCGGATGGCACGGTGCTGCCCGTCCACATCGGCGACAAGCCGGAGGACCCCCAGTTCATCATCAACGACCTGCTGCCCCATCTGGGACGGGAGCAGGGGAAGAAGCCGCTGAACGAGGCCATCCCCAGCGAGAGCCTGAACATTCTCATCGGCTCGGAGCCCGTGGCGGATCAGGAGGAGAAATCCCGCTTCAAGCTGGCGGTGATGCAGCTGCTGCATGAGAAATACGGCATGATCGAGGAGGATCTGATCTCCGCCGAGCTGGAGGCCGTGCCGGCAGGCGCGGCGCGGGATGTGGGCTTTGACCGCAGCTTCATCGCCAGCTACGGCCACGACGATCGGGTATGCGCCTACGCGGAGCTGGCGGGCCTGTTTGACGCCCAGACGCCCAAGCGCACCGCTGTGTGCATCTTCGCCGACAAGGAGGAGATCGGCAGCGAGGGCGTGTCCGGTATGCTGTCCGCCGCCTTTGACAAGTTCATGGGCGAGCTGTGCGACACCCAGGGCGTGCTGCTGCGGGACTGCTTTGCCAGGTCCTTCTGCGTCAGCGCCGACGTGACCGCCGCCTACGATCCCAACTTTGCCGAGGTGTATGACAAGCGGAACGCCGCCTTTATCAACTACGGCGTGGGGCTGTGCAAGTACACCGGCGCGGGCGGCAAGTCCGGCGCGTCCGACGCCAGCGCCGAGGTGGTGGGTAAGCTGCGCCGCCTGCTGAACGAGGAGAACGTGTTCTGGCAGATGGCGGAGCTGGGCAAGACCGACGCCGGCGGCGGCGGCACCGTGGCCAAGTTTATGGCCCAGCGGAACATCGACACCATCGACGCGGGCGTGCCGGTGCTGAGTATGCACGCCCCCTATGAGACGGTGGCCAAGCTGGACTGCTACATGACCTACCGGTGCATGAAGGCGGTATTTGAGAAGGCGTAAGCGTGATGAAGCGCCGCCCGCAAAAGGGCGGCGCTTTTTTGCGCGGACAATGGTTGATGACCGCTTCGCAGAGGCCGACGACTCTGCCGGCCCAGAATTGCGGGGTGGATTTTTTGGGTTCTTTGTGATAGGATAGCGGCAAGAATATGTAGGAGGTAGACCCATGAAAAGAAGACTGTCCGCGTGGCTGCTGGCGCTGGTGATGGCACTGACGCTGGTGGGCTGCGGCAATCTCAATGACGTGACGGTCATTATCAGCAAAGGAAACGACCAGCCGCAGCAGGAGCAGCAGGAGATGCTGCCGGAGGAGGGCGATGAAACGCCCGACGCGCCGGAGGACGGCGCAGACGCCGCCATCGACGAGGACGGCAGCTACACCAGCAAGGAGGATGTGGCGCTGTACATCCACACCTACGGCCATCTGCCGGAGAATTTCATCACCAAGAAGGAGGCCCAGGCCCTGGGGTGGAACGGCGGCTCGCTGGAGCCCTACGCCCCGGGGAAGTGCATCGGCGGCAGCCGGTTCGGCAACTATGAGGGCCTGCTGCCGGCGGCGGAGGGCCGCACCTATACCGAGTGCGACATCGACACGCTGGGGGCCGACAGTCGGGGCGCCAAGCGGATCGTGTTCTCCAACGACGGGCTGGTGTACTACACCGGCGACCATTATGAGAGCTTCGAGCTGCTGTACGGGGAGGAATGAGGATGCGAGTGGTATTGGATGGCGGCAGCGTGGGCAGCCGCGAGACGCTGCATCAGGCGCTGGCGGCGCTGCTGCGGCTGCCGGACTGGTACGGCGGCAATCTGGACGCGCTGCACGACTGCCTGACGGACATCACGGAGCCGACGGAGCTGGCGGTCCGCAACGGCGCGGCGCTGGAGGAGACGCTGGGCGGCTACGCTGCCGCGCTGCGGCAGGTGCTGGCGGACTGCGCGGCGGAGAACGGAGCGTTTTCCGTGGTGTGGGAGGCGTGAAACAGGCGGGGACGGATAGTCGCTTCGCTCCACGCACGCCTTGCAAGGCAAGGCTTAGCGCGACATTTGATCTCATGCGAGGCGGGCTTTGCCCCCTCGCGCTCCCCCTGCGGAAAAGAACTGCTCCGCGTAAAATGAGGGCCGATGGATACACGGAAACAGGCGGGGACGGATATCGTCCCCGCCTGTTTGTAGGGCGGTTATTCCTCGTGGGGTTTTGTCTCCTGATAGAACATGTTCCAGTCCACCTGGTAGGCGCGCAGGGTCTCCGGCGTGTGGCAGACCATGCGCAGGGTCATGCCCGCGTGGGTGCGGTCAAAGGCCACCAGCTCCCGCAGGGCGATGTGGGCGGCTTGGGGCAGGGGATAGCCGTACACGCCGGTGGAGAGGGAGGGAAAATCCACGCTGCGGCAGCCGTTTTCCCACGCCAGAGATAGACAGGCGCGGTAGCAGGAGGCCAGCAGTGCCGCCTCGTTATGGCCGCCGCCCCGCCAGATGGGGCCGGGGGTGTGGATCACGAACCGGCAGGGCAGGTCAAAGGCGGGGGTGATCTTGGCCTGGCCCGTTTCGCAGCCGTGCAGGACGCGGCAGGCCGCTAAAAGCCGCGGACCGGCGGCGCGGTGGATGGCGCCGTCCACGCCGCTGCCCCCCAGAAGGGAGCAGTTGGCGGCGTTGACAATGGCGTCCGCGCGGGAGAGAGTGATGTCTCCTAAAACGACAGAAACAGACATAAAACGCACCTCAACTTAACAAAAATGTAACATAAGTGTGAACAAAAGTTGAATTTTTCATCCGAACAATGTCGGGTCTATTTACAGAAAACGCAAACCGTGCTACAATAAAAAACAGGAAGATGATTATAGGAAGGAGCAAGCAGCATGGTGAGAAAATACGTGCCCGTCTATGAGGGAAATCTGCGCAAGCACACCCTGTCGGTGCCCCACTGTATCAGCGAGTGCAGCGGCATCCGCGTGTTTGGGCGGCGTATCAAGTCGCTGGTGTTCTCCACGGACGTGGCCATTATCAAGAATATCAACGCCGACGCGGTGATCGCCGTGTATCCCTTTACACCCCAGCCCAGCATCACCCAGGCCATCATCGGCATTTCCGAGGTGCCGGTGTTCTGCGGCGTGGGCGGCGGGTTGACCAACGGCGTCCGCAGCGCCAGCATGGCGGCCTATGTGGAGCATCAGGGGGCCTACGGCGTGGTGTGCAACAGTAAGATCGGTCTGGATACCATACGCGCCATCAAGGAAGCGGTGGAGATCCCCGTGGTATACACCGTGATCTCGGAGAAAATGGACATTGATCCGTATCTGGAGGCGGGGGTGGACTTTGTCAACGTGTCCGGCGCGGCACGGACGCCGGAGATCGTGGCGGCGCTGCGGACAAAATATCCGGAGCTGCCCATCATCGCCACCGGCGGCCCCACGGACGAGAGCATCACCGCCACCATCCGCGCGGGGGCCAACGCCATCACCTATACGCCCCCCAGCAGCGCGTCGCTGTTCGCCAAGACCATGGCGGAAAACCGCAGCGAGCTGGAATGAGCGCATACATAACATACCGCAGGGCTGACCAGGCGTCGGCTCTGCGGTTTTTGCGTTAAAACCATTCGTCGTACAGCTCGCCGTTCAGCGCCTGATGCAGATGCAGGCGGCGGAAGTCGATCATATCCTCCGGCAGCGCGTCCAGAGAGAACCAGGCCAGACCGTCGCACTTGTGGGACTCCATGATGGCGGGCGTGCCCTGGTAGGCGTGGACAAAGAAATAGAGATCGTAATAGGTACGGTCGCCCTCCTTGCCCAGCCGGTGGCACACATGGGCAAATTCCGCGTCCTCAGGACGGACGCGGATGCCCAGCTCCTCGCCGCACTCGCGGGCCAGGGCCTGACGGGCGGTCTCCCCCTCGTCCACGTGGCCGGAGCCGGCGATGTCCCATTTGCCGTCCATATAGCCGGTGTTATGGCGGCGGTGCAGCAGCACCTCGCGCTGGCCGTTACGCTCTCTCAGCAGCAGCGGGAACACAGCCGAGTAGCAGGGGAAATGTTGTGACATGATTTAGAGTTCCTCTCTTTCTTGGGAGCTTTTTTCAATAACAAAAAGATCATTAGGTGTACAATCTAACAGTTGGCAAAGAATCTCAATACGATCAAGTTTGATTGATTGCGTTTGATTGTTGACCATGCGACTAAAATTTTGATAGCTCATACCAAGCTGCATATATAGCCAATACTTGCTTTTCCCTTTTTTCTCCAACAAAGGAAGCACGTTTAATTTCACCATAATAGACACCTCCGTTGTCTAATGTTCCAATTAGATAATACAAGAATCTATGTTTTACACATAGACTTTTACATTAGATAATGCTATAGTCTATTTAAGAGGTGATGAAATGAAAGAAACTTGCAAGGACTGCATGTATTTTCGGGCGCACTATGTGCGGCGGGGACGGAATTGGTATTTGCGGACAAGCTGCGGCCATTGTGTATATCCCCGATTGAAGCATCGGCAGGAGGACACGCCTGCCTGCACGCATTTTAAGCAGCGAATAGAAGAAAACGTACAGGAAGCATAAATAAACGCACCCATGTGGGTGCGTTTATGGTTCGATGATGGTTCGCAGGTGCAGCGGACGAATGGCAATGCGGCTATTTCCCGCAGAAGGCCTCGTACTTCTCCTGCAGCCAGGTCTTCAGGGCGGCAACGCCATCCTCGTCCCAGGGGAAATCCTGCTGCTGCACGTCCTTGGCGGCCTCGTAGCAGTACACGGTATAGACGGCGGCGTGGAGGAGGGTTTGCTCCCTGTCCGTGGCAAAGCGGTAGCGGAAAGCACCGATAGAGCCGGTGTAGACATTGGCGCGGTTGAACCACTTGGGGGTCAGCTCTTGAAACTGCGGATGCATGGGATCTCTCCTTGTGACATATTTTTCATCATTTTAGCACAAGCCGCCCTGTATTTCAACGGTTGTCTTGCCGCGGAGTTTGTGGTATACTGCATCATGGAATAAAATTGATGGTAAACTATTTGATATAAACGAGCTTGTACAAAAATAAGAGGTGTATGTACTATGGAAAACGCAGTGAAACGCATCGGCGTGCTGACCTCCGGCGGTGACGCGCCAGGTATGAACGCCGCCATCCGCGCCGTGACCCGCAGCGCATTGAGCCGCGGCATCGAGGTGGTGGGCATCCGCCGCGGCTGGCAGGGCCTGATCAACGGCGACTTTGTGAAGCTGGACAGCTCCAGCGTCAGCCGTATCATCAATCGGGGCGGCACCATGCTCTATACCGCCCGCAGCGAGGAGTTCCGCACCAAGGAGGGCCAGGAAAAGGCCTTTAACACCTGCAAGCTACTGGGACTGGACGGTATTGTGGCCATCGGCGGCGACGGTACCTTCCGCGGCGCGCAGGATCTGAGCAAGTGGGGCATCTCCGTGGTGGGTATCCCAGGCACCATCGACAACGACATCGTCTGCACCGACTATACCATCGGCTTTGACACCGCCGCCAACACGGCGGTGGAGTGTATCGACAAGCTGCGGGACACCATGCAGTCCCACGAGCGCTGTTCCGTGGTGGAGGTCATGGGCCGCCGCGCGGGGTATCTGGCGCTGTACGTGGGTCTGGCCGTGGGCGCCACGGCGGTGCTGGTGCCGGAGACGGAGTATGATTTCGAGGCCCACGTGGCCGAGAAGATCCGCCAGGCACGCCTGCTGGGCAAGACCAACTTTATGATCGTGGTGGCCGAGGGCTGCGTCAGCGCCATGAAGGTGGGCGACCAGATCAGGGACGAGCTGGGGCTGGATCCCCGCGTCACCATTCTGGGCCACATCCAGCGGGGCGGCAGCCCCACCGCCAAGGACCGCGTCATCGCCACCCGTATGGGCTATGAGGCGGTGCGGGTGCTGGCGGAGGGCGGCACCAACCGCGTCATCGTCATCCACAGCGACCAGATCACCGATCTGGACATCGATGAGGGTCTGGCCATGATGAAGACCCTGAATCAAGAGGAATTCCAGGTCATGAAGACCATGACCGGCCAATAAACGCCACGAAAGGAGAACCGACCATGAATTACCGCGTCCTTGTCATCAATCCAGGCTCCACCTCCACCAAGATGGGGGTGTTTGAGGGGGAGACGTGTCTCTTCCAGGAGACGCTGCGCCACAGCGCCGACGAGCTGGCGCCCTTCGCCCAGATCATGGATCAGGTGGATTTCCGCCGCCGGTTGGTGGAGCAGGTGCTGGCGGAGCGCGGCATCGCGCCCGACACCCTGCACGCCGTATGCGCCAGGGGCGGCCAGGTGCCTCCGTGTCCCTCCGGCGCCTTTGTGGTGGACAAGCAGATGTGCGACTATCTGTACGGCGTGAAGGAGGCGGCCCACGCCTCCAATCTGGGCGCCGTTATCGCCCTGGACATCGCGGAGAAGCAGGGCATCCCTGCCTATGTGTATGACCCCGTGGCGGTGGACGAGATGACCCCCGTGACCCGCATCACCGGAATGCCCATGCTGCAGCGCCACATGCTGGGCCACGCCCTGAACTGCCGCGCTATGGCCATCCGCTGCGCCAAAGAGGTGATGCACAAGCCGCTGGAGGAGTGCCGCTTTATCGTGCTGCATCTGGGCGGCGGCGCATCGGCGCGGCTGTTTATCGGCGGCAGGATGGTGGACGGCGTCCGTGACGACGAGATCATGTTCGCCCCCGAGCGCAGCGGCGGCGAGGACTGCCAGAGCCTGATCCATCTGTGCTTCTCCGGAGAATATACGGAGCAGGAGCTGATGAGATACGTCCGCGGCGCAGGCGGCCTGAAGGCCCATCTGGGCACCAGCGACGCCCGCGAGGTGGAGCAGCGCATCGCCGCCGGAGACGAAAAGGCCAAGCTGGTCTATGACGCCATGCTGTACGGCGCGGCCAAGTCCCTGGGCGCGCTGGCCGCAGCGGCGGACGGGCAGATCGACCGCATCATCCTGACCGGCGGCATCGCCCACTCGAAGTATGTGGCGGACTATCTGACGAAGAAGCTGTCTTTCATCGCGCCGGTGGAGGTCATGGCCGGTGAGTTTGAGATGGAGGCCCTGGCCGCCGGCGCCTGCCGCGTGCTGGCGGGGGAGGAGCAGCCCCACCGCTTTGCGGAGCTGGTGTGATTTTTGTGTGTTTTGTGGGGAACCTTTTGCGGGAGAGATACGTCTAAGGAGTATCGTTCCAGAGAAAGGAAGGTACCTATTATGAAAAAATTACTGATGATCGCCGCGGCGGTCTGCTGCGTGCTGGCGCTGGCCGCCTGCACGGTGAAAAAGACGGAGGAGACCGGCGACGTCAGTCAGTTCCCCAATCCGGTGCATGAGTGCACCGCTGAGGAGCAGGCTGCCAACACCGGCATCACCCTGAACGTGCCCATCACGGCGGTGGACGTGGTCTACAGCTATATCGACGGCGACAAGGAGCCGCTGGCCCAGGTGAGTTTCGTCTATCAGGGCCAGACCTACACCTATCGGGGCCAGAAGACCCAGACGGTGCAGGACATCTCCGGCATGTACTATGAGTGGACAAAGACCACCAACGATTCCGAGGATGTGCCCTATACCTGCTATTTCACCGACGAGGGCCAGGGCATCGCCCTGTGGCACACCGACGGCGTCAGCTATACGCTGGGCATGACGGAAAACGTCACAGAGGACCTGCTGGTGACCATGTACGGCATCGTGACCGGCACGGCGGAGTAAGAAAAAGCAAGAAAAAAATAAGACCGGCAAAGCCGGTCTTATTTTTTGTTTACAGCTCGATCAATCCAGCGGCCATGAGATGTTCTGCTTATGCTGCCTACCGAGGCCATTGCAGCCCGCGAGGAAGGCATAGAATATAATCTGCGCTGACGTGATAATACCGACAAAGCGTTTGTAAATGGTGCAGCGGAAGTTCGTTGAGCCCGCGTTCGTATCGTGCGTATACTTGCTGAGTTGTCCCCAGAATGGCTGCCACTGCGGATTGCGTCAGATCGGCATCTTCACGAAGCTCTTTTAAGATATCGGCATAGCATCTCATGAGTGGTCTCCTTATAAAAGAGTAGACTAACATTATGCCGTACACCACATATGGTGTATTGACTTTACGCCATATGTGGTGTAAAATAAAGACATTAACGGAAGGGAGGAAGAAAGAATGGCCCTTTTTGGAGGTCCCAGCAAGAAGACGGCCATGGAAAATTTGATGCAGCAATTGGCGGTACATCCCATGCTGCAAAGGGTCGTACAAGTATTACGGCAAGAGGAACAGGAGCAACATGACAAAAGGCCTGCGGGCAAATGGAAGCATTGCACAGACGATTATTACGATGATGGTGTGCGCACTGTTTTCGTCTATCGGGATTATCTGGGCGTTTTGCAGGGCAAAGTTCAGCAGATGTTTCCGTCAGAGGAAGAAGAACGGAAGGGATGGAAAATGCCGGCCAATGATGGATTCCGCTATACAGTATATGGGTATGAGCCACTGTCTGGCTATTATGGAATCGGATATCGTGATGTGATGAAAGCGTGGACGGAGGTCGTGCGGGCGCTTATGATGAAAATGTATCCGAATTATCAATATTCGAGCTGCGCGATACGCGATATACAAGTGCCAACTGCGACGGATGCGCTTCATTTTGATGAATCTGTTCTATGCTATTTTACGTATACATTACCAAGACCCCACTATGAAAAGTGGTTTAAGGATCAATAATAGATATCCGCAGATCCCTGCGAAAAAAAGAAAAGGAGTGACAAAGTATGAGATTCGAAAAAAACAAGAGAACAAAAAAGCTGCGTATTTGCTGTGATGCGGTCTGTTGCCGGTGCTGTGGTACAGGACGCATGTATGACGGCAGTATTTGCTACCATTGCCAGGGGACAGGCGTTGAACCGTAAGAGGGCAGACAAGTGAGCGAACGCTGTGATTATCACATTGAAAAATGGGGCGACCACTATTGCGCTTTGAAGAAGGAAATCGTCAGTTACGATCAATATGTTGCCCATTGCAGAGACAATTATAAGGAGAGCTGTCCTATTTACCAATTTTGGAAGGAGAGCAGGTGACAATGGAAAGGCGAGACTGTCCGTTTTGCGGCTTTTTGGCGCGATTCGTATGCAGCGACGGAAATACAGCAACGTTTAAGTGTGAGCGTTGCGGACGGTTTTTCCGAATAATGCTGTGAAATGAAAAACTTCCGAAGGTGATTCCTTCGGAAGTTTTTTTATCGATCTTACAGTTCGATCAATCCAGCATCCAGCATGTTCTGCAGGCTCATGAGGATGCCCAGCTTGGCGTGATACCAGGTCAGGCCGCCCTGGAAGTAGACGGCGTAGGGCTCGCGGATGGGGCCGTCGGCGCTCAGCTCGATGGACGCGCCCTGGATGAAGGCGCCCGCCGCCATGATGACCTCGTCCTCGTACCCGGGCATGGCCCAGGGCTCCGGCGTCACGTAGCTGTCCACCGGCGCGGCGGCCTGGATGCCCTTGCAGAAGGCCACCATGCCTGCGCGGCTTTTCAGCTCCACCGCTTGGATGATGTCCCGCCGCGTCTCGCGGGAGGAGGGCACCACGCGGAACCCCAGCTTTTCATAGCAGGCGGCGGCGAACACCGCCCCCTTCACGGCGGAGGACACCACCGTGGGGGCCAGGAACAGCCCCTGATAAAAGGCGGGCAGCACGCCCAGATTCGCGCCGACCTCACGCCCCAGCCCAGGGGCGGTCAGGCGGTAGGCGCAGCGGTCGATCAACTCCTGACGGCCACAGATGTAGCCGCCGGTGGGGGCCAGACCGCCGCCCAGATTCTTGATGAGACTGCCCACGGCCATATCGGCCCCCACGTTGGTGGGCTCGTCCGTCTCCACAAACTCGCCGTAGCAGTTGTCCACCATGCAGATCACGTCCGGCTTGCACTGCTTGCAGAAGGCGATCAGCTGGCCGATCTGGGCCACGGAATAGCTGGGGCGGGTGGCGTAGCCCTTGGAGCGCTGGATGGTGATGAGCTTGGTCTTCTCGTGGATGGCGGCGCGGATGCCGTCATAGTCAAAGCTGCCGTCCGGCAGCAGCTCCACCTGCCGGTAGCTGACGCCGTATTCCGCCAGAGAGCCGGGGGTGGGACGGGTGCCGATAACGCCCGCCAGCGTGTCGTAGGGCGCCCCCACGGGGGAGAGCAGCTCGTCCCCAGGCAGCAGATTAGCCGCCAGCGCCAGGGCCAGCGCGTGGGTGCCACAGGTGATCTGGGGCCGCACCAGCGCCGCCTCCGTGCCGAAGATGTGGGCGTAGATGCGCTCTAAATTATCCCGTCCGTCGTCGTCGTAGCCATAGCCGGTGGAGGGGTTGAAGTGCATGGCGGCCAGCCGGTTTTCCTGCATGGCGCGGAGTACCTTGGCCTGATTGTGCTCCGCCACGGCGTCGATGTGGGCAAACTGGGGGGCGATCTCCGCCAGCACCGCCGCGCCGAAATCCAGTACCTTCTGGGAAACGCCCAGCTGGGCGTACAGTTCGTTGGTGGTCATTTTTCCGCTCCTTGCTGGCGGCCTTCGGGGAAGGCGACGCCGTTCCATTTCATCAGTGCCCGAATGGGATAGTCCCGATCCAGATAGTTTTTGGCGAACCACTGGTAGGTGGCCTGGGGCAGATGCACCAGCTCCGGCGCTTCACAGCGGAAGCGGTCAAAGGTAGTCTGGTCGCCGCTGAGCAGCGCCGCCGCCAGCTCCAGCTTGCCCTCGTTCATCAGCCGCTCCAGACAGCCGTCCATAATGACGGCGCAGGAGCGCTCCTCGTCGTCGGCGTAGTCCTCCCGATGGCCCAGCCAGTAGAGGAACTCCTCGGGGTCCAGATCCAGCTTGGTGGTGATCTGGCTGAGCTTGAAAAACTCCCGCCAGTCGCGGCGCTTCAAAACGTCGATCAGGTACTGCACCAGCCCGTCGTCCATGGCGATGCAGTCCAGAAACACCTCAAAGGCGTGCTTGCCCGCGTCGGGGTCGGGCTCGTCGGCGGGCGGTTCGGGTTCGGGGGCGTCCGGCTGTTGGGCGTTTTTCAGAAACGCCTCGAAGCCCGCCATGCCGTTGTCGCCGTCAAACAGGCGCTCCGGCAGAGTCTCGCCGTCCTGGGCGGCGCAGGCGCGGACAAAGTCCGCCGCCCCCATGGCGGACAGCTGCTCCGCCAGCTGGCGGGTGCGGCCCTCCTCGTCCTCCGCCGTCAGGGTGACGCCCTCCGGCGCGGGGCGCTTGCCCTCCAGCAGCTCGGTCATATAGCGGAGATAATAGTCAAAAAGCTCCATAAATGGCTCCTTATGATGGGATTTCAACCATAAATTTTACCATATTCCTGTTGTAATTGCAAGGCATTTCCGGTAGAATGGGATGGCGGGGAAGTACCCCCTTGACAATTCTTTCGATATCGGTATAATAAAAGCAAGGGTATTACTGCGAAGCGGTTTTGACCCGTCAAGTTTTGTCATATTAGGATAAACCTAAGAAAACCGTCACTTGGCAGAGTGGCGGTTTTCCCATTTAATTCGAATGCTGAACACAAGTCCAAACAAATGAAAAACCCCGTCTCGATACAAGACGGAGATCGCAAGATAGTACCTTCAAAATCAAGACAGAGGCTACGGCGGCATAGCCGCCGAGATCGGCACTAAAAACATGCCACCGGCATGTTTTCTTTACGTGCCGACGCCCCGCTTGGTTATGTAATACCCTTGCAAGAACAAGTGTAGCATATGGTTGATATGTTGTCAACAAGAAAAGCGGGGCAGGAAGGAGAGCGGCGCATGTATTACGTCTATATGCTCCGGTGTCGGGGCGGGGTGTTTTATACGGGGCTTGCGGTGGATGTGGCGCGGCGGTTCCGGACGCATGTGGCGGGGAAGGGGGCGAAGTTCACCCGCGCTTGCCCGCCGGAGGAGATCGCGGCGGTGTGGCGCTGCGGCGACAAGGTGACGGCGGCGCGGCTGGAGTACGCCATCAAAAAACACCTGTCCCACCAGCAGAAGCAGGGCCTTGCCGCCGCACCGGAGACGCTGGAGGAATTGCTGCCCCAGGCGGCGGGATGGGGCGTGACGGCGGAAAACGTCGAAATTTTCCGTCAAAACGCACAATAAAATTGGGAAGTGCATTGTGCAAAGCGCTGAATCTTCTCAAATTTCCGGAAAAAACGTGACTTTCTGCGGCTGTATGCTATAATGATATTGCGTAAAAAATGGCCCATGGGCCATTTTCGTTGCTATAGCAACGAAAATGCAATTCCAAAATTTTGAAAAGCGAAGGAGAATGAGCATGAAGAGAGTCATAAGCATATTGCTTGCACTGGTCATGACGCTGAGTTTGTGCAGCGCGGCGTGGGCAATAGAAACGGCCGTTGGCGCCACCGGCCCCACCGAGGGCACCTGCGGCGCGGAGAGCAACGAGGGCGGCCGCGGCAGCGTCACATGGAAGGTGACGCCCAACGGCGGAAAGGTGGCGTCCGAGGATAAGAACGGCAACACCGTTTTGCTGCCCGCCTACACCCTGACCATCTCCGGCAAGGGAGAGATCATGGGGAGGATTTGGGCGGACACGGAGGGGAATACTTGGTTGACAAAGGACAAAAACGGCAATACCTATCACTCCCAAATTACTGTGGCTGATATTCAGGAGGGTGTGACCGGTATCGGTAACGATGATAGTTTGGACTTTGCGGTCGTGAACATCCCCGCATCGGTAACGAAGATCGGTGAGCATAATTTTAGCCCGAAAACGACCATGAATTTGGCAGAGGGCAACAAGTCTTTTGTGCTGGAAAACGGCGCACTGCTCACCAGTGACAGAACTTCCATGGTGAGATATATGCCGGGGAGAATGAGCGTGGACAGTTATACTGTTCCTAGTACGGTCAAGAATTTGCTCGGCGGTGCACTTAGACATCTGCAATTCAACACGCTTGACCTCGGAACAGTGGAAAGCGTCGGGCAGTACGCATTAGGAATTACGGTGGATGAGCTTGTCTTGCCCGACACACTGACTAAAAGCGCAGCGTATCCGTTTTTTGGCTCTAATATCCGAAAAATTGTCATCGGTAGCGGCATGACAGAGATACCTTCTAATTTTTTTGGCGCGGCAAACTTTTTGCAGGAAATCGTAATCGGGGCTAATGTTACGAAAATAAATTATCGAGGATGCAGTGGCTTGCCGGAGCTGAGAAAGGTGACGTTTGCTGAGAACAGCAAGCTGGAGAAGATCGAGGGTATTCAGGCGTTTTCGGGCTGTCCGAAGCTGGAGTCCATTGAATTGCCGGATAGCTGTACTTTTGTTGACGCTTATACCTTCCAAAATTGCCCGAGCCTGCGTACCATTGTGGCGCGGGGTATCAAGACGCAGAACGACTTTAAGTGCAGTAACACCGCAGCGGGTGATTTCTATAAGGCTACTGTCAGTTACAGTGCCGCGCTGCGCGGTAATTGTGCGCATTCAAATCACGGCATCGGAATGGCGAAGTACTATGTGAATGGTACAAATGCAGCTCCGTTGGGCTGGTACAAGGAAGATGGTACTTGTACTCGCGATGGTGCGTATGACATAGCTAAACTTAATAATGTGCCCACAACGGTCTATGCTGTTTACATGATGGACTGTGCCATGGACGCCAACGGCGGTACGGGCACTGTGCCCGCTATCAAGAGCTATGTTGCCCCTGGATTAGATGATGGGCAGAGCGTGGGCAGTAGTGAGGCAGGCAAGATCAATAAACTGAGCAATACGGAGGCTAACAAGATCCCCGCCACCACTCCCACCCGTGACGGCTATGCCTTCATGGGCTGGAATACCGAGGCGGACGGCAGCGGCGACAGCTACAATGTCGGCGACTACCTCAAGACCACCAATAAGCCCCTGACCAAGCTGTACGCCCAGTGGGGCAAGCAGGTGGGCGATGCGGTGTATACCGTTTCCTGTGGCCAGTCGCTGGTCTATAACGGTGGAAAGCAGACTCCCACCGTTACCGTGAAGGCTAACGGCGAGGCGCTGCCCACCGATCAGTACACCGTTACCCCCGATGAGGACGGCATCAATGCCGGTATCTACACCGGCACGGTGACGCTGACCAACGTTGTCACCGGCGATGAGGCCACCGGCAACGCCGCCATTGCCCCCGCCCCCGTGGTGGTGGACGATGCCGCTGCGGCGGCTGACGCCAACGTGGCTGCCGACGCTGACGAGGACACCAATGCCAACGCTGACGCGGAAGTGGACGCCAACGTTGACACCGAGACCGAAAATGAGACCGAAAACGATGTGCCCGCCAAGGCCGAGGGTGAAAATGGCGATGCCGCTCCCGCGCTGAAGCCCAGCATGTCCAGCGCCCCTGTCACGCTGGATAACGACGCTGCCGGTACGCCGGTCGTCATGGCAAATAATGTGACCATCGACTTCAGGTACGAGATCAAGAAGACTCCCAGCGCGATGACCGTTACCGCTCCCGAAACCGCAAAGGGCAACAGCACCGTGACGTTGACCGTCAGCGGCGCGGTGGTGGCCCCCACCGTGACATGCAGCGACACGGCCATCGAGATCGTCAAGAACAGCGACGGCACCTACAGCGCCGCTGTGCCTGACGACAACCACAAGATCTATACCTTCACCGTCACCGACGCGGGCGACGACAACCACGAGGGCGCCACCAAGAGCGTCACCGTCAAAGTCACCATGCGCAGCAGCAGTACGCTGACGCTGGAGAAATCCACCCTGACGGCCAAGAAGGGCGAGACGCAGACTATCGCCTATACCTACCACGGCGACGGCAAGGTGACGGCGGAGAGCAGCGATCCCTCCGTGGCCACTGTGACGATGGACGAGAACGCCAAGACCATCACCGTCAAGCTGTTGAAGAAGGGCACCGCGGATATTGTGGTGCGGGCCGCGGGCACCACAGACTATAAGTCCGCCACCGCCGTTCTGGTGCTGACCGTGGAGGCCGACGCCGAGGACAACAACAACGGAAACGACGACAACAATAACAACAATAACAATAATAACAATAACAACAACGGCGGCCACGTGAACCGCCGCTATCCCAGCAAGACCAACACCGCCAACGGCAACGGCACGGCCAACACCGGCAAGAACGTCAAGTCCGGTGATACCGGCGACATGGGCATCGCCCTGTACGCCGCCGCTGCGCTGCTGAGCGCCACCGGCATGGCCTGGTTCGGCAAGAAGCGCGGCCAGTAAATCACTATCGGGCACAGCGGCGCTCTCCCCGCTCTGCTGTGGGAAAAGACACCCCATTTTGGGGTGTCTTTTTTTGCGTGGTGCGGTGCATGCGGGGAATTTTTCGTCATGTCGTACAAGAAAGGTGGGATGTTTTTTGTGTAAAAAGGAGAACGTCTGCGAAATGTCCGAAAAGACGTGACTTTTTGGCGGACGGTGCTATAATTGAATACGTATCACAACAGCCCATGGGCTGTTGCCGTTTCAATTTCTTTTTTATTGAAACGAGGCAGATATCAAAATTTTACGTAAGGGAGAATGAATCATGAAGAAACTTATCAGTGTTCTGCTGGCGCTGGTCATGTGCCTGAGCTTGTGTGCCGTGGCCTGGGCGGACGACGCGGGGACGGGCGGCACGCCGGCATCGGAGAATTTCTATCAGGATGCGACAGACAAATATGTGTGGCACATCAAGAATCTGGAAGGCCTGAAAGAATTCCGTGAAAATCTGCAGAATCCCCAGTGGACGCCTGTGGGCAACTACTGGGGACAGGGTGCCAATGGGGCGCTGGAGACGGAAGCCTATTACGGCTATACCATCGTGCTGGACGACGACATTGACATGAGCGGCGAGGCGAATTGGGAGCCCATCGGCGGCGAAAACGCCCCGTGGCAGTTCAACGGCACCTTTGACGGGCAGGGACATACCATCCGCAACATGACGATCAACAGCAACAGCAATAGCAATAATGTCGGCTTTTTCGGTTTCCTGCGGTCCGGCAGAGAGCAGGGACTGTGTATCAAGAACCTGAAGTTTGACGGGGCTTCCGTTACCGGCAACGAGAATGTGGCTGTGCTGGCGGGTGCCGCTAATCTGTTCAGCGAGATCAATGGCATTACCATTACGCGCAGCACGGTAAACGGCGTGAAGAATGTGGGTGGTGTCGTGGGCTATTCGCTGAACGGCAAGGAGATCAACAATATCACCATTGAGAATACGAAGCTTTATGCGTCCAATAAGCGTGTGGGCGGTATTGCGGGTTATGTATGCAATTCCGATGACCGTGTTGATACCGGCTGCGGCGGTGCATATGAAAAGTGCAGCGTGAAGGATGTGATGATCGCCAAGAGCGCGACGGACAACAGCTGGCCTGCCGAAAGCGGCTATCTGTTTGGCCTGCTGAATTCGGATGGCGGCACCACGGTGTATACGCTGACCAACTGCCGCATCAACGGCAAGCTGGTGCCTGCGGCAACGGTGGTGCAGGAGGGCGCAGGGACCAGAGCGCCCTATACGGCCCTGAATGTGACGGTGTTCTGCTATGGCGCGGACAATACGACGAATGTGAACATCGTCTGCACAGAGACGGATCCCAATCCTGATCCCGTCATCCCCGAGCCCGACCCCACCCCCGTGGAGCCGGAGCAGCCCGCCCACACCAACCGCCGCTATCCCGCCACGACCACCACTACCGAGACCCCCGCAAAGGGCAATGACGTCACCTCTGCCAAGACCTTTGACGGCGGTGTGGCCCTGTATGTGGGCATGGCCCTGACCTCCACCCTGGGCATGGCCTGGATGGGCAAGAAGCGCGCACAGTAAACCGACACCCGCGGCGCTCTCCCCGCGCCGTGTGCAAAAAAGACATCCCGCTTGGGATGTCTTTTTTTGCGTGATGGTGCGGTCAATGTGGGGGGCGGGGGCTTTGGTTATTGCGCCAGATAGGCTTTGCATTTGCGGTTGGCTTCCTCCGCCACGCGCGCTTCGTCCACGGTGACCAGACGGCCCTGGCGGACGGTGATCTTGCCGTGTACCACGGTGTAATCTACCGCGCCGCGGACGCCCACGGTGCCCAGCACGGACTTGGCGTCGAAGCAGGAGCCCACCAGTTCCAGACGGCGGCTGTCGATCAGGAACAGGTCGGCGCACTTGCCCACCGATAGCTGGCCGATGTCGTCGCGGCCCAGCAGGCGGGCACTGCCGCGGGTGGCCATTTTCAGGATGTCGTAGCCGCTGGGGGCGGCCTTGCTGGCGTTGAGGCGGTGCAGCAGGAAGGCTACCCGCAGCTCTTCCATCAGGCTGGAGCCGTCGTTGCTGGCGCTGCCGTCCACGGCCAGGCCCACGGGCACGCCCAATTGCAGCATTTCCGGCACGCGGGCGATGCCGCTGGAGAGCTTCATGTTGCTGATGGGGCAGTGGGCCACGCCGGTGCCGGTGTCCGCCAGCAGGCGCAGCTCTTCGTCGTTGAAGTGGATGCCGTGGGCGAACCAGACGTCGTCGCCGATCCAGCCCAGGCGCTCCATGTAGGCCAGGGGGCGGACGCCCTCACGCGAGAGCATGAAGTTTTCCTCGTCCTTCGTCTCGCACAGGTGGGTGTGGAGGCGGACGTGGTACTGCCGCGCCAGAATGGCGCTTTGCCGCAGCAGCTCCGCCGACACGGAGAAGGGGGAGCAGGGGGCCAGCGCCACGCGGTGCATGGAGCCGTAGGCGGGATCGTGGTACTTCTCGATGCAGCGGATGGAGTCGGCCATGATCTCATCCACCGTCTGCACCACGCTGTCGGGGGGCAGGCCACCGTCTTTGACACTTAAGTCCATGCTGCCGCGGCTGAGGTACATGCGGATGCCCAGCTCCTGGGCCGCCGCCAGCTGGGCGCCCAGCAGGTCGCCGCTGTGGGCGGGGAACACGTAGTGATGGTCGAAGCAGGTGGTGCAGCCGTGTTTCATCAGCTCTCCCATGCCGGTAAGGCTGGACAGGCGGATCACGTCTTCGTCCAGATGCTTCCAGATCTCGTACAGGGTCTTCAGCCAGTCGAACAGCTCCATGTTCTGCACCTGGGGCAGATTGCGGGAGAAGACCTGATAGAGATGGTGGTGGGTGTTGACAAGGCCGGGGTAGCAGAGCATGTGGCTGCCGTCGATGGTCTCGTCGGCGGTGACGGTCAGGTTTTCACCGATGGCCTGGATGAAGCCGTTTTCACAGTAGAGATCCACGTTGGTCAGCAGGCGGTCGCTGTCGTCACAGGTGACCAGCTGGGCGATATTCCGGATCAGCAGAGTGGACATGGCGATGTCTCCTTTTCAAAAATAGTATGGAAAAAGAGTGGGCCGGTAAACGGCCCACTCTTTTGGTACAGCGTCAGCGTTCCTCGCGGAAGTAGGAGAGACCGAGGGACGCGGGGGGCTGATCCTCCCGCTTTTTACGCAGGGAGACGACGATCAGCACCAGCAGGGTGATGACGTAGGGCAGCATCTTGTACAGCTCCTTGACAGCCATCTGACCGCCGGGGGTGGGCAGATAGATGTTGATGATGTACAGGCCGCCGAACAGGATGGAGGCCAGAATGCTGACATTGGGACGCCAGATGGTGAAGATGACCAGCGCGATAGCCAGCCAGCCGCGGTCACCGAAGGCGTTGTTGGACCACACGCCGTTGGCGTAGTCCATGACGTAGTACAGGCCGCCCAGCCCTGCGATCATGGAGCCGATGCAGGTGGCCAGGTACTTGTACTTGGTCACGTTGATACCGGCGGCGTCGGCAGTGGAGGCACTCTCGCCCACGGCGCGCAGGTGCAGGCCGGGACGGGTGTGGTTCAGGAAGTAGGACGCGCCCAACGCGATGATGATGGCCACATAGGCCAGGAAACCGTAGGACAGGAACAGCTGGCCGAACCAGCCGGTGCTGCCGGCGCCGGGCAGAGTGGTCTTGAAGAACAGACTGGTGTTGGACAGGGCAATGGAGGGGACTTCACTGTTGGTCAGCTTGATGAGGGAGCCGCCGAAGAAGTTGCCCACGCCCACGCCGAAGGTGGTCATGGCCAGACCGGTCACGTTCTGGTTGGCACGTAGCGTAACGGTCAGAAAGCAGTACAGCAGGCCCATCAGCAGAGAGCCCAGCAGAGAGCAGAGAATGGGGATCATGATGGCAAGGAAGCCGTTCATTTCGGCGGCGGGGACGGACTGCTCATAGAAGAACGAGCCGATGACGCCGCTGATGCCGCCCACATACATGATGCCGGGGATACCAAGGTTCAG
The DNA here is from genome assembly GCA_934573935.1 of uncultured Oscillospiraceae bacterium. GTDB lineage: Bacteria > Bacillota > Clostridia > Oscillospirales > Oscillospiraceae > Vescimonas. The sequence goes on along the minus strand of CAKTMO010000013.1, from coordinate 2,491 downwards.
GTTGCCGGATTTTTCCGTCAGGATCTCGCCGGTGCTGCCGAACAGCAGGGGAATGCCCTGCATGACCGCACGGGGGAAGAAAGATACAAAATCAAAGCCCATCTGTTACGCCTCCTTCTTGCTGTTCTTACGCAGGGTGACTTTATAGGTGATAAAGAACTCGGTAGCAATAATGAAGAACAGGATGATACCGGTCAGAATATCCGCGAAGGAGTGGTTCAGGCTCAGGGCGCTGGCCACCTCGCTGGCACCGCGATCCATTGTCACCAGCAGCAGGGAAGCGGCGATCATGATGAAGGGGTTGAACTTGGACATCCAGGAGACCATGACGGCGGTGAAGCCGCGGCTGTCCACGATGGTGGTGGTCAGGGTGTGGTCCACGCCGGCGGTCATCATGAAGCCCATCAGGGCGCACAGCGCGCCGGAGAGCACCATGGTGCGGATGATGACGCGATCCACCTTGATACCGGCGTAGCTGGCGGTGCGCTGGCTCTCGCCCACAACGGCGATCTCGTAGCCGTGCTTGCTGTATTGGAGATAGATGTACATCAGGCCGGTCATGATGGCCACGATCAGGATGGGCAGCAGGTAGGCGTTGCCGAGCTCCGGCAGCCAGCCTGCGCGGGTAGACTGGTTGATGATACCGATCTTACCGGCGCCCTTGGGCACCTCCCAGATAATGATGAAGAAGGAGGCCAACTGCATGGCGATGTAGTTCATCATCAGGGTGAACAGGGTCTCGTTGGTGTTCCACTTGGCCTTGAAGAAGGCGGGCAGGAAGCCCCACAGGGCGCCGGCCAGCAGCGCGGCGATCAGGGATACTAGGATCAGCGCGGCGTTGGGCAGCTTGTCGTCCAGCATGATCATGCAGGCGGTGGTGGCCAGGCAGCCGATCAGGGTCTGACCCTCGGCGCCGATGTTCCAGAAGCGCATTTTGAAGGCGGGAGTCACGGCCAGAGAGATACCCAGCAGCATCGCCACGTTACGGGCGGTGACGCCGATACGGCGGCCGGTGCCGAAGGCACCCTCCAGAATAGTGCCGTACACGCTGATGGGGTTCTGGCCGGTCAGCAGCGTCGTGACCAGACCGCAGAACACTAGAGCCAGCAGCAGGATACCACCGCGGATCAGCAGTGCCTTGCCCAGAGGAAGGGCGTCACGCTTGGAAATATGAAAAAGGGATTGTTTACGCATTTTCCTTCGCGCCTCCTTCCACACGGGTCATCAGAGCGCCCACTTCAAGCTTGTTGGTCTTACGGGCGTCCACCACGCCGGACACCTGTCCGCCGCAGAGCACCACGATCCGGTCGCACAGCTCCAGCAGCACGTCCAGATCCTCGCCGACGTAAACGACGGCCACGCCCTTCATCTTCTGCTCGGTCAGCAGATTGTAAATGGTATAGGATGTATTGATATCCAGACCGCGGACAGCGTAGGCGGTCATCAGCACAGAGGGCTGCTGGGCGATCTCACGGCCCACCAGAACCTTCTGCACGTTACCGCCGGACATGCGGCGGACGGGGAAGCTGGTGCTGGGAGTGACGACCTCCAGCTCCTGCCAGATGCGCTGGGCCAGTGCTTCCGGATCCTTGCGGTTCAGGAACGCGCCCTTACCCTTACGCCAGGAGCGCAGCATCATGTTGCCGGTCATGCCCATGGAGCCCACCAGACCCATGCCCAGACGATCCTCGGGGACGAAGCTCATGGCGATACCGGCCTTGCGGATATCCATGGGATCCTTGCCCACCAGCTCCAGCGATTGGCCATTTTCCTCAGGCGGGAAGAAGGTGACGGAGCCGGACTGGATGGGGTACAGGCCCGCGATGGATTCCAGCAGCTCGCGCTGGCCGGAGCCTGCCACGCCTGCCACGCCCAGCACTTCGCCGGCGTTGATGGTAAAGCTGACGTTGTCCAGACGCTTGACGCCCAGCTCGTCAAACACGGTCAGGCCGTCCAGCTTCAGGCGGGGCGTGACGTTGATGGGCTCGGGCCGGTTGATATTCAGGGTGACGCTGTGGCCCACCATCATATCGGTCAGGGACTGCTGGTCGGCATCCTTGGTCTGCACGTCGCCGATATACTCGCCCTTGCGCAGCACGGCCACGCGGTCGGACACGTCCAGCACCTCATGCAGCTTGTGGGTGATGATGATAAGGGATTTGCCGTCGGCCTTCATGTTGCGCATGACGGCAAAGAGCTTGTCCGTCTCCTGCGGGGTCAGCACGGCGGTGGGCTCATCCAGGATCAGGATATCCGCGCCGCGGTACAGCACCTTGACGATCTCGACCGTCTGCTTCTGGGAAACGGACATGTCGTAGATCTTCATGTCGGGGTCGATGTCAAAGCCGTATCTGTCGCAGATGTCCTTGACCTTTTTGCGGGCATTGTTCAGATCCAGCTTACCCTCGAGACCGAGAATGATATTCTCGGTGGCGGTGAACAGATCGACCAGCTTGAAGTGCTGGTGGATCATGCCGATGCCCAGATCAAA
>CAKTMO010000012.1 GCA_934573935.1 uncultured Oscillospiraceae bacterium | reverse complement strand
GTGGATTTTCCCACCTGACGCGGGCCGGTCAGCAGCACGCAGGCGTACTCCTCGCTTACGGCTATAAACTTCTTTTCAAGCTGTCTCTCAATATACATTGCTCTGCCTCCTTTAGGCCGAAATACGATGCACCTTTATTATAGCCTAAGAGAAAAGAAAAATCAATCGATTTCGGGCCAAAATACGATGCACTTATATTTTAGCCTACACAGGCATCGATTATGCGTATCTGCAACAGGAAAGCCGCCCGATTTCAAATCGGGCGGCTTCGTTGCCTCGTAAGTATCTTCTTCAGTGGGACAGCCAGCATGCGATACTGGCACTTTGCGCACAACTCTTTGATTTTGAGCCCTCCCGCGCCTGAAACGCCCGCCAAACACCCTGTTTAGAGGTCAAAATGAAGGGGGTGTGCGCGGGGGAAGGTGGTTGAAAGAAATTACGCCTGCGGGAAAAGCATGCAATCATTGCACACTTTTCCTCACAGACAGCTTTTGAGGTGAAGCAAAGCACGGAGTCAAAAGACTCCGTGCTTTACGCTTATTTCAGTTTTTTGCCGTCCTCGAAGGCGTTGCCAACTTTCTCGCCCAGGACGAGGTAGTCGTTGTGCACAGGGTCAAAGGTGATCGGCCGCAGCTTCTGCGGGTCGATCTTCCCTTCACCGTCCAGAATACGCTCGTCGGCGGAGACATTCACGATCTCGCCCAGCAGAAGTTCAGACTCCTCGTCGAAGCTGATCAGTTTGCACTCCAGCGTCATGGGCAGTTCATCGATGATCGGCGCGTCCACCACCTCGCTCTTGGTCACATGGAATCCGGCACGCGCCATCTTATCCGGCGTTGTATTGCCGGAGACAATGCCCACATAGTCGCAGGCGTCCACATGGGCCGCATCCGCCATGCTGACGGTAAATGCCTTGCGGTTCAGGATGTTCTTCACCGTTTTATGGCTGCCGCTGAGATACATGGCGATGCGATTCATGTCCGCGATACCACCCCACGCGGCGTTCATGGCGTCCGGAGTACCATCCTCGCCGTAGGTCGCGACGATCAAAACAGGCTGCGGGTACAGCCAGGGCTTTGCTCCAAAATTCTTACGCATAGTTCCGTCCTCCTGCTTCAAGAATGATCGTATTATACCACATTGAACACCAAACGTAAAACCTGTTTGCTTGATTCGGTCACCGCACCGTATTTCGCAGAGTACCGATGCCTTCGATGGCGCACTCCACCACATCGCCGGGCTTCAGGAATTTTGGCGGGTCGAAGCCCATGCCGACGCTGGAGGGAGTGCCGGTGGAGATGATGGTGCCGGGCAGCAGCGTCATGCCGGAGGACAACTCCTCAACGATGCCCGCGATGGAGGTGATCAGCAGGTCTGTGGTGGAGTCCTGCCGCAGCTCGCCGTTGACGCGGGCGGTGATATGCAGGGCAGGCGGAAAGGCGATCTCATCAGCAGTGACGATACAGGGACCCATGGGAGTGAAGCCGTCCAGACTTTTGCCGAAGTACCACTGCTTATGGGCGGTCTGCAAGACGCGAGCCGACACATCCTTGAGGACGGTGTAGCCGAAAATATAGTCTGCCGCGTCTTTCGCTTTCACGTTTTTCACCGTCTTGCCGATGATGACCGCCAGCTCGGCTTCGTAGTCCAGCCGCTCCACAAGGCCGGGGTGGCTCTCGATATAGCCCTCAGGCGCCACGGCTTCGGTCACGCGCTTGGAGAAATAGATGGGGATGGGGCGCTCCTTGGTGAAGGCCTCGGAGCTGTACCGCGCCGCTTCCTCCGCGTGGGCCTTGTAGTTGATGCCCAGGCAGATTACGTCCTGCCGTGGCCGTGGGATGGGCGCCAGCAATGTGACGGCAGACAGGGGCAGAGCTGCCGCAGCGTCTTTGACAGCGGCCAGCAGCACATCTTTAGGCGCTTGGATCCGCGCATTCATATCGGCAAAGGGCAGCGGACGAACGGAACCGTCTTCGGTCAGGACGCCTACCGTTTCTTTGTTGTCGTGCAGGAAGGTGATGAGTTTCATAAAGGCTTTCTCCTTGTGATAGAGTTATTGGTAATCTGATTGAAATAGCTTCTGTTCATTGTACCCCCTTCTATTCCCAGCATAAAATATACCAAGGACATTTTCAGAGTTGCATTTTCCGGATGACAAAATGCCCCACCTCTCGGCGGGGCATTGATCCTTATAGAGCCGCTGCCAAGATGCACAACACTGGACAGCGTTATATTTTATCATAGCATGTCGGGGCGAAAAACGCAAGGAAGCGGGAAAATCATAGTTGCATTGATAGTTTTCGTATAGACAGATCGCTTAGCGTTGAAGTCATTTCCCGCGTCATCGTCATGTTCCACGTCCCCAACTCATAGGCTGTGGCGAGGGGGAATGAACATGGAAGTCAAACACACCCATCCGCAGTATGAGGATCCGCAGGCGCGGCAGCAGCAGATGAAGGATGCCTACGCCGCCTGTATGGCGAAGCTGCGGGCACTGCGGGCAGCCCAGCGGGAAAAGACCGCATGAAGACGGACGCGGTATACGCCCGCCAGTCCGTGGAGAAAAAGGACAGCCTGTCCATCGCGGGGCAGATCGACCTGTGCCGCCGCACGGCGGGCGGCGGGGAGCTGCGGGTCTACAAGGATGCCGGCTACTCCGGCAAGAACACCGAGCGCCCCGCATTCCAGCAGCTGATGAAGGATATCCGCGCCGACCGCATCGGCACGCTGTATGTCTACCGGCTGGACAGGTTCTCCCGCAGTGTGGCAGACTTCGGCCAACTATGGGAGGTGCTGCAGGAGCACCATGTGGAGTTCGTGTCGGTCAACGAGAACTTCGACACCAAGACGCCTATGGGGCGGGCCATGCTGCACATCATCATGGTGTTCGCTCAGTTGGAGCGGGAGACCACCGCCGAGCGCGTGCGGGACAACTACTACCGCCGCGCGGCGCTGGGTGCATGGCCCGGCGGCCCGGCGCCCTACGGCTTCGACAATGGCCGGGCCCGCGGTAAGGATGGCCGTGAGGCGCCGTCCCTTATCCCCAACGACAAGGCGGCGGTGGTGCAGCGGATCTTTCAAGAGTACGCCGCGGAGGGCATGTCGTTAGGACTGCTGGCCCGCAAGCTGACCGCCGAGGGCATCCCCGCCCCCAAGCGTGCTACATGGGACAACGTGACGCTGTCCCGCCTGCTGCACAATCCGGCCTATGTGATGGCGGACGAGCAGGTGCGGCTCCACTATCTGGGGCAGGGCGTGGAGGTCACCAGCCCGCCTGAGGCCTTTGACGGTGTACACGGCGTGCTGCTGGTGGGCAAGCGGGAGGCCAACGCGCGGAAGTACACCAGGACCGAGAACCATCGGGCGTCTGTGCTGAACAGCGTGGGCATCGTGCCATCGCCGCTGTTTCTGGCGGTGCAGGCGAAGCTGGCTCACAACCGTCAGGTAGGTAACAGCGGCAAGGGCAAGCACACATGGCTCTCCGGCCTACTGAAGTGCGCCAAGTGCGGCTACAGCCTGTCCGTTGTGGTGGACAAGTCCTATCGCTATCTGGCGTGCAGCGGGCGGTATAATATGAACCGCTGCGACGCCGCCATCCACGTCAAGCTGGCAGAGCTGGAAACGGTGGTGCAGACGGAGATTGAAAAGCTGCTGGCGCAGTGTCCCCGGGAGCCCGTTGTGCCGAAGCCGGAGGAGGACAGCTATACCCAGCGGTTGCTGGAGCTGGATCGCCGCGCCGAGCGTCTGATGGATGCCTTTGCCGAGAGTGAGGATCTGCCCGCGTCCTATCTGCAGAAAGCGCTGGGAAAGATCGAAAAGGAGCGCGAAGTGCTCCAGCAGGCCCAGCGGCGTGAAGCAGGCCGCGTTCCGCTGCCGGAAAAACTGGTGTTCAGCGAACTGTCCTTCGAGGAGAAAAAGGCCGTGGCCGCCCAGTTCATCCGCCGCATCGAGGTGGCAAAGGACAGCGCAGAGATCATCTGGGCGGTGTAAATCAAATTTGATACGAATGAGGAGTAACCATTATGAACGACGAACGTAAGACGACCATCGAAGTGAACATGACCGATGACGAGTGGATTGAGCTGCTGTGTCTGTGCGAGGACATCAATCTGACGCCGGAGGATCTGGCCGTGGCATTCTGTCAGGAGGTCATCCGCCAGCAGGCGCTGCTGCGCATTATCGCCGCCGCTATTCGCTCCGACATGGCCAATCAACTCAACCGATAACAGGAGGAATTGCACCTATGAAAATCGAAAACAAGACGCCCATTGCAGAGGAGATCATCTGCAACAACCCCACCGGCCACGGCCTGTTCGCCGGTATCGGGGACAGTTTCAACAGCGTGGCACAGGTCATCTGTGAGCTGATGGACGACGCGGTCTCCAACCTCCGCGCCAACAAAGATGATCCCGAACTGTCCATGAGGGTGGTGCTTTCACTGGAAAATCTTGGCGATGCCGTGGAGATCACTGTGACAGACGGCGGCACGGGCATTGCCGACCTTGGCAGTGCATTGACCATCGCATGTCGGGATGGCGCGCAGACACCGCTGAACGAGCACGGCTTTGGCTTGAAGCACGCATTGGCCTCCTGCGACAGCAGCCCTGACCAGAAGTGGAGCATCCGGACGCGGAAGAAGACGGACGCGGCGGCGAACCAGTACCGTGAGGTCAAGGCACCGTATTCTATGGGTACATCTGAACTGGATAAACCCATGAAGGTACGTTTCTATTCGGGTACGGGCGACCTGCCCCATCCCACCGGCACATCGATCTCCGTCCGATGTCCCATGGCAAAGTTCCGGACGGTGAAGCCCGACCGTAAGGCAGCGCCCTCCGACTTCCACAATCTGGTGCGGTATATCATTGAGGAGCTCCGGTACGTCTACGCGGGCATTCTGGCAAATGCGCCCATCGCCATGGAGGTGTGGGAGATCAGCGGCGGCGAGGAAACGCAGCATAGTAGTAGCTGCCGGCCTTCACATCGGTAAAGGGCATGACTGCGGACTTAGCTGCGGGGCTGCCTGCTGCGCGCCACAGGAAGGTCACAGCCTGCGCGCGGGTGCAGATGCCATCGGGGGAGAAGAGGGTCGCATCGGTGCCGGTGGTGATGCCCTTTTCCACGGCCCAGTTGACAGCTTCCTCATAGTAGCTGCCCTCCGGCACATCCACGAACACGCCGGTCTGGGGATTGCCGCTGGCCTTCATAAAGACGACCTCGATGGTGTGGTTCTTCTTCACATTCTCGAAGGTGTAGGACTTCACCGCGCCCACGTTCTTGCTGTCGATCAGCACCTTGGCGACGGCGTAGCCCTTATCCGGGGTGATGGTGAAGGTCTGATCCCTGCCCTCGCGGACGCTGACATTGCCGGTGGGAGAGATGGAGCCGTTCACGCCTGCGGTGGCCTTGATGGTGTAGTAGGTGTAACCGTCGCCGCTGCTGCCGCCGCCGGTGTATGTTCACCTATATTTCCATTGAAGAATTTGCGGACGGCGTGGTAAAAAACAATAGGGACGCCAACCGCAGGGAGCTGATCGCGGCGCTGCGGGAATCCCTGGCCGCCAAGAAAAACGGCGCAGGGTGCATGATCTGCGGCGCGCCCATCTGGGCAGCCGGCAGTGCCATCACGGGGACGAATATGTGCTTCACCTGCACCACTGGCGAGGCCGACGACAGCGAGGATTACGAGATCGAATAAAACGAAAAGCGCGGGGCGATATGCTCCGCACTTTTGCTTGATACGGTGTTTCTGAAAACAGCCTTATCCATATATCCAGTCCCGAAGCATATAGCGCAGGACATGGAGCTTTGCCACCAGCCAGCCCGCCAGCATGGGAAGCCCGTACCGTGAACTTCAAAACGCACCGGCAGTCCTACAAAATCAAGAAGACCATCGAGAATCCACCGGAGCAATGGAAGATATTCCGCAACACCCATGAAGCCATTGTGGATGAGGACACCTTTCAGCGGGTACAGGAGCTGCGCCGCAACAAACGCAGACCGGCAAGAACGGGTAAGAGCAACCTCTTTTCCGGCGTTGCCTACTGTGCCGATTGTGAGGATCTGTTCCGCGATAAGCTGGGTGCAAAGCGTAAGGAGGACTTCAAGAAAGAACTCGCCGCAAAGCGCAGACAGCTTACGCAGGCACAGCGCAGGATGGAAGAGCTTGACCGTCTGTTCAAACGGCTCTATGAGGACAATATCTCCGGCAAAATCAATGATAGCCGATTTGAAAAGCTGTCCGCCGACTATGAAAATGAGCAAACAGAGCTGACGGAGAAAATGCAGCTTTTGGAACAGGAGATTGCCCAGCAGGAGGAAGAAGCCGACAGCATTGAGCAGTTCATCCTCCGGGCGAAGAAATATCCCAACTTGCAGGAACTGACGCCCGCTGTGCTGCATGATCTTGTGAACAGGGTCTATGTTTCCGCGCCGGATAAGAGCAGCGGGCAGCGAGTGCAGGATGTGCATATCAGCCTTGCCTGCATTGGTTTCCTGCCGGAGAGCATCATTGCCGAAATGCTCACTCACGCATCAAAAAGCAGAACAGCGTGACTTCCGCCACGCTGTTCTCTCTAAACCTTATAAACCTGTCTTATGCGCCACTACCCGCAGGGTGCTTTTTTTATTTGGTGTGGAAATAGAGGATGCCCAGGGTGCGGGGGCCGCAGTGGCTGGAGACGGTGCAGCCGGCGCGGGTGTGCAGCACCTCGTCAAAGGGCTGATAGCTGCGGACGGCCGCCTCCACCTCGGCCACCTCTTCGGGGGTGAAGCCACCGGATTCGGTGATGAAGATGCGGCGGGTGTCGATATCCCCGTGGCCCTCCAGCCGCTCCTTTACGTATTGCAGCAGGCATTTCTGATAGGCGCCGCGGTACTTTTTGCCCACGCCCATTTTGCCATCCTTCACCTGGATGCAGGGGCGCAGGGACAGCATATTGGCCCCCAGGGCCGCCACGCTGGAGCAGCGGCCGCCCTTGCGCAGATAGCCCAGCTGCTCCACCAGGAAGCTGACGTCCAGCAGCTCGCGCCGCCGGTTCATGCGCATCTGGATCTCCTGGGCGGTCATTTCGCCCTGCTGGGCCAGCTCCGCCGCCTCCAGCACCAGAAGGCCGATGCCGGTGGAGAGATTGCGGGCGTCCACGGGGTAGACGTTGCCCACCTCCTGGGCGGCGATGCAGGCGTTCTGATAGCAGGCGGACATGTCGCCGGAGATGTGGAAATGCACCACGGCGTCGGCGCTCTCCAGCTCTTTGCGGAAGAACTCCACGTAGTCGTAGACGGACACCGCCGCCGTGGAGCACATGCTGCCGCCGCTGTTTACGTGGGCGTAGATCTCATCGGGGGTGATATCCACGCCGTCCACCAGCGATTCGCCGTCGCGGACGATATACAGGGGGGAGATGCCGATGTGATAGCGTTCGACCAGCTCAGGCGACAGGTCGCAGGTGCTGTCGGCGGAAATTTTGATATTCATATGATAGAATTCCTTTGTTTCAATGCCCTTATGGGGCGGGATGGCTTTATGGTATCATAACGTGGGACATACCGCAAGCTTTTTTACAGATAACGGTCGATCCGCTGGCGCAGCTGGGTGATGCGTTCCTGCATTTTCTGGCGGTTTTCCTGGGCGCGGAGGCGACTTTCCAGCACCTCGTCCTGCCACTGGCGGACGTCCTCCTCCATGGCGGCGCGCAGCTGGTCGCGGGCGGCGCGGAGGCGGTTGACGGTGTCCAGAGACGCCGCCGCATCCCGCAGCAGCTCGTCGGCGCGGGCGGGGTACAGGCCGCGGCGGAAGTTGTCCAGCACCACCTCGTAGCGGCGGCAGGCAGCCGCCACGGAATCGTCCCAGGAGAGGTAGATCTCCCGCTGGGCGTTCTCGCCCACCTGGCGCATCAGGGGACGCTGGGTCATCAGGCGGCGCAGCATGGCGGCCATGGAGGGGGCGTTTTCCTCAATGAAAAAGCCGTTTTGCCCGTCGGTCACATCCTCGGCGGCGCAGCTGCCGGCCACCAGCACGCTGGGCAGGCCGCAGGCCGCCGCCTCCCGCACCACCAGGCCGTTGGTGTCGAAGGTGGAGGGGAACAGGAACAGATCGGCGCGGCAGTACCAGGCGCGGATGACCTGGCGGTCATAGCAGGGCGGCAAGAAAAACACCTTGTCGCAGAGGTCCAGCTGCTGGGCATAGGCGCGGATGGCGTCGCCGTCGGTGCCCTTGCCCACGAAGACCATGCGGAAGTCCCGTCCCTCGTCCTTCAGGGTCTTCAGGGCGTCCAGAATGATGCGCAGGCCCTTGTACCACATCATGCGGCCCACGAACAGGAACAGGGGGATCTCATCGGGCAGGTCCAGCCCCTCCCCCACGGCGCGGGCTCTGTCCTCCGCCACGCGGTCGGCGGGGAAATCCACGCCGTTGGGCATGACGATATAGTCCCCCTGATAGCCCAGGGAACGAAGGTTTTCCCCTGCGCCGCGGCTGACGGTCCACACCTCGTCGCAGGCGGAGATGTTCTCCACCAGCAGCTTGATGGACGCCTCCTGCAAGAGCTTGCTATGGATGGCGTTGGCGATGTCGATGTCAAATTTGGTGTGATAGGTAAACACCAGAGGCACATGGAGCCGCTGGCGCAGCATACGGGCCAGGACGGTGGAGGTGACGGGACAGTGGCTGTGGATCAGATCGATATGGCGGCCCTCCACCTGGGCCATCAACTCCGGCGACAGGGGGAAGCCGGCGCGGTAGCCCACCAGCTTCGTCATGTCGATGCTGGGATAGCGCAGCACCGGAAAAGGATAGACGCTGTCGTCGGCGTCGGGGTAATAGGGCGTCACCACCGTGGCGTCGCCATAGTCCCGCTGGATGACGGAGGCATAGTTGGTGACGGCGTTGGCCACGCCGTCGATCACCGGCGGGAAGGAATCGTTGATGAGACAGATGCTGCGTTTTTCGGCCATAGGGCGGCTCCTTTCCTGTTATATGGCCTCATTATAATACATCCGCCGCCGCGGCGCAACCGCTCCGACCGCGTTTCTTTTCGATTGTATTCCCCGACAAAAGCTGATATAATGGGCCAAAACGGCAAGGGAGGCGAAAGCATGGCGGAGCTGGGCACCAATGTGCGCTACATCAAGGGCATCGGCGAGGCGCGGGCCAAGGCGCTGGAAAAGCTGGGCATTGTGACGCTGCGGGATCTGATCGGCTTTTTCCCCCGCCGGTACGAGGATCGCAGCGTGATCTATTCCATCGCCCGGCTGCCTGTGGGCGAGACGGCCTGTTGCCGCGCCATGATCGCCAACGTGCCCACCAGCCGCCGCATCACAGGCGGGCGGACGGTGGTGAAGGTACGGGCGGTGGACGACACCGGCGTGCTGGACGTGACCTTCTTCAATCAAGCCTACCGCCAGCAGAACCTCCACATTGGCGACAGCTTCGTGTTCTGCGGCAAGGTGGAGGGCAACCTCCTGCGCAAGCAGATGACCAACCCCCTGATGGAGCCGGAGGGGCAACAGCAGCAGCTGACGGGCCGCATCATGCCGGTATATCCGCTGACGAAGGGCGTCAGCCAGCTGACGCTGCAAAAGGCGATGCGGCAGGGGCTGGACGAGTGCCGCGCGCTGCTGCCGGACGCACTGCCGGACGCGGTGCGGATGGCCCACCGGCTGTGCTACGTGAATTTCGCCTATGAGAACATCCACTTCCCCGCCAGCTTTGAGGCGCTGGAGCAGGCCCACCGGCGGCTTGTGTTCGAGGAGCTGTTTCTGGTGACCTGCGGGCTGCATCTGCTGCGCTCGCGCCGTGTGGATGTAGCGGGGCCGGTGTGCCGCGCCGCGGACATGCAGCCCTTCTACGACGCGCTGCCCTTCCCCCTGACGGGCGCCCAGCGGCGGGCCATCGGCGACGCGGTGGGGGACATGACGGCGTCGCGGCCCATGAACCGGCTGTGTCAGGGCGACGTGGGCAGCGGCAAGACCATGGTGGCCGCCGCCTGTGTGTGGTTCGCCGCCCAGTCGGGCTGGCAGTCGGCGTTGATGGCCCCCACGGAAATTCTGGCGCGGCAGCACTATGAAGGTCTGTCGCCGCTGATGGGGCGGTTCGGCATCCGCTGTGCGCTGCTGACGGGCTCCACCAAGGTCAAGGAGCGGCGGGAGATCCTGGCGGGTCTGGCCGACGGCAGCATCGGCCTGTGCATCGGCACCCACGCGCTGCTGACGGAGGACGTGCAGTACCGGTCCCTGGGGCTGGTGGTCACCGACGAGCAGCACCGCTTTGGCGTGGCCCAGCGGTCGGCGCTGGGGCAGAAGGCGGAGCATCCCCACATGCTGGTGCTGTCCGCCACCCCCATTCCCCGCACGCTTGCGCTGATCATCTACGGCGATCTGGACGTGTCCATCATCAATGAGCTGCCCCCGGGGCGACAGAAGGTGGACACCTTCTGCGTGGACGAGCGATACCGGCTGCGGCTGAACGGGTTCATCCGTAAGCAGGTGCAGGAGGGGCATCAGGTGTTCATCGTCTGCCCCCTGGTGGGGGACGGGGACGAGCTGCCGGACGAGCGCAAGGCCGTGACCGCCTACGCGAAAACGCTGCGGGAGCAGGTGTTTCCCGACCTGCGGGTGGCGGTGCTGCACGGCAAGATGAAGCCCCGAGAGAAGGAGGCCGTTATGGCGGCCTTTGCCGCGGGCGAAGCGGATATTCTGGTGTCCACCACGGTGGTGGAGGTGGGCGTGGACGTGCCCAACGCCACGCTGATGGTGGTGGAGAACGCCGAGCGGTTCGGCCTGAGCCAGCTGCACCAGCTGCGGGGCCGCGTGGGCCGCGGACAGGCCAAAAGCTACTGCGTGCTGGTATCTCAGGGCGGCAGCGAGGAGACGAAGCGCCGCCTGAAGGCCCTGACGGACACCAACGACGGCTTTCAGATCGCGGAGGAGGATCTGAAGCTTCGCGGCCCGGGCGATTTCTTCGGGCGGCGGCAGCATGGTCTGCCCTCGCTGCAATTGGCCGACCTGAACTGCGACATGCTTTTGCTGGACGAGGCCCAGTCCGCCGCCAAGGAACTGCTGGCGGAGGACGGACAGCTGATCGCGCCGGAGCATCGGCTGCTGCGGGAGCGGATCGAGGAGTTGTTTGAGGTGAATGCAGAGGGGTTGAATTAGAGAGTGAAAAGAGAAGAGTGAAGAGAGAAAAGCTGCGGTATGCCGCCGCAGGCGGCATGGTTTTAATATGTGCCGCGCAGCGGCACACCACTTCTCTTCACTCTTCACTTTTCTCTCTTCACTGAAAACCAGCGCCGTCCCGACGGGACGGCGCTGGTTGCTTATGCTTCTCCTTTCCGGAACCGCTCGATCATTTCGGCGGTCAGGCTGATGTCGTTTTCGCGGCTGGGGATCTGGTCACGGCTGAGCCAGACACCCTCGCACAGTTCGTTGTGATCCAAGGTAATGGCCGGATCGCCGTCCAGCTCGCAGTAAAAGCCCGTCAGGAGGGTATCGGTGAAGGCCCAGGGCTGGTTTTTGTAGTAGTGCAGGTTTTTTACCTTGAGCCCTACCTCCTCCATCACCTCGCGGTGGACGGTGTCCTCCAGCGTTTCGCCGATCTCCACGAAGCCGGCGATGAGGGCGTAGCCACGGAAGGGGCGGTTGGCGTAGCGGGTCAGCAGCAGCTTGTCACCGTGGGTGACGGCCACGATGACGGCGGGGCAGATCTTGGGGTACTCGATCTGGCCGCAGGCGGGGCAGACCATGGCCCGCTCGATATCGCTGGGCTTCATTTTATGGCCGCAGCGGCCGCAGAACTGCCGCGCGCCGTACCAGCGGTGGAGCTGCACGGCGGTGATGGCGGCAAAGGCCACCTCCATGGGCCGCAGGCTGCGGATGCCCGATACCTCCACGTACGCCATGTCCTCCGGCACCGTGTCGGGGGTACGGGCCAGATAGCAGTCCACGCCGTCCAGCGAAAAGACGTGAAGGGCGTCCTCCGTGGGGATGGCGGTCCCGAACCGCGGCAGCGCCCAGAGGGGACCGTCCGTTTGCAGCAGCACCTTGCCCTTTCGCACGCACAGGGCGATGTCGTGGGCGTGGGGCTTGCCGATGACGTAGGCGCGGTCAAACCGGTGGGGGGCGATGTCCTGTATCATAAGGGGTTCCTTCTTTCGGTGTTTTTCTTTATCGTACCATTTTCTTCCCCAAAAAGCAACCTTGCGGCAGGGGCGGCGGCGTGCTATACTGGTGGCATTATCGGGAAGGGGGATCGACGATGACCAAACAGGAATTGCTGCAGAAGGCGGACAGTCTGCCCCTGTCCCCGGGCGTGTATATTATGATGGACAAGACGGGGCTCGTCATCTATGTGGGCAAGGCGAAGAAGCTGAAAAACCGCGTCAGCCAGTATTTTCAGTCCGGCAGCGGCCACAACGAGAAGACCCGCATGATGGTGTCCCAGGTGGATCACTTCGACACCATTGTGGTGCGGACGGAGTTTGAGGCGCTGGTGCTGGAAAACTCCCTTATCAAGCGGCACCAGCCCCGCTATAACATTCTGCTGAAGGACGACAAGGGGTATCCCTTCGTGCGGATGAATGAAAAGGCGTCCTATCCCCGCTTTACGCTGGTAAACAAGCCGGAGGAGGACGGGGCGCGGTACTTTGGCCCCTTCGGCGGGCGGCACGAGACGAAGGCGGCGCTGCAGGCGGTGTGCGCCGCGTTGAAGCTGCCCACCTGCAGCCGCCAGTTCCCGCGGGATATCGGGAAGGAGCGGCCCTGTCTGAACCACCACATTGGAAAGTGTGACGGCTTCTGCTCGCCGGACGGCCCGGGGCAGGAGGAGTACCGCGCCCGTATGGATCAGGCGGCGGAGCTGCTGGGAGGCAGGCTGCGGCAAGTGACGACGGCGCTGCGGCAGGAGATGGAGCAGGCGGCGGAGGCGCTGGAATTTGAAAAGGCCGCCGCTCTCCGCGACCGGATGCAGGCATTGCAGGTGCTGGGCAAGCAGCAGCAGGTCATCGCCGGCGTATGCGCCGACACGGACGTGTGGGGCGTATACATCGGGCCGGTGCGGTGCGGCGCGGCGGTGCTGCACATTGAAAACGGCGACCTGCTGGGACGGCAGATCGAGATCTTCCCCACCGCCGCCGATCAGGCGGAGGGCGAGGTGCTGTCCGCCGTGCTGAGCCAGTACTATCTGGACAAGGCGGTGCTGCCGCGGGAGATATTGCTGCCGTGCCTGTTTGACGGAAGCGACACCTTTGCCGCCCTGCTGACGGGGCAGGCGGGCCATAAAGTGACCATCAAAGCGCCCCAGCGGGGCGAGCGGTCCCAGCTGGTGGACATGGCGGCCCAGAACGCCAGGGAAGAGGTAGAGCGCATCACCACGGAATCGGAGCGGCTGTCCAAAACGCTGGCGGATCTGCAAACCCTGGCGCAGCTGCCCGCCGTGCCGCGGCGGATGGAGAGCTACGACATCTCCAACCTGGGCAGCGACGACATGGTGGCCTCTATGGTGGTATTTGTGGACGGCAAGCCTTTGAAACGGGATTATCGCAAGTTTGCCATCCAGACCCTGACGGGCCCCGACGACTACGCCGCCATGGAGGAGGTGCTGGAGCGGCGGTTCGCCCACAGGGATGATGAAAAATTCCCGCCCCTGCCGGATCTGCTGCTGATCGACGGCGGCCTTGGCCACGTCCACGCGGCGCTGGCGGCGGAGCGGGCGGCGGGGGTGTTTATCCCCGTGCTGGGCATGGTGAAGGACGACCGGCACCGCACCCGCGCCCTTATCACGCCGGAGGGCGCGGAGCTGGGCATCCAGCAGTCGCCCCATATCTTCACCATGATCGGCCGTATTCAGGAGGAGGTGCACCGCTTTGCCATCACCTTCCAGCGGCAGAAGCACAAAAAGCGCACCTATCGCGGCAAGCTGGACGGCATTCCAGGCGTAGGAGAGGCGCGAAAGCAGACCCTTATGAAGCGCTTCGGCACGGTGAAGGCCGTGGAGGAGGCGTCGTTGGAGGAGCTGCGGAAGGTACTGCCCATCCCCGCGGCCCAGGCGGTATATGAGCATCTGCATCCACAGGATGAAAAGGTGGACTGACCGGAGGTCAGTCCACCTTTGGTTTGCGACAGAAACGCACATTTTTCTTCGTCCCTTTCTTGTGTTGCGGTTTGGGATGTGGTATAATAGTTTGATTAAAAATCGCCCCGTGTCATCCGCGGGCGAAGGAGGTACTCTTGGAACGGAAAAACGTCGTCCTGTCTGACGCGGACATGCAGCGCCAGCGGGAATTTACCGAAAAAATAAAGGAACTGCACCGGCAACGGGGCAGGACTGTCCGCGCGATGGTGGACACCTTCGGCTGCCAGCAGAACGTGGCCGACAGCCAGCACATTCTGGGCATGCTGGAGGCCATGGGCTGCGAATTCGTCACGGAGCCCGCCCAGGCCGACATCGTCGTGCTGAACACCTGCGCCATCCGCGAGCACGCGGAGAAGCGGGTATACGGCAATCTGGGCGCCCTGACCCACACGAAAAAGGCCGATCCGGAGCAGATCATCTGCCTGTGCGGCTGCATGGCCCAGCGGCCGGAGGTGGCGGAGAAGGTGCGCAAGTCCTATCGCCACGTGGATCTGGTCTTCGGCCCCCAGGCCTTATGGAAGTTTCCGGAGCTTTTGTGGCAGGTCTACAGCCGCCGCGGACGTGTGTTCTCCGTGGAAGAGGAGCACGGCTCCATTGCCGAGGGCATGCCGGTGGTCCGCGAGGGGCGCACCCGTGCATGGGTGTCCATCATGTACGGCTGCAACAACTTCTGCTCCTATTGCATCGTGCCCTATGTACGGGGGCGCGAGCGCAGCCGCGAGCCGGAGCAGATCATCAACGAGGTACGCCAGTTGGCGGCGGAGGGCTATAAGGAGATCACCCTGCTGGGGCAGAATGTGAACTCCTACGGCAAGGATCTGGGCACGGGGTATGACTTCGCCGACCTGCTGGCAGCGCTGGAGGAGATCCCCGGGGACTATCTGATCCGCTTCATGTCCTCCCAGCCCAAGGACGCCAGCTTCAAGCTGTTTGACACCATGGCGCGGTGCACTCATGTGGCCAAGCAGCTGCACCTGCCGGTGCAGTCCGGCAGCGATCGGGTGCTGCGGGCCATGAACCGGCCCTATGACAAGGCGCGGTATCTGGAGCTGATCGGCTACGCCCGCAAGGTCATGCCGGAGCTGGTGCTGACCAGCGATGTGATCATCGGCTTCCCCGGCGAGACGGAGGCGGAGGCCATGGAGACGGTGGCGCTGGTGGAGCAGGTGCGGTTCGACGCGCTGTTCACCTTCATCTTCTCCCCCCGCCCCGGCACACCGGCGGCCAAAATGGACGATCCCGTGCCCCGGGCGGAGAAGCAGGTGTGGTTCGACCGGCTGTGCGACACCCAGAACCGTATCTCCGAGGAGATCCACGCCCAGTATGTGGGGCGGACGCTGCGCTGTCTCATCGACGGCGAGAGTGACGACAGCCGCTGGCCCCTGACGGCCCGCACCGCCGGAGGACGGCTGGTGCATCTGGTGGGCGACAGGGCCGCCATCGGCGCCTATCACGATGTGAAGATCACCGACAGCAACACCTGGGCGCTGTTCGGCGAGATGGTATAACGCAACAAGCAGAAAGGAGCCGCCCTATGGCTGAGCTGACCCCCATGATGCAGCAATATCTGCAAATAAAGGAACAGAATCAGGACGCCATCCTGTTTTTCCGGCTGGGCGACTTTTACGAGATGTTCGGCGCGGACGCCCGCACCGCCTCGCGGGAGCTGGATCTGACGCTGACCACCCGCGACAAGAGCAAGGACAAGAGCGCCGAGGAACGGATGCCCATGTGCGGCGTACCCTATCACTCGGCGGACTCCTACATCGCGCGGCTGATCGCCAAGGGCTACAAGGTGGCCATCTGCGAGCAGACGGAAGACCCCGCCCAGGCCAAGGGGCTGGTGAAGCGGGACATTATCCGCGTGGTGACCCCGGGCACGGTGATCGACAGCGCGTGTCTGGAGGAGGGACGCTCCAACTTCTGCGCGGGGGTGTATCTGGACGAGGACTACGCCGCGGTATGCGCCTGCGACATCTCCACCGGCAAGGCACACGCCACCGCCTTTTCCGGCGGTGAGCGGGTGCGGCAGCTCATTAACGAGCTGGGCCGCTTCTCCCCTGCCGAGGCGGTGGTGAATGAGGCGGCATACTTTGACGAGGCACTGCACGGCTTTTTGCAGGACAAGCTGAATTGCCATCTGGAGAAGCTGCCTGGGGGGCGGTTCCAGATGGAGGCCTCCGAAAAGTTGATCCGCCGCCAGTTCGGCGACGACGCGCTGCGGCGCCTGCCGCGGGACAATCCGGCGGTGTTTCTGGCGCTGGGGGCGCTTCTCAGCTATCTGCATGAGACACAGAAGACGGATCTGTCCCATGTGGACGATCTGGAATACTACCGGCGGGGCCAGTTCATGGAGCTGGATCTGACGGCGCGGCGCAATCTGGAGCTGACGGAGACGCT
Organism: uncultured Oscillospiraceae bacterium; assembly: GCA_934573935.1. Classification (GTDB taxonomy): domain Bacteria; phylum Bacillota; class Clostridia; order Oscillospirales; family Oscillospiraceae; genus Vescimonas. The sequence goes on along the minus strand of CAKTMO010000012.1, from coordinate 28,513 downwards.
GCGTAGCAAGGAGAAGAAGGGCAGTCTGCTGTGGGTGCTGGACAAGACGAAGACCGCCATGGGTGGGCGGCTGATGCGCGCGTGGATCGAGCGGCCACTGCTGTCGGTGACGGAGATCGACCGGCGCAGCGCCGCCGTGTCGGCACTGGTGGAGCACACCGTGACGCGGGAGGAGCTGATCCTGGCCCTGCAGGGCATCTCCGACATGGAGCGGCTGGTGGGCCGCGTGGTATACGGCACCGCCGGCGGACGGGATCTGGCGTCGCTGCGCGCCGCCATGGAGCGGCTGCCCCAGGTGAAGGAGCAGCTGGCCTGCTTTGACAGAGGGCGGCTCCATCAGCTGTATACGGAGCTGGATGAATTGAAGGATCTATCGGAGCGGATCGGTCGGACGCTGGTGGACGATCCCCCCTTCTCTGTCCGCGAGGGCGAGCTGGTGCGGGACGGCTTTGACGGCGAGGTGGACCGCCTGCGGGAGATTTTGCACGGCGGGCGCAGCATCGTGGCCCGCATGGAGGCCACGGAGAAGGAAAAGACCGGCATCCGCACCCTGAAGATCGGTTACAACAAGGTATTCGGCTACTACATCGAGGTATCCAACTCCTTTAAGGATCAGGTGCCGGAGCATTATATCCGCAAGCAGACGCTGGTGAACGGCGAACGCTACATCACCCAGGAGCTGAAGGATCTGGAGCATGACATCCTGTCCGCCAAGGATCGGGTCACAGCGCTGGAATACCAGCTCTTTACCGAGCTGCGGCTGCATGTGGCCGCCCAGGCGGCGCGGGTGCAGCGCTCTGCCGCCATTGTGGCGGAGCTGGACGCGCTGTGCTCTCTGGCCGCGGTGGCGGTGAAAAACAACTACTGCTGTCCCGTGGTGGACGAGTCCGGCATCATTGAGATCCACGACGGACGCCATCCGGTGGTGGAGCAGATGCGGCGGGACAGCCTGTTTGTCCCCAACGACACCTATATGGGGGAAAAGGACGATCGGGTGGCCATCATCACCGGCCCCAACATGGCGGGCAAGTCCACCTATATGCGGCAGGTGGCGCTGATGGTGCTGATGGCGCAGATCGGCTCCTTCGTCCCCGCCCGGGCCGCCCGCATCGGCGTGGTGGACCGCATTTTCACCCGCATCGGCGCATCCGACGACCTGTCCGCCGGACAGTCCACCTTTATGGTGGAGATGACGGAGGTCAGCGATATTCTCAAGTCCGCCACGGCGGACAGTCTGCTGATCCTGGACGAGATCGGACGGGGCACCTCTACCTTTGACGGCATGTCCATCGCCAGGGCGGTGGTGGAATACTGCGCCGACCCGAAAAAGCTGGGGGCCAAGACCCTGTTCGCCACCCACTATCACGAGCTGACGGCGCTGGAGGGCCAGCTGCCCGGCGTGCGCAACTACAACATCGCCGTCCGCACGCGGGGCGAGGACATCATCTTTCTGCGAAAGATCCTCTCCGGCGGGGCGGACCGCAGCTACGGCATTGAGGTGGCCAAGCTGGCGGGCCTGCCCAAGCAGGTACTGACCCGCGCACGGCACATTCTGCAGGAGCTGGAGGACGAGGCGGGCAAGCCCCACGCCGTGGCGGAGGAGACCGATCAGGTCTCCCTGGAGGCTCTCAGCGAGAGCGCGGTCATTGATGCGCTTCGCAGGGCGCAGGTGGATACCCTGAGCCCGCTGGAGGCGCTGAACCTGCTGTATGAGTTGAAGAGCAAGCTGCAATAAGCCAGGCGGCGGCCTGAGGGCAGGCCGCCCTACGGAATTCTATTGATATCCGTGCGTAGGGCGGGGTGTCCACACCCCGCCGCCAATATACGGATAAATTTCGATACATCATTCGTAGGGGGCGGCGTCCTCAACGCCCCGCCGGTTTACCGGAAACCCACCGCAATATGGACGGGCCGTCGAGGACGCCGCCCCCTACACGCAATTTCCCATACCCATTTCCATCCATCGACACCCAACAAGGAGGAACCATGCCCCAGATCCAATGTTTACCGCCCCATGTGGCGGATCTGATCGCCGCCGGAGAGGTGGTGGAGCGGCCTGCCAGCGTCATCAAGGAGCTGCTGGAGAACGCCATCGACGCGGGCGCTTCCGCCATTGCGGCGGAGATCGAGCGGGGCGGCCTGACCTTTATCCGCATCACCGACAACGGCTGCGGCATACCGGCAGAGCAGCTGCCCACCGCCTTTCTGCGCCACGCCACCAGCAAGCTCCGCGCCGCCGCCGATCTGGCGGCCATCGGCACGCTGGGCTTCCGCGGCGAGGCGCTGGCGGCCATTGCCGCCGTGAGTCGGGTGGACATCTTCTCCCGCTCGCCGGAAGAGGAGATGGGGGCGGCGCTGCATCTGGAGGGCGGCGTGCCCGGGCATACCGAGCCCACCGGCTGTCCGGAGGGCACCACCATCTGCGTGCGGGATCTGTTTTACAACACCCCCGCCCGCATGAAGTTCATGAAGAAGGACAGCGCCGAGGGCGCCGCCGTGGCCGGTGTGGTGCAGCATCTGGCGCTGAGCCATCCGGATGTGTCCTTCAAGCTGATCCGCGACGGGCAGGAGGTACTGCACACCCCCGGCGACGGGCAGCTGCTGTCCGCCGTTTACGCCGCCATGGGGCGGGATTTCGCCCTGGGGCTGCTGCCCATCAGCGGCAGCGGCGGCGACATCAGGGTGGAGGGCTTTGTCACCAAGCCCCTGAACGGCCACGGCAGCCGCGGCAAGCAGGTGTTTTTCGTCAACGGCCGGTTCGTCAAGTCCCAGCTTTTGACGGCGGCGCTGGAGGAGGCCTATAAGAACCAGCTGCTGAAGGGGCGGTTCCCCGGCTGCGTGCTGCATGTGACGCTGCCCATGGATCAGGTGGATGTGAACGTCCACCCCGCCAAGACGGTGGTAAAGTTCGTGTCGGACAAATCCGTGTTCGACGCGGTGTATTACACCATATTAGACGCCCTAAACGGGGAAAAAAGGCCCCAAAACGCACCTATAAAGGCCGGTAAAACACCGGAATTTTTCCAGAAAATGACAGCGCAGGAGTATCAGGCCAGGGCCGCGGCCCCTGCGGAGGAGAAAAAGCCCCTGGGCAGCTTTGTGTCCCGCCCCGCGGCGCCGGTCATCCGAAACGCGGCGCCCAGCAGCGTGCCCGCCATGGCGCAGCGGCCCCACAGCGCCGAGACCGTCTATGTGCGGGATGTGGCGCGGCCGGAGGAGACCATCGTGGCCTCCTCTCCCCTGACGGGAAAAACCTATGAGATCACGCCGCCTGTAAAGGCGGAACCATTGACAGAGCCGCCCGCCGTGCAGGAGGCCATCCCGCTGCCGGAGGAGCCGGAGCAGCAGACCATGGAGCCGACGGGGGAAGCGCCGTGGCGCATGGTGGGCGAGGTACTGAAGACCTACATCATCTGCGAGGACGAGCACGAGACGGTATGGCTCATCGACAAGCACGCCGCCCACGAGCGGCTGCGGTTCGACGCGTTGAAGGCCAGCCATCAGCCCCTGATGGCCCAGCCGCTGCTGACGCCGGTGACGGCGGAGCTGGAGCCGGAGGGCTACGCCGCCGTACTGGAGAATCTGCCGCTGCTGCGCCAGTTCGGCTTTGTGTGCGAGGATTTCGGCGGCGGCACGGTGCTGATCCGCGAGGTACCGGCGGACATTCTGGCGGCGGACGCCGCCGCGACCCTGGAGGAGCTGGCCCAGAAGCTGACGCTGGGGCAGGCCGATCCGGCGGCGGCGCGGGACGAGCTTTTGCACACCATGGCATGCAAAAGCGCCATCAAGGCCGGTATGACCTCTGACCCCGCCGAGCTGGCGGCGCTGGTGGAAAAGGTGCAGTCGGGTGAGATCCTGTACTGCCCCCACGGGCGGCCGGTGAAGTACAAGCTGAGCAAATACGACATCGAGAAGATGTTCAAACGGGCATAGAAAGCAGGAGTGACCCATGGCGAGAGTGCTTTGTGTGGTGGGCCCCACCGCCACAGGAAAAACGAAGATGGGCGTGGCGCTGGCCCAGCGCTTTGACGGCGAGGTGGTCAGCGTGGACTCCATGCAGCTGTACCGCGGCATGGGCATCGGCACCGCCGCGCCGACGGCGGAGGAAATGGCGGGCGTGCCGCACCATATGGTGGCGGTGGCCGATCCGGCGGAGAGCTGGTCGGTGGCGCGGTATGTGAGCGCGGCGGACGCATGCGTGCAGGACATCCTGCGGCGGGGGAAGCTGCCGGTACTGGTGGGCGGCACGGGGCTGTATCTGGAGGCGCTGATCCGCGGCACGGACTTTGCCGCTGGAGCTCAGGGCACGGAGGTACGGCAGGCCTTGCAGCGGCGCGCCCGTGACGAGGGCGTGGAGGTGCTGCTGGCGGAGCTGCGGCAGGTGGATCCCCACGCGGCGGCGAAGCTGCATCCGCGGGACGAAAAGCGGATCATCCGCGCGCTGGAGGTGTGGCAGGAGACGGGCCGCACCATCACCGAGCACGACGCATGGGAGCGGCAGCTGCCGCCCAAGTATGAGGCGCTGTACATCGGGCTGGATTTCGAGGACCGGCAGGATCTGCGGGACCGCATCGACGCCCGCGTGGACGCCATGGTGGCCCAGGGACTGCTGGACGAGGTGAACGCCCTGCTGGCAGGAGGGCTGTCCCACGACGCCACCGCGTGGCAGGCCATCGGCTACAAGCAGTTTCTGGCGGTAAGCGAGGGGCGGGCCACGGTGGAGGAGGCTATTGCAGAGGTGAAGCTGCGGTCGCGGCAGTATGCCAAGCGGCAGCTGACGTGGCTGCGGCGGAATCCGGACATTTTCTGGGTGCGCTGGCAGCGGCAGCCAAATTTCCCAGAGGGACTACAAAAAGCGACAGAATATCTCCGCGGTCGTGGTTTATGCTGAATCACGGCGGGAGCTGTTCTGACAGGATAGCGTCCGCACAAAGAAAGAATGCAGGAGGACGCTATGCAAAAGACCAACAATTTACAGGAAGTATTTCTGACCCAGGCGCGGAAGCAGAAGATCCCCGTCACCATGTTTTTAGTGAACGGCTTTCAGCTGCGGGGCACCATCACGGGCTTTGACTGCTTTGTGGTGATCCTGGACAGCGAGGGGCGGCAGCAGGTGATCTATAAGCACGCCATCTCCACCATCGCGCCGGCCAGGGCGGTGAGCTTTCAGGAGGCGGACGCGGAGAACGTGGACCTGGCGTAAAGGATCGGGCCTGCGCCTGCGGGCGGGGTAGACCCCCGCCCCTGCGCGCTGTTTACCGAACACGCCGTCAGGACGCCTTTTCAGCTTGCGGCTGGAAATACCGACACAAATGCCAACCAAGGAGCGGGATATGAAGGGCTCAACCACTTCAATTTTCAAAATACTGTCTGCGGTGATGCTGGGCGCGGTATTGCTGTACTTTGGGGTGCAGGTGTACCGCTATTTCACGGAATCCATCAACACCACGCCGGTCTATACCTCCAGCGAGGAGGAGGTCATCGAGATCAACGGCTATCTGATCCGCGATGAAGAGACCTTCCACTCCGACGCCGCTACCCTGGGCCACGCCCTGGGGGAAGGCGAGCGGGCCGGCAAGGGACAGACCATTGCCACCGCCTATCCCGACGGCGGCGCGCTGAGCCGCGTGGAGCAGCTGGACGCGCTGAAGCTGCGGCTGGAGCAGCTGTCCTTTGCGCTGGTGTCCTATCTGGATCCCGACGCGGCGCTGAAGCTGGATTCCTCCATCAACAGCGGGATCCTGTCGCTGCGGCAGGCCATCTCCGACGGGGAGTACAGCGGCGCGGACGAGGAGCTGTCCGCCCTGAAGAGCGCCGTTCTGAAGCGGGATTACAGCTCCGCCTCCCAGGAGGAGATCGAGGCGGATATCCAGGAGACGGAGGGGGCCATTCAGGAGCTGACGGCCTCCCTGCGGGGACAGGCCATCACCGCGCCGGAATCGGGCATCTATTCCGCCGCCTGCGACGGGTATGAGACGGTGCTGACGCCGGACTTTCTGCAGGACGATCTGAGTCCCAGCAAGCTGAGCAGCGTGAAGCCCATCAGCAGCGACAGCGCCAACGTGGGCAAGCTGATCTACGGCGACACCTGGTACTACGCCGCCAACATCACCGAGGCCCAGGCGGAGCAATTGAGCGGCCGCTCCACTGTGACGCTGCGATTCGCCAAGGGGTTGAACACGGAGCTGCGGATGACCATTGACAGCATCTCCCGCAGCGAGAACGGCCAGCGGACGCTGGTGCTGCGCAGCGAGAAATATCTGGCCCAGACCACGCTGATGCGGCATCAGGCCGCCACGCTGGTGCTGCGCACCTATGAGGGGCTGCGGCTGCCCGCCAACGCGCTGCGGGTCAGCGACGAGGGCGTGACGGGCGTGTACTGCCTGCTGGGCGTACGGGCCAAGTTCAAGCCGGTGGCGGTGATCTATCAGGGCGACGGCTACGCGCTGGTGGAGGCGGCGTCCGCACAGGAGGATTCCAGCATGCTGCGGCAGGGCGATCAGGTGATCGTCACCACGGCCGCGCTGTATGACGGCAAGGTGATCGGGTAAGATATCCGGTTTTGGACAGATTTCAGACAGAGAAAGGGGTATGTTTCCATGTCTATTGCAGAGAATATCGCGCGCATCCGCGCAGAGATCGACGAGGCCGCGCGGGCCACAGGGCGCACCGGCGCCGACATCACGCTGGTGGGCGCCAGCAAGATGAACGACGCGGCGGCCTGTCAGGAGGCCATCGCCGCCGGTATCGACGCGCTGGGCGAGAACCGCGTGCAGGAGATGACCGAGAAGCTGAAGGAGAACGCCTATGACGGCGCGCCGCTGCACTTTATCGGCCATCTGCAGCGCAACAAGGTGAAGCAGGTGGTGGGCAAGGCGGCCCTGATCCAGTCCGTGGGCAGCCGCGAGCTGCTGGACGAGATCGAAAAGGTGGCCGCCCGGCTGGAGCTGACCCAGAACGTGCTGCTGGAGGTCAACATCGGCGGCGAGGCGGCCAAGAGCGGCTTTGCGCCGGAGGAGCTGGCCCAGGCGGCGGCGTATGCCAGGGAATTGCCCCACATTCGGGTACGGGGGCTGATGACGATACCACCCGTTGCGGTGGAAAAAGGCGGGAACATACCATATTTTGAGAAAGTTTATCGTCTTTTTGTTGACATAAGCCGAGAAATGTACGATAATAAATGGGAATATATCTCCATGGGTATGAGCGACGATTTTGCGGACGCCGTGCGCTGCGGCGCCAATATGGTGCGCGTGGGCTCCGCCATCTTCGGCGCGCGGAATTATCAAAAATAACAGACGATACAAATTCACACAACAGGGAGGCTTTCAAATGGGTTTCATGGACGAGATCAAGAAGATCATTCACCCGTATGACGACGAGGATTACGATTACGAGGAGGAAGAACTGGAGCAGCCGGAAAAGAGCGAGGCCAGAAGCATCTTCGATGACCGCCGCGAGGAGCGCAAGCAGCCGGAGGACCGCCACAACAAGGTGGTGAACATCCACGCCACCGCCGCGCTGAAGGTGGTGCTGGTGAAGCCGGAGCGCTTTGAAAATGCCAGCGAGATCGCCGACCATCTGCGGGAAAAGCGCACGGTGGTGATGAATCTGGAGTCCACCAACAAGGACGTGGCGCGGCGGCTGATCGACTTTTTGTCCGGCGTGGCCTATGCCGGTGACGGCAAGATCAAGAAGGTGGCCGCCAACACCTATATCATCACGCCCTACAGCGTGGATATCATGGGCGACCTGATCGACGAGCTGGAGAACAACGGCCTGTACCTGTAAACCGGACAATGGGAGGGATATACCATGTTGACACCGCAGGAAGTTTCTGAAAAAGTATTCCCCAAGGCATCCTTTGGCGGCGGCGGTTACGCCATGGCGCCGGTGGATGAGTTTCTGGACGCGCTGACGGAGGACTACTCGGCGCTGTATAAGGAAAATGTGACGCTGAAGGCCAAGCTGAAGATCTTGGCGGAGAAGGTGGAGGAATACCGCGCCACCGAGGACGCCATGCGCTCCACGCTGCTGACGGCCCAGAAGATGGCCGCCAAGCTGGTGCAGGAGGCTCAGAGCGAGAAGGAGAATCTGCTGAAGGAGGCCCGCGAGCAGCACGCCGCCCAGCTGGCCCAGCTGGAGCAGGACAAGCACGATGCCGAGGAGAAGCTGGTGATGGCTCAGCAGAGCCTGGCGGATTTCGTGCGCCACGGCAGCGAGCTGTGCGCCCAGCAGCAGGAGTTTTTGAACTCTCTGCCGGAGATGCAGCTGACGGCGAAGACGGAGGCCGCACCTGTCGAGGCGGCGGACATCCAGCAGGACATCATGCAGCATCTGGACGTGATGGAGACCGAGACGCCCGCCGAGGTGAGCGACACCGAGACCGCGATCCCCAGCGATTTCAAGCTGAGTCTGGACGAGCTGAAGTTCGGCCGCAACTACACCGGCGAATAACAGAAACGCAAAAAAGCGGCCTGACCGGCCGCTTTTTTAGCCCAAAGGAGAACACATTATGAGCCAAAGACCTATCATCGCCCTGCTGTACGACTTTGACAAGACGCTGTGCACCACCGACATGGAGGATTACTCCTTCATCCCCAGTCTGGGCTACACCCCCGCCCAGTTCTGGCAGAAGGCCAACGCCTTCGGCTGGGAAAATCAGATGGACGGGCTGCTGGCGTACATGTACACCATGATCGAGGAGTGCCGCGCCCAGGGCATGACGCTGAACCGCGACTATCTGGTGCAGTGCGGCAAGGCCATCGAGCTGTTTCCCGGCGTGCGGGAGTGGTTTGACCGGATCGACGCCTTCGGCGACAGTCTGGGGGTGACGGTGGAGCACTATGTGCTGTCCTCGGGGCTGAAGGAGATCATTGAGGGCAGCGGCATCGCCCACCACTTCAAGAAGATCTACGCCTGCGAATTCTACTATCGGGACGGGGCCGCCTGCTGGCCCAAGCTGGACGTGAACTTCACCAACAAGACCCAATTCGTGTACCGCATCAACAAGGGAGTGCTGGAGGTCAGCGAGGACAGGAAGCTGAACGACTCCATGCCGGACGACAGCAAGCGCATCCCCTTTACCAACATGATCTATGTGGGGGACGGACTTTCGGACGTGCCCTGCATGAAGATGATGCGCTCCTACGGCGGGCAGGCCATCGCGGTATATCAGGAGTCCAACCGCACCGGCGTGGAGGAGCTGCTGGCCAGGGGGCGGGTGGACTTCATCTTCCCTGCCGACTATCGGGCGGGGACGGCGCTGGATCTGACGGTGCAGAACATCATCCGGAAAATGGCCATCTGCGACGCGCTGACGGCGGAGAATGCCGCACAGATGCGCTCCATCGGACAGGTGGAGCTGGCGTATCAGGAGACGCTGTTTTGAGATATGACGGACCGGCGTATGCCGCCATAGGCGGCATACGCCGGTTTTTTGCAAAAAAGAGAGACGCCCGGTTCAGTGAGCGTCTCTCTTTTTATCTTCAAGGGCCGTGCAGAGGTGTTCCCGCCCTATCCGATCGTATGATGGGGAAAATTACAGGCCGCGCTTCTTGCCGACCCAGGCCATGCCGGTGACGGAGGTCAGGGCCATGCCCACGTACAGGGCCACACCGGCGTCGAAGGTCTTGGCAGAGCTGATGGCATCGTCCTTCTTGGTCTCAGTGGGGGTCGTGGTGGTGTTGGCGGCGGGGTAGCGGCGGTTGGTGTGGGTGGGGCGGTCGGGGGTGGGATCGGGCTCGGGATCAGGAGTGGGAGCGGGAACCTCGAACTCATAGTAGTCGCCCATGGTGTTCGTAAGCGTGTAGCCGTTGACCTTAACCGTCGTGACGGAGGCAGGAACTTTTACTTTAACCCCAGCGGCAACATTCTCCAGTATAACCACCTCATTGTCGCCGCAATTCACGATCTCCATGGTATCGCCGCTCTTGGCAGCGGCAATGGCCGCCTTAATACCGGCAGCGCCTACGTAAAGCGTTCCATTGAGCTCTGCGCTAATTCTGTCACCCGCAATGTCATAATACGGCAAAGCACCATCGCCAAGAGACGCATCCAGGATCGCGGCAGCACCCGTGCCGTTATTCAGAGGCGCCTTGCCTGTGCTGGACTCCACTTTACCGGTCTTTGCCTCGCTGCTGTCCTTGATGGTCAACACGCCATTGTTGGTAATAGAATCGGTCGTGCTGGTGCCGGTCAGGGTCTTGCCGCACAGATCCAGCGTAACGTTTGCGCCTGCGCCCACGATCAGGTCAGGGCTGTTGCTGTCCATTACGACATTGACCGTTCCCTTATTGACATTCAGATGTCCGCCGCCCAGGGCAACCTTGCCGGAGATCGTTCCTGTGGTATCCATGGTGATGGCGGTGACAGGATTGCCATTGTAAACGCCGCTGCCTGCCCAACTGCCATCGCAGGAGTCAAAAGCGATCATGTTATCCGGATAATTGACAAGCGCAGTGGAGCCGTTGAACAGCACCGTTCCCTTATTAAAGCTAAAGGCATAGTCAGACAGGTTGTACAGATTTGCCGCGTCAAACACCATGTCCGTCAGCGTAACATCGGCATAACTCTGGATCAGACGCATGACATTGCGAACGCTATCCGCTCGTGTCGCCTCTTCATCGGTAATCGCCGTTGTTCTGTTTTTTTCCACAATGTCTACCTTGCCGTTTTGCATCACCACGGTGCTGCCTTGAATCAGCTGAAAACCACTCGTGCGGGTGTTGGGAGAGCCTACGCCCAGGGTAAGTGTATAGGTGCACTTGTTAAAATCAATAACGATATTCTTTCCCGTCGGTACAACAACACCCTCGCCGCTACAGCTGGTCATCAGCTTAATCACGGTGGGCTCTGCTGTTGCAGCATCGACAGCCGCTTGCAGCGTGGGATATTCTGTCGTTACATTGCCTATTGTGATCTGCGCAACATTGGCCGGTGTCGGCGTGCTGCCTTCGTTGTCTGCCCATGCGGTGCTGCACAGGCTCAGCGCCAGAGTCAGCGCCAAGAGGATGCTTATGATCTTTTTCATTGCTGATTCTCCTTTATATACACATGAATTTTTCCTTGTTTCCCTCTGAAAAAAGAGGGAAACAAAAGGACAGCCCATGGGCTGTTTACTGATACATCAATTATTATAGCATTTATCGGTGCAATGTCACGTTATTTCAATTACTTTTTTCACTTTCTCTTTTTTGCACAGATTATTTTCGGGTTATTTGTGGATTTTGGCAAGGTTTGGTGGTGTGGGACACACATTTGTCTGCGATTATGACACCGCAGCTTCCAGCAAGTTTCCACCGCACTATCTCAGGACAATCCCTCCGTCGCGGCGTGAAGAAAACATGCCGGTGTCGGCGTGTTAAGAAAACATGCCGGTGGCATGTTTTTAACGCCGATCTCGGCGGCTGTGCCGCCGTAGCATCCATCTTGGTTTCCACCGCACCATCAATAACCGCCCCCGCCGCACCCTCCTACGACAATCCCTCCGTCAGCGCTTCGCGCTGCCACCTCCCTTTACACAAGGGAGGCTTTGGGGGCGGTCACCGTGCGGCGGGGTGGGGGCACCCCGCCCTACGAAATGGCCTTGCGCGGGGGCCTTTTGGGACGGGGCGTCGGGGACGCCGCCCCCTACGCAATTCGCCGTGGCTCTTGTGCATATTGGGAGGAAAAAGGAGACGGCGGGCGCCGTCTCCTTTTGTGGGGTCAGTGTTCCTTTCGTTTGCCGGTGAGCAGAGCGGTACCGGCGGCGGACAGGAGGGTCAGGGCCATGTAGAGGGTCACGCCTGGGTCAAAGGTGCGGGCGGAGGTGACATCGGCCTGCTCCGCTGCCGCGGGTACGGCGGCGGGATAGCGGCGGATGACGCCCACCCAGTTATGGCCGTCGTCGGCGGGCGGCGTGGGCCGGACATCCTCCGGACGGGGATTCTCCGCGGTGATATTGACGGTCAGGGTGAAGGTCTCGTAATTGGCGGAGGTCACTGTCAGCTGGACGCTGCCGATGCTGCCGGTGGCGGTGCTGTCCACGGCGTTGATGGGCAGGGTCAGGAGGCCGTCCGCCGTGACGGACGCGCCGCCGGTATAGTAGCCGCCGGTGAGGGTGACGGTCAGGTCCGCAAAGGTGAGGTCGCCTATGCTGTCCTTCAGCAGCGCCTTCAGGTCGATGAGATAGGTCTGCTGGGAGGCCGCCAGGCAGTAGTTATTAGCGGAGGCTCCGGAGAGCGTCAGGCCGGTCAGGGTGACGGCCTTATGCTGTCCCACGTTCTTATCCGCAAAGGCGCCGGAGGCGCTGACGGTCAGGGTATCCTCTTCCACCTTGCCGGTAAAGGTCACGCCGTCGTAGTTCAGGGTAGCGGCGGTATTGCCGTCATAGATCTTATCCGCGGCTGTGATGCCGGAGACGGTAACCTCCTTCGGGGCGATGGTGAACTGCTGCTGCACCGATGTGAAGGTGTAGTTATCGCTCTGGGCGGCTGTCTTCGTGACGGTGACGGTGCCCGCGTTTTCACCGGCGTTGATATTTGCGCTGTAGGTCACGGTATAGTCGGTGGTCTCCGTCAGCGTTCTGCCGTTCAGGGTCACTGTCACGGCGGGCTTGATCTGGCTGCCGGTATAGGTCATATCGCCGTTCAGGGTGACAACGGGGGTGCTGGGATCGGGCTGGATCTGCATGCACCAGCTGCTATCCGCAGGGGTGAGCTGGGCGGCGGTGTAGTTCTCGCCCTCGGCCACGTCGATCTTGACGAGGTAGACGCCCGCGTTGATGGGCTCGGCTTCCTCGCCGCTGGCGTTGTAATAGTGGATCTGGGTGATCTGGCCCATACCATCGACGTTGGCATTCACGGTCACGGAGGCCTCGTGACGCTGGCCATTGTAGGTCAGGCCGGTGGGGGCGGTGAAGGTGAAGTCGGCGGCCTGGGGTGCGGCCTTGGCGATGGTATAGGTCAGCGTGGCGACGGCATCGTTCACGGTGATGGAAGCGGTATATTCACCGGCATTTATGGGTGCACCGGAGAGGGTCTCGCCGTTCTTCCAGTAGGTGATAACGGTAGGCTTCGGCGTTCCGTTGGTGAAGCTGCCGGTGACGGTCGCCGCTTTGGCCTGGCCGTTATAGGTCGGGTCGGTGGGTGGGGTGATGGTCACGCTGCCGCCTTTGGGAGAGGGGCAGTTGTCCGCGTCGCAGCGGGCGGTGATGACCGCGCCGGAGGTGGTATAGGACCAGTTGTGGGTGTGGGGGGCGGAGGTGGAGAGCCAGATCTCGTTCTGGGGGTCGATGTAGTATTTGCCGTAGGTGCTGCTGTCGCTGGTGAAACAGTTGGCGGTGGCGGTGTCTTTCACACCCTTGACCGCCACGATGGTGGTGACGCCGCTGTTGGGCTGGGCAATGCCGATGCGGGAGGCGCTGTTCAGGCCGTCCTTGCCGATAACAATGGGCTTATCGGTGAAAGCCAGAAAGACGTTGCTGGGGCCCTCGTCTTTTTTCAAATAGTAATGGGCTATGTAAGTATTGCCGGTGATAGTCACCTTGCCGGAAACCTCAAAAACGCCGTCCGTCTGGTCGTATCTCCAGTTATACACACCGCCGCCGCGGCAATCCTCGTTGCCTTCCGCCTTGTTACCGGTGATGCTGCCGCCGGACATGGTGAAGGCGCTGTCGGTACCGGTCAGGTATACGCCGCCGTAGGAGCCGGTATTGTTCGCGATGGTGCCGCCGGACATGGTGAAGGAGGCAGGGCTGCCGATACGTACCGCCGCACCGCTATTTGCGGTGTTGTCGGAAATACTGCCGCCGTACAGGTTGAAGGTACCGGCATTATCCACACCATAGCACTCAATTTGGTCAGCACTGCCATTGCCGGAAATGCTGCCGCCGTACAGGTTAAACGTGCCGTCCGCGCTGATCTTTACGCCGCACTTGTTGCCGGTGATCTTGCCGCCGTACAGGTTCAGGGTACCGCCGCCGGTGACAAGGATGCCTGTCTTGTTTGCCGCGCAGGTGATCTTGCCGTTGTCCTGACAGTCGGTGATGGTCAGGGTACTGCCGCGGGGGGACAGCAATCACGCTGTCTTTTTCAGATGCCCCGTCGCGGCTGATGCTGTGGCCGTTCAGGCAGAGGACGACATTGATGCCGGTGGGCAGACTCCATTGAAAGTTGCCATAGCTGCTGCCGCTGCTCAGCGTTATATTTTTGATCAGGTAGTAGTAGCCGGATGTCTTGATGTCGCTGAGATACTCGACGCCGGTCCATGCTTCTGCGCCGAAGTCTTCCGCAGTGTGATCGCCCACGGTCTCATGGGACGCGCCGCAGACGCAGTGCCGGTGGGCATCCGCGCTGCTGCCGATCCGCACAGAGGGCATATCCTGTCCGTCATCGGCGGGCAGGAGGGGCTGGGGCTCCGCAATCTGCGGAGCCTGATCGTCGTCCGCGGGCTGGGCGGGGGCGTCTGTGGTCTCCGCTTCCGGCGCGGCGGGGGCGTTCTCCTCCCCTTCCGGCTGGTCGGGGGTGTCCTGCTCCTCCGGCTGGACGCTCTCTTCGCCATCGGCGGCGGGAGCGGGCTGGGGGGTGTCCCCGTTCTGCTGCGCACCGTCCGCCTGGATCTGGGGCTGCTCCGGCTCCGCGTCGGGCTGGGACGCCAGCGCGGTGGTGGGCACCAGGCTCAGCGCCAGCACCAGGGCCAGCAGCACGCTGATGATCCGTCTTTTCATCTTGCCATCCTCCTTTTCGCCGGTCATCCGTATGACCGGCGGCGGGCGACATCAATCGACCCGAAAAGGGCACCAAAGAGACCAAAGTGGGGCCAGGACAGGGCCGATGGGGTCTTTTTGGGGCGGGCGGCGCATAGGCTGGGGCAGAAAGGACGGGGATGGTATGAAAGAAAATCGGGTTCGGGTACTGCTGCTGCGCCGCCGTCTGGCGGTGCTGCTGTGCACCATCGCGGCGGCAGCGGGTATTTTTTATGTGACGCTGTACCCCGCGTCCCGCGCGGCGGCGGCCACCACGCGGCAGCTGCCCATCTATTCGGTGGAGCGGAAGGAAAAGCTGTGCTCCATCTCCTTCGACGCCGCGTGGGGTGAGGGGAAAGTGCGGCAGGAGGTGCGAGATCGGGCACTTCCCTATTGACAAACGGGTGGTTCGTGCATATAATAGGCGATGCGCATCGTATGATGTGCATCGCCTAATGCATTTTAAGGAGGGCAGACGATGGCGCCGAAGAATAAGTTTACCCGAGAAGAGATGGCGGCGGCGGCGCTGGAGGTGGTGCGGAGCAAGGGACTGGACGCGCTGACGGCAAAGACCATCGCCGACGCGCTGGGCACCTCTACGCGGCCGATCTTCACCGGCTTTGGCTCTATGGACGATGTGAGGCGGGCGGTCTACGCCGCCGCGGTGGCGGTCTATGACGGCTATACGCGCCAGGGCTTGCAGGAGGAGATTCCCTTTCTGGGCGTGGGGAAGCAGTATATCCGGTTTGCGCGGGAGGAGCCGGAGCTTTACCGGATGCTGTTTCTGACGCGGACGCCGGAGTACAGCGCCGTGAAGTCCATGGCGCATTTGCAGGCGCTGGTGCACCCGACGCTGATGGACATCTATCGCATCACCGCGGCGGAGGCCGACCTGTATTTCCGCGATCTGTGGTTCGTGGTGCACAGCCTGTCCACGCTGATCGTCACCGGCGACTGCGGCTATTCCGATCAGGAGATCGGCCGGATCCTGACGGGGTTCAGCATCAGCATCTACAAGGCCATCAAGGAGATTCCAGGGTTCGCCGACGGCACGTTTGATCGGGACGGGGCCTTTCGCGCGCTGGCGGGGACGGAAACGGAGGCGGTGCGGCATGGCTGAGGGTCCTGCAGCGAAGCTGGATTGGCTGCGCTGTCCCCAATGCGGCGGCAAGACGCGGACGCAGATACGGCCCCACACGGTACTGGAGGATTTTCCCCTCTTCTGTCCCAAGTGCCGGTATGCCTGCGTGATCCGTTTTCGGGGCGGAAAAATCATGGAAGAACGCAAAATGCCAGACGCTTAGACGCAGTGCATGCCACAAAAATGGCCTGTACTGCGTTTATCGTTTCGGGAGGGTTTGCGAGGGCAAACGTGGATATGGAATTCGATTCAGGCAGAATACATTTTATTACGGAGGGATGCAGCATGAAAAACTGCGCGCTGGTGGTGATCGACCTGCAGAACGACATCACGAAAAACTACAGGGAGATCATCGAAAACGTCAATGCGGCCATCGACTGGGCCGTTGAAATGGATCTGTGGGTGATCTACATCCGGCACAACAACCTGTCGGCGGGGACGAGGACCTTCAAGCCCGGCACCCGCGGCGCGGAGCTGGTGCCGGAGATGAAGGTCGTTTCCGACCATATTTTTACAAAGGTAAAGAGCAGCGCGCTGACCAGCGAGGCGTTTGCCGCCTTCATTCAGGAGCACGGCATCACCGAGTTCTATCTGGCCGGCGCCGACGCCGCGGCCTGCATCAAATCCACCTGCTATAATATGGCGAAAAGCGGCTATACCGTTCACGTGCTGTCGGACTGCATCACCAGCTATGACAAAAAGAAGCTGCCGGAGCTGCTTGCGTATTACGAGAGCAAGGGCTGCGCCGTCATGACGCTTTCCGAGGTCACGGGGGCGTAAAGGCCGCGGCGACCGGACAATTACGGAGGAAAGGGAATCGGAAATGAAAGCATTCTATGAGAAAAATGAGCTGACCTTTGCCATTGTGTGGATCGTGGTGTACTGCGTGCTGCAATCGCTGGCGAATCCGCTGAATGAGATCATCGGGATCCCCTATGCTGCCAGCGCCGCTTTTTGCGTTTTGCAGACGGCGATCCTTTTGGCCTTTATCCGGAGGAACGGGCTGGAGAAACGGTACGGGCTCTGCCGGTCGCCGGTCCCTGCCCGACAGTTCCTTTACTATGTGCCGCTTTTCCTTTTGGCGACGGGAAACCTTTGGAACGGCGCCGCGGTCAACGATCCACCGGCGGAAACGGCTTGCCGCATCGTGTGCATGCTCTGCGTCGGGTTTTTGGAGGAGTTGATCTTTCGGGGATTCCTGTTTACGGCCATCGCAAGGAACAATATCAAATCGGCCGTTGTCATCTCCAGCGTCACCTTTGGCGTGGGGCATGTGATCAATCTGATCAACGGCAGCGGCATGGATCCGGTCAGCAATCTGTGCCAGATCGTCTTTGCGGTGGCGGTGGGCTTTTTGCTGGTCACGATCTTTTCCCGCGGCGGAAGTCTGCTGCCCTGCATGATCGTCCACGCGGCCATCAACACACTTGGCACCTTTTCCAATACGGCAGGGCTGACCGAGGAAAAGCGACTGTTTCATCTGTTCGTTCTGACGGCGATCACGGTGGGCTATACCCTGATCCTGACAAGGACGCTGCCGAAAAGACAGGAGGACCACGTCAGTCAGGGGGCAGCCAAATGACACGGCGGGCGAACACAGAACAGCCTGTCCGCGGAAGCGGCGGGAAAATATTAGGCGCACAGGCGCGGCGCGTGCCACAAAAACGGCTTGTGCC
This sequence comes from uncultured Oscillospiraceae bacterium, assembly GCA_934573935.1. GTDB lineage: Bacteria > Bacillota > Clostridia > Oscillospirales > Oscillospiraceae > Vescimonas. The sequence goes on along the minus strand of CAKTMO010000012.1, from coordinate 10,971 downwards.
GCGTTTATGATCTGGGAGGTGCTGCGAAGGATGAAGGGAAAACGCATCATAACGTTTTTACTGGGCAGTGCGCTTCTGGCGGCGTTTACGCTGTTTCTGGACGACTCCGGCATCGGGATGCGGGAGCGCCTGCGCAGAATGATGGCGTGGACGGGAAAGTCAGGACGAGCATGAATGGGGGCACTATGACAGGCGCCCAGAACCAAGCAAATGGAAAAGCCATATCAGACAGGAGGTAGCCATATGAACCAACTGATCGGCTGCTGCGGGCTGGACTGCGCAGCATGCGACGCCAGGATCGCAACCGTCACCAACGACGACGCTCTGCGGGAGAAGACTGCCGCGCTGTGGACAAAGCTCAACGGCGTGACCATCACGCCGGAGATGATCCACTGCACCGGCTGCCGTGTGGATGGCGCGAAAACGCCCTTCTGCGACAAGCTCTGCCCCGTACATAACTGCGTCCGCGAGAAGGGGCTGGACACCTGCGCCGACTGCCCGCAGATGGACGGGTGTGGGACACTGGGGCGCATCGCGGAAAATACGCCGGCGGTGCTGGACAATCTGAGGCAGCTCCACCAGGCGGAGTAGACCGAAAACAACAAGACAAGAAACGATTTGAGAAAAAGGAGACATGATGAAGCATATGAAAAAGATCGCACTGCTGGCCGCGGCGGTATTGCTGATGGCCGTTTTGATGACGGGCTGCACCCGTCTGACGGAGGTAAAGGACGACACGCCTGCGGGGACAGGGGCGGATCACGCCGCCGCGGAGCCGGGGGAATACGGCGTATACTTCAAGCTGGCGCGGGACGACGTGCGCTCTGTCTATCTCCACGGCGGCAGCTTCACGAAGGTGTGTGAAAACGCCGACGGTTCGCTGCTGAAGGCGGGAGACTGGGTCTTCACAGGCGAGGACATCAGGGAGCTCTCCCAGAATGATCACTGCGCGGTGCTGTTCACCATCGGTGCGCTGGGGGCGGATGATACGCTGCTGGGGGAAGGCACCTTCCTTTACGACGCGGTCCAGGAGAAGCTGTACGTGACCATCGGTGCGGATGGGGTGACCTGCTCTACCTCCGACGCGCCTGACGCACCGGCCGATGTGGCGCCGGTGCTGACGCTGCCCATTCTGGACGAGATCGACACGGGCGTGATGGTGGGGACTGCCGGTTCCTCCCTGTCGGCGGTGCAGGCGGCGGCCAAGCTGCTGAGCTGGGGCGCGGACACGGGTCTCGGCGCGGACGAGATCAGCGACGCGGCCACCACATGGCTGGCAAACAACAACGACGGCCTGGAGGAATTCCTGCAGAAGCTGGAGATGGTGGACGACGCCTATCAGCAGCTGCTGACCGGTGAGGCCCGCACGCTGCTGGACAGCGCCGGATGCCAGGACACTGAGATCACCTGGGGCAGCGAGCCGGTGGCGGCCGTGGAGGCCATCATGCAGGCGGCGGGACTTCGCGGATGATGCAAGGCGCAAAGCCGGAGATATGAAATGATGAAATGGAAATCTTTTGGCGCCGCTGTGCTTGCGGCGATGCTGCTGCTCTCCCTCACGGCCTGCGGAACGCTGCCGTTCCCCGGCGGAGGCGGCCAGGACGCTTCTATTACGGGAAATACAGAGGGAGCGGCTGACGCTTCCCCTTCCGCGGGTGGGGACATCGCGTCCGGTGAGGATACGGCGGAGGACAGCGACGCCCCGGCAAACGGGGACACCGCCGCCGATGATTTGTGGAAGGCCGAATTTGAAAAAAGCCTGCTGGACAACTACGGCTTCACGCCGGATCACTACGAGGAGCTGGACAATGGCGTGTATCAGGTGTATGTAGAGATCGACGGCAAGGTCGTCCCCTATGTCGTGGTGGATCCCGCGACCGGCGACTATCACGGGTAACTGCCTGCGCCCTTTCCTGTGATCTGCCGCAATATGCGGGCGGCGGCAATACAGCGCACGGCTCCTCTTCGAAATGCAGGGCGGCGCAGAATGGCAAGGAACGTCAAGCGGATACGCTTCCGGCGCGGTATAATGCTTCCGTAAGGAGTTGAGGCGCTTGAAGGAACAGATTTTAGCTGTCCAGCGGATGCAGGACTACATTGAGCAGAACAAAACGGAGGAGATCCGCCTGTCCGGTCTTGCGCGGGCGGCAACGCAGCTTCGCGGCGGCGAGGTCAAGGTCATCGACGCGGCCTATTTGCAGCTGTCAAGCGAGGAGGTGGACGCATGAAACGCTTTTTCACGTTTTTGAAAACGGAGCTGAAGCTGAGTGTGCGGGACATGAATATGCCCATCTTTGCTGTCATTATGCCGCTGGCGGTCTTTGTCATCCTTGGCATCATCTATGGCACAAAGCCCGCCTATGACGACGCGGACTATACGTTTCTGGAGCAGTCTTTCGGAGCCGCTGGTACGATCGCCATCTGCGCCGGCGGGCTGATGGGTCTGCCCCAGGCGGTATCCGGCCTGAGAGAGCTGAAGATCCTCAAGCGCTTCCGTGTTACGCCGGTCAGCCCCGTGTTCGTTCTGGGCGTCGAGCTGTCCATGTACATCGTCTACTGCATCGTGTCGCTGGTGACACTGGCCGCAGCGGCGCTCTTGTGGGGCGTGCGGCTGCGGGGGTCGCTTCTCGCTTTTTTGGGGAGCTGGGCGCTTACCATGCTCTCGACTCTGTCCATCGGTATGCTGGTGGGCGGCGTGGCAAAGGACAGCAAACAGGCCAGCGTCATTGCGTCGATCCTCTATTTCCCCATGCTGATCTTTTCCGGCACGACGCTGCCCATCGAGGTCATGCCGCCGGTGATGCAGCGGATCGTCAGCTTCTTCCCGCTGACGCAGGGGCTTACGATGATGAAGCATACATTTTTGGGCATCGGCACGGGAAGCGTTCTGCTGCCGGAGGTCATCGGCGTGATGGCGGAGGAGTTCGGCTACTGTGAGGAGGTTGCCCACCGGTTCCATCAGGACATGATCTACTTCTCCTATGGGCTGGCCATTCTGGCCAACACCGACCATCTGCACCTGACGGAAACGGAGCTGCGGGAGGCCTTTCGGCGGGAGTTCCGTGCGCTGGCCGCCATTTACGGAAAGCCTGCGAAGCTGCCGCCTTTCGCCGTGAAAGCGGGTGTTGTGCTGTGAATCTGACGCTGTCCTTTTCCTGGGCGGGGCTGGTGATCTTTGCCCTGCCCATGCCGGTCAACATCGCCTATGTCCTCTTTCCGCCGGCGGAAAAGACGGAGCAGGCGGCGGTCACCCGCTGGGTAGAGGCGGTGGAGCAGATCAGCCGCGTGGCGTATCTGCTGGCGGTGACGCTGCTGGTGAGCCGTGAGGCGCTGGACCTTTACAGTGTATGGCTGTACCTGGCCGCCGGTTTTCTGGCGCTGTACCACCTGGTCTGGCTGCGGTATTTTGCGGGCGGGCGGAAAACGGAGCTGCTGCGGCGGGCGTTCCTCTTCGTCCCCCTGCCGCCGGAGGTGTTTCCGGTGCTGTATTTTCTGTGCGCCGCCGTCTGGCTGCACAATCCTCCGGCGGCGATCATGATGGCGGTCTTCGGCGCGGCACATATCACGGTGTCGCTGCAATCCTTCAGGAAAGGTTGAGACAGATGAAAGATTTGATGGTATACGTTCACGGGAAGGGCGGTACGGCGGCGGAAGCCGCGCATTATCAGGCCCTGTTCCCCGACAGCGAGGTGGTGGGCTTCGATTACCGCGCGCAGACGCCCTGGGAGGCGCGGGAAGAACTTCCGGCGTTTTTCGCGCAGCAGCGGCAGGGCCGCGGCCGCCTTACTCTGATCGCCAACAGCATCGGCGCGTTTTTCTCGTTGTCCGCGCTGGATGAAACGCTGGTGGATCGGGCGTATTTCATCTCCCCCGTGGTGGACATGGAGAAGCTGATCCGCGACATGATGCAGTGGGCCCATGTGACGGAGGAGGAGCTTGCGGAAAAGGGGGAGATCCCCACGGAGCTTGGGGAGACGCTGTCGTGGGCGTATCTCTGCGATGTGCGGGCGCACCCTATCTCCTGGCGCGTGCCCACCTGGATCTTATATGGGGCGCACGACGAGCTGACCGCGCCGGAAACCATATCGGCCTTCGCCCAGCGGACCGGCGCGGCGCTGACCGTCATGCCGGAGGGAGCCCACTGGTTCCACACGGCGGAGCAGATGCGGTTTTTGGATGATTGGATCACAAGGGCTTGACGGGCTTTGCCATCCCTTCCCTGCGGAAAGGGATGGCGCATTTGGAGGCCGTGCTGGCGTGGTACAACGCGCAGAAGTGACGAAACGCCCGCTTACGGGCGGGCAAAAGAGGGACAGCCGGTGGGCTGTCCCTTTTCTGACGCAAAAACCACGTCCGGCCACAGGGCGGTGTGGCCGGACGCGGTCCGAGGGGAGGATTACCCTCATTATGGAAAAGATTGGGTACAGATAGGGGGATTTATCTGACGCGCAGGCGGGGATAGCGGCGTCGCAGTGCCGCCAACTCCACGCTGTTCTCGCCCAGGGAAAGGGCCTGGTCGATATGGGCCAACTCCGCGTCGGACATGGGATGGTCGCCGCGAGCGCCGCAGGAGACGCAATAGTAGCGTCCGCTCCGGTATACCACACTGCTGCTGCCACACAGGGCGCAGCGGATGGTTTTTGCAGGCGCGGCCATGGTCCTTGTCCTCCGTTTCGTAAGCTGTACACAGCATAGCACGAAAACCCACATTTGTAAAACGCATCTTTGCTATTGCTTTCATGAGCGGTCGTCATGTATAATAGACGCCATAGACAACAGCGAGGTGGTTTCTATGAGCATTTCCAAATATCAGGTGTTTTTGAAGGTGGTGTCCTGCGGCACGTTTACCAAGGCGGCGGAGGCGCTGAACTTTACCCAGTCCGGCATCAGCCACGCCATCACGTCGTTAGAGAGCGAGCTGGGCATCACGCTGCTCAGCCGCAATCGGGGCGGCGTGGTACTGACGGCGGACGGGCGGGCGGTGCTGCCCAAAATCGAGAAGCTGTGCGCCGCTCATCATGCCCTGATGCAGACGGTGGAGGGGCTGAAGGACATGGACAGCGGCCTGGTAAAGATCGCCACCTTTTCCAGCGTGTCGGCCCAGTGGCTGCCCCGCATTCTGAAGAGCTTCGGCAAACTGTATCCCAACATTGAGTTCGAGGTGGTCACCGGCGACTTCTATGACCAGATCGAGAACTGGATCGTCACCGGCGCGGTGGACTGCGGGTTTTTGCGGCTGCCGCCGGTGAAGCGGCTGCAGACCTACGCCCTGCATCGGGACGAACTGCAGGTCATTGTGCCCTGCGACCATCCTTACGCGGGCAGCGATCCCTTCCCTAAGGAGCTGCTGGCGTCGGAGCCCTTCATCCAGCTAGAGGAGGGCGACGACTATGAGATCATGGCGGCCTTTGACGAGATGGGCATCCGGCCCAACGTGAAGTATGTGGCGCGGGAGGACCGGACGATTTTATCCATGGTGTCGGAGGGGCTGGGCATCAGCCTGCTGCCGGAGCTGATGGTGCGGCACAGTCCCGCGCCCGTCACCGCCTGCCGCCCGCCTATGACCTTCCACCGCACCATCGGCATCGGGGTGAAGGACGAGAAGGCGCTGTCCAACTCCACCCGCCTGTTTGTGGACTATGTACGGGCGTGGGTGGCGGAAAACGGGGATCAGTGAGGGCGTCTGCCGCTCCGGCATGTGATCGGGTATCAATTGAGAGCCATCGGCATTTTGCCGATGGCTCTCTTTTTACAGGCAGTTCTTACTTTTGGTCAGCTTCCCTGCGCCGCCGCCTGATCTGCCATGCGGCCAGCGTCAGGCAGCCAGCAAGAGACGCGCAGAGGGAGAGGCTCCACAGACCTAACGGGCTGCTGTCGCCGGTCCGCTGGGATTCCAGCCGCTTGGCGTCGGTCCGGCCGGTGGGGCTGCTGGGGGCGCTGGGGGTACTGGGGGTACTGGAACCGGCGGCGTCGGCGGGGTCGGTGGGATCAGGGGGGGCCGTCCGCGCGCCAGGCGGCATACACGGTGGTATCCTCCGTCAGATAGACGCCGGAGATCCGGTTCGTCAGGCTGCTGTCGCTGTACCAGCCGATAAAGGTATGGCCGCGCCAGGTGGGAACGTACTTACTCAGGTCGATATAGGTATTGTACGTGCCCCGCACGCTGGCGATGACGCTGCCGCCGCCCGTTTCAAAGCGCAGTGTGTAATCGGTGGTGGAGGTAACGACACTGTCCTGCCACAGCGCCTTGACCGTGGTATTTTCCGTCACGGTGTAGGGATCGCCCGCGGCGTACTCTCTGCCGCCGATCTCCCAGGCTTTGAACGCCCGGCCCTCGGGCGCGGTGAAGCCGCAGGCGGGCAGGGTGTAGTTGATTCCCGTCTTGACGGTCACAGGCTCCATGCTTCCGGCACCGCCGTTGGGGGCGAAGGTGACGGTGCAGTCCGCAAGGGGAGCGCCCTCGCCCACTGTGACCGCCGCATCAGGGCTGGCGGAATGGTTTTTGTCCGCCGCGCAGCGGACGAAGTAGTTGCCGGCGGACAGGCCGGTAATCTCCGTTCCGGTGCAGGCCGCATAAGTCGTATCCGCTTCCGCGCGGTATTCCATTTTGCTGGTCACGCCGGTGATCCTGCCGTCATTGCCATCCTTGGTGGTGGGCGCAACGCCGGCCAGGCCGGTGGGCGCGCTCTGTGTGGCCTGGCCGATGCGCCAGTCCGCGGTCACGGTATCGCTGCTGCCGTCCGCCCATTTTCCGGTCCTGGATGTGACTTTCACGGTGTAGCTGCCCGCGTCTGTGGCGGTGTTGCCGGTGATATCCATGGCGGCGGGGTCATAGCCGGTCACGGCGGCCGTCTGCACGGAGCCGTTGTAGGTATAGGAGCCGGTGACCCGAATGTCGGGCTTGGCGGGGTCGGTCGGCTTCGGCGCATCCTCCGGCACCGTGACGGCGCAGGCCGCAATGTAATTGCCGTCCGCTGTGCGGGCGACGATAAGCGCCATGCCCGCCTTGCCCGCCGTGACCGTGCCGTCGCTGCTGACGGATGCCACCGAAGCGTCGGTGCTGGACCAGGACACGGTCTTGTCGGTGGCATCTGCCGGTGCAACGGTGGCGGTCAGGGGCTGGCTGCCGCCCTTGGCAAGCGTCAGGGCGGTCTGATCCAGCGTCACGCCGGTGACGGCTACGGTCGTCGGCGGAGTGGGGGCCGCGCCGTCAAGCCACATGGCTTTGAGGGTGATGTTCTCGGTCACAGGGTCGTGGGTGAAGTTCCAGTGCTTTCCGCTCTGGGTGAACCAGCCGAGGAACGTCGCGCCCTCCTTGGTGGGGTCCAGCGGCTCTTTGGCCTTGTCGCCGGAGATAAGCAGCAGCTGCGGTTGCACTTCGCTGCCGCCGTTTGAATCGAATGTCATGGCGCAGCGATCGTCAGACCACAGGGCGTAGAGTGTGGTGTCCGCCAGGATCCATTCCTTGAAAGTATTCGTGAATTCATAGGGCTGCGTACACTCGCTGTCGGTATACCAGCCGAGGAATTGCTGATCGTCTTTGGTCGGGTCAGTGGTCGGCGCGGTGGCAGGGGCGTTGACGCGCACCTGCGGCTCCGGCTCCGGCGTGCCGCCGCGGACGTCAAACGTCACGGTGAAGGCGCCGTAGGGTTTTTCATCGAACGAGCCGCCGCTGATCGTGCCGATGTGGCCGCCAGGCCAGTTGTCCGCTTCGTTCGTGACAGTTCCATGGAACGTACCGCCGCTGATCTCGCTTCGTTTTCCATTTATGACCGACCCATAGAACGTTCCGCCGATGATGGTACTGGAACGAGTACTGTTCGCACCATTATCATCCTTTGTCTCTTCCTTTCGTTTGTCCCGCTCATGCAGCCGCATGCAAACGGCTGTCAGCGCCGCTGATACAGCGAAGGCCGCCACGGCCACCAGCACATAGCCGCCTGCGTCCTCCCGCAGCAGCATGGCGCCAAAGCCACCCTGGGCGGCGGTCTGGCCCTGGCCGATCACCAGGCCCGTCGTCTGCGTCAGCGCCGCCAGCAGGAACACGCACACGGCGGACAGTCCGCAGACACCGCGGCGCTGTTTCCGGCGGATGTTTTCCCGCACCCGCTTTTTGACCAGTTCCACCCGTTTCGCGGTATCGTACATGTCAGCTGCACCTCCTCCCTTTGGTTTGTCCGAAAATATGCCTTTCACCTATATAGGTACATCAAATCAGAAAAACTCTCACCCCGAATGCAAAATTTTTTTCAAAAAATTTTGAGAGCCGCCAAAACAGCTTACCGGAACTGTCGTATCCATTTGATGGATACCGGCAAACATACGGCTTCTGCTGGGCGCATAGGATGGACTATTCCCGAAGAGGAGGTCTGTTTATGCCAACCGCTCAGCAAACGCCTGCGCAGGCGATCACCGTCACCCGACAATTTGTCGGCCAGCAGACGGCGGAGGCGCTGGTGCTGGAATTGATCCGCGCCCACACACAGACGGCGTAGCGCCGCTTGACCACGCAGGAAAGGAGGCGCGTCATGGCGCAGAAGATCCCCACCGCGCTGTACTGCCGTCTGTCCCGGGAGGACGGGGACCGGATGGAGAGCGATTCCATCGGCAACCAGCGGAAGCTGCTGGAGGAGTATATTGAACATCATCCTGAGTTGACCGTGTCGGAGTGCTATGCCGACGACGGCTATACCGGCACGAATTTTCGGCGTCCCGCCTTTCAGCGGATGCTGCGGGATATGGAGCGCGGGCGCATCCGCTGTGTGCTGGTAAAGGATTTGTCCCGCTTCGGCCGCGACTACATCGAAACAGGCCGCTATCTGGAACGCTGGCTGCCGGAGCACGGCGTGCGGTTCATCGCCGTCACGGATAACATCGACAGTGACCGCGGCGCCTATGACATGATGATGCCGCTGAAGAACCTGTTCAACACCCAGTACGCCCGAGACATTTCCCAAAAAGTTAAAAGCTCCCTCCACGCCAAGCAGCAGCGGGGTGAGTTTATCGGAGCCTTCGCCAGCTACGGCTACTGCAAGGACCCGCAGAATCACAACCGTCTTGTCATCGACCCGCCTGCGGCGGAGGTGGTACGGCGCATCTTTACCCTGTTTGAAAACGGAATGGGAAAGATCCGTATTGCCAGGCAACTGAACGAGGAGGGTCTCCCCTGCCCTAGCGAGTACAAGCGGCTTACCGGCGAAAAATACCGCAACAACCACCGCCTGGAGGCCACCACCTACTGGACATATGCCACCATCCACCGTATTTTGCAGAACGAGATGTACATCGGGAATATGGAGCAGGGTCGGGATGACCGACTCCAAATGCACGGGAAAGCCAAGCGGAAGGATCGTTCTCAGTGGACGGTGGTATCCGGCACTCACGAACCGATCATCGAGAAAGACCAGTGGCAGCGGGTACAGGCCCTGTTGAACAGCAACGCCCGCATGCCGGATCTTCAGCAGAATGTCAGTCCCTTTGCGGGCTTTCTCAAGTGCGGCGATTGTGGACGGGCCATGGTCAAGACCGTCTGGGGCGGTAAGACATTCTACACTTGCGGCTCATACAAGCGCTACGGCGCGTCCGTGTGCAGCAAGCATTATATTGCCCACGATGTGTTGACGAAGGTAATACTGGATGATTTGAACCAACTCATTGCCGGCGTGGAAAACCTCCGCCAGCTGGCACAGCAGTGCGCGGCAAAGCATCCGCGCTCCGGCACCGATCAACCACAAAAGTTGGAAGCCGCCTTGCAGCGCATTCAGCGCCGCCGCCAGAGTGCCTATGAGGACTATCAGGACGCGCTGATCTCCAAGGGGGATTACCTCCGCTACCGCGCCGACTATGACGCACAGGAGCAGGCACTACAGGCCCAGCGGGACAAGCTGCGCAACACGGCGCAGGACGATCCGCTGGCGCTGCCGTGGGTAAAGGAGCTGCTGGCTCTGGGTCATCTGACGGAGCTGGATCGTCCCACAGTGGCCGCCGCTATTCGCGAGATACGTGTCTATGAGGGGAACCGCATTGAGATCGACTATCTGTTTCCGGAGGAGTACCGCGCACTGCTGGAAAGGTAGCAATACGACTTTCTATAAGCGAAGCAAAAGGCACGGGAACTTTGAAACGTTTCCTACAGAACTGCCGCACTTTTGCATCACCGTGGGGCAACGAGGATACCCAGCATCTCATTGACATTCTGGCGAAGTACAACGTAAAAACCACCTTTTTTGTGGTGGGCGACTGGGTGGATAAGTATCCGGAGTCGGTAAAGGCCCTTCACGACGCGGGGCACGAGGTGATGAGCCATTCCACCCACCACGACCACTACAACAGCCTGAGTTCCTCCCAAATCGTGGCGGATATTCAGAAGAGCTGCGAAAAAATCGAAGCCGTCACCGGCTGCTGCCCCACCCTGATCCGCTGCCCCTACGGCGAGTATGACGACCACGTGATCTCCGCAGTACGGTCATTGGGGATGGAGCCGATCCAATGGGATGTGGAGCAACCGGAAATGACTTAAAGTCGTTGTGCCGCAATGGTTTGCGGGTTTGGCGACGATGCGCATCAGCCCAAAAATTGACCTGTAAAAAGGATGTTTGGCGGGCGTTTCAGGCGCGGGAGAGGTCAAAATCGTGGGGGTGTGCGCAAAGTGCCGGTATCGCAATGCCGGCTGTCCCCCAGAGGAAAGCACTTACGAGGCAACGAAGCCGCCCGATTTCAAATCGGGCGGCTTTCCTGTTACGGATACGCATAATTGCTGCTGCGCAGGCTAAAATAAAAGTGCATCGTATTTTAGCCTAAAATCGGTTGATTTCTCTTTGCTTTTAGGCTATAATAAAGGTGCATCGTATTTTAGCCCAAAGGAGGCGGAACAATGTATATTGAAAGACAGCTGGAAAAGAAGTTTATAGCCGTAAGCGAGGAGTACGCCTGCGTGCTGCTGACCGGCCCGCGTCAGGTGGGAAAATCCAC
>CAKTMO010000011.1 GCA_934573935.1 uncultured Oscillospiraceae bacterium | reverse complement strand
CTCTCAGTCCGGCTACTGATCGTCGCCTTGGTGGGCCGTTACCCCGCCAACTAGCTAATCAGACGCGAGGCCATCTTTCAGCGATAAATCTTTGACATAAGTGCCATGCGACCCCTATGTGTTATGCGGTATTAGCAGTCGTTTCCAACTGTTGTCCCCCTCTGAAAGGCAGGTTCCTCACGCGTTACTCACCCGTCCGCCACTGTCCTCTATTTCAATTGGACGAATCCTCTTTCCATAGATTCTCGTTCGACTTGCATGTGTTAAGCACGCCGCCAGCGTTCGTCCTGAGCCAGGATCAAACTCTCTATAAATTGTATCTAAACGACGTTTCCATCGCTCAAATCTTTACAGAGCTATTTGTCATAGCTTCAAAAACTTTTTATCCTTACTCCTTCCGGTAATTGACTTAACCCATCCAGAGCAAGCTTCAGTTGCACATCTCTCGATGCGCTCCCGTCTGGTGCTTTTCGTTTCGTTCGTTGTTTAATTTACAAGGTACACGCTCCACAACCGCGGAACAGTTGATATCTTACCACTGTATTCATAAAATGTCAACATCTTTTTTCAATTTTTCAAAACTTTTTTCCGGTATCGTTTCCGGCGATTTCAGATGACATTCCGCCGCAGCTGTGCTATACTATTAAATTGTAATTCACACAGGAGGACGCCGCCGTGGAAATTCAGGAAATGCGCGCCACATTCGGAAAATTACAGGATCAGACCCTGTCCCTTCAGCCGGGGCTGAACTGCATCTACGCCCCCAACGAATCGGGCAAGTCCACATGGAGCCACTTCCTACGGATCATGCTCTACGGCCTGAGCACTCGTGACCGCGGCGCGCTGGCGGACAAAAACCGCTTCGCCCCTTGGAGCGGCGCCCCCATGCGGGGTCAGCTGCAGGTGATGGACAGCAGCGGCGCCCAGCTGACCCTCAGCCGCGACACCCGCCGCGCCAACGCTCCCATGGGGCACTTCACCTGCACCTACACCGGCACCGCCGACCCCGTGCCCGGCATTGACGGCCAGAACGCCGGCGAGACCCTGCTGGGCGTCCCCCGCGAGGTGTTCGAACGCAGCGCCTTCATCCGCCAAAGCGCCCTGGCCGTGGACAGCGACGCGGAGCTGGAGCGGCGCATCGCCGCCCTTATTACCACCGGCGACGAGGACGTGTCCTATACCCAGGTCCGCGACCGCCTGAAAAAGCAGCTGAACCGCCGCCGCAGCAACCGCACCACCGGCCAGATCCCCGCTCTGGAGCGGGAGATCGACGCCCTGACCCGCCAGCAGGCCAACCGCAACGACCTGACGGAGCAGGCGGAGACCGCCCGCGCCCAGCTGGAGAGTCTGAACCGTCAGGTGGAGGAGCTGCAGGCCCAGCAGGCCCTGTGGCAGCAGCGCCAGCGGATGGAGGATATCCGCCGCTACCGTCAGGCGCAGACTGACGCCGACGAGGCCGAGCGCAAAGCCGCCCAGCTGCTGGCCCAGTCCAAAGGCGCCCTGCCGCCGGACGACGCCCTTAACCGCATGGAGGGTCAGTGCGCCGCCCTGCAGACCTCCCAGACCGCTCTGCGGCAGGCCCAGGAGACCGCCCAGGCCCACCGGTCGGCAGCGGACGCCGCCGCGGCGCGCTGCAACGCCCACCCCCTGGCCCCCAACGACGAGGCCGCCTGTCAGGCGCGGCTGGAGGCCATCTCCGCCCCCGCCACGCCCTCGCCCCTGCTGCCGGTCATCGGCCTCCTGCTGCTCCTGTGCGGCGGGATCGGCGCCGCTTTCCACACCACGGCGCTCCAGCTTTGGCTGCTTCTGGGCCTTGCCCTCAGCGGCGTCGGCCTTGCCGTTTTCTCGCTGCTGCAGCGGAAGAAAGCCCTTGCCGCCCAAGCCAAAGCCGACGCCGACCGCGCCGCCCTGACGGCCCAGATGGCCGACTACCTTCCCCTGCTGCACCAGCAGCAGGAGACCGCCCGACAGAGCCAGCAGTCCGCCGCCGCTGCCGCCGGACTGTCCGACGCCTATCAGCAGCAGCTGCTGACGCTGCTGTCCTCCCTGCAGCCCTACGCCCCCGCCGTGGGGGACCTGACCGGCGCTCAGGCCGCTCTTGTCCAGCTGCGGCAGCAGCGGGCCGCCCTGTCCGCCGCCCGTCAGGCGGCGCGGGACGCCGCCATGCGCCGCGACCTGCTGGCCCAGCATCTGCCGGAGGGCCCCCTGCCGGATCCCGACATCTCCCTGCCCCACCCCCTCCTCTCTCGTGAGGAGACCGCCGTGCGGCTGCCCCAGCTCACAACGCTGCAGCAGAGCGCCCGCTCCCGTCTGGACACCCTGACGGGCCAGCTCCGCTCCCTGGACAGCGCCGAGGATCTGGATGCCCAACTGCGCCAGAAAAAGCAGCAGCTGGCCGACCTGCAAGGGGAATACGACGCCCTGGCCCTGGCCATGACCGTACTGGACGAGGCCAACGCCACCCTGCAAAACCGCTTCTCCCCCGCCCTGGGCGCACGGGCGGCGGAGATCTTCAGCCGGATCACCGCCGGTCGCTACCAAAAGGTGCTCCTCAGCCGCGATTTCACGCTGGAGACCGACACCGAGGGCGCTCAGCGCAGCGTCCAGCTGCTCAGTCAGGGCGCCGCCGACCAGCTGTACCTGGCGGTACGCCTCGCCATCTGCGACCTGGTGCTGCCCCAGGACAAACATGTCCCCCTGATCCTGGACGACGCCTTCCTCAGCTTCGACGACGACCGCCTCCACGCCGCCCTGGACTATCTGCTGCAAGAGGGCGAAAAGCGGCAGATCTTACTCTTCACCTGCCAAAAACGGGAAAGCGCCTACCTCAGCGGGCATAAAAACGTCACGCTTCTGGCAATCTAAGCTTGCCATCCGCCCCGTTTGGTGCTATACATTATAATATACACGGCAAAGGAGGGAACCCCACGGCACAGTTCGACTGTCTGCGCTGCGGCACGGCCATGCGCTTCATCGGACAGGAAAAATTACAGCTGGGTCAAACCAGCTGGTTGCTGGGCGACTGGCCCAATCTGGTGGCCGGATCGCTGAAGGTATCCATTATAGAGTGTCCCCATTGCGGAAAGCTGGAGTTTTTCTCCGGCGGCGATGTCGCGCCTACAGTAGATATCGGCGACAGCGATCTGCCCCAGCGCACCTGCCCCATCTGCGGCAGCCGCCACGATTTCGACTACCCCAAATGCCCCCTGTGCGGCCACGTTTACGGCCCTCAGGACGAATTCTGATTGTGATTTGAGAAAAAGGAGACGTAACAATGAGCGATTGCACCCATGATTGCAGCACCTGCGGCGAAAGCTGCGGCGAGCGTAAGGAAGCCGGCGTGCTGGAGAAAAAGCCCCTGCGGGACGGCTGCCGCGTCGGCAAGGTCTACGGCGTCGTGTCCGGTAAGGGCGGCGTCGGCAAGTCCATGGTCACCAGCCAGCTGGCGGTGTCCGTCCGGCGCCAGGGCTACAACGTAGCCATTCTGGACGCGGATATCACCGGCCCCTCCATCCCCCAGGCCTTCGGCGTCCACCACCGCGCCGGCGCCGTGGGCGACGCCATCCTCCCCGTGGAAAGCCGCACCGGCATCCAGCTGATGAGCGTCAACCTGCTGCTGGAGCACGAGACCGATCCCGTCATCTGGCGCGGCCCCGTCATCGGCGGCGTGGTGCAGCAGTTCTGGAGCGACGTGATCTGGGACGACGTGGACTATATGTTCGTGGATATGCCCCCTGGCACCGGTGACGTGGCCCTGAACGTGTTCCAGTCCCTGCCGGTGGACGGCATCATCATCGTCACCACCCCCCAGGATCTGGTGTCCATGGTGGTGGAAAAGGCCGTGAAGATGGCCCAGCTGATGCACATCCCCATCGTGGGCCTGGTGGAGAACATGAGCTACGTCTCCTGCCCCGACTGCGGCAAAAAGATCTACCTCTTCGGCGAGGGCAGGACCGAGGCGGCCGCGGCCCGCTACGGCGTGCCCCTGCTGGCTAAAATGCCCATCGACCCCGCCCTGACCCAGCTGGTAGACGCGGGCAATATCGAGGATCTCCGCTCCGACTGGCTTGCCCCTGCGGTGGAAGCGATCCTGAAGTAAATCCAACGGCAAAAGCTGTGCCGCCCCTTTGGGGCGGCACAGCTTTCTTTTTCCCCGCATACCATGAAAATAGCATACCACAGAAAGGGTGCATTTCTCATGCTCTTATTGGTCCTTCTCACCGCCCTGACCGTGGGCGGCGCCACCATGCTGGGGGCCGTGGGCGGCTACTGCTTTCGGGGCGCAGCGCAGCGGGCGGACGGCGGCGCCGTCATGGCCTTTGCCGCCGGTATCATGCTCAGCGCCGCCATCGCCGGACTGATCCTGCCGTCGCTGCAAAGCGGCGGGGTCTGGGCCGTGCCGGTGACCGCCGCAGGTATCCTGTCCGGCGCGGCCTTTTTGCTGCTGCTGGAGCAGCTGGCGGCGCGGATGCAGCGGCTGTCCGGCCTGGGCGGCGCGGCCCCCTCGCCCCAGCGGCAGCGGGTACTGCTGTTCGTGGCCGCCATGGCCATCCATAATCTGCCGGAGGGCCTGGCCGCCGGTGTGGGCTTCGGCACCGAGGATATCCCCCGGGCCCTGGCCATTGCCGGCGGCATCGCCCTGCAAAATCTGCCGGAGGGCATGGTGCTCATCGCCCCCATGCTGCAATCGGGCATCCCGCCCCGCCGCACGCTGCTGCTGGCCGTCTCCACCGGCGTGGTGGAGATCGTCGGCACCCTGCTGGGCTACGCCACCGTCTCCCTCAGCGCGGCGGTGCTGCCCTTCCTGCTGGCCTTCGCCGGCGGCGCCATGCTGTATCTCATCTGCGACGACATGATCCCCGCCTGCCGCGGCCCCAAAAACACCTGCCGCCTTCTTCTCGGCTTCTGCCTCATGCTGGCGCTGGACTTCTATCTGGGATAAACCGCCCATCCGCAGGGGGCGGCGTCCTCGACACCCCGCCGCTCGGTAAACGCAACAGACACGACACCACCCGTAGGGGCCGGCGCCCCCGACGGCCCGCACCGGTGAACGCAGCAAATACGGCGTAACCGCCGTAGGGCGGGGTGCCCTCACCCCGCCGCGCACAGAGCGCACGGCGAAGCTTCGTAGGGGCGGACGACGTACGCAGTGAAGCGCAGCGGAACGAGTACCCTTGGGGTATCCGCCTGATCGGTGAACGCACGTATTTTCACGATGCACCGCACCATCCAAAGGCCCCCTGTGCAAAGGGGGCTGTCGAGCGGAGCGAGACTGGGGGATTGTCCCAAGATGGTGCGGTGGTAAGCTGATAGATGCTACGGCGGCGCAGCGCCGAGATCGGCGTGTTAAAAACACGCCGACAAAAAGCCTTGACCCAGCAGGTCAAGGCTTTTTGGTCAAATATCATTCCGCACGATCCGGTAATATGCCCGTGACGTAATCCGGTACACCAGCGTATAGGCCGCCGCCAGTACCGCGAAGCTGATCAGCGCCGTTGCCACGAATAGCCCCGTGTTGTTCAGCTGGAACACCAGCAGCATCCGCCGGATCATGGGGAAGGCGAAGGCCATGTGCAGCGCCGCTCCCGCCAGCGGCAGGAAAAACACCATCAGCATCTGGGAATTCACGCTGGCGCGGATGTCCGCCGCCGTCATGCCCACCTTCTGCATCATGGCAAAGCGGGGCTGATCCTCATAGCCCTCGCACAGCTGCTTGTAGTACATCATCATCACCGCCGCGCCGATGAACATCACGCTCAGCACGATGCCGATGAAGAACAGGCTGCCATAAGTGCCGTAAAACTCGTCGGCGGCCTCCGCCCGATAGGCGCGGGAATAGCCCCACGTGATGCTGGGGTCGTTCAGCGCTTCGTCAATATCCCGTCCCAGGTCCAGCTGCTGCTGGCGGGAAAGACCGGTGTTGAACTGGCCCGACCAGCGCACCTCGCCGCCGCTCTGGGTCACGGAGCCCTGCCGCCAGATGTCCACGCCGTAGGGCGCGCCCACCGCCTCCAGCTTCTCCTGCAGCTTCGGCAGCGCACCGGCGTCGTTGGCCCACACCGTCACGTCCACCTCATAGGGATAGCTGGCGTTCAGGCTGTCCTCCGCCCCGAAGTACAGGCACGCCGACGAGGACAGCATCACCAGTATCATCGTTGCCAGAATACAGATGGAGGCCAGCCCCGCGCCGTTGCGCTTCATCCGGTAGGCTATAGAGGACACCGACACGAAGTGGCGGGGCTGATAGTAGTAATCCCGATTCCGCTGCAGCATCCGGCACAGCGTCACGCTGCCCGCCGCAAACAGCAGATAGGTGGCCAGGATCACCAGGATCACCGCGATGAAGAACATGCCCAGGGCCTTCAGCGGCTCCTGAATGACCACCGCCATGGTATAGGCCGCCCCCAGCAGCACCAGTCCCAGCAGGGCGATGACCGCGTTGCCCCGGGGCGGCTTTTCACCGTACTGCTCGCTGTGCAGCAGGGAGATGGCGGTGCCCCGCCCCACCTTCACCAGCGTGCTCACCAGCGTCAGGGCGAAGATAGCCAGATAGACCAGCACCGTCTCCGCCAGCGCCGCCGCGTCCACCGCGAAGGTGTATTCCACCGCCTCCCGCATGGTGGCTCGCAGCCCCTGCTGGGCCGCGAAGGACAGCCCCACGCCCAGCGCCAGCCCCGCCGTCAGAGCGATGACGGCCACCAGCACCGTCTCGATGGCGCATACCGCCGCGATGTTGCCCTTGCCCATGCCCAGCACGTGGTACAGGCCGAACTCCCGCTGCCGCCGCCGCGCCAGAAACGAGCTGGTGTAGTACAGCAGCAGCGCCGAAAACACCGCGATCACATACACACCCAGCGCCAGCACCATGCGGGAGCTGTTGCCGCCCCGCATGTTCTGCAGCAGCGGTGTGTCCCGCAGGGCGCACATCATATAAAACAGCGTCACCATCCCCACGCAGGTCAGCAGATAGGGCAGGTAAAGCTTCTTATTTTTGCGAAGGACGTCCCAGGCCAGACGTGTGTACAGGCTCATTGCGCGTCACCGCCTGTGGTCAGCGCCGTCAGCGCGTCGGAGATCCGCTGGTAGAAGCGCCCGTCGCCGTCCGCCTCCCGCCGCAGCTGGTGGAATACCTGACCGTCCTTCAAAAACAGCACCCGTCCGGCGCGGCTGGCGGCCTTGACGGAGTGGGTCACCATTAAAATGGTCTGTCCCGCCTGATGCAGTCCGGCAAACAGGTCCAGCAGCTCGTCGGTGGACTTGGAGTCCAGGGCGCCGGTGGGCTCGTCGGCCAGCAGGATGCGGGGATCGGTGATCATGGTGCGGGCCACAGCGGCGCGCTGCTTCTGGCCGCCGGAGACCTCATAGGGGTACTTTTTCAGCAGCTTTTCGATGCCCAGCTGCTGCGCCAGCGGCAGCAGCCGCCGGTGCATCTCCGGATACTTCTTTCCCGCCAGCACCAGGGGGAGATAGATGTTATCCTCCAGCGTAAAGGTGTCCAGCAGGTTGAAATCCTGAAACACAAAGCCCAGGTGGTCCCGCCGGAAAGCGGCCATATCACTGGATTTAATGGTGGAAATGTCATTTCCTTCCAGCAGCACCTGGCCGGAGGTGGGTCTGTCCAGGGCGGCCAGGATGTTCAGAAGGGTGGTTTTGCCGGAGCCGGACTCGCCCATGACGGCGACGAATTCGCCCTGCTCCACGGCGAAGGTAACGGCCCGCAGCGCCTCCACCTGCTGCCCGCCGAAGCGGGTGGTGTAGACCTTGCGCAGCTGGTTAACTTGCAGAATATTCATGTCAGTTGCTCCCTTCATGGATGTTTATACAATTTAATTGGTACATTAAGGGCCTTTATGGGTACCAAAATGGTACATAAACGGGGTTTATGGGGGCAAAAAAGCGCAAAAAATTTGCCGCTGCCGAAGCGGCGTGATTTTAGAGAAGGCAAGTCTATCTTGGCCCCCTTTGCACAAGGGGGCTGTCGAGCGTAAGCGAGACCGGGGGATTGTCGGTTTACGGAAGCCCTGGCAACAACCCCTCCGGCAAAAATCAAAGATTTTAGCCACCTCCCTTTACACAAGGGAGGCTTTGGGGTGCCATATGACGGAAATCTTTGCGTTCACCGGCGGGGCGTCGGGGGCGCCGACCCCTGCGGGTGGTGTCGCACCCGTTGCGTTCACCGAGCGGCGGGGTGAGGGCACCCCGCCCTACGAAGGGTATCACGAAGTTGTGCGTAGGGGCGGGGTTCTACCCCGCCCGCCGAATACCGGAAGTATCTGCGTTCATGGGGTGGGAGGGGTACCCCAAGGGCACTCGTTCCGCTGCGCTCCACAGCGCTCGCCCCGCCCCTGCGCATTTCTATCGTTCTTTTCCGTTCAGCCCGTAGCGTTTTACGCTGTCTGCGCTTCAGGGCGGCGGGCAGTGTGAGACCCGCCGCCCCGTGCAGCTCTTACTTTCCGGCGCAGATCTGGTGGAGGTCTACGCTGCGGCTGTGGTGGATGGGCTGCCAGGCGGGGTCATGGAAGAGGGAGACGATGACGATGGGAATATAGGTAAACATGAAGACGGGGAAGGTGATGGCGTACCAGACCTTTTTGGCGGCGGAGCAATAGATATTGTCCCACTCGGTGATGGTGGTGATGACGCCCAGGACGAACACCGTCAGGTACAGGCTGAGGAAGCTTTGCAGCAGGCAGGCGGCCAGGATTTTCCAATCGCCGCCATTGACGCAGTTATAGACCGCCGCCCCCAGATTCACCGCGATGGACGCGCCGGAGAGCACGGCGGCGGGCATAATGTTCATGGTCATATCAAAGCAGGAAAAGCTGCCGCGGAAGATGCCCCGGAAGAGGGAGACGCCGTAGCGGCCGAACACCTGCAGATAGCCCCGCGACCAGCGCAGCCGCTGGCGGAAGGACTGGCGGAAGGTGGTGGGCTGCTCGTCATAGAGGACGGCGGTGGGGCAATAGCCCACCTTTTCGCCGCGGAGGACGTTGGCGATGGTGAACTGGATATCCTCGGTCAGCAGGAAGAAGTTCCAGCCGCCGCACTTTTCCAGGATGCGGTGGGAGAAGAGGAAGCCGGTGCCGCTGACGGCGCAGGAGCTGCCCAGACGGCAGCGGGCGCCGTTGAGATAGCGGCTCTCCCGCAGGAACCAGAGGGCGTAACCGGCGCTGATCCAGTTGTCACCGTAGTTTTTGGAATTGCGGTAGCTGGTGACGATCTGGTAGCCGTCGGAGAAGGTCTTATTGATCTCGGTGATATAGTTGGGGGAGAGGATATTATCGGCGTCCAGCACCAGATAGCCGTCATAGGGGGCGAAGTCCTCGTCGATACAGCGGAGGAGGAACTGGAGAGCGTAGCCCTTGCCCACCTGGGCGGTATTATTGCGGAAGTAGACGGTGGCGCCGTGGGCACCGGCGACGGTGCCGGTCAGGTCGGTGCAGTTGTCGGCCACCACGAAGATATCCACCTTGTCGGCGGGGTAGTCCTGGGTCTTGATGCTGTCGATGAGGTTGCCGATGACGGCCTGCTCGTTGCGGGCGGCGATGAGAACGGCGATGCGGTGGGGCGTCGGCTCACGGTGGGGGGCGTCCTTTTTGAACCAGGCCACGGGGATATAGAAGAATTGGTAGGAATAGCAGAGGAAAAACGCCAGCATAATGGCGAGATTGATGATCTGTAGGGTAGTCATGGGATACGGCCTCCTTTGTGCCGCCACCCGTAAAATGGGTGCGCTTCGCGGAGGGGTGGGCGTTTTGCCCACCCCGTCGGGTGTATGGGGTTGTGTGTTTGTTATTTCGGTTGCGCCGTTCAAGGCCCCCTTGGGTAAAGGGGTCGGTGTGTTAAGAAAACATGCCGGCGGCATGTTTTTAACGCCGATCTCGGCGGCTGTGCCGCCGTAGCATCCGTCAGCGTTCCACCGCACTCTCTTACGGCAACCCCTCCGTCACGGCTGCGCCGCGCCACCTCCCCTTACACAGGGGAAGCTTTGAGGGCAGGCGACCGCAAGAGTCGCCCCTACGGGGGGTATCGAGCCGTTGTCGTTCACCGGCGCGGCGGGGTGAGGGCACCCCGCCCTACGGAGTGGTACGGGCGTTGAACGGCGGGGCGGGGATATTGTACGCTTCGCGTTACTTTTGGTTCAGCAGTTCGTTGACGTCTTTGACCAAGCCGAAGGAGACCAGGAGGTCCAGGACCTCGGTGCAGTCGCTGGGGAGGCTGTCGATGCTCCAGACCGAGTCACCGGTATCATCCCGAGCCGTGCTGCCGGACACAGCTTCGGTGGTGTTGGTATTGGTGTCCCGATAGATGAATTCCAGATAGACCGAGGCGTAGTTCTGCTCATCCGCCTGCTGTGCCAGCACATCCACCGGCTGCCGGCTCTCCTTCTGGAAATAGCTCTGGAGGGCGGTGCAGAGGCGGCGGGCCTGGGCGGCGGTGAGCTCTGTGGAGCCGCCTCCGTCCTGATTGTAGTTGTTGAACCAGCCGCCGCTGATGGTGGCGGGGTCGATCGTGGGGAAATCATAGCGGCTGTCCCGACTGGCAGCCTTGACGGAGGGCTCGTTGTAGAAGGCGTTGGCGGCCTCGTACAGCGGGGTATCGCGGCGGATGATCTGGCTGTAGCTGCGGCGGACATAGCTGCCGTCCTTCATCTTATAGTCGATATAGAAGCTGAAATAGTCCTCCTGACCGGTATACTCGCTGGAGGGGACGCCGATGACGGCGTTGATCTCGTCCTCGGCGGGCTCGCCCTGGGCCAGAATGGCCTTGTGGAAGGCGGTGGCCGCTTCGATGCCCTGGGGATCCTCAAGGCCGTAGACAGAGGGGACGCTGCCATAGGAGGTGATGGTGACGGAACTGACCCGCTGGGGATCGGGGACGAATTTCTCGGCGCCGAACAGATCCACCTTCACGGAGGCGGTCACCAGCACCAGCGCCAGCGTCAGGGCGGCCGCACCGATCCAGCCGCGGCGGTTAAAGACCTTGAAGGACTTGTGCAGCAGCATCTGGACGCCGAAGTAGAAGATGAGTCCCGCGGCCACCTGGCAGATGAGCAGGCCGAAGAAGCTTCGCTCGTTGCGGATCATGGCCCACAGCAGCAAGCCCAGACCCAGACCGCCGGCCAGAGAGATGACGTACAGCACCACGGGGCGCAGCCAGGGGAAGACGATGGCGTCGCCGGCGGTCTCGCTGCGGCGGAGGCGGTAGAAGAGATAGGCGGCGGCGACAAACAGGATTGCCGCCACGGTGTAGACCGCCAGCGTTTTCCACGATTCGGCAGACAGGTAGCTGACATACCAGCGGGCGCCGTCCTCCTCGCCGCAGAGAACGGGGTCACTCATTCCAACGGTGCGTACCATACGGACAATGGGGGTCAGCCAATCGACCCAGGCGGGCCAGCCGGAGCTTTGATAGCCCCAGTAAAAGATCTGGCTGACGCCCACGAACAGGAAATAGAAGGCGGCGAACATGAAGTTGACGCCGGCAAAGATCACAGGGATGGCCAGCAGCCAACCGGTAACCATGGCGCACAGCGTGGCCAGAGAGAAGAAAATCAGGCCGCTGAGCTCCGCCACCGCCAGCCACTCCATCGTGCCGCGGAAATCCACAGCGCCCAGCGCCGTCTGCACCGGCAGGGACAGCAGCGCCGCCGCCACATGCACCACGGTGAACATCACCACGCCCGCGGCGAAATGGACAGTGAACTGGCGGCCCCGGGAGAGGGGCAGGGCGTGCAGCAATCCCACGCTGCGGCTGTTCATCAGGAAGGCGAACAGCGCCATAGCCAGCAGCACGGCGAAGCAGGCGGAGATGATGATGACGCCGGTGGTACTGCCGTTCAGGTAGTTGTTGATGACGTTCATGGCCTGCAGCGGCTGACGGGGGCCGAGGTAGTCGCGGTGGCTCCACAATGCCAGGGGCAGGGCGCACAGCCACAGCACGGCATAGCCGAACAGCAGGGGCCAGAAGCGGCGGAAGTCGGAGCGCAGCAGCGCCCGCTCAGAGGACGATATCATGGACCGCATAGTCGGCACCTCCCATCTCGTAAATAAAGATCTCCTCCAGGGTCAGGGGGATAGCCTCCAGCAGAATGGGCTGAAGGGTCGAAACCTGCGCCAGAATGTCGTTTTGATCGCCGCGGACGATGTAGGTATGGACACGGCCGATCTTTTCGTGGTGCAGGATATTGAGGGACGGGGGCATGGCGGGCTCGTCGCCGCCGAAGGCCACCTGCAGCTTGACGGTATTGTCCTGCAGGTCGGAGAGGGTGCGCTCCAGGAGGACCTTGCCCTTGTTCATGATGCCCACGTGGTCGCAGACGTCCTCCAGCTCGCGCAGGTTGTGGCTGGAGACCAGGACGGTGGTGCCCCGCTCGGCCACGTCGCCCAGGAGGAGGGACCAGACCTGGCGGCGCATGACGGGGTCAAGGCCGTCCACGGGTTCGTCCAGGATCAGGTATTCCGGCATGCAGGACATGGTGATCCAGAAAGCGGCCTGCTTCTGCATGCCCTTGCTCATGCGGCGGATCATCTGGCGGTCGTCCAGGGGGAAGACCTCGTGCATTTTGTCGTAGCGCTCCTGGCTGAAGGTGGGGTACATGCCCTTGTAGAGACGGGCCATCTCGCGGATGGACCACTGGGAGAAATAGAACCAGTCGTCGGGGATGACGCAGATGCGCTGCTTGACGGCGGTATTCTCGTAGATGGGCCGGCCCTCCAGGGTCAGGGAGCCGCTGTCGGGGCGGTAGACGCCGGTGAAGTGGCGGATGATGGTGGACTTTCCGGCGCCGTTGGGGCCGACGAGGCCGTAGACCGCGCCTTTGGGGACGGTCATGGTGGCGTCGTCCAGGGCGCGGAAGCCGTCAAAGGTCTTGACGACGTTCTGTGCTTGCAACATTACTTTTTCTCTCCTTCCCAGAGCTGGTGGAACTCCTCGCGGGTCATGCCCAGGTTCCGCAGCTCTTCTACGATGGGCTTCAGCTTGGCGGTCAGCTCGGCGCGGCGGGCGGTGTTCTGGGTGTCGCCCTCCGCCACGAAGCTGCCTTTGCCGGTGACGGAGACCACATAGCCTTCGCTCTCCAGCTCGGCATAGGCCCGCTGGATGGTGTTGGGGTTGATGGACAGCTGCGAGGCCATGGATCGCACCGAGGGCAGCTTGTCGCCGGGGGCCAGGACGCCGGTGACCATCAGACGGCGCAGGCTGTCCTTCACCTGCTCGTAGATGGGGCGGCTGTCCCGATAGTCCAGATGGATCATAGTGTCACTCCTCCCGAACGTAGTGTATTAAGCGTGTTAATACACTTATACCACGATGTGATACACCTGTCAAGAGGACGGGGGAAACTTTTTTGAAAAATCGTCCTATTATGGCTGGGTTTTGGATTTTTTATGGGACGAGGGCTTTTCTTTTGCGGCGGATTTGGTATAATGGTAAACACCCCTTATGAAAGGATGTATTGCCTTTATGAAATTAAGTTCCATTCGTCAGGCGGCCAAAAGCGTGCCGCTGCGCCGCATTTGGGAGACCGCCGGAAAGGCCCACGCCATCTGCGGCAGGCCCAGGGCGGCGCTGTTTGCCGACATGCTGCGGTGCGCCAAGCGCTACGGCGCGGGGCCCACGGACTATATGATGTTTGAATTTTACGACCTGAGCGACGCGGAGCGGGCCACGTATCTGACCCGCGTGCGGTCCGCCGCCTTTGTGAAGCGGGTGAACAACCGCACGGACGCGGCGATCTTCAACGACAAGAACGCCTTTTTTGAGAAGTTCCGGCCGCTGATGGGACGGGAGGCGCTGAATCTGTTCACGGCGGACGAGGCGCAGTTCGCGGCGTTTATGGCAGACAAGGAGGCGGTGATCGTCAAGCCCATTGACGGGGACTGCGGCAGCGGCATCGAGAAGCTGCGCAAGGCAGATTTCGACGATCTGGCAGCCATGTGGGCCTATGTGAAGCGGCCGGAGAAGCGGTTCGGCATCGCCGAGGAGGTGATCCGGCAGCATCCCCAGGCGGCGGCGCTGCATCCGGACTCCATCAACTGCATCCGCGTGGCCACCTTTGTGAAGGACGGCGAGCCGCTGGTGATCTACGCCGCCTGCAAGGCGGGCACCGGCGGGGTGGCCTTTGACAACATGGGGCGGGGCGGCATCACCATGCGGTTTGATCTGGACACCGGCAGGATCGCCGGTCAGGGACACGACGAGGAGCTGAAAAAATACGACCGCCATCCCACCACCGGCGTGGTGCTGAAGGGCTATCAGATGCCCATGCACGAGGAGGTGAAGGCGCTGGCGCTGAAGGCGGCCATGATGTATCCGGAGTTCCACTATGTGGGGTGGGACATCTGCATGACGGAAAACGGGCCCGCCATTATCGAGGGCAACGACTACCCCGGGTATGATTTAGCTCAGATCCCCGACGACGGCGATCCCCATCCCCGGCAGGGGTTGATCCCCCGCTTTGAGCGGTACGGGATTGAAGTGTAACACCCAACAAGCATAATAGAGACGCATGAGGGGCGGGAATTGTTCCCGCCCCTTTTTCTTTTCTGTGTTGGAAAGGTGTTTTTCGGCGACGAAACGGTTAACGGGCGGGCGGGGTAGAACCCCGCCCCTACGCACGACGCACGACGATACTTACGCCGTACGCGGGGCGTCAAGGATGCCGCCCCCTACGGATTTAGACGCCGTGCACAAAAAAAGGTCGCAGCGGGCATACGCCCGCTGCGGCCTTTTTATTGGAAGTATCAAAATACGCTTCGGAAACGCGCTTACTTCTGGTGTGCCAGGGCTTTGTTGGCCTCGGCCATTTCCTGGAAGATACCGGCGTGCTTCTTGGCAACGATGGACTTGATGACCAGCAGAGTGGCGATCATCAGGACGCAGGCGATGATGAGGCAGATGACCACGTTCTGGATCAGGCCCGCCAGGATGAAGCTGACGAAGGCCACGCCGGAGACGGTCAGGGCATAGGGCAGCTGGGTGAACACGTGGTTCAGGTGGAAGCAGTGGGCACCGGCGGAAGCCATGATGGTGGTATCGGAGATGGGGGAGCAGTGGTCGCCCATCACGCCGCCGGAGCAGGCAGCAGCCAGGCCGATGGTGCACAGAATGGGCTGGGTGTTGTAGTCGAAGACCTGAACAACGATGGGGGCCATGATGCCGATGGTGCCCCAGGAGGTACCGGTGGCGAAGCCGATGGCGGCACCGATGATGAAGATCACGGCAGGCAGGAACTTGGCCAAATCACCGGCACCGGCCATGGCGTTGACGACGAAGTTGGCGGAGTACATACCGTAACGGGTCAGGCCGCACAGGGTCCAGGCGAAGGTCAGGATCAGGATGGGGGAGATCATCTGGATGAAGCCGTTGGGAACGGACTCAAAGGACTTCTCGAAGCCGATGGAGCCGCGCAGCCAGAAGTACACGAAGGTAAACACCAGAGCGATCATGGAGCCGATGGCCAGACCGGCGCCGGAAGAGGCGTTGGAGAACGCGCCCATGAAGTCATGGAAATACTCGCTCTCGCCATCATAGTAGCCGCCGGTGTAGATCAGGCCGACGATGCAGGTGGCGATCAGCACGATGACGGGCAGCAGCAGGTCCAGAACGGAGGACTTGCCCTGGGAACCGGTCTCGTAATCGTCAGCACCCTCAAAGGGACGCTCGGGAGTGGTGAACAGGTCGCCCTTGACCTGAGCATTGTACTCGTGGGTCAGCATGGAGCCGAAGTCGATGTTCAGCAGGGAGATGACGATGATCATCAGCAGGGTCAGCAGGCAGTAGTAGTTCCAGGGGATCTGCTTGATAAACATCTCGATACCGCTGACGGAATCGGAGTTAACATAGCCGGAAACGGCGGCGGCCCAGGAGGACACGGGAGCGATCATGCAGACGGGAGCGGCGGTAGCGTCGATGACGTAGGCCAGCTTGGCGCGGGAGATGTGATGGCTCTCGGTGACGGGACGCATAACGGCGCCGACGGTCAGGCAGTTGAAATAGTCGTCGATGAAGATCAGGACACCCAGCAGCATGGTCATCAGCTGAGCACCGGCGCGGGACTTAACAGCCTTCTTGGCCCAGCGGCCGAAGGCCTCGGAGCCGCCGGTCTTGTTCATCAGGTCCACCATGATGCCCAGGACAACCAGGAACACGATGATGGCGATATTGCCGGAGTCGGAAACGGTGGTGACAATACCGTTGTCACCCTCCACCAGCTGGACGACGGTCTCCCAGGGATGGAAGTTGCTGACCAGCAGAGCGCCCACCAGGCAGCCCAGGAACAGGGAAGAATACACTTCCTTGGAGATCAGGGCCAGCACGATGGCCACGATGGGGGGCAGCAGGGACCAGAAGGTTCCGGCGAAGGGGGTGGTGGCTTCGATCATTTCGCCGTCCACTTCCAGAGTGGGCAGCGCAGCGCCCTTAAACGTGATGCCGAGAATGACCAGCAGCACGATAAAGATGCCCAGCGCTACGAAATACGCAATTTTGGTGCTTTTCTTTTCCATTATGAGATTTACCTCCTCATGATTTATGGTGCCCCCATCTTAGCTTCTTTTTAACAGATTGTCAATATTTCCACGAACGTGCGATTGGGTAGATTTTAACAAATTATGAACTGAACTTTCTCCCTTTTCTCCAATTTTTAGCGTGCATTTACAGGCTCTTATCGCAATTCCTGTTTTTTTAACGGGTCTTTAACGCTGCTTTAGCGTTAAATTTTTGCCAGCTCAGCGTGTATTCTCGTTTATATTTTGGCGGCGCATCGGAGTTTCGCAAATTTTGTCAGGTGCGTGCAAAAAAAGAAAGCTCCCAGAGGGAGCTTTCTTTTGATAAGGGTCGTACCTTACTTGGTCAGAGCCTTGTCGGCTTCGGCCATTTCCTCGAAGATACCGGCGTGCTTCTTGGCGGTGATCGCCTTGATGACCAGCAGAGTGGCGACCATCAGAGCCACAGCGATGATGAGGCAGATGACCACGTTCTGGATCAGACCGGCCAGAATGAAGCTGACGAAAGCAACACCGGCGACGGTCAGCGCGTAGGGGATCTGGGTGAACACATGGTTCAGGTGGTAGCAGTGAGCACCGGCGGAAGCCATGATGGTGGTGTCGGAGATGGGGGAGCAGTGGTCGCCCATAACACCGCCGGAGCAGGCGGCAGCCAGACCGATGGTGCACAGGATGGGCTGGGTGTTGAAGTCAAAGACCTGAACAACGATGGGGGCCATGATGCCGATGGTGCCCCAGGAGGTACCGGTAGCGAAGCCGATGGCGGCACCGATAATGAAGATCACGGCAGGCAGGAACTTGGCCAAATCACCGGCACCGGCCATGGCGTTGACGACGAAGTTGGCGGAGTACATACCGTAACGGGTCAGGCCGCACAGGGTCCAGGCGAAGGTCAGGATCAGGATGGGGGAGATCATCTGGATGAAGCCGTTGGGAACGGACTCAAAGGACTTCTCGAAGCCGATGGAGCCGCGCAGCCAGAAGTACACGAAGGTAAACACCAGAGCGATCATGGAGCCGATGGCCAGACCGGCGCCGGAAGAAGCGTCGGAGAAGGCACCCATGAAGGCGTGGTAGTTGCCGCTTTCGGCATCATAGTAACCGCCGGTGTAGATCAGGCCGATGATGCAGGTGGCGATCAGGACGATGACGGGCAGCAGCAGGTCCAGAACGGAGGACTTGCCCTTGGTACCGGTCTCATAATCGTCGGCACCGGCGAAGGGACGCTCGGGAGTGGTGAACAGGTCGTCCTTGACCTGGGCGTTGTACTCGTGGGTCAGCATGGGACCGTAGTCGATGTTCAGCAGGGAGATGACGATGATCATCACCAGGGTCAGCAGGCAGTAATAGTTCCAGGGGATCTGACGGATGAACATCTGGATACCGCTGACGGACTCGGAATTGACGTAGCCGGAAACGGCGGCGGCCCAGGAGGACACGGGAGCGATCATGCAGACGGGAGCGGCCGTGGAGTCGATGACGTAGGCCAGCTTGGCGCGGGAGATCTTGTGGGACTCGGTGACGGGACGCATGACGGCGCCCACGGTCAGGCAGTTAAAGTAGTCATCAATGAAGATCAGGACGCCCAGCAGCATGGTCATCAACTGAGCACCGGCGCGGGACTTAACAGCCTTCTTGGCCCAGCGGCCAAAGGCCTCGGAGCCGCCGGTCTTGTTCATCAGGTCCACCATGATGCCCAGGACAACCAGGAACACGATGATGGCGATGTTGCCGCTATCAGAAACAGTGGTGACGATACCGTTGTCACCCTCAACCAGTTGAACAACAGTCTCCCAAGGATGGAAGTTGCTGACCAGCAGAGCGCCCACCAGGCAGCCCAGGAACAGGGAAGAATACACTTCCTTGGAGATCAGGGCCAGCACGATGGCCACGATGGGGGGCAGCAGGGACCAGAAGGTTCCGGCAAAGGGAGTGGCGGCGGTCACCGCATCCTCGCCCTCACCGAAGGTGGGCAGGGGAGCGCCCTTATACATGATGCCGAGAACCACCAGCAGCACGATAAAGACACCCAGCGCTACGAAATACGCAATTTTGGTGCTTTTCTTTTCCATTATGAGATTTACCTCCTCATGATTTATGGTGCTTTCATTTTATAGCTTCTTAACATCATTGTCAAGTTCTTGGCATTTTTTCAGTTCTTTTAACAAGTTTTTAACGGAGAGTTTGACTAATTTCACAAATTGTTCACATTCAGGCCGAAAAGCACCGTTTTGCCGTTTCCGGCGGGGAAAAGAAAGCAGAAAAGCCGCCGGAGCGAGGCTCCGGCGGCTTCGTGGATGTAAAATTTTTCTCAGGCTGCTAAAAATTTTAGAAGTTAAAGAAGGACTGAAGCTGGCCGTAGAGGATCAGCAGCATGCACAGGGGGGTGATGACCTTGACGCAGATCTTGAAGAAGCCATAGCTGACTAGCTTGTTGCCCTGCTGCTCCGCCTCTTCCTTGACGACCTCGGGACCGATCTCCCAGCCGATCATCAGGGACATCAGCAGCGCACCCAGAGGCATCATGACGCCCTCGGACAGCATATCCCAGAAGTCCAGCCAGTCGGCGGCCCAGGTCTGGGGATTCTCGATACCCAGCAGGTCGGCCGGTGCGATACCGGCACCGCCCAGGCAGTCGGCGCAGACCAGGATGCAGCCCAGGCCCACCAAGGCGGCGGCGATCAGGCTATAGGACTTACGCTTGTCGCCCTTGCCCTCCGCACGGGCCTTATCCACGAAGTGGGCCACGATGACCTCCAGCAGAGAGATGGAGGAGGAGATGGCGGCGAAGACCACCAGCAGATAGAAGAGGATGCCGAAGATGGGGCCGACGGCGCCCATGTTGTGGAACACGTTCTGCATGGTGATGAACAGCAGGCTGGGGCCGCCCAGAGCGCCGTCAGGGTCCAGGGCGAAGCGGCCGGGGATGACGCACAGACCGGCCATCAGGGCCACCAGGGTATCCATGACCACGATGAGGATGGCGTTCTTTTCCAGGTTCTCCTTCTTGTCCAGGTAGGAACCGTAGGTGATCATGGCGCCCATGCCCAGGGACAGGGAGAAGAACATCTGACCACCGGCGGTGGACAGAACTTCGAAGAAGCTGGG
This sequence comes from uncultured Oscillospiraceae bacterium, assembly GCA_934573935.1. GTDB lineage: Bacteria > Bacillota > Clostridia > Oscillospirales > Oscillospiraceae > Vescimonas. The sequence goes on along the minus strand of CAKTMO010000011.1, from coordinate 37,319 downwards.
AGCCTCGGCAATAACGCCGTTGGTAACTGCCCAACCGGGGATGAACATGTACTTCAGGCCGTCCACAGCGCCGGGCAGAGTGCAGGCGCGGATGATGCAGATCAGCAGGGCTACGAACAGGCAAGGCATACCGATGGAGCAGACCTTTTCGATACCGCCGCCGATGCCGCCCATAACGATGATCATGGTCAGGGCCACGAAGATCAGACCATAGATAATGGCCTCGGTGGGATTGCCCATGAAGGCGCCGAAAATCTCGCCGCCGTTCAGGCCGTTGGAGCCGAAGCCGGCACCAAACAGGTCGCCCACGTTCAAAACGGTGTACTTGATGCAGTAGCCGCCCAGGGCGCAGTAGAAGAACAGGATGAAGAATGCGGACAGAATGCCCAGCCAGCCCATCCAGCTGAACTTCTTGCTCAGCACCTTGTAAGCGCCCACGGCGCCGTGACCGGTCTTACGGCCCAGGGCCAGCTCGCCCACCATGACGATGAAGCCGCAGCAGACGGCCAGGACCAGATAAAGCATAAGGAACGTAAAGCCGCCGGATGCACCCATCTTATTGGGGAAGCCCCAGATGTTGCCCAGGCCGACCGCCGAACCGACAGCAGCCATCAGGAATCCAAAATTGGATCCAAAGCCTTTTCTTTCTTCCATTGTTTTCTCTCCTTAATACTTAGTTACCGTACGGGGAAAATTACGGTGTAGGGAGAGTTTACTATTTCTGGGAGCAGCTGTAAATAAGGCGGAGGCGTTCTTAACGCAGCCGTTGCGTGGGGGTGATCTTCCTTTATCCTCCCCTTATAAATAATCCGTTATGGGGCAGCAAATCAACAAAAAGACCCCCGCTTTACACGGAGGTCTTTTGTCCAAATTATGTAGGTTTCGTGAGGAGAAAATTTTTGACTCAATCTCCCTCCCGCATGCGATAACCCACGCCCACCTCGGTAAAGAGGTACTCGGGGTGGCTGGGGTCCTTTTCGATCTTGCGGCGGATGTTGGCCATGTTGACGCGGAGGATCTGGTTGTCGGTCTTGGCCTTGGGGCCCCACAGCTCGCGGATGATGAAGTCGTAGGTCAGGACCTTGCCGGCGTATTTGCCCAGGAGGGCCACGATCTTATATTCGTTGACGGTGAGCTTGGCGTTTTCGCCGTGCATGAGGACCTGGTGCTTGTCGTAGTCGATGGTCAGGTCGCCGGTGGTGAATTTGCCGGACTGGGCGATCTGGGGGTCGGAGAGGGTGGTGCGGGTATGGCGGATGGCGGTGCGGATGCGGGCCAGCAGCTCGGACGTGCCGAAGGGCTTGGAGATATAATCGTCGGCACCGTAGTCCAGAGCCTCCACCTTATCATGCTCGTGATGGCGGGCGGAGACCACCACCACCGGCAGGCTGGACCATTTGCGGACGGAGCGCAGCACCTCCATGCCGTCCATATCCGGCAGGCCCAGGTCCAGTATGATAAGGTCCGGACAGTGGGAGGATATCATGGTCAGCGCTTCCTCACCGCTGTGGACGACGATGGTGTCGTAGCCGTTGGCTGTCAGGATCATGGAGATGAAATTGCTGATGCTCTGTTCATCCTCTACGATCAGTACTTTGTCTTTAATCTTCATGGTCTTCCTCCTCCATAGGTAATTCTATCACAAACCGTGCCCCGCCGTGGGGGGAGACGTTTTCGCCGTGGATGGTGCCGTCATGGGCCTGCACCACTGTTTTGCACACGGACAGACCGATGCCCATGTTGCGCTTGCGGTCGCCCTGCTGGCTCTGGTGGGCGCTGCTGTCAAAGAGGTTATTCAGCTTATCGTGGGCGATGCCCACGCCGTTATCCTCCACGGTGATGCGGGCGATGTTGTCCTGTTTTTCCAGGGTCACGTCCACCTCGGTGGCACCCTCGGCGTGGATGGCGGCGTTTTCCAGCAGGTTCAGCAGCACCTGCTCCATCAGCAGCTCATCCATGGGCACCAGCAGTACCTCCTGGGGCAGATGGACGCGGACGGGCAGCCGGCCGCCCCGCTTGGTGAATTTTGCCACCGCGCCCTCGATGACCTCCTCGGCCACGGCCAGGGTCTTGGTGACCTTGGTGTCGCCCTGGGCACCGATGCGGGTGATGGACAGCAGGTTTTCCACGATGCGGATGAGCCAGCGGGCATCCTCGTTGGCGGAGGAGATCAGCTGGTGGCGCTGCTCCGGCGTGAGGGAATCCTCCTGCTCCAGCAGCACATCGGTGGCGCCGACGATGCCGGTGAGGGGGGTGCGGATATCGTGGGACACGGCACGCAGCAGGTTGGAGTGGATGCGCTCGCGCTCCGCCTCCCGCTTCAGGATCTCCACCTGCTTGGCGCGGCTGGTCAGCATGCCGGTGACCACGGAGATGAACATCATGACGATGAACGTCAGGGGGAAGCCGGCCAGGGTGAAGCTGATCTCCCAATAGGGCTCGGTAAAGACGTAGTCCACGCACAGCACGCCGGTGACGGCGATGAGGATACTGAAGAGGTAGCCGTCCGTCAGCAGGGCGGTGAGGAACACGTCCAGAAAGAAGATGACCGCCACATAGCTGGTGTCGCTGTGGGGGTCCATGGCGCGCAGCAGCAGACACAGCAACACCGTGGCGAAAAACAGGGACGCCGAGACGATGAAATCCTTGCCGGAATACAGCAGGGAATGGTGGAAGATCTTTTTCTTTTTCGTCCACTGACCCGGCCATGGGATCTTCCATTTTGTCACGTATTTTCCACCTCCCGCCGAAACCGCTGTAATCATTCCGTATTATATCACAGCTCCGCGTTAAAATGTTGTAAAAATGTTGTTAAGAGGCGGATTTTTACAGCCCCTTTACGGTTTTGGGGCGGAGAAGGAAAAACCGGCCGCGTTTCCTGGGGAAACCGGTCGGTTTTTGTCGGTTCTTGTATCTTTCAGGGGAAATTTTCCCCATAAAAAGCAAATCGCCACGGCACCGGTGTGTCGTGGTTCCTTCGTATGGATCTGTTTATCGATCGCTGGGCTGCCAATCACAGTCTGCGAAGATCATGTCATCCAGATCGCCCGTGATGAACTTATTCAACATCGTACATATCACACTCCTTTCTCATTTCCAATTTTCTATATCATAGTATATGCTTCCCGCCGTGGTTTTGCAAGACGAAAATTGTATGGATTTCACAATTATTTTTCGCATCTTTTGTCTATATTGCACAGTGCCTATTGCGTTTTGAGAAAAGACTCATTATAATATAAGGTAATTTTGAATTTGGCGCGGGGGTCGCGTATGAAAGAGTTTTTGGCGGGACAATTTGATATTGCCGTGATCGGCGCGGGACATGCCGGCATTGAGGCGGCGCTGGCGGCGGCACGGCTGGGGCTGGAAACGGTGTGCTTTACCATCAACCTGGACGCGGTGGGCAACATGCCGTGCAATCCGGCCATCGGAGGCACGGGAAAAGGCCATCTGGTGCGGGAGCTGGACGCTTTGGGGGGCGAGATGGCCAAGGCGGCGGACAGGGCCTGCATCCAGTACCGGATGCTGAACCGCGGCAAAGGGCCCGCTGTGTGGTCTTTGCGGGCCCAGGCGGACCGGCGGGAGTATCAGAAGGTGATGAAGCACACCCTGGAGCGTCAGCCCCACCTGACGGTGCGGCAGGGCGAGGTGGTGGACATCCGGACGGAAGACGGCCGCGTGGCCCAGGTGGTGCTGCGGACAGGGGCGGTATTTCAGGTGAAGGCCGCCGTGATCTGCTCCGGCACGTATCTGCACGGGCGGACCATCATCGGCGAGTGCATCGAGGAGAGCGGGCCCGACGGCATGCACGCCGCCACGGCGCTGACGGAGCGGCTGCGGACGCTGGGACTGCCCCTGCGGCGGTTCAAGACCGGCACGCCGCCGCGGGTCAATGCCCGCACGGTGGACTTTTCCAAAATGGAACTGCAGGAGGGAGATCCCGCTCCCCTGCCCTTCAGCTTTGAAACGGCGCGGCCGCCGGAGAATCGGGCGGTGTGCTATCTGACCTATACCAACGAGGAGACCCACCGGATCATACGGGAGAATCTGGATCGCAGCCCCATTTACAGCGGCGTGATCGAGGGGATCGGGCCCCGCTACTGCCCCTCCATCGAGACGAAGGTGGTGCGGTTTGCCGACAAGCCACGGCATCAGCTGTTCATCGAGCCCATGGGGCTGGACACGGAGGAACTGTACATTCAGGGGTTCTCCTCCTCGCTGCCGGAGGAGATTCAAATCCAGATGCTGCATACGGTGCCCGGGCTGGAGCATGCGGTGATGACGCGGCCCGCCTATGCCATCGAATACGACTGCGTCGATCCGCTGGCGCTGAAGCCCACGCTGGAGACAAAGGCGGTGGCGGGGCTGTACGGCGCAGGACAGTTCAACGGCTCCTCGGGGTACGAGGAGGCGGCGGTGCAGGGCTTTGTGGCGGGCGTGAACGCGGCGCTGGCGCTGCTGGGCCGCGAGCCGTTGATCTTAAAGCGCAGCGAGAGCTACATCGGCACCTTGATCGACGATCTGGTGACGAAGGGGACGGAGGAGCCCTATCGCATGATGACCAGCCGGTCGGAATACCGGCTGGTGCTGCGGCAGGACAATGCCGATCAGCGGCTGACGGCCATCGGCCACCGGATCGGGCTGGTTAGCGACCAGCGGCTGGCGGCGGTGGAGGCGAAATACGGCGCCGTGGCACGGGAGATCAAGCGGCTGGCGCACACGGGCATTTCGGGCAGCGAGGCGCTGAACGCGCTGCTGGCGGAGCGGGGCACCACGCCGGTGAACGACGGGTGCCGCCTTATCGACCTGCTGCGGCGGCCGCAGATGCGCTACGACGATCTGCGGGCCTTCGACCCCGCGCCGCAGGCGCTGACGGCGGACATCGTGGAGCAGGTGGAGATCACCGTGAAGTACGAGGGCTACATCCAGCGGCAGCAGAAGCAGGTGGCGGAATTCGAGCGGCTGGAGCAGCGGCTGCTGCCGGAGAACATGGACTATGACCACATTCAGGGGCTGCGGCTGGAGGCGCGGGAAAAACTGAGCGCCATCCGGCCCCGCAGTCTGGGACAGGCGGGGCGGATCTCCGGCGTGTCCCCCGCCGACATGGCGGCACTGATGATCTATCTGGGAAAATAAGGAGGGCACAACGATGAAGGTCTACGATCTGACCCACACCATAAAAAATGACATGCCGGTGTATCCTGGCACGGAGCAGCCGCGGCTGACCACCGCCTGCACCATTGAGGAGGCGGGGTATCGGGAGACGCTGCTGCACATGTTCTCCCACACCGGCACCCACATGGACGCGCCGGCCCACATGCTGCCGGAAGGGACGACCCTGGACAGCTACGACGCGGAAAAATTCACCGGCACCGCCCTGGTGGTGGACTGCCGGGGGCAGGCGGCCATCACGCTGCCGCTGCTGAAGGGCTATGACCTGACGGGGGTGGACTTTGTGCTGTTCTGCACCGGATGGGACCGGAAGTGGGGTTCCGATGATTATTACGAGGGCTTCCCCTGTCTGACCGCCGAGGCGGCGGCGTATCTGGCGGCGCTGCCCCTGAAGGGGGTGGGGGAGGATTCCATTTCGCTGGACCCCTGCGACAGCGTGGACTTTCCCAATCACATTACATTGATGCGCGCGGACTTTGTGAACACGGAGAATCTGAAGGGGCTGGACGCGCTGCTGGGGCGGCGGTTCACCTTTGTGACGCTGCCGCTGAAATTTGAGAATTCCGATGGCTGCTCCTGCCGCGCCATCGCCATGGAGGAATGATTATGGGCAAACTGCGGTTTTTGCTGGCGCTGTGGCTGGGCAAGCTGTCCATTCCGGCGCTGAAGATCACACGGCACAACGGGACGGACTTTCCCGGGGCGCTGGCGGTGAAGGTGTGTCCGGACTTTTTGAAACACGTGGACAAGCCGGAGAAAATGGTGGCCGTTACCGGCACCAACGGCAAGACTACCGTCAGCAATATGCTGGTGGACATTCTGGAGGCGGAGGGGCACCGCGTGCTGAGCAATCGGGCGGGCAGCAACATCACCTCCGGCGTGTCCACGGCGTTTATCCGCAACTGCGACATGCTGGGGCGGGTGAAGGGCTGCGACATGGCGGTGCTGGAGATCGACGAGCGGTCGGCGCCGAAGATCTATCCTTACGTGCGGCCGGACTATATTCTGATCACCAATCTGTTTCGGGATTCCATCATGCGCAACGCCCATCCAGGGTACATCGCGGACATTCTGAGCCGGAATCTGCCGAGGGAGAGCAAGCTGATCCTGAACGCCGACGACCTGATCTCCTGCGGCGTGGCGGAGGAGAATGCACGGTGCTATTTCGGCATCGGACGGATGCCCACGGACGTAACGGACTGCGTGAACCTGCTGAACGACATGCGGATCTGTCCCCGCTGCGCGGGGAAGCTGCGGTATGAGTACCGGCGGTATCACCACATCGGCCACGCGGTGTGCGAGAGCTGCGGCTTCCACTCGCCGGAGGCGGACTATCTGGCGGAGCAGGTGGATCTGCGGGCACGGACCATGGTGGTGCGGGAGAAGGACGGGATCACCTATCCCTATGAGCTGATCACCGACAGTCTGTTCAACATCTATAACATGATGGCGGTGATCGCCGCCCTGCGGCAGCTGGGGCTGAGCCACGAGACCATCCGGAAGCGGTTTGCCGGAACGAAGATTCTGGAGAGCCGTCTGTCGGAGGAGAAGATCGGCGGCGTGAACGTGATCATGCAGATGTCCAAGGACAAGAACGCGCTGGCGTGCAGCCGGAACTTTGACTACATCCAGTCCAAGCCGGGGCGCAAGGAACTGCTGGTGATGATGAACTGCATGGGGGTATCCAAGAACTGGTCGGAGAATCCCAGCTGGATGTACGACACGGATTTTGAATTTTTGAACCACGACGACATCGTGCAGCTGGTATGCGCAGGGCCCCGTGCCCGAGATTACAAGCTGCGGCTGCTGCTGGCGGGTATTCCGGAGGAGAAGATCTTTCTGGAGGACGACGAGTTCAAGGCGCTGGACAAGCTGTATCTGACGCCTGGAGACGACGTATATATCCTGTACGGCGTGGACGGCACGCCGCTGGCCTTCCGCGTGAAGGCGAAGCTGAAGGAAAAGCTGCTGGTGAAGGGAGGACAGGACGCATGAGAGCAGAGATCTTATTTCCGGAGGTGTGCAACCTCTATGGCGATCTGCAGAATATCCACTATCTGAAACGGTGCTGTCCGGCGCTGGAGATCGTGGAGACGGATCTGAAGTCCAGGCCCGCTTTTCTGGACGGGGACGTGACGCTGGTGTTTATGGGCTCCACCACGGAGCAGGGGCTGCAGCTGGCGGCGGACGCCCTGCGGCCCTATCGGGAGGCCATGGCGGAGCGGATCGACGCGGGGCAGCTGTTTCTGGTCACGGGCAACGCGCTGGATGTGCTGGGCTGCGCCATCGACAGCGACATGGCGCCGCGGATCGAGGGGCTGGGCCTGCTGGACACCCGTGCGGAATACCACATGATGCGGCGGCACAACAGCTATTACGTGGGGAAGTTCGAGGGGATGGACATTGTGGGCTTCAAGAGCCTGTTCGGCCATTCCCACGGCACCGGCGCGGCGCTGTTCGAGACGGTGAAGGGCGTGGGCCGCGACGGCGTTGAGGGCAGCGGCGAGGGCTTCCGACGGGGCGGATTGATGGCGACCTATTTGATCGGGCCGCTGCTGATTTTGAACCCTCCCCTGTGCAAGTGGCTGCTGCGACAGATGGGCGCGGCGGACGACACACTGGCCTTTGAGGAGGCGGCCATGGACAGCTATCACAAGCGGATGGCGGAGTTTTTGGAGCAGGGGAGAAGCTGGAAGTATTAAAAAGCGGTTTCCCTGGGAGCACAAAAACAGCAGAGCGCACCACAAGGGGGCAACATATGAAGAAAACGAAGACGTATCAACTTGTTCTGATCCCTCTCCTTCTCGTCATGATCGCTGTGGGAGGGTGCCTTGCCTACAACTGGTGGGATGCGAGCCACACTGTACCAGGCCCCAGCCCCCTGGAAGGCCGTTTGCAGGGCGTTGGCGATTGGGCCGAGGGTGAGCAGGGGTTGGCGCTCCTCGGCCCGTATGCCTTTGTCACTACGGATGAAATTGACGGGGCTCACATCAAAAAATCCTATGCCTATCAGCTTTCGGATGGCTCTGTTTACGGCTGGCTTTCCTTTCAACGGGAGCAGCCGGAGGATCAGTGGGAGGAAGAGAGCGCGGTGTCCGGCACCGACGCCAACTACGTCAAGGTACTGCTGGAGGCAGAGGCGCAGCATTGGGAAAAGGACTTGTTTTTGGGGCACTATAGTCCGAGCGGGGTGTTTTTTGCCATCAGCGACAGCCCCGAAACCTTAGCGAGTTATTTTCTCAGCTGCACAGAGGGTGATTACTATCGCGGCTGAGCGGGATCGCGCGGTTTGTGGCGGCAATAGTGGCAAAGCGGAAGAAAACCACAAGCATATAAAGCAGCAAGCTCTCTGCGAAATACAGAGAGCTTGCTGCTTTATTTTTCTTTCTTTTCGGCATCATGCAGGGCGTGAAGGCTCAGCTCACCGGCCAGTTCGAAGAGTGCGTCAGCCATTACCTGTTCCGGCAGCAGACCGCCCGCCTGTTTTCCCACCTGCTGATAGAATTCATAAAGATACTCTTCCACGCAAATCGTTATCTTTTTCATCATATCCCTCCCGCCGCAAGTATACATCATTTTTTCTTTGAGGTCAAGTGACCCCAAAGAAAAAGCGGCTCCCTGTTATCATGATAGATAAAGGGAGGTGATCTTGTGGTAGACGCGGTATTGGTCGGGCAGGTCTTGCAGGAGTATCGGACGAAGAAGGGCATGTCTCAGGAGCTTTTGAGCGGGCTGGCTGGGTTGGATCGGACCCATTACAGCAAACTCGAGCGGGGTCTGCGCAGTCCTACGCTGGATACGCTGTTCAAGATCGCCCAGGCGCTGGGGGTCGCGCCCCATGAGATCGTCCGAACGATCGAATCCAGAGTGGGCGATGCGACGCTGTCATGAGGCAGATGGTTTGACCGCGCAGCGCCGTCAGCGAAAGGATCGCTTTTACGAAGAACAGGCCGTCGTGAGGCGGTCTGTTTTGTTATGCTCGCACAAAAATCCGATAATACCGCACGGGGCGTATTGCGTGAAAAAGAATAACGCGGTACAATATAACATGAAAAATTATCGAAAGGAGCGCCGCCCATGATCCGCAGCAAGCACCACACCGCCGCCGACGGCCGCGCCGCGCTGTATATCGCCGTTCTGGCGCTGGTACTGCTGGCGCTGGCGCTGCTGTCCTTTGTGCTGGGGCGGTACGACGTGCCCTTCGTTCAGGTGGTGCGGATCCTGTTGTCCCGCGTGGCGCCGCTGGAAAAGACCTGGACGGACAACATGGCGACGGCGGTGCTGAACGTGCGGCTGCCCCGTATTCTGCTGGCGGGGCTGGTGGGATGCTCTCTGTCCGCGGCCGGAACGGCGTATCAGTCGGTGTTCCGCAATCCCATGGCCGCGCCGGATATTCTGGGCGCGTCGTCGGGAGCCTGTTTTGGCGCGGCGCTGGCGATATTGCTGGGCTTTGCCCATCTGGGGGTCACGGCGATGGCCTTTGCCGCCAGCCTTGCCACCGTGGCGCTGGTGTACGTGCTGGCCCGCCGTATTCGGGGCAATCAGGTGGTCAATCTGCTGCTGGCGGGCATTATGATCTCGTCGCTCTTTTCGGCGGGCACCTCGTATATCAAGCTGGTGGCCGACCCCACCAATCAGCTGCCCGCCATTACCTATTGGCTCATGGGCAGTCTCAGCGGGGCACGGATGAAGGACGTGGGCTTCGCCCTGCTGCCTATGGCGCTGGGGCTGGTACCCCTGCTGCTGCTGCGCTGGCGCATCAATCTGCTGACGCTGAGCGAGGAGGAGAGCCGGTCGATGGGCATCAACACCACCGCGCTGCGGCTGGTGGTGATCCTGTGCGCCACGGTGCTGACCGCCGCCAGCGTCTCCGTCAGTGGTATGATCGGCTGGGTGGGGCTTGTGATCCCCCATCTCAGCCGCAAGCTGGTGGGCAGCGACTGCCGCCGCCTGCTGCCGGCGGCCATGCTGCTGGGGGCTATCTTTTTGCTGGCGGTGGACAACGTATCCCGCAATCTGCTGGCGGTGGAGATCCCCATCGGTATTCTGACCGCCTTTATCGGCGCGCCCTTCTTCCTGTATCTGATGACCAGAAAGGAGCATGTGTTATGAGCCTTTCTGTGGAAAATCTGTCCTTTGCCTACGGCGAGACGCCGGTGCTGCGTGACGTCAGCTTTACGGTGGAGCGGGGAGAGCTGCTGTCTGTTCTGGGGCCCAACGGCGTGGGGAAAACCACCCTTTTTCGGTGTATTCTGGGCACCCTGACGCCCCAGGCGGGGCGCATCGCCATGGACGGCGCGACCCTTTCCGACCTGCCCTGGCGGGAGCGGGCCAGGCGCATCGCCTACATCCCCCAGATCCATCCCCCTACCTTTGGCTACACCGTGCTGGACACGGTGCTGATGGGCACCGCCCGCCAGCTGAATGCCTTCCAGTCCCCCAGAGCGGAGGAGCTTTGTCGGGCGGAGGAGGCGCTGGAGCAGGTGGGGGCAGCCCACCTGCGGGAGCGAAACTTTACCCGCCTTTCCGGCGGCGAGCAGCAGCTGGTGCTCATCGCCCGGGCGCTGGCCCAGCAGGCCCAGGTGCTGCTGATGGACGAGCCCACCTCCGCGCTGGATTACGGCAATCAGCTGCGGATCCTGCAGCGGGTGCAGCGTCTGGCGGAGGAGGGCTACACCGTGATCCTCAGCACCCACAATCCCCAGCACGCCCTGACCTTCGCCACCCGCCTGCTGGCGCTGAAGGACGGCGGGGTGGCTGCCTGGGGCGATCCCCGTCAGGTACTGACGCCGCCGCTGGTGGCGCGGCTTTACGGCGTGGAGGCCGATCTGATCGACACGGCGTCCGGCCCCGTGCTGGCGCCCCGCATGGAGGGAGAGGGTCATGTTTCAATGGAATGAGGAAAAGGTCCGCTTTATGGAGGACGCCGCGGCGTGGGGCGATTTCCACGCCCGTCTGGCGGCGTTGCTGGCGCCGGAGCTGCCTGCGGCGGGCCGCATCTGCGACGCGGGCTGCGGCACAGGGCATCTATCGCTGGCCCTGTCGCCCTATGTGAAGCAGGTGACGGCGGTGGACGTCAGCGAAAAGGCGCTGTCCCTGCTGGCGGACAACTGCCGGAAACGGCAGATCCGCAATGTGGAGATCCGCTGCGGCGACATCGCCCGGCTGCCGCCGCCGGAGCCCTATGACGCCATGGTGTTCTGCTTCTTCGGCCATATCGAGGAGATTTTGACCATTTCGGCGGCTCAGTGCCGGGGCACGGTGCTGGCCGTCATGCGCAACGACGGCTGCCACCGGTTTTCCGCCGCCCAGAGCGCCATCCGCCACGGCGGTTATCCCCGGGGCGCGGCGGAGCTGACGGCCCGGGGCATCCCCTTCCGCGCCTGGGAGGGCGAGCTGCCCATGGGGCAGCCCTTCCGCACGCTGGACGACGCCCGCCGGTTTTTTGAATTATATCGCCGCGACGGCGATACCACTCCTGTCACAGACGACTTTCTGCGCGCACGGCTGACGGAGACGGGACGGGAGGAGTTTCCCCTCTACCTGCCCCAGAGCCGCCGTTTCGGCGTGCTGCGCTGGGAGACGAGTGAGATAATCAATGAAGCAAAAGGAGATCACCGATGAAACAAACACAAAAGCTGCTGGCGCTGGCGCTGGTTCTGGCTCTGGTGATGACTCTGAATCTGGCCGTCTGCGGCAGCCAGCCCACCCCTCCGGCGGAGGAGGACACCGCCGCCCAGACCCGCGTGTTCACCGATTCCACCGGCCGTGAGGTCACGGTGCCCGCCCAGATCAACAAGGTGGCCGTGTCCGGCCCCCTGGCCCAGATCGTGCTGTTCGCCCTGTGCCCCGACAAGCTGGTGGGCGTGGCCAATGAGTGGGACGAGAGCGCCCAGCAGTATCTGGACGAGAAGTACTATAATCTGCCCCTGCTGGGCCAGCTGTACGGCGGCAAGGGCGAGCTGAATCTGGAGACGCTGCTCTCCAGCGGCGCGCAGGTGGTCATCGACGTGGGCGAGGCCAAGAGCACCATCGTGGAGGACATGAACGATCTTCAGGAGCAGACCGGCATCCCCTTCCTCCACATCGACGCCAAGCTGGTCTCTATGGACGAGACCTATACCATGCTGGGCGATCTGCTGGGCATGACCGACGAGGCCAGGACGCTGGCCGACTACTGCCGCGGCACCTATGACAAGGTGGCCGCCATCGCCGACGGCGCGGAGAAGGCGAACCTGCTGTACATCACCGGTGACACGGGCCTGAACGTCATTGCCCGGGGTTCCTATTACGCCGAGGTCATCGACCTCTTGAGCAACAATCTGGCCGTGGTGGACGAGCCCTCCAGCAAGGGCAGCGGCAACGAGGTGGACATGGAGCAGCTGCTGAACTGGAATCCCGATGTGATCCTGTTCGCGCCCGGCAGCATCTACAGCACCGTGGATCAGGACGCCACCTGGCAGAACATCACCGCCATCAAGAACGGCACGTACTATGAGGTGCCCATGGGGCCCTATAACTGGATGGGCTTCCCCCCCAGCGTCCAGCGCCTGCTGGGCATGCTGTGGATGGCCAAGGTGCTGTATCCCGACGCGGCGGACTATGACCTGTATACCGAGGCGGCCAACTACTTTCAGCTGTTCTATCACTGCGACCTGACCCAGGAGCAGTATGACGCGCTGGTGGCCAATTCTTTAGGAAAGTAAGCTTGCACGTTGCCGCGAAAAATGCCTCCCTTGTGTAAAGGCACCCCAGTGCTCACACTGGGGCGTGCACAGCTGAGGTTGCAACGCGGAGCGTTGACGGAGGGATTGTCTGAATACGTTTTATCCCCTCAGTCAGCCTTGCGGCTGACAGCTCCCCTTGCAACAAGAGGAGCCTTGAATCGTGAACTCTATAGAATATCCCCACCCCCGAAAGGAGCAGCCATGAACAACATTTTTACCACCCTGCTTTATCAAATGGAAAAGCATCACGACACGGTGCTGTGTACCATCATCGCCGACAGCGGTTCCACCCCCCGGGGGCGGGGCGCCCAGATGCTGGTGGGCGAGAGCGGCCTTCTCTGCGGCACCATCGGCGGCGGCGCGGTGGAGGGCGGCGCCATCGTTCTGGGCAAAACGCTGCTGAAGGAGCGCCGCAGCGCCATCCACGAATACAAGCTGCACCGCAACGAGACGGAGGACATCGGCATGGTCTGCGGCGGCAACGTGACGGTACATCTGCAGTTCATCGCCGCCCAGGACGCCGCCTGGAGCGCGCTGGCCGGTGAGGTGCTGCGCCGCATCGCCCTGCGGCAGTCCGGCTGGCTGTCGCTGGCGCTGGACGGCGGCGCGCCTGCGCTGCGGGACGCGCCGGAGACGGACGACGCACGCATTGCCCTGCCCCTGCCCATCGGCGAGCGGGCCATCCTGTTCGGCGCGGGCCACTGCTCGCTGGCTTTGTGCCCGCTGCTGACCACCGTGGGCTTCCGCGTCACGGTGGTGGACGACCGGCCGGAGCTGGTGACAAAGGAGCGCTTTCCCACCGCAGACGCGGTGATCTGCTGCGACCTTGACCATCTGGCCGACGCCGTGCCTGTGGGGGGCGAGGACTATGTGGTGGTCATGACCAACGGCCACAGCCACGACTTCGCCGTGCAGGAGCAGGTGCTGCGGGGAGAGTACGCCTACATCGGCGTTATCGGCTCCCGCAGCAAGACCGCCAGCGTCAACCAGCGTCTGCGGGCGGCGGGCATCGGCGAGGAGGCCATTGCATCCGTCCACACACCCATCGGCACCGCCATCAAGGCGGTGACGCCGGAGGAGATCGCCGTGTCTATCGCCGGTGAGATGATCTGCGTGCGGGCCACGCGGCGGGAGGCCGCCGGCGTGAAGCTCCACGGCTGCCCCATGCACTGATATGAGCAGGCACCTGTTTTTGACCGGCCCCAAGGGCGTGGGCAAGTCCACCCTGACCCGCGGCCTGCTGGCGGAGGAATCCGGATCGCTGGGCGGCTTTTTCACTGTGAAGCACGAGGGCGGCATCTATCTGCTGCCCGCGGCGAAGGAGCGGGTCTTTACGCCGGAGAACTTTCTGTTTCGCTGCGGCCAGGGCGGCGACCCGAGGCGCTTTGACCAGCTGGGCTGCGCCGCACTGGCGGACACCGCCGGATGCGCGCTGCTGGTGATGGACGAACTGGGGCCCCACGAGGCGGAGGCCGTCCGGTTTCAGGCGGCGGTGTTCCGGACGCTGGAGGGGGAGATCCCCGTTATCGGCGTCTTGCAGCAGGCGGAGAGCGAATTTCTTGACCGCATCGCCCGCCATCCCCAGGTGACGGTGCTGACGGTGTCGCGGGAGAACCGTGACGACCTGCCCGCCGTGCTGCGCCGCTGGCGGCGAGGATAGAATAAGAACCCCCGCGCCTGTCCACAGGACAGGCGCGGGGGTGGTTTTTGGCAGAAAACAGAGAGGGCAGCCGATGCTGCCCTCTCTGTTTCGTTATACAGCGTTGTACTGCAGGGATCAACCTTGCGGTCTTATCCCTTACTTGTCGTACATTTCGATGAGCTTCAGCAGGTGGTCGTAGCGGGCCTTGGCTTCGTTCTCGTTGCGCTGGAACAGCTCGGTGGCGCGCTCGGGGAACTCGCGGGTCAGGCGGGAGTAGCGGGCCTCGTTCATCAGGAAGTCCTGATAACCGCCGGCGGGAGCCTTGGAGTCCAGCGTGAACTTCTTCTCGCCCTCGGGGTTGTAGCGGAACAGGTTCCAATAGCCGCAGTCCACAGCCTTCTTCATTTCCTTCTGGCAGTTCATCATGCCGCCCTTGATGGAGTGCATCTCGCAGGGGCTGTAGCCGATGATGAGGGACGGGCCATGATAGGCCTCGGCCTCGGTGATGGCCTTGATGGTCTGGGCAGGGTTGGCACCCATGGCCACCTGGGCCACGTAGACGTAGCCGTACTGCATGGCGATCTCGGCAAGGCTCTTCTTCTTGACTTCCTTACCGGCGGCGGCAAACTGTGCCACCTGGCCGATGTTGGAGGCCTTGGAGGCCTGGCCGCCGGTGTTGGAGTACACCTCGGTATCGAAGACGAAGATGTTCACATCCTGCTTGGAGGCGATGACGTGATCCAGTCCGCCGTAGCCGATATCGTAGGCCCAGCCGTCGCCGCCGAAGATCCACATGGACTTCTTGGCCAGGTATTCCTTCTTGCTGAGGATGTCGGCAGCCAGGGTGCAGGCGGCGCAGTCGCACAGCAGGGCGCCCTTGGCCTTCAGCTCGGCAGCATGCTCGGCGAACTGCGGCACGGCGGCCAGCTCGTCCACGGTGCAGATGCTCTCCTCCAGGGCCTTGACGTAGGCCTTGGCGGGCTCGGCGTTGGCGGTGCCGTCATCCATGGTGTCCAGCCACTTCTGAGCGGCTTCCTTCAGGGCGGGCTGTGCCCACTCCACGGCGATCAGCTCGCGGGTCTTGGCGGCCAGATCCTCGCGGATCTTGTTCTGGCCGACGAACATGCCCAGGCCGTGCTCGGCGTTATCCTCGAACAGAGAGTTGCACCATGCGGGGCCGCGGCCCTCCTTATTGGTGCAGTAGGGAGAGGTGGCCGCGGGACCGCCCCAGATGGAGGAGCAGCCGGTGGCGTTGGAGACATACATATGGTCGCCGAACAGCTGGGTGACGAGACGGGCATAGCTGGTCTCGGCGCAGCCGGCGCAGGAGCCGGAGAACTCCAGCATGGGCTGCTTGAACTGGCTGCCCTTGACGGTGTTGTCCTGCATATCCTTCTTCTCGGACACTTCGGCCACGCAGTAGTCGAACACATCCTGCTGGGGCAGCTCGCCCTCCTGGGCCACCATGCTCAGCGCGTTGACGGGGCAGGCACCGATGCAGACGCCGCAGCCCATGCAGTCCAGAGGACTGATGGCCATGGTGAACTGATACTCACCCTTGCCCTTGCCGGCCTTCACGTCCACGATCTTGGCAGCGGCGGGGGCGTTCTTGGCCTCGTCGGCGGTCAGGGCGAAGGGACGGATGGTGGCGTGGGGGCAGCAATAGGCGCACTGGTTGCACTGGATGCACTTGGCGGCGTCCCAGGTGGGGACGGACACGGCCACGCCGCGCTTCTCATAGGCGGCGGCGCCCAGCTCGAACTGGCCGTCCACGTGATCCACGAAGGCGCTGACGGGCAGGCTGTCGCCGTCCATCTTGCCCACGGGCTCCAGGATCTCCTTGACCATCTTCACCAGCTCAGGCTTGCCGTGCAGCTGCTTGGGCTCCTTGGTATCCACGGCGTTGGCCCAGTCGGCGGGAACGTCGATCTTCTTATAGGCGGTGGCGCCCAGGTCGATGGCCTTGTAGTTCATATCCACCACGTCCTGGCCCTTCTTCAGATAAGAGGCCTTGGCCTTTTCCTTCATATAGGCGATGGCTTCCTCCTCCGGCATGACCTTGGCCAGAGAGAAGAACGCGGACTGGAGGATGGTGTTGTTGCGCTTGCCCATACCAATCTCGATAGCCAGGTCGATGGCGTTGATGGTATACAGCTGGATGTTGTTCTGGGCGATATAGCGCTTGGACGCGGCGTCCATGTGGTGGTTCAGCTCGTCGAAATCCCACTGGCAGTTGATCATGTAGACGCCGCCGGGCTTGACATCCTGCACCATCTTGAAGCCCTTGGTCACATAGCTGGGGTTGTGGCAGGCCACAAAGTCAGCCTTGTTGATATAATAGGGGGAGCGGATGGGCTTGTCGCCGAAGCGCAGGTGGCTGATGGTGACGCCGCCGGTCTTCTTGGAGTCGTACTGGAAGTACGCCTGAACATACTTATCGGTATGGTCGCCGATGATCTTGATGGAGTTCTTGTTGGCGCCCACGGTGCCGTCGCCGCCCAGGCCCCAGAACTTGCACTCGATGGTGCCCTCTGCCGCGGTGTTGGGGCTGTTGGGATCTTCGGGCAGGGACATGTTGGTGACGTCGTCCACGATGCCGATGGTGAACTGGCGCTTCATCTCGGCCTTGGCCAGCTCGGTATACACGGCGAACACGGAGGCGGGAGGCGTATCTTTGCTGCCCAGACCGTAACGGCCGCCGATGACGGTGATGTCGTTCTTACCGGCGTTAGCCAGAGCGGTGACCACATCCTGATACAGAGGCTCGCCCTGGGAGCCGGGCTCCTTGGTGCGGTCCAGAACGGCGATCTTCTTGCAGGTGGCGGGGATGGCCTCGATCAGCTTTTCGGGGGCGAAGGGGCGGAACAGGCGGACCTTCACCAGACCCACCTTTTCGCCGTGGGCGTTCAGGTAGTCGATGACCTCTTCGGCCACGTCGCAGATGGAGCCCATGGCCACGATGACGCGGTCAGCGTCGGGCGCGCCGTAGTAGTTGAACAGCTGATAGTTGGTGCCCAGCTTGGCGTTGACCTTCTCCATGCACTTTTCCACCACGGCGGGCAGAGCGGTGTAATACTTGTTGCAGGCCTCGCGGTGCTGGAAGAAGATATCGCCGTTCTCGTGGCTGCCGCGCATGTGGGGATGCTCAGGGTTCAGGGCGTGCTTGCGGAACTCGGCCACGGCGTCCATGTCGCACATGTCCTTGAGATCCTCGTAATCCCAGACGGCGATTTTCTGGATCTCGTGGGAGGTGCGGAAACCGTCAAAGAAGTTGATAAAGGGAACCTTGCCCTCCAGGGCGGCCAGATGGGCCACGGGGGACAGATCCATGACCTCCTGCACGTTGCCCTCGCACAGCATGGCAAAGCCGGTCTGGCGGCAGGCCATCACGTCGGAGTGGTCGCCGAAGATGTTCAGCGCGTGGGTGGAAACAGTACGGGCGGACACGTGGAACACGCAGGGCAGCTGCTCGGCCGCGATCTTGTACATATTGGGGATCATCAGCAGCAGGCCCTGAGAGGCGGTATAGGTGGTGGTCAGGGCGCCTGCGCCCAGAGAGCCATGCACGGCGCCGGCGGCGCCGGCCTCGGACTGCATCTCCACGACCTTCACCTGGGTGCCGAAGATATTCTTCAGGCCGTTGGCGCTCCACTGGTCAACAAAGTCAGCCATGGGAGAAGACGGGGTGATGGGATAGATGGCGGCTACCTCGGAAAACGCATAGCTTACATGCGCGGCAGCGTTGTTGCCATCCATGGATTTCATCTTTCTTACCATTTATGAACCTCCTTCATACTCTCTTCGCCTTTTATCAAGGTGAAAAACTCAGCGTATCAGGATAATATCACAAAAAAACAGGAGTGTAAACGGCATTTTTATGAAATTTTCGCAACAGGAAACTAAAAGTGCATTTTTGCTGTTAAGAATTCTAACATGCCATGACAGCGAAACTTATTTTGACAAAACTATTGTCCTTTTTGGCAAATGTGTGATAAAATAAGCTGATATGAGAAAACAGCAGAGGAGGAGGGCGGAGACATGGTGACCACAGTGCGATCTCTGGGGCTGAGCGGCATCAGCGGGTACGAGGTGACGGTGGAGTGCATGCTCTCCGGCGGGCTGCCTGCCTTTGACGTGGTGGGTCTGCCGGACACGGCGGTGAAGGAGGCCCGCGAGCGGGTGCGCGCCGCCGTGAAAAACTGCGGCGCTATGTTCCCCGTCAGCCGCATCACCGTGAATCTGGCCCCCGCCCGCGTGCGGAAGGAGGGAACGGTGTACGACCTGCCCATTCTGCTTGGACTGATGGCCGCCGCGGGCGAGCTGCGGGCTTTGCCGGAGGACGCCGCCTTTTTGGGGGAGCTGAGCCTGACGGGCGATCTGCGCCCCGTGACGGGCGTGCTGCCCATGGCCATGTTTGCCGCCCGGCAGGGAGTGAAGCAGCTGTTCGTCCCCGCCGCCAACGCCGCCGAGGCCACGCTGGCTGACGGCGTCACCGTTTACGGCGTGAAAAATGTCCGCCAGCTGATGGCCCATCTGAAGGGGCAGGACGCCATTGCCCCCACGCCCCGCTGGGAGCCCTCCGCTCCCGCCCGTCCCCTGCCGGACTTCTCCGACGTGATGGGACAGGAGAATGTGAAGCGGGCGCTGGAGATTGCCGCCGCAGGCGGCCACAATGTGCTGCTGATGGGCTCCCCCGGCTCCGGCAAATCCATGCTGGCCCGGCGGCTGCCCTCGATCCTGCCGGATATGACGCGGCCGGAGGCTTTGCAGACCACGGAGATCTACTCCGTGGCCGGAATGACGGACCCCAGCCATCCGCTGGTAGACAGCCGCCCCTTCCGCAGCCCCCACCACACCGCCTCGCCGGTGTCGTTGTCCGGCGGCGGCAGCATCCCCCGCCCAGGCGAGATCTCCCTGGCCCACAACGGTATTCTGTTTCTGGACGAGCTGCCGGAGTTTGACAAATCCGCGCTGGAGACCCTGCGCCAGCCATTGGAGGATGGGCAGGTGACCATCACCCGCGCCACCGGCTCTTTGACGCTGCCCAGCCGCTTTATGCTGGTGTGCGCCATGAATCCCTGCCGCTGCGGCTGGTACGGGCATCCCTCCGGACGGTGCCGGTGCTCGGCCCAGCAGGTGGAGCAGTATATGCGCAGGGTGTCCGGCCCGCTTTTGGACCGCATCGACATGCATATCGAGGTGCCGTCGGTGGAGTATGAGGCCATGCGCCGCAAGGAGCAGCCGGAATCCTCCGCCGCGGTGCGGCAGCGGGTCAATACCGCACGGGAGGTGCAGAAACGCCGCTTTGCCGGCACCGCCGTCACCTGCAACGCCTATATGACCCCCGCCATGATCGGGCAATACTGCCAGCTGGACGAGGCGGGGGAGAAGGTCATGCAGGGCGCCTTTGACCGGCTGGGGCTGACCGGACGCAGCCACGACCGCATTCTGCGGATGGCCCGCACCATCGCTGATCTGGACGGGTCGGAGAATATTCAGGTGCAGCATCTGGCGGAGGCCATCCAGTACAGAAGCAGTAATTTGTTGAAGTAGAACATTCGCGCCGCAGGCGCGGAAAGGCTCCCTTGTGTAAAGGGAGCTGTCAACGCGAAGCGTTGACTGAGGGATTGTCGTTCTGCAGTAAGCCTGGCAACAACCCCTCCGGCGCTTCGCGCCACCTCCCCTTACACTGGGGAGGCTTTGAAATGACCACACACCTATATAACTAAGGAGACACCCCATGCACGAGATCATTCTTTGCAAGCTGGGCGAGATCGTTCTGAAGGGACTGAACCGCCACAGCTTTGAGATGAAGCTGATGAGCAACATCCGCCGCCGCACACAGCGGTACGGCAAGTTCAAAATCTACTCCCGTCAGTCCACCATCTATGTGGAGCCGGCGGAGGAGAGCTGCGATCTGGACGCGGCCTATGACACCTGCAAGAAGGTGTTCGGCATCATCGCCATTGCACGGGCCGTGCCCTGTGCCAAGGAGAAGGAGGCCATTTTCGCCACCGCCAGAGAGTATCTGGCACCTGCGCTGCTGGCGGCCAAATCCTTTAAGGTGGAGAGCAAGCGCTCCGACAAGTCCTTCCCCATGGGCAGCATTCAGCTGAGCCAGTGGGTGGGCGGCGCGCTGCACGACGCCTTTCCGCATTTGATCGTGGACGTGCATCACCCTGAGTTGACGGTGTATCTGGAGGTCCGCGAGGACGCGGCCTATGTCCACGGTCCGGCGGAGGCCGCCGCAGGCGGTCTGCCCATCGGCATGGGCGGCCACGCGGTAAGCCTGCTGTCCGGCGGCATCGACAGCCCCGTGTCCAGCTATATGATCGCCAAGCGGGGCGTGCAGCTGGAGCTGCTGCACTTCGCCTCGCCCCCCTATACCAGCGAGCAGGCGCGGGAAAAGGTGCTGCAGCTGGCTCAGGAGCTGACGGTCTGGTGCGGCCGGTTGACGGTGCATGTGGTACCCTTTACCGAAATTCAGGAGGAGATCCGCCGCAAATGTCCGGAGGATCACTTTACCCTGATCATGCGGCGGTTCATGATGCGGCTGGGGGACCGGCTGGCCCACGAGCTGGCCTGCAAGGCCATCGTCACCGGTGAAAGCCTGGGGCAAGTGGCCAGCCAGACCATTCAGGCGCTGGTGGTCAGCGACGATGTGGCCACGCTGCCGGTGCTGCGGCCCCTGATCGGCATGGACAAGGAGGAGATCGTCCGCGTCGCCCGTCATGTGGGCACGTTTGACACCTCCATCCTGCCCTATGAGGACTGCTGCACCGTGTTCACCCCCCGCCATCCCAAGACCAAGCCGGATCTGGCCCAGGTGCGGGAGTATGAGGCCGCACTGGACATCGACGCCCTGTGCGACAAGGCGCTGGCGGGCCGCGAGATGATCCGTCTGTACCCGAAGGCGTGAGGCGCATATGAACGAGACATTGGAGCGGCAGGTCATCGCCGCCCTGAGGGCGCGGGGGCTGACCCTTTCCACGGCGGAGAGCTGCACCGGCGGTCTGGCCGCCAAGCGCCTGACGGACGTGTCCGGCGCGTCGGCGGTGTTTTTGGGCGGCGTGGTCAGCTATACCAACGGTGTGAAGGAACAGGTGCTGGGCGTGTCCCATGAGACGCTGGAGGTCCACAGCGCCGTGTCCGAGCCCACTGCCCGCGCTATGGCGGAGGGTGTCCGCCGCCTGACGGGCTCTGATCTCGGCCTGTCCGTCACCGGCGTGGCGGGACCGGATCGGGATGACGCCGGACACGAGGTAGGCACGGTGTATATCGCCCTGTCCGCCCCCAACGAAACCAACGTGCAGCTGCTGTACCTCTCCGGCGACCGTGCGGCCATCCGCGCCGCCGCCGCTGACGAGATGTTCCGGATGCTGCTGACCTATTTGAAATAGTAAGGAGACGACACCATGGCAAAAAACAAGGTCTATTCCCAGATCAACCAATACGCCAACCGCGAGGAGGAGATCCGCAAGGCGAAGGGCAATCCCAACAAGAACAACCATGCCAAGAAGAAAAACAGCAACTACGGCGGCTACAGCGCCGGAAGCTACATGACCCAGAAGCTGGCGGAAAAGGCCAAGCAGCAGGAGCGGGTCAAGCTGCCCCTGTGGCTGAACATCACGCTGATCGCCCTGTTTGCCGCCATCGGCGTCACGCTGGTGCTGCGCTTTACGGTGTATAAGGACAACCAGCTGATGAACTACATCTCCTCGCTGCTGCTGGGCGTCACCTGCCTGGTGCTGTTCTATACCCGCCGGTTCAAGCACACCCAGAAGAACAGTGCTTTTTACACCGTCGTCACCGTGCTGCTGACGGTCATGGGCGTGGTCTACACCGGCATGGGCATCCTGGGCATCCTGACCATGTTCGGCATTATCTGAAAAACCGCTCCGTTTTGGTAAAAATGCCATTGACAAACGGAGAAAAAGTGGTTATATTATCAAATATCTCATGGTAAACACCGTACAAACGCGATGAAGGGGACACGCAGCGCCTCGGTCTGACGCGAAGAGAGCCGCCGTTTTGGTGCAAGGCGGACGCAGACGCGGCGCGGATATCACCCCAGAGCATCCGGCTGAAGGCAAAGGCACAGTAGGCACGGACGGCGGCGGGCCGTTATCTTCCCGCACCCACGGCTGGTGGGACCGAGCGGCCGCATTGCGCGGCAACGAGAGTGGTACCGCAGAGGACGTTTTTTCAAGCGCCTTTGTCTCTTGACGAGACAAAGGCGCTTTTTATTTTGCACACAAAAATTTTTCACATAAAAAGGAGACAAGACATGGAATACAAAAAGACGCTGAACATGCCCAAGAGCGGCTTTCCCATGCGGGCCGGCCTGCCCAAGCGGGAGCCGGACATGCTGAAGCACTGGGAGGAGATCGACCTTTATAACGAGCTGCTGAAGAAGAACGAGGGCAAGCCCCTGTTCTCCCTCCATGACGGCCCTCCGTTCTCCAACGGTGCGCTGCACATGGGTCACGCCCTGAACAAGTCCCTGAAGGACTTTATCACCCGTATGTACGCCATGCGGGGCTATTACACCCCCTATATCCCCGGCTGGGACAACCACGGTATGCCCATTGAGTCCGCCATCATCAAGCAGAACAAGCTGAACCACAAGGCCATGAGCGTGGCGGACTTCCGCACCGCCTGCCATGAGTTCGCCGACCACTATATCGACGTGCAGCGGGAGGGCTTCAAGCGCATGGGCGTTGTGGGCGACTGGGAGCACCCCTATAAGACGATGGATCCTGGCTTTGAGGCCCAGGAGGTCCGCGTGTTCGGCAAGATGTATCAGAACGGCCACATCTACAAGGGCCTGAAGCCCGTGTACTGGTGCCCCCACGATGAGACGGCGCTGGCAGAGGCCGAGATCGAGTATAAGGACGATCCCTGCACCACTGTGTACGTCAAGTTCCCCATGCACGACGATCTGGGCAAGATGGGGAATCTGGATCTCAGCAAGCTGTATTTCGTGATCTGGACCACCACCGTGTGGACCCTGCCCGGCAACCTGGCCATCGCCCTGCATCCCGACGAGAGCTACGTGGTCGTCAAGGCCCCCAACGGCGAGATGTATATCATGGCAGAGGCGCTGACCGAGAAGGTCATGAAGATCGGCGGCTTTGACAGCTATGAGATCCTGGAGAGCCATCCTGGCTCCTTCTTCGAGAATATGCTGGCCGACCATCCCTTCCTGCCCAAGACCTCCCGTCTGGTGCTGGCGGACTACGTCACCATGGATTCCGGTACCGGCTGCGTCCACACCGCCCCCGGCTTCGGCGCCGACGACTATCTGACCTGCAAGCGCTACGGCATGGACATGGTGGTGCCTGTGGACGATCAGGGCAAGCACACCGCCTACGCCGGTAAGTACGAGGGAATGACCACCGACGAATCCAACCCCGTCATCCTGCAGGATATGAAGGACAACGGCTCCCTGTTTGCCAGCGAGGATATCGTCCACAGCTATCCCCACTGCTGGCGCTGCAAGCAGCCCATCATCTTCCGCGCCACGCCCCAGTGGTTCTGCTCGGTGGACTCCTTCAAGGACGACGCCATCGCCGCATGCGAGGATGTGCGCTGGGTGCCCGGCTGGGGCAAGGACCGCATGCGCTCCATGATCCTGGAGCGTACCGATTGGTGCATCAGCCGCCAGCGCCGCTGGGGTCTGCCCATCCCCGTGTTTTACTGCAAGGACTGCGGCAAGCCCGTGTGCACCGAGGAGAGCATCGAGGCCGTGGCGAACCTGTTTGAGCAGAAGGGCTCCAACGCCTGGTTCGACATGGCCGCCGAGGATATGCTGCCCGAGGGCTTCACCTGCCCCCACTGCGGCAAGTCCGCCGGCTTTGAGAAGGAGACCGACACGCTGGACGGCTGGTTCGACTCCGGTTCCACCCACTTTGCCGCCATGGAGCGGGATCAGGGCTTCTGGCCCGCCACCATGTATATCGAGGGTCTTGACCAGTATCGCGGCTGGTTCCAGTCCTCCCTGCTGGTGGCCGTGGGCGCGCTGGGCCGCGGCGCTCCCTTCAAGGAGTGCGTCACCCACGGCTGGACCGTGGACGGCGAGGGCAAGGCCATGCACAAGTCTTTGGGCAACGGCATGGACCCCGCGGAGATCTTTGACAAATACGGCGCGGATCTGCTGCGTCTGTGGGCCGGCAGCGCCGACTATCATGTGGACGTTCGCTGCTCCGACGAGATCTTCAAGCAGCTGAGCCAGAACTATCTGAAATTCCGCAACACCGCCAAGTTCTGTCTGGACAATCTGGTGGGCTTTGACGCCGATGCGCTGGTGCAGCCCGACGAGATGCTGCCCCTGGACAAGTGGGCCGTCACCCGTCTGAACGACCTGATCGGCAAGGTGTTCGCCGCCTATGACAACTATGAGTTCCATGTGGTGTCCCACATGGTCAACGACTTCTGCGTGGTGGATCTCAGCTCCTTCTACTTCGACATCCTGAAGGACCGGCTGTACTGCGACGCCGCTGAGGGACTGGAGCGCCGCAGCGCCCAGACCGCCCTGTTCCTGATCCTGGACGCCATGACCCGCCTGTTTGCGCCTATTCTGGCCTTTACCTGCGACGAGATCTGGCTGGCTATGCCCCACCGCAGCAGCGACGACGGACGCAACGTGCTGTTCAACGAGATGGTGCAGCCCTATACCGAGTACGCTCTGTCGGAGGAGGAGATGGGCAAGTGGGCCCGTATCGCCGCCCTGCGCAACGCCGTCAACGGTGAGCTGGAGACCGCCCGCGCCGCCAAGACCATCGGCAAGAGCCTGGAGGCCGAGGTGGATCTGACCGTCGGCGCCGAGGACGCCTTCCTGGCGGAGATGGACAGCGCCATGCTGGCCGATCTGCTGATCGTGTCTCAGGTCCGCGTGGAGGTGGGCAGCGAGCTGACCGTGGCCGTCCGCCCCGCCAGCGGCGCCAAGTGCCTGCGCTGCTGGAAGGTGCTGCCCACCGTGGGCAGCGACAGCACGCATCCTGAGCTGTGCCCCCGCTGCGCCGCTGTGGTAAAGAACTTCCCCGAGTTGGCGTAACGAATGCAAAAAAAGATGTCTGCCTTAGGGCAGACATCTTTTTTTGCAGATAAGATGGAAGCGTGAAAAGAGAAGAACCGAGGTTGTGTTATTTTTCTTATTACGCAAGCACATACACGCGGTTGCGTAATATTTTTTACAATTGCCGTGAGGTGATCGTATGACAGTGAAGGATGCGGTGGCGGAGCGGCTCCGTCAGCTTTGTGCGCAGCGGGGGATCAAGCGCAACGAATTGGCGAATTTGTCCGGAGTAACGCCCTCCACGGTGTACAGTTTGTTGGACGTGCGGCGGCGGGATATTTCCATTACCACCATCAAAAAGCTTTGTGACGGTCTGGACATCACGTTGGGTGAGTTTTTCGCAACGCCGGAATTTGACGCCTTGGAGCAGGAATTACAATAAAGGCCAGCGGCTTCCGTTCATTTGGAGGCCGCTGGCTTTGCTTTTATCGTTTCAAAGGGAAAAGGCTGCTACAGCACCTGGTATTGCTTCTTCCAGAGGCTTCCGGCCACGGTGGGGGCGGGGAGAAGGGCCGCGAGAGCGGCGGCTTGGCGGAGGGTCTGGGGCGTCTCCACCTTATTGATGTAGCGGCAGGCGGTATCGTAGCCCTCGGCGTGCAGGACCGCAGCCTGACGGGCGGGGGTAACGGCGTCGTCCTGCTGCGCGCCGCACAGGGCGGCGTAGCGCTCCGGACGGTGGCAGACCTGACGGATGGGGCGGCCAAAGCCGTCGGCACCCATCACATAGATGGTCTGGCGGGCGCAGGGGGGGATCACCGGCTCGTGGGGGGCGTGGGCCTTCAGGGGCAGGCGCTTGGCACCGTCGGCCTCCACCAGCACAAAATCCGCCAGCGCACCCAGAGCGTCAAAGGACAGGGCGGGGGCGGTCAGCTTGCCCTCCGGACCCTCGGCGGCTACGCACACCACGCCGTGCTCCGCAAGGGCGGCGGACACGGCGGCAGGCTCCGCCGTCAGCAGCAGGGGGTACTGGGGCGGCCGCCGGATATGGGTGGAGGTGGTGACGATGACGCTGCCCCGCAGGCGCAGCTCCTCCGCCAGTGTGTACATCAGGGTGGTCTTTCCGCCGCCGCCGATGAGGGCGGTGACGCCTTTTTCCACACCCAGCAGGGGGGAGATGTCCATCATATGTCCTCCGGCACCCGCACCCATTTGACGGGCAGGCCCTTTTCAAAGGTCACCTGATAGCCGGTGCCGGCCTTGCGATACCAATCCACCCGGAGGCCACCGAACCAGGTCATCATGAAGCCGGCGATGACGCCGCCGTGGATGACGCACACCGCGTCGGTGTCCGCCGCCAGCACCGTCTCCATGGCCTTCAGGTTCCGCGTCGTGGTCTGGGGTGCGCTTTCGCCGTTGGGGCAGGGGAGATGCTCGCTGTCGGTGATCCAGTGCTGAAAGGCGGGGTCGTCCTTCAGCTGGTCGTAGCTGCGCATTTCGAAATCGCCGAAATCCATCTCCCGCAGGCCCGACAGGACGGTGTGGGGCACGTCGCCGTAGATGGCGCGAAGGGTCTGCTCCGTCCGCAGCATGCCGCTGGTGAAATAGCGGGGCGCGGTGGGGTATTGGGCGGCGTGGGCGTGAAGCTCCGCCAGGGAGTCCGGCAGCACGGGGATATCCGCCGCGCCGTAATACAGGTCGTTGATGCTGCCCTCGGTCTGGCCGTGGCGCAATAAGGTCAGGATCATTTCAATTCCTCCGTCAGTCCGCACAGAATATGGGTCACGTGGGTGGCCTGTCGGGCCAGCTGCTGGGTCAGGGCACCGTGGCGTTCCCGCCAGACGCGCTCCTGGCCGTCCATGGGGACGATGCCGCCGCCCACCTGTCGGGTGATGACCACCGCGTGTTCAAAAAGGGGCAGATAGGGGGCGATATCCCCGCAGCGGCGGGTCAGGGCCTCCAGATGCCAGTAAATTTTTTTATCGGGGACGGGGTCCTCCCGCGCCAGATCGCAGACATCGGCCATGGTCAGGCCGTAATGGGAGAGCGCCCAGGTCAGCTTGCCCTGAAAGGCGCCGCCGATGACAAGTTCCATACCGTTCACCTCACAAAGATCAACGCGGCAAGGCCGCACAGCTCGCTTAGCGTCAGGGCGAAGCCCGACACATCGCCGGACATACCGCCCAGCTGCCGGTCGGCGTACCACACCGCCAGAAAATACCCAAGGGCCGCCGCCAACGGGGCGCTGCTGCGCCAGAGGAGCAGGGGAACGGCCACAGACGCGGCCAGAAGCACGGCGGCAAAGGCGGCACCGCCGCTTTTTCTGTCCATGGCGGCGTACTGGCTGGCGGCCATGGGCCGCAGGGTCTGCACCGCCAGCGAGGCGCAGGCGCGGGAGGCCACGGGGATCGGCAGCAGCGCGGGCAGGTATATGCTCTCCCCCGACAGGGCCACGCTCCACTGAGTCAGGGCCAGCAGCACCATGGAGATCACGGCGAAGGCACCGCAGTGGGAGTCCTTCAGGATCTCCTGGCGGCGGGGCAGGTCGCGGCGGCTGAGCACCGCGTCGCACACGTCCATGAAGCCGTCCAGGTGCAGAAAGCCCGTCACCAGCCACGGGGCGGCGGCGACCAGCAGGCTGCCCACAGGATGGGGCAGGAAGCGGGCGGCATAGGCCGCCAGCATCCACACGCCGCCCACCACAAGGCCCACAAGGGGCAGGCAGCACAGCATCCGGCCGCGGGCGTCCTCGTTCCAGCGCTTCAGGGGACAGGGCAGGGACAGGAACATGCCCCAGGCCATGAAGAAGCCGTCGATCCATTTTTTCACAGGGGCCACGCTCCCTTCCACACATGGGGCAGGCCTGCCGCCATGTGGCACACCACATCAAATTCCGCCGCCAGGGCGCGGCAGACATGGGCAAGGCCGCGGACGTAGGTCTCCGTCCAGCCGGCGTAGTCCTCGCCCCCCTGCCAGAGATCGTCGCAGACGCAGACGAAGTGGGCGCTGTGGCGGCTGATGGCCAGCAGCTCCGCCGTCACTGTTTCGGGGGCGGCCGCATCAAATTCCGGCCCGAACATGGCTTCCGACAGGGCGGCGGTGACGCTGTCCAGCAGGATGACGCCGCGGCTGTCGATCTGGGGCAGGGCGGCGGGAAGGTCGGTGCTGCGCTCGATGGTCTGGAAGCCCCAGCCGTCCCGATCGGCGATATGGCGGCGGATGCGGGCGCGATCCTCGCTGTCGCGGGGGGTCATGGTGGCCCAATAGTACATAGGGCCGCCTGCCGCCAGATGGCGGCACAGGTGCTGGGCGGCGGTGCTTTTACCGCTTTTGCCGCCGCCGGTCAATAACATTCTCATACGTCCTCCACGGTAAAGCTGTCGCCGGAGCGGATGGGGGTCAGGTAGTCGTCCTCGATGGCGGCCTCGGCGAAGGTGGCCATGCGGGCCATGACGCCGCAGGCGCCCTCCAGCACGCGGAACAGCAGGGGGCAGCCGCTGCCCTCCCCCAGACGCATATCCAGGGCGAGGCAGGGGGTCAGGCCCAGGGCCTGGGCCGCCTTGGCGTAGCCCAGCTCGTAGGACTGGTGAGAGAGGAAGAGGTAATCCCCCACGGCGGGGCACAGGCGCACGGCGCACAGGGCGGCCACCACGGAGATATAGCCGTCCACGGCGGCGGCCAGCCCTTCGTGGGCGCAGCCCAGAAATGCGCCGGTCATGGCGGCGATATCCAGTCCGCCCACCTTGTGCAGCACGTCCAGCACGTTGTTCTTGTCGGGGCGGTGCAGCCGCAGCGCCTGACGGAGCACCTGCTTTTTCCGGTCAAAGCCCGCGTCGGTCAGGCCGCCGCCGCGGCCGGTGACGGATTCCACCGGCACGTCCAGCAGGACGGAGAGCACGGCGGCGCTGGTGGTGGTATTGCCGATGCCCATTTCCCCGATGCCCAGCACCGAGATACCGTCGGCCTTGGCTCCTACGGCGGCCTCCATGCCCACGGAGAGGGCCTGAAGGACCTCGTCGGGGGTCATGGCGGGCTCCACCGCCAGGTCGGCGGTGCCGTAACGGATCTTGCGGGGGATCACATCGGGGCAGCGGACGTCGGCGGCGATGCCTACGTCATAGACGGCCACGTCGTCGCCGAAGGTCTGGGCCAGCGCCGACATGCCGGTTTTGCGGCGGGTCATGTTGATCGCCTGCTGCAGCGTGACGGACTGGGGGGCGCAGGAGACGCCCTCCGCCACCACGCCGTTGTCGGCGGCAAACACCGCCACGCGGCATTTTGTGATCTGAGGGCACACCGTGCCGGTGATGCCCGCCATGCGGACGGCCATATCCTCCAGCTTGCCCAGGCTGCCGGGGGGCTTGGCCAATTGGGCCTGACGGCGGCGGGCGGCGGCCATGGCGGCCTCGTCCGCGCCGCGGATAGTGGCGAGATAGGTTTGCAGCGCTTGCTCGGTCATGGTGTATCCTCTCCCAGATAGCCGTGCGCCGCCAGCCAGGTGAGAGACGGGGCGCAGGTCATATTTTCGATGGTATAGGTGGCGGCGGGGCAGGTGGTCAGCAGGGCGTCCAGCACCTGCTCCATGGGGATGGTGCCCTGACCCAGCGGGTCGTGGAGATCCCAATCCCCCGCGTTATTGTGGATATGGACATGGCGCAGCCAGGGGGACAGGGGGGCGATCCAGTCCATAACGGGGGTCTTGCTGACGGTGGTATTGGCGTGGCCCACGTCCAGGCATACGCCCAGACGGGGATCGTTGACGGCGGAGACGATGGACGCCAGCATGTGGGGATCGCCGTCCATGACGTTTTCCAGCGCCAGGGTCATCCCTTCGGGCACCTGCGACAGAAAGTCCCGCCAGAAGGAGACGGACTGCTCCACGAACCACTCGGGGAAGTAGACGAAGGGGATGAAGCCGTCGTGGATGACGATGCGGGTAATCCCCAGGCGCTGCGCCAGGGCGATGGTCTGGCGGTAGCGCTGGACCGTAATCTGCCGCACCTGCGGGTCGATGGCGCAGGGGCAGAGCTCGGCAAAGGGGGCGTGGAGCCAGAGGCTGGCGACGCCCTCCGTCTCCCGCCGCGCGGCGGCAAAGGCGGCGCTGTCGATAAGGGCTGTGGCCTGACAGAAGGCCGTGACCTCATAGCCCAGGCCGTATTGGCGGGCCAGGGCGGGGGCGGCGCTGTCAATGCCGGACAGATGCAGTTTCGGGCGCAGCTGGGCGCGATCCATGGGCAAACACCTCGTTTTCTTTGATCAGTATACCACGGCGGCGGGAAAAAGAAAAGCGGTACGTTCCAGCGCACCGCTTTTCTGTGTTTATTCACCTCCGGCGGCGTAGCCGCCGCCCACATCCTCGCCCAGATCACAGGTGTAGAGCCAGCAGATGACGTCGCCGTCCTGCAGGGTGTAGCCGGAGCAGCCGTAGTTGGGGAATTCTCCGTTGACGCTGTACATCCAGCCGGAGAGCTCGCCGCAGTCAAACTCGTAGAGGTGGGCGATCCCCTCGATATACGCGCTTTGATACAGGGGCGACCAGCTGGACTCCATGGGGATGCCGTTATCCCGACAGACGCGCTGCAGCAGGTCAAAGGCGGTCTCGCCCGCGGCGAAGGAGACCTCCGTCTCCGGCAGGATCGTGCCATCGGCGGGGACATAGTCCGCTTTTGCCGCCTTGAGCTGATCGCGGTTATCCAATATGGTGGCGCAGGAGATGGAGACGGTACAGCTGCCCGCCGCCTCTTCCGTGTCATCAGACCGGCTGCCGCAGGCGGCCAGCAGGAGCAGGGAGAGGAGCAGGGCCCACAGCAGGGCGGCACGATGGATGGTTCGGTGCATGGCTTTCCTCCAGGGCGGGGGCAGCGGCGCTGCCCCCGCCGGTTTTGGTGTGACGTTATCGGACGGTGACGCAGGCAGTGGCCGGTGCATAGCAGGCCTCTCTGCCTCCCGCATCGGGATCCAGCGCCAGCAGATAGTAGGTGCCCGGGGTCTCAAACGTGACGGTGTAATAAGAGGCAGCGTCATTGGGGCTTGGCGAAATGGACACTTCCTGCCAATTTTCGTTATAGACCCGCACCGCCAGTTCGTCAATGGGGTCGATGCCGCCGCTGCCGCCGTCGCTGACGTCTCTGGTGTCATATTTCAGGGTCTGGAAGGTGAGGGCTTTTCCCGCCTGGACGGTGTAGTGATCCTGATCAAAGCAGGCAAAGGCGCCTCTGGTATGGAACGTATAGTCTGAGAACATGGCCAGATCCACCGTGTCGCCATCCGACAGCAGGATGTAGTCGGCGGTGGCGCCCCAGCCGGCGCTCATCAGAGGGAACACGTGGTTGCGATAGTACATCAGGTTTTCATCGTGGCCCCAGAACTGCTGCATGTACATGCTGGTGGCGGAACCGGTGAGGTACAGCGTCAGGTTGTTCCACGCGCCCGCGGCGGGGGTGGTCCCCAGCAGATCGCGGTACACATAATTGCTGCTGCTGTTCAGAACGGTCTTGCCGCCCCGGGTCACATCCTCGACGCTCCAGCCCTGGCAGTAGACGCCCAGCAGGTAGAGGTACAGGTGCAGCAGGGTGGGGCGCTGCACCACATCAACGCCGGTGTAGGAGCCCTGGCCGTTTTCGGTCTTATAGCGGTAATACTCCGCCAGTCCCTGATACTCCAGGTCGAAATAGGGGACGGTCACCTGCAGGTGGGAGAGGACGGTACCGTCCCGCCCGATCAGGGGCACGCCGTCGTTGGAGATGGTGACGTAGACAGTGACGCTGTCGGCATCGGTCTCGTCATAGCCATACTGGGTCTGACTGCCGGAATCTCCCTCTATGACGGTGATGGTCAGGGTATGGGTACAGCTTCTGCTGCCGCAGGCGGCGGTGATGGTCAGGGTATAGTCTCCTGTTTCACGGTTGGTGAAGGAGAGATACCAGCTGCCGCTGCTGTCGCGGGCCAGCTTGGTCTGGGTGCCGAAATCGCCGTCGCCGAGGGTATACTGGGCATCCTTGCAGGCGGCGAACACGTCGCTCATCTTCAGAATGTACTGCTGACCCTGGGGGATCTGGGCCGATGTGACGGCGGACTCCTTGACTTTGACGGTATGCGCGCCGCCGTCCCAGGCACCCTCTGTCAGATAGGCGTACATATCCTGCATGCCGATGGCGGTGCCGGCGATACCGGCCTCCTGTAGCGTCTCCTCGCTCAGTGGCTGGATGCCGCGGCAGTGCTCGTACAGGCGCTGCAGATCGTAGACATCGGTTCTGCCGTCGCCGTTCACGTCGCCGCGGGGATTGGTGACGGTCAGGGAAATGGTGACGCCCGCGCTGGGGTAGGTGGCCTTGCCCTGCTCGTCGCTGCCGTACAGCAGGGGCTTGTAGGTAATACGGAAGTCGCCGTCCTCCACCGTATCGCTGTCGCAGGCGAAATAGGTGATGGGCTGGCCGTTGATGTCGTTGATACCGGCACTGAAGGTCAGGTCGCGGGTGTTGCCGTTGGCGTAGGTGACGGTCAGGATCATGCCGGTGGGGTCAAATTTCTCGCCGCGGGCGTAGGTGACCTTATTCGGCATCTGCTTGACCGCGACGCCTGTTACCGCGCTGGTCAGGGCCATCAGGTGGGCGGAGTCGTTTTTGAAGAACAGGGTGCCGTAGTCATCGGTGATGGGGGAACAGATGGCGTACTGGCTGTGTTCCTCCTGGGGAGTAAAGAGCACGTAGGCGGTATTCAGCGTTTCGGTCTTGCCCTGGTTCTGATATGTTTCCTTGGTCAGCAGGGTGGGGGCCGGCTGGTTGGGGGAGTCCTCCAGCACGCGCAGCTTGCCGGGGGTGAGATTATCGAAGAAATACACGTAGGTCTTCGTCCCGTAGGCGGTGGTCAGCAGGCCGGAGGTCTGGGGGTAGCCCATGGTGGGGACGCTGTAGGCGATCTTGCGAGAGGGGAGGTCGATGACGGTGATATTGTGGCCGGAGTAGGCACCGAACTGGGAGGTGCCGGACACGCCCACATAGGCGCGGCCGTTACGGATCACCGGCGTGCTGGTGCTCATGGCGGGGGTGGCGTCACTGCTGCCGCCATTTTGCAGATCCACTTTCCAGAGGCTCTCGCGGTCAAAGGCGGTGCCGTCGGCATTCATGGCCACGGAGTAGAAGCAGCCGCCCTTGGAGACGAAGTAGAAGCAGCCGCCCTTGGAGACGAAGTAGAAGCAGTCGTCCGCCCGGGTGATGCTGCAGCGGATATCGCCCTTCAGGTTTTCCAGCTTGTCCAGCGTCTTGCCGGTGGCGGGGTCCAGGCACAGCAGCGCGGAGGTGGAACTGACGCAGAAGGCGTCGCCGTCGTCCGTGCCCACCAGCAGGAAGCGGCCGTTGGGGTCCACATAGGCCCCTGCCCAGTAGAAACCGCCCTTGGCGGTATAGGCCCAGCGGGCCAGCTTGGTCTCGTCGGAGCGGTCGGGATCCTCGTCGGTGGTGGTCAGGCAGACGAAGTTGGCGTCCTCTGTTTCATCGTTCCAAAAGCCGGTATAGACGCAGTGATCGGCGTAGGTCAGGGGGCTGTTGGGCTGGCCGGCCAGGGGGTCGCGGTAGATCCACAGGGAGGTCAGCGTGTCGGCGTCAAAGGCCTGCACGGTTCCGTTTTCCAGGCCCACGAACAGCATGCCGTCGCCAAACGTGGCGGAGGTGATGGCATAGTCGGACGCGGCGGACATGGCGCCCGTGGCCACCACGGCACCGGTGACGGCCTCTACCTTGAACAGCGTGGTGGAGCTGTAGACGATGAGGTAATCCACGCCGTCCTGGGTGATGAGGATGGGGCTGCTGAGGGCGCTGGCGCCAAAGCCGTCGCCCAGCTTATTGGCCCAGCTGAGCACCGTTTCCTCCCGCAGCCACGGCGTTTCGACGTTGACAACGCCGTTGTTGTCCTCGTTTTTCCGGAAGTAGGGCCAGTCGGAGCTTACGCCCTCACCGTGCACGGAGGCTTCGGCCGCCGTCAGCCGGATGGTCTGCTGCTTCTGGCTGTCGCCTGCCGTAAAGGGGATCTCTTGCCCCACATAGCCGGGGCAGGTGGCTACGCAGGTATAGGTAATGCCGTCCACCAGATAGAATTTGCCGTCCTTCTCCGGCCAGACGCGGGTGTGGCTGCGGTCGTCATAGACGGCGGCCAGCGCGCCGGAGAGGGGCGCACCCTTCGTGTCTGTGACGGTGATGGTGGTGGCGACGGGGTCGCCTTTCAGGAACGTAAAGGTATATTCACGGGCGGAGTGAACGCCGTCCGCATCGGCCCGCAGGGTGAAGGTCTCGCTGTCCAGCGTGCCGGAGAGGGACAGGGGGACGGTAATGGTCTCCGCGGCTTTGCCGGTCTCCGGATCGGTCTGGGGGGAATAGGTTTTGCCGCCGACCTGTACACGGTAGTCCGCAAGGAAGGGTTCGACGATCAGCTCCGCGCTGCGGGCCGAGGCCAGGATGGTGGCCTGATAGGTATAGACCTCGTTGTCAAAGTAGCCGTTATCGGTCGCTTTGCCGTCCTCCGTCTGATAGAAGGGGGTTTCCGCGCCCTCCACCGTCAGTTCCGCGTCATACAGGGTCAGCAGGCGGATGAAGTTCACCAGATAGTCCTGCTCGTACGTCACCGCTTTTCCCTGCACGGTCTCTGCGCGGAAAACGCGGACCGTCAGGGTGAAGGGGTCCGGTCCCTCCTTCACACTGTCGGAAAGCAGCGTCGCCGCCGTGCCGACGGGGATCTCGCCGCCGTCGGTGGTCTGGGCCGTGATGGTGTAGCCCGCATCGGCGGAGGCAGTGACATACATACGGGCGTAGAAATCGTCCATCTTGACGCCGTCGTATTGGTGCTTCTCTGTTTGGAAGTCCTCGGCACGGAGGAAAACGGTGGCGTCTTTGTTGTCGTAGGTCAGCTTCAGGTTGGTCAGGTGGTTTTCCGTTGTCGGGGTGACTGCCTGGATGGTCAGGCCGCTGTCGGCGGGTTTGGGGGCGGAAAAGACCATCTTGGTGTGGTAATAGGTGTCCTTTGTGGCGATGCAGGTGTAGCTGCTGCCGTCGGGGGTCAGGGGATAGGTGCCGTTATCGTCCTGGCCGATCTGCGTGCCAGCGGCGTTATAGATCCGTACCGTCACGCCCGCTTCGTGCACTACGGTCAGAGGCACGGCGGCTGTTTTGGCGATGGTAAGGGTATAGGTGGTCGTCTGCTGGCTTTCCGGCGCGGATACTGTGATGACGGCGGTCGTCTCCTCTGCCTCCAGAGGAAGGGTATAGCTGCCGTCCTCCTCCAGAGGAGTGCCATTCACCGTGACGGTATAGCTGCTGGGGCAGACGGGATGCAGCACCACGTTGGCTGTGGTGACGGTGCAGTGGTACTCCTTGACGGCGCTGGAGAAGCCGATGTTCTGCCGGACGTCGCCCGCCGTGACATCCAGACCGGAGAGAGTGGGGGTGCGCTTTAGCGACAGCTGCCAGGTCTGGTAGGCGGTATAGCCGTCGATCTCCGCGCGGGCCTCCAGACGCAGGTCGGTATCCTGCATGTCGGCGTTGACGGCGTCAGTCAGGGCCTGATTGGGCATCTCCCAGCGGCGGGACTGCTCCGTCTCGCTGCCGGACACGTCCTGATACATGGCGTAGAGCACCACGTCATAGCCTTCCCACTGATAGTTTTGCAGATTCTTGCCGGTGACGCCGTACAGGAACAGGCTGCCCCGCTTGGGGCCCACCGTATCCGGCAGGAGCACCGTGGCGGTGTGGGCGTCCAGGTCACTCTGCTGGGGATAGGCGTCCTCCCACGGCGTGCCGTTTTCCTTGGCCAGCAGGACCGGTTCGGCGATCCAGTCCAGGCCCTGGGGCAGCCGCAGCGTGGTCACGGTGTCGCCGCCGATGGTGACATTGCCCGCCGCATCCACGGTCATTTCGCCCGCGGCGCCGTTATAGCCCGCGGTCAGGGTAAAGGTATAGCGTCCGGCGGACAGGACCGGCTGGGTATCCGTAAAGGAATAGGAATTGCCATAGATATCCTCCGCGGTGAAGGTATAGCTTGTCACGGACGAGCCGTCCAGCCCCGCAAAGGACAGGTTCAGCGGGATCTTGTCCGCATCTATGTACTGCTGGTACTCGGCCATTTTCGCGGTAAGCGCTGCGGCCTGTGCCGCAAAGTCGCCGCCGGCGATCAGAGCCGTTTTCGCCTTGTCATATTCCCCCTGGGAGTAGCGCTGCACCGGCTTCTCGGCCTGCTGCCACGCCAGCATGGCGCAGGCCAGCTGGTATACGGCTGCCGCCGTTTCCCCGTCGATCTCCCTCAGGCAGGTGAGGAACATTATCGCTTTGACATCGGAGGCCGGACGGGCCAGCTGGTAATCGCCCGTCTCGTCCGTGCGGAGGAATTTGCCGGTCTCGCCGTCAATGGCGGAGATGAAAGCCTCCTGACTCGTCTCCGTATTCAGGCCGGTGAAGCGGTGGCCGCTGGCGGCCAGCGCCTGGGCGATGGTCTGTCCGGCGGTATAGCTGACCGGCTCCGGAGCGATGATGACGCCCACATTATTGACGGCCAGCAGCAGGAAGCTCCCCGCCGTCTGGGAGGTCTCCTCCTTCACCGGCTCATCCTGCGAGGAGGTGGTCTGCACAGGGGTTTGTTCCTCCTGTGCTTCCTGCGCCTGATCCTGCGCCTGCGCCTGATCCGGAGCGATCTGGGGCTCCGCTTTGGTGGTGGCCCAGGTGGGGGTGGGGAGCAGGGTGAGGGTCATGACCAGGGCCATGATGAGGGATATGATACGTTG
>CAKTMO010000010.1 GCA_934573935.1 uncultured Oscillospiraceae bacterium | reverse complement strand
GATAACGCACGGCTGAAAGCGCAGATACAGACGCTGCTGACCCAGTCGGTCAGCTCCTTCGATACTGCCGGGGAGAATTTCTACCACGGCTTTATGCTGGGGCTGTGCGCCCTGCTTGGCGGCGCTTTCGTGACCTCCAACCGTGAATCCGGCGACGGGCGCTATGACATTCAGTTGAAGCCCACGAAAAAAGGACTTCCGGGCATTCTGATTGAACTGAAAGCGGAGAAGAATTGCAGCGACGAGAAGCTGAAAAAGCTGTCCGAGACGGCCTTGCAGCAGATCAACGACAAGAAATATGAGACCGAGTTGACGACCGCCGGAGTCAAAACGATTTATAAATACGGCGTGGCCTTCAGCGGCAAAAAAGTTGAGGTGGCAGTCGGATGAGGCTTACCTATTATCCAAATTATCTGCATATACTTTTTCAAAATATATGCAGATAAGACTTGGAAATAAGCAGTAATATGAAAAACGGCACGGAGTTCCGTGCCGTTTGTATCAGATCGCTTTGACTTATTTGAGGTAGGCCGCGGCATTGGTATCAGAGGAAACAAAGGTTTCTTTGACCATTTAAGTGTGCAATATCCAGCAAGAGGGCGTCGCCATAAGCGACGCCCTCTTGTTGGTAAAGGCCTCCATCAATCCGCAATCATCAACTGTTCGCACTCTGATTCGTCTATCAGTGACAGCAATTCCCCTGCAATGTCCGCGTTCTCAAAGCGGAGCACATCTGCATCTTTTCGCCCGAAGGCCAGAAGATCTACGTTGCCATACCAGACGATACGCTCATCCAAAACGGCGTATCTTTGCTGCAAACCCTTGCGCAGGATTACCTCCGCACCGACCAATTGCAGCGCGTCAACGGCTGTGGTAATCTCTGCCACACGTGCATCGTCGTCACTGGTGTGTATCGTGATCTTTGCGCCACGGGATATGGTGCTTTGCAAAAGCGGCAGCAGACGCCCGACACGTCCCTTTTGCAGATAGGGGCTGACGATCACAATACTCTGCGCTGCGTCGGACAGATCCTGCTCAAACGCGGGCATGGCACCATGCCTGTCATAGATCATGCTGACAGGCTCATCCGATGTGCCGAACTTCACCTGATACCCCAACTCCGCGTAGCCCTTCAGCCGTTTGTGATACATCCGCTCCAGCATGGGGATATGGACGTCCACATAGTCGTAGATACGAACCTCGTGCTCGCCCTCGTAATTCCGGTGAAGCCGACCGGCGTACTGCGCCAGTGTTCCGCGCCACGAAATCGGCATCGCCAGCAGCAAAGTGTCTAATCGCGGAGCATCAAATCCCTCTCCGATGTACTTTCCCGTGGCCACCACGACAACCTCTTCACTGGCCGGTATCGCCTGTAACGCGGCCAATTTCTCCCGCTTTTCCTTTGGTCTGTCGCTTCCTACCAACAGAAAGACGTTCTGTACTTGTCCCTCCAAAAGCGCGGCCAGCTGCGCCGCATGTTCTTTTCGTTCCGTCAGCAGGATCGGCGAATGC
Organism: uncultured Oscillospiraceae bacterium; assembly: GCA_934573935.1. GTDB lineage: Bacteria > Bacillota > Clostridia > Oscillospirales > Oscillospiraceae > Vescimonas. The sequence goes on along the minus strand of CAKTMO010000010.1, from coordinate 59,709 downwards.
CCTTCACGCACGAGCCGCACTGCATCCTCCGCCAGTAAAGCGTGCAATCATTGCACACTTTTTCTGATGAAAAGCCGGAGGTCTATAACCGTACTTCGACCTCCGGGGAAAAGTTTTCTCGCAGCTTCCGCAGCCAGTTACAGCAACGGCCCGAAACATGGAACACGAGCCACATAACCCAATAACAAATAGAATAACCCGCCTCCGCAGCAACATTGAACACGGTCGGAGGTCACCACTTGTAATTTTAAAACGGCGCGAACAGCGCGACGGAACGGTTTTTACTCCGCCAGTTCAAATGTGTCCCGCTGGTTCACAGCGTCCAGTGCCAGCTGGGCGCGGGACAGTTCGTCGCTGACCTTTTCATAGTCGGCTTCCACTGTCGCCAGATCGTAGTTGGCGTAAGAGTAGTCGATAATGTTGGATTGCCGGCCATACTGCTCCTCCACTCGCTGCTTGGGCAGACGGGCTTTCATATCGGCCAGCTTGTTCTTGCGCTGAGTCAGCTGGGGAATGTAGACCAACATCTCATCGATGGTCATACCGAACTCAGGGATAACATGGGTGGCGTTGAACACGTTGATAGCGTGCTTCACCCTGCGGATACGCTGCTCCAACTCCGCTAATTTCTTCTGGGTGTCGGCGTAGTCGTAGGCGGGGCGCACGGACTCCACGTCCTCACCCATGGCGGCGCGGAAATCCTTACTGCGGCTCTCCTTGTCCAGCAGGTCGGCGTGCTCGTCGTTGAGCTTTTTCAGCAGCTTGTTGGCCTGTGCGGAGGTATATGTCATGGTCGTTCGTCCTTTCTCTTTTGTGAATTTCTGCTCCCATTGTACATGATTTTGCGGCGCAAGTCCAGCGGATGGCAACGCTTTCTCAGGTGGCTTGTCCACATATTCGCGGTGTCCGTCGGGGGTACAGCAGATACGCAGCCTTCTTCTCTGCATTATAACGGGCCACAGGCAGGCCTTTCATCTTGGCCTGCTGATACGCGACAAACGCTACCTGAGAGATGCGCCTGCCCATCTCCTCGTCCTCATCATCACAATGAGGGTCTTCATATGTTGGCTCCGCTTACGGCAAGGGCGGCTTATTGGGGTGCTGGACGCACTATGTGAAGTCACTGCACGGCGACAACAAGCTGATGAAGGAGCTGCTCTGCGACTACCCGGATAGGTATACGCACTTCCAGTTCTCGATTTTGCAGCTCCTGCCAAAGGCCGTGACGCCCGATGAAGTGATCCAAACGGAGACCCTTTGGAAGAAAAAGCTGCTGACCTATGAGCCTCTCGGCATGAACGCGAACTAATCTTCCTTGCAGTATCCTCTGGATAATACATAGCTCTCACTTTTCTTTGGCAAAGCGACTGTTTCAGCCCACTTTTCAAGTAGGGCGGCAAATCCCATCAAGCGCCCTCCGAAAGACGCGTGACGGCAAAAAATCAGCCATAATCAACCTTTAAAACGGCAAAAAAGCAAAGGGGTATGTGTCTTAACGGCACATACCCCTTTTTGTCAGCAACCCTTGTCCGGCAACTGCCATATTATTTGTTTCGTGAAACCTGTTTTATGGACAGCTACCCGCAAGGGTGCTTTTTTAAGCCTCCCTTGTGCAGAGGGAGGTGGCAGCGCGAAACGCTGACGGAGGGATTGCCGTAAAAGGATGCGGTGGAAAAGCCGCAAGATGCTGCGGTGATCGTTGCGTAGGGGGCGGCGTCCCCGACGCCCCGCCGTTGAACGCAGAGGGCACGTTAAAAATCCGTAGGGCGGGGTGCCCTCACCCCGCCGCACGGTAAACGCACCCCAAGCCTCCCTCTGTGAGGGAGGTGGCAGCTACGGCGGCATAGCCGCCGAGATCGCGGCTAAAAACATGCCACCGGCATGTTTTCTTCACGCCGCGACGGAGGGATTGTCCCCCACGAATCCGTCAAATCCCACAACACTCCAACCGCAAATTTGTGCAAAACGTAGAACCCACCAAAAATTCCCGAAAAAGCGTGACTTTTCTCCGCACCATGCTATAATCAAACATGTATCAAACGGCCCATGGGCCGTTGCCGTTTCAATTTCCAATTGATTGAAACGAGCCGGATATCAAAAAATTTGAAAGGGAGAACCAATCATGAAGAAGATCCTAAGTGTCCTTCTGGCCCTGGTCATGGCCCTGAGCCTTACCACCCTGGCCTGGGCAGATGGCGAAAAGGGCAGCGCAGCGAACCCCTATACGCTGGACGAGTTTAATGCCATGACCCGCCAAGAGTATATTGACGCTCAAAAAGCCCTTGGCGGTACAATGTATGTCGATGTAGACGAATATACTTACACGAACCATGGAGTGCTTGGCAACGGTACGGCAGATAATTCTGACAGAGACCAGACCAAAATGAACTACTACGGGGCCCCCGGCGCAAAGAACGGCCAGTATAGCGATGCGGCAGTTGGCAAGACGGTGGTTTTTGTGGGTAAGTCTATTACCAGCGGTGTTACTGGTTACGTAGATATTGATAATATCGGTACTGATTTACTGCTGGCCGTTCCTGCCTACACCACTGTGAAGTTTGAGGGCATTACGTTCAACAATGTGTTCAGCTTCAACTATCAGCTGTATACCTCCCCCTGGAGCCAACTGGGCGGCATTGAGTTCAAGGACTGCACCTTCAACGGCATTATCGTGGGCGCTATCGCCAGCCAGAGCCTGACGTTTGATCACTGCACCTTTACAAATTATACCAACAGCGAAAGCGCCAACAACTCCAACCCCACCTGGATTCGTCCTGCCTACGGTAACTGGACAAAGGAGGATAACGAGGGCCAGGGCAGTGATTTCCGTTCCCTGACCAGCATTGTGTTTAAGAATAATACCGTCACCAGTACCCGTCCCGTGAAGTTTGAGCGTATTGCCCACTGGGAAATGGATACCACGGTGACTGTCACCGGCAACAGCTTTGATATTTCCGCTCGGAGCGATGATACCAGCACCAAGAACATTGGCCTGTACCTGGGTGCGAATGCCAAGTTTGATCTGGTGATGGACAGCAATACCAAGTCCGGCAACACAGCCGCGCTGGTAACGGCAGTCTACAACGATGCCCCTGGTCTGCCCGAAGGTTCTACGGTGAAGGACAGCAGCGGCAACCCCGTGAAACTGCCTGGTCAGGTGTGGAAGAGCGACGAAAGCCTGACGCTGGAGACCCAGTATGACGCTATGGTGAATGGAACGCTGTATGCGGATCTGAGCGATGCCATTGCCGCCGCTGGCGAGGGTGGAACTGTAAAGCTGATGCGCAGCAAGAACTATGCAGGTGATCTGACCATCAACAGCAATATTACCATTGACCTGAACGGCAAAAACGTGGCATTTACCGGCAATAACGGCCTGGTGGTCAGCACCGGTAAGACCTTGACCCTGAAAGATGAAGCGGGCGAAGGAAGCATAAGAGGCATCAGCGGTACAGTAGTGGCCGAGGAAGGCAGCACGCTGGTGTTGGATGACGGTGTGTATACCGTTGTTACGAAGACCCCCGCTCCCACCCCCACCCCCACCCCCGATCCCGAGCCCGCCGCCCCCGCCCATACCAACCGCCGCTATCCTGCGACGACCACTACTACCACTACCGAGACCCCTGAAAAGGGCAATGACGTTACCTCCGCCAAGACCTTTGACGCCGGTATCGCCCTCTACATCGGCCTCAGCGCCCTCTCCCTCTCCGGCAGCGCCGTGCTGATGGGTAAGAAAAAGGAATTCTGAATCCAATGAAAAGACAGGCTGTTGCTTTCGCAGCAGCCTGTCTTTTTATGTCCGTTTTGCTATTTTTCGTAGTATGCCTTGTACTCCGCCGCCTCGTCCTGATACATCTGGGCGCTGGCGCGGTTGGCGGCCATCTCCTCCTCCGTGACGGCCCGCCGCACCTTGGCGGGCATTCCCAACACCAGCGACCCGTCGGGGATCACCGCGTTCTGCGGCACCAGCGCCCCTGCGCCGATGATGCAGTTTTTGCCGATCACCGCGCCGTTCATCACGATGGCGCCCATGCCCACCAGTGTGTTGTCCCCCACCGTGCAGCTGTGCAGAATGGCGTTGTGGCCGACGGTGCAGCCGTCGCCCACCCGCAGGGGGATCCCCCGCTCCACATGCAGCACGCAGTTGTCCTGAATGTTGGTCCGCTCGCCGATGCGGATGCCGTCCCACTCCGTGCGGATCACCGCGCCGAAAAATATGCCGCACCCCGCGCCGATGCGGACGTCCCCCACCACCGTGGCGGTGGGCGCGATAAAGACAGATCCATGGATCTCCGGTCGTTTCATCATGCACTCTCCTTTGTTGTGGTATCAAAAGATCCCCAGCTGCTTGAACAGGGTGACCCATATAAACAGCGTGAAAAACGACGCGGCGGTGGACACCACCACGGCGCTGCCCGCCAGCTGGCTGTCGCCGCCCAGCTGCTGGGCCATGTTGAAGGAATTGACGGCGGTGGGCGCGGCGGTCATGGCCAGCAGCGTGACAAATTCGATGTCCCGCAGCCCCAGCGCCGCCCCCAGCGTCAGAATGACGGCGGGGAACACCACCAGCCGCAGCCCCACGCATACCAGAAGCTCCTTTTTGTAGGCGGCCATGCCGTAAGGCTCAAAGGACGCCCCCAACAGCAGCAGGATCAGCGGCGTGGCGGCGCTGTTCATCTTTCCGGAAAAGGACACCAGCACCTCCGGCAGCGTGATGTGCAGCCCTTGCACCAGCAGCCCCACGACGGAGCCGATGATCAGCGGGTTTTTCACCACCGCCAGCAGCACCTCCCCGGGCTTCGGCCTGCCGCCCCGAAAATATTCCAGCACCACCACCGACAGTACGTTGTAAATGGGCACCACAATGGCGATCATCAGCGCCGTCACGCCGAAATTGCCCTCCGGCAGCAGCTCCATGGCGATAGGCAGCCCCAGCAGCACGAAATTGCTGCGAAAGGCCGCCTGGATCATCACGCCCCGCCGCTGGGGGATCTTCTCCACCAGCAGCGTGATCACAAAGGACAGCAGCACCATCCCCAGCGCCATGCCCACCACAAACACCACATAGGGCGCCCTTACCGCCTGGGAAAAGTCAGAGGTATAGATGTTATAGAACAGCATCACCGGCATAAAGGTGTAAAACGTCACCTTGTTGAACCGGCGCACCTCCTCCGGCCCGATCCAGCCCAGCCGCTTGACGGCGTAGCCTACGGCGATGATCAGAAACAGCGGCACGATGGCGTGAAACGCGATGGATAATGCCTGCAAACCTCCGTCCTCCTTCGACAGTTTTCTGCGGTCATCATACCATACCGCCATCGGGATAGCAACCGCCAATTTGAAAGAAAAAAAGGGGCTTGCGCCCCTTTTTTATCATCATCAGGTGGACAGCTTCACCGCCCCGTGATAATCCACCGGCAGATCCCGCACCTGCCAATGGTGATCCAGCGGCAGCACGGCGCGCTCCATCCGTCCGGCAAAGGCCGGATCGCGGGTGATGCACAGGATCGTGGGCCCCGCGCCGCTGATGCACACGGCGTGGCAGCCATTCTGATGGGCCAGCGCCTCCACCTTCTCATACTCCGGTATCAGCCGCCGCCGGTAGGGCTGGTGCAGCCGGTCCTGCAAAGACGCGGCGATCAGTTCCTCGTCCCCCTGCTCAATGGCTCGCAGCAGCACCGCCAGATACCCCGCGTTGCGCACCGCGTCGCCGTGGGCCACCATGGCGGGCAGCACCCGCCGCGCCTCATGGGTGCTCAGGGGGAAGTCCGGCGACAGCGCCACGAACCGCAGCTCCGGATGGGGCAGATACTCCACCGTGTATACCTGCCCCCCCAGCAGCATCGAGGCCGTCAGCCCCCCCAGCAGCGCCGGCGCCAGATTGTCGGGATGTCCCTCGATGGGAGTGGTCAGCGCCAGCAGCTGGCGCTTGTCAAAGGGCTTGCCCGCCATCACATTGGCGGCCATGGCCCCCGCGGCGATCAGCGCAGCCGAGGAGCCCAGCCCCCGGCACACGGGGATGCCCGCCTCGATGTGGATGTGCACCGGCGGGATCTCCGCCCGCCGCAGTTCCCGCCACACCCGGGCATAGGCCACATAGGCCAGATTCTCCTCCGATTGATACTGCTCGTCGCAGCCGGAAAAGCTCGGCCGCTCCGCCGGTGTAAAGGATAGTGTATTGTAAAGCCCCAGCGCGCAGCCCAATACGTCGAACCCCGCCGCCAGATTGGCGGTGGTGGCCGGCACACGAATGGTCACTCGCTCCATACCGCTTCCCCCACTTTCTTCAAAACATAGTCCAGCATCTCCTGCCGGTCGATCACGTCCCGATGCCGCACCGCGGCCTGACGCAGCGACGCCAGCCCCGCCGGAACGGGAACGCCCGTGACCGCGTGCAGCCGCTCCATCACGGCGAACTCGTCCGCCTCCGGCGTCTCACCCAGCCCCTCCAGCACCGCGGCGGGGAATTTATAGGGGGACGCCGTGGACAGCACCACCACGAAATGGTGGTCGGGACACGCCGCCTTGTAATCCTGCGCCACCTGCCAGGCCACCGCCGTGTGGGTGTCCGCCAGATAGTGCTGCTCCCGCCACAGCCGTCCGATGGCCGCCTTGGTGGCCTCGTCGTCGCAGCAGCCGCTCCAGAATACCCGCTGGATCTTCTCCCGCAGCGCGTCGGGCACCTGATATGCGCCCTTGTCCTTCAATTCCGCCATCAGCTCCGCCACCAGCGCCGCGTCGCCGCTCATCAGATACAAAAGCCGCTCCAGATTGCTGGACACTAAAATGTCCATGGAGGGGGACACCGTCTTATAGAAGGGCCGGTTGCGGTCATACCGCCCCGTCCGCAGGAAGTCCGTCAGCACGTCGTTGGCGTTGCTGGCGCAGATCAGCCGCCCCACAGGCAGCCCCAGCTCACGGGCGAAATAGCCCGCCAGAATGTCGCCGAAATTGCCGGTGGGCACGGCGAAATCCACCTTGTCGCCCTCCTGAATCCTGCCCGTGCGGCACAATTCGGCATAGGCGCGGAAGTAGTACACCACCTGGGGGGCCAGCCGTCCGATGTTGATGGAGTTGGCGGAGGACAGCCCCACGCCCTTGCCCGCCAGCAGGTGCCCCTGCTCCACCGCGGCAAAAATCTCCTTTACGCCGGTCTGGGCGTCGTCAAAATTCCCCCGCACGGCGCACACGCACACATTGCGGCCCGCCTGGCTCTCCATCTGCCGCTGCTGCACGGCGCTGACGCCGCCGTAGGGGTAGAACACGATGATCTTCGTCCCCGCCACGTCCTGAAAGCCCGCCATGGCGGCCTTTCCCGTGTCGCCGCTGGTGGCGGTCAGGATCAGGATCTCGTCCTTCACGCCGCACTTCTCGCGGGCGGCGGTCATCAGCCGGGGCAGCATGCTCAGCGCCACGTCCTTAAAGGCGCTGGTGGGGCCGCGAAACAGCTCCAGCACCGCGTCCTCCCCCACGGGAACGGTGGGGGTCAGCTCGTCCGTTTCAAATTTGCCGTCATAGGCGGCGTGGACGAGCTCCTCCATCTCCTCCTTGGTAAAGGAGGGCAGCAGCGCCGTCAGGAGTTCCCGCGCCATGCCCAGCGTGTCCAGCTGCAGCACCGCCCGCCAGTCCAGGGCGATCTCGCTCAGGGAGGGCATCGTATATAGTCCGCCGTCAGGGGCCAGTCCCTGCAGGACCGCCTGGGCCGCCGTGGCGTGCAATGCTTCGTTTCGTGTGCTCTGGTATTCCATCATGGGATCTATCCTCCGTATCACCTTGCCAAAAATTTTTTCGAAGAAAGCAAAAATTTGGCCTTGCATTTTCATGATGGCTATGATATATTGTTTCCCATAAAAAGTCAAGTGTTTTTTACTGAAATACAAAATAACAAATATTGTCTATTTGTCCACGGGCGAAAACACTTTGCACCCCACGAAAGGACGATTTATATGTTAATAGTAGCAAAATTCGGCGGCTCCTCCATGGCTGACGCCATGCAATTCGCCAAAGTCAAGGCTATTGTAGAGGCGGATGACGCCCGCCGCGTCATCGTGGTGTCCGCCCCCGGCAAACGGTATAAGGACGACCACAAGGTCACGGACCTCCTCTATCTGTGCAGCGCCCACCTGAAATACGGCGTCAGCTGCGAAAAGATCTTCGCCCTCATCCGCCAGCGGTATCAGCAGATTGCCGATGACTGCGGCCTGACCCTTGACCTTGCGCCGGAGTTTGACGCCCTGTGGCAGCGGATGTGCGCCGGCGAGGCGGACGAGGAGTATCTGGCCTCCCGCGGCGAATACTTCGCCGCCCGACTGATGGCGGAGTATCTGGGCTATACCTTCCTGGACGCAGCGCTGTGGCTGCGGTTCAAGTTTGACGGCACCGTGGATCAGGAGGCCAGCTACGAGGCCTTGCGCAAGGCGGCGGACGGCCAGCGGGTGGTGATCCCCGGCTTTTACGGCGCCATGCCCGACGGCCGCGTGGTGACCCTGACCCGCGGCGGCAGCGATATCACCGGCGCGCTGGCCGCGGCGGCTCTGGACGCCGACGTCTACGAAAACTGGACGGACGTCTCCGGCATCCTCATGGCCGACCCCCGCATCGTGGAAAACCCCGAGCCCATCCGCAAGGTCACCTACAGCGAGCTGCGTGAGCTCAGCTATCTGGGTGCCCAGGTGCTGCACGAGGGCACCGTCTTCCCCGTGCGGGAGAAGAACATCCCCCTCAACATCCGCAACACCAACGACCCCGCCCACGCCGGTACCATGATCCTCAGCAGCATCGACGACGAGGAGCAGGACGGCAGCTTCATCACCGGCATCGCCGGTAAGAAGGGCTTTTCCATCATCACCATCGCCAAAAGCGGCATGTCGTCGGAGCCAGGTTCCCTGCTGAAGCTGCTGTCCATTCTGGCCAAGCACCAGATCAATGTGGAATACGCCCCCTCCGGCATCGACACCGTCTCCTTAGTGGTGGAGGCCGCCAAGGCCGCCCCCTGCCTCTACAGTATTCTGGGGGAGATCCAGCAGGAGGTGCAGCCCGACACCATCAAGGTGACGGAGCACATCGCCGTGGTGGCGGCGGTGGGCCGGAAAATGGCCTATCGTCTGGGCGTGTCCGGTAAGATCTTCAGCAAGCTGGGCGAGCACGGCGTCAACATCCGCATGATCACCCAGGGCCCCGAGGAGCTGAACATCATCGTGGGCGTGGAGGAAAAGGATTTTGCACAGGCCATTCGTGTCCTGTATGACAGCTTTGTAAAGGAGGACGTTGCAAAATGAAGCAGTTTAAGGTCGGTATTCTGGGCGCCACCGGCGCGGTGGGCCGTGAAATGATGAAGATCCTGGAGGAGCGCCGATTCCCCGTGTCGGAGCTGCGCCCCATCGCCAGTGAGCGCAGCGCGGGCACGAAGCTGCCCTTCAACGGCGGCGAAGTGGCGGTGGTGGCCGCCTCCGACAGCGCCTTTGAGGGGCTGGACCTGGTGCTGGGCGCGGCGGAGAACGACATCGCCAGACAGTACGCCCCCGCCATCGTCAAGGCCGGTGCGGTGTTTGTGGATAACTCCAGCGCCTTCCGTCTGGACAAGGATGTGCCCCTGGTGATCCCCGAGATCAATCCCGAGGACGTGAAGTGGCACAAGGGCATTATCTCCAACCCCAACTGCACCACCATCGTCTCGCTGGTGGCCATCAATGCCCTGAACCAGCTCAGCCCCATCGAGAGCATCGTGGCCTCCAGCTATCAGGCCGTCAGCGGCGCAGGCGCAGGCGGCCCCATCGAGCTGATGGCCGAGGTGGACGCACTGAGCAAGGGCGAAAGCTACCAGCCCAAGGTCTTCCAGTATCAGATCGCCTATAACGTCATCCCACAGATCGGCGGCGAGGCCTTCGAGGGCTATACCTCCGAGGAGATGAAGATGCAGAACGAGGGCCGCAAGATCCTCCACCTGCCGGATCTGAAAGTCAGCTGCACCTGCGTCCGCGTCCCCGTGGTCCGCAGCCACAGCGTGTCCATCGTGGTGCGCACCAAAGAGAAGATCACCGTGGCCGATGCCCGGGCCGCCATCGCCAAAGCCGCCGGCTGCCGCCTGGTGGACGATCTTCAGAACAAGCAGTACCCCATGCCGCTGGATACCTCCGATCAGGATATTGTCTTCGTGGGCCGCATCCGCGACGACCTGACCAGCGACAACGGATTGAACCTCTGGTGCTGCGGCGACCAGGTCCGCAAGGGCGCCGCCACCAACACTGTCCAGATCGCCGAGCTGGCCATGGGCCTGCGGTGACGACCGATAAAAAAACGCCGCGGACTTCTTCGGAAGTCCGCGGCGTTTTTTTTGTGTACCAATAAAGGCCTTTTATGTACCGATAACGCCCGTTTATGTACCAATAAAGGGGGTTAATGTACCAATTAAAATGCATAAGAATCCAGAGGGTTGTCCTTGGGCTGCAAGAAAATACGGCGGCTCAGTAATCCACCTTCATCAGACACAGGCCCTCCGGCGGGGCGGTGGGGCCCGCCTGCTTGCGGTCGCGGCTCTCCAGAATGGCCTGCATCTGCTCCGGCGGCCAGAAGCCCCGTCCCACCTCCAGCAGCGTGCCCACTAAGATCCTTACCATATTCTGTAAGAACCCATTGCCGTGGAACGTAAAGGTGATGCGGTCCTTCCGCTGCTGGATGTCAATGGTGTCCACCGTCCGCACGGTGGATTTTTTCATGCGGGGATTGCCGCAAAACGCGGCGAAATCGTGCTCTCCCGTCACATACGCGGCGGCCTGCCGCATCCGCTCCACATCGGGGATGTAGGGCAGGAGGGTGACGTATTTCCGGTCGAAAATGGGCTTGACGGGCCCCACGAACACGGTGTAGCGGTAGGTCTTGCCCAGGGCGTTGTAGCGGGCGTGGAAGCGGGGGGCGCAGGGCTTGACCTCCCGCACGGCGATGGCGTCGGGCAGGTAGCGGTTGCAGTAGTCGCGGATCTCCTCCGGCGACTCCTTCACCTCCAGCGCAGCGTTGGCCACCATGGCCCGGGCGTGGACGCCGGCGTCGGTGCGGCCGGCGCCGATGATCTCCACCGGCTTGCCTGCCAGACGGGTCAGCACGGCCTCCAGCTTACCCTGGATGGTGTCCTTGTCCGGCTGGCGCTCCCAGCCGAAGAAGCGGGTGCCGTCATAGGCAATGGTAAATTTGTAGTTCTGCATATCACTTCAGCTTCTTGACAAAGCAGCGGCGGCGCTTGTGCTGCTCGATTTCGAAATCCTTCCACTGGGCCTGTACCTTCTGGTTGGTCTCCAGCATGGGGCCGGTCTCGGCCTCTTTGATGCCCAGCTTGTGGCAGCCCAGCATGGCGTTGTACAGGATCATGGCGTTGACGCCCTTTCGCTGGTAGTCCGGCCGCACGGCGATCAGCAGCAGGTCGATGGTGTCGTTTTTATGGAAGGCCTTCAAAAGATCGATCCAGCCGGTGGGCAGATAGCGGCCGCGGCTTTTTTGCAGGGCGCTGGCGATGGAGGGGGCGGCCACGCCCATGGCCACCATCTCCTCATGTTCGTCCATGATGAAGAAGGCCAGGTCGGGATTGACCAGAGGGGCGAACTTGGCGCTGTAGCGCTTGATCTGCTTGTCAGACAGCTCCACGGTGCCGTACAGGGGGGCGTAGCAGGTGTTGACCAGCTTGAAGAAGCGGGGGACGAGACCGAAGTAGTCCAGCCGCGTTTTGGGATGGAACACATGCAGGTTGCAGCGCTTGGCCACGAAGTCGGAGAGCTTGTGCCAGCGCTCGATGATCGCCTCGTCAGTGGGCACCTGGATGAGATTTTCGATCCAGTCCACGTCCTTGACGTAGCCCAGGCGGGTCAGGTGGTCGATATAGTAGGGGTGGTTATAATAGGTGAAGAAGCAGCTGCGGCGGTCAAAGCCCTCCACCAGCATGCCCTCGCGGTCCAGGTCGGTAAAGCCCAGGGGGCCGTGCACCTCGTCACAGCCCTTGGCTTTGGCCCAGCGCTCCACCGTGGCGAACAGGGCGTTGGCCACCTGTTCATCGTCGATGAAATCCACCTGGGTGAAGCGCATGCGGTTGGTGTGCCACTTCTCGTTGGCCTTGTGGCTGAGGATGGCGCCGATGCGGCCCACCATCTCGCCGTTGCGCATGGCCAGCCAGCAGCGGGCTTCGCAATACTCGAAGGCGGGGTTCTTTTTTTTGTCCCAGTCGCCCATATCATCGTCGAAGGTGGCGGGGACGAACTGGGGGACATTTTGATAGAGAATATTGGGAAAATCCACGAATTGGCGCAGCTGACGCTTCGTGGTGACTTCAATGATCGAGACCATAGGGGGATTCCTCCTTGTAAACACAAATTCAGTGTAGCGCAAAATCCGGCAAAAAGCAACAGAAAAAGAGTGGAAACGCGGCGGGGGATATGCTATACTTATGATCTGGAATACGACCATATCTGTCGGAGGGAGTCATATGGAGCTTTTTTGGTACAATATCAAGGAGATGGACGCGGCGGGATTTGACGCCGCCATGGCGATGATGGACGGGGAGCGCCGCAGTCGTGTGGGGGACTTCCCCAACGAGGACGACCGGAAGCGGAGCGCCGCAGGTGAGCTGCTGCTGCGCCGCGCCGCGGCGGCGCGGCTGAACACAACGCCGGAGAGCGCGCCCCTGGGCTGGGACGAGAACGGCAAGCCCTATGTGGAGGGCGATCCCTTCTACGTCAGCGTCAGTCACAGCGGCCCCTATGTGGTGTGCGCCGTGGGCGAAAGGGTGCTGGGCGTGGATGTGGAGGTGATCCGCGGCGCGGAGGAGAAATTCATGCGCCGGGCCTGCTCCGAGGCGGAGATGGCCTACATCCGCTACGCCGACGCGGGGTGCTATCAGCGGTTCTGGGAGTGCTGGACGGCCAAGGAGGCGCTGTTCAAGCTGACGGGCAAGGGGCCGCTGCTGGCGCTGAGCCGGTTGGCGCTGCCGGAGGGCGTGGCGCTGGATCACATCATGCAGAACGGCTGCGCCGTCACCGTGGCCATGACGCTGTAAGCGGAGGAGGAAGCGGAGTATGTATCGTATCGGTATCGACCTGGGCGGCACCAACATCGCCGTGGGCGTGGTGGACGACCGCCAGAGCATCATCGCCGAGGCCAGCGTGCCCACCGGCGCGTTCCGTCCGGCGGAGGAGATGGTGGCGGACATGTGCCGCGCCGTGGAGATGGCCCTGGACAAAGCGGGGCTGATCGCCGCCGACTGCGCCAGCATCGGCATCGGCTCCCCCGGCACCTGCGACAGCGAGGCGGGCGTGGTGCTGCGGGCCTATAATCTGGGCTGGTTCAACGTGCCGGTGTGCAAAATGCTGCACGAGCGGTTCGGTATCCCTGTACGGCTGAGCAACGACGCCAACTGCGCCGCGCTGGCGGAGACGGTGGCGGGCGCGGCGGTGGGCTGCCGGAACATGATCCTGATCACGCTGGGCACCGGCGTGGGCGGCGGCATCATCATCGACGGGAAGATCTACGCCGGTATGCGCTCCATGGGCGCGGAGCTGGGCCACACGCTGCTGGTGCTGGAGGGCGAGCACTGCACCTGCGGGCGGGACGGCTGCTGGGAGGCCTACGCCTCCGCCACGGCGCTGATCCGGCAGGCGAAGGAGGCGGGGGAGGCCCATCCGGACTCCACCCTGCACGGACGGGAGACGCTGACGGCGCTGGATGTGTTCCAGGCCGCCGACGGCGGCGACGCCGCGGCACAGGCGGTCATCGACCGGTGGTGCGTGTATGTGGCGGCGGGACTGACGGATCTGGTGAACAGTCTGGCGCCGGAGATGATCCTGCTGGGCGGCGGCGTCAGCCGCCAGGGGGAGCGGATCCTGGCCCCCATCCGCGAGTATGTGGCGGAGCACTGCTTCGGCCAGCGGCAGGGGGCGATACCGGTGATCGCCGCCGCCAAGCTGGGCAACGAGGCGGGTATCATCGGCGCGGCCGCGCTGTAAACGGAAAAGCGTTCAGGTCGGGAAGAGGCTTCCCGACCTGATTTTTTGCCAGGGAAGGCCAAAATTCATAATTTTGACTTTCCTTTTCGCGGTTTCTCTGGTATATTAAAATGTTGTAATGCATTTCCCAAAGGAGGAGACCCATGAAACGAATGATAGTAGTTCTGCTTTGTCTGCTGCTGACGCTGGTGCTGGCGGGCTGCGGCAGGGCGAAGGTGGAGGATACCGCCGACGCGGCGGACAACAACGCGCTGGTGAACAGCGAGGAGGCGTCGCTGACCCAGGCGGGCGCGCTGGAGTACAGCAACGGGCAGGTGACCTGCCGGTTCCGGAAGGATGAGGACGGCTGGAAATGGGTGGACAATGAGAAGTTCCCCCTGGACGCCGCCTATGTGGAGGAGATCCTGACGACGCTGGAGGCCGTGTCCGCCACGCTGACGCCGGTGCAGCCGGCGGTGGATCCGGCGGAGTGCGGACTGAGCGAGACGTCACGCTATCTGACCGTTGCGGTGGGGGAAGAGACCACCACGCTGCGCTTTGGCGACCAGCGGGAGGACGGACAGTGGTACATGGCGGTGGACGGCCGGCCGGACGTGTATCTGGCGGCGGATGAGTTTATGCAGATGATGGACCGCAGTGTGTACGACATGGCGGTGCTGCCCGCGCTGCCGGAGCTGACGGAGGAGAATCTGACGGTGATCACCGTGCGGCAGGACAGTACGGGCAAGACGGCGCGGCTGGCGAAAAATGAGAACGGCTGGGTGCTGGGCGGCGTGACGCGGCCGGAGGGCATCGCCGATATCCAGGAGGCGCTGGCGGGCTTTGGCTTTGACAAGTGCTTCAACTATGACCCGTCGCCGGATGCGGCGCCGCTGTGCGGGCTGGACGCGCCCACGGCGGTGATCGAGCTGTCCTACGTCAACACGGTGGGCACTGAGGCCACCGTTGTGCTGACGCTGGGCACGCTGCGGGAGGACGGGACCTATTACGCCACGCTGAACGACGACACCACAGTGTATCTGCTGGCCCAGGAGAAGGCGGCGCCGCTGCTGGCGCTGCTGTAAGGAAAAGGAGAGTTGGGGCATGCGCCTGTTGATCGTGGAGGATGAGGTGCGGCTGGCGGACACGCTGCGCCAGCTGCTGCACCGGCAGGGCTATACCGCCGACGTGTGCCATGACGGCGTCAGCGGGCTGGACAACGCCATGAGCGGCATCTATGATCTGGTGGTGCTGGATGTGATGCTGCCGGGGATGAACGGGTTTCAGGTGGCGCAGAGGCTGCGGGAGGCCGGTGTGACCGCGCCGGTGCTGATGCTGACGGCCAGGGGAAGCCTGGAGGATCGCGTACGGGGACTGGACTGCGGCGCGGATTACTATCTGACCAAGCCCTTTGAGGCGGAGGAGCTGCTGGCCTGCGTGCGGACGCTGCTGCGGCGCGGCGGCGGACAGCTGCGGGAGAACGACCAGGTGAGCTGGGGCGATCTGACACTGGAGCGGAGCACCGTGACGCTGACGTGCGGCCAGCGGCAGGCGCGGCTGAGCCGGAGGGAGTTCGACCTGATGGAGCTGCTGCTGATCAACGGCGAGCAGGTGGTCACCAAGGAGCAGATGCTGACCAAGGTGTGGGGGTACGACTCCCAGGCGGAGGACAACAATGTGGAGGTGTATATCTCCTTTTTACGGCGGAAGCTGACGTATCTGCACTCGGCGGTGAAGATCCGGACGCTGCGGATGCTGGGGTACTGCCTGACAAAGAGCGAGGAGGCGCAGGGATGATCCGGAGACTGCGGTGGAAGATCACTGGCGTGACGATGCTGGTGGCGCTGATGGTGCTGCTGGCGGTGTTTGCGGGGGTGTATCTGTTTTCACGGGCCAATATCGCGCGGAGCTATACCATGCAGCTGCGGCAGGTGGTGCAGAGCGGCGTGGAGGCGGCGCAGTTCCCGTGCTTTGTGGCGGAGGTGCTGCCCAGCGGCACGGTGCGGGTATCCGGCAGCAGCTATTACGACCTGAGCGACGAGCAGACGCTGCTGGCGCTGGTGGCCCAGGCGCTGGGCGACGGCGGCGAGAGCGGCGTGCTGGCGGGGCGGCATCTGCGGTTTTTCCGGCAGGATGGGCTGCTGACCACCCGCGTCGCATTTATGGACTGCAGCTTTGAGCAGGCTACGCTGAGGGCGCTGGTGCGGAGCTGCCTGCTGATCGGAGTGGGGGCGCTGGCGGTGCTGCTGGCGGTGAGCTGGCTGCTGAGCGGGCTCGTATCCCGACCGGTGGTGCGCACATGGCAGGAGCAGCAGCAGTTTATCTCAGACGCCAGCCATGAGCTGAAAACGCCGCTGACGGTGATCTTGTCCTCGGCGGATCTGCTGGAGGAGTCGGCGCAGCCGGAGCAGAAGCAGTATGTGGACAACATACTGGCGGAGTCGCGGCGGATGAAGGAGCTGGTGGCGGACATGCTGACGCTGTCCCGGGCGGAGAGCGGACGGGCCGCGGCGCCTCTGGCACCGGTGGATCTGAGCGATCTGGTGACGGAGGCCGCGCTGCGGTTTGAGCCGGTGGCCTTTGAGGCGGGGCATCCGCTGCAATATGATATTCAGAACGGCCTGTCGGTGATGGGGGATTGCCAGCAGCTGGAGCAGCTGCTGGAGATCCTGCTGGACAACGCCGTGAAATACGCCGTGTCCGACGGGGCCATCCGGCTGAGGCTGGACGGCACGGCGCGGGGTGCGGTGCTGACGGTGGAGAATCCGGCGGAGCCCATCCCTGCGGAGAAGCTGCCCCATCTGTTTGACCGGTTCTATCGGGTGGACGACGCCCGCACGGGCGCGGGGGGCTTCGGACTGGGGCTGGCCATCGCGCGGCAGATCGCGCAGCGGCACAAGGGCACCATCACCGCCCGAAGCGACGGGGGGACCGTCTGCTTTACGGTGACGCTGCCGGGGCACCGGACGAATACGAAATGATCGAGGGTTTTACCGATGTTTGATCTTATTTTGCGGGGCGGCACCGTCATTGACGGGACCGGCCGCGCCGCCTTCGGGGCGGATGTGGCGGTGGAGGACGGCGCTATCGCCGCGGTGGGGCATTTGCCCGACGCCGCGGCGCGGGAAACCGTGGACTGCACTGGAATGACCGTGACCCCGGGCTTTATCGACATCCACCGTCACGCCGACGGCGCGGCGTTTCGCCCCGGCTTCGGGGAGTGGGAGCTGCGGCAGGGGCTGACCACCATCGTCAACGGCAACTGCGGCCTGTCCGCCGCGCCCTTCGGACCGGCCAACGACGGAGCCATACGGGCGTATTTGCAGCCCATCACCGGCACGCTGCCGGAGGAGCTGGACTGCCGCTCAATGGCGGGATATTTCCGGTCGCTGCCGGAGCTGCCCCTGAACATGGGGATGCTGGCGGGGGCGGGCACGCTGCGGGCCGACGCGGCGGGCTATCAGCTGACGACACTGACGGACGGCCACTTTGACGCCATCCATCGGGGGATGGAGGAGGCGCTGGCGGAGGGGGCGCTGGGCGTGAGTCTGGGCCTGGGCTATGCGCCAGAGTGCTTTTATTCCACCCAGGACCTGATCCACGCTTTGCAGCCGGTGAAGGGAACGGACATCCCTGTGACCGTTCACATGCGGCAGGAGGGCGGCGGCGTGGTGGAATCCGTGGAGGAGATGATCGCCGTGGCCCGGGCGCTGGGGTGCCCTGTCCACATCAGCCATCTGAAGGCCATGGGGCGGGACAACTGGGGGAAGAAGATCCCCCGCGTGCTGGCCCTGCTGGAGCAGGCCCGAAACGAGGGACTGCGGGTGGACTGCGACGTGTATCCCTACACCGCCGGTTCCACCCAGCTGCTGCACATTCTGCCGCCGGACTATCTGACCGGCGGCATGGAGGCGGTGGTGGAACGGCTGCGGGACAAGGCGGTGCGCCGTGAGCTGGCGGCGCGGATCGAAAGCGGCGTGGGCTTTGACGACATCGCCAAGCTGGCGGGATGGGACGGGATCTACCTGACCAGCCTGCACTGTCCGGAGGATCACCCGTATCAGGGGCACAACCTGATGGAGATCGCGGCGCTGATGGGGCAGGATCCCCTGTCCTCCTGCTGCGAGCTGCTGGCGCGGGAGCACGGACAGATCACCATGATCGACTTTATGGCGTCGGAGGAGGATATCTGCGAGATATTACGCTCGCCGCTGTCCTGCGTGATCTCGGACGCTACGTACCCCACGGAGGGGCAGCTGCACCCGCGGGTGTGCGGCAACGTGACCCATCTGTTGGAGCACTTTGTGGGGGAGAAGGGGGCGCTGAGCTGGGAGCAGGCCGTCCACAAGCTGTCGGAGCGTCCGGCGCAGGTGCTGCGCCTGGGGGGAAAGGGCCGGCTGGCGGCGGGCTATGACGCGGATATCTGCGTGTTCGAGCCAAAGGCGCTGCATGAGCGGGCCACCTATACCGACCCCTGCGAGACCTCTCAGGGCATGACCCATGTGCTGGTGAACGGCGCGTTCGCCATCCGGAATGGGGAAATGACGGGGGAGAAGAAGGGAACTGTATTGCGAGGTGTGTGATGGCGAAGTTCAGAATTCCCAAGCCGCCGGAGTCTACCAATAAATCCATCCGGTTTCCCAACGACGTGATCCAGTCGGTGGAGGAGGCCATTCGCGGGACGGACTGCACCTTTTCCGCGTTTGTGGTGGAGGCGGTGCGTGTCGCGCTGGAGAATTTGGCGGAGGAAGCGTGAAAAAAACCGGCCGAAGGGCCGGTTTTTCATGCTTTTTTGGGGGTGGCGTTGGCGGCGTAGACGCAGAGTAGGATCACGGCCACGCCCAGCATCTGCCAGAGGCCGAAGGGCTCTTTCAGCAGCACCACGCCGGCCAGGACGCTGACCACGGTGGTGACGTTGCTGAACAGGGACGCCTCTGACACCGTCAGGTGGGCGTTGGCGAAGTTCAGCAGGAAGTAGGCCACCACGGAGGACACCAGGCCCAGATAGACCACCGCGCCCCAGAAGCCGGGGCTTTGCAGGGCGGGCAGGAAGGTCTCGGCCATATGGCCCGCGCCTTGAATGAGGGCGGCGGGGACGAAGAACAGCATGCCCACGGTGAACATGACGTAGGTGACCTCAAAAGCGGTGAATTTGGCGGCGGCCTTGTGGCTGAGGGTGTAGTAGGCCGCGTCGCAGGCGACGGTCATCAGCAGCAGCACAAGGCCCAGCAGGGAGATGCGGGTCTCGCCGCCCATATAGATCAGCGCCACGCCGCCGATGCACAGCACCGCGCAGAGCACCTGGCGGCGGGTGACCTTTTCATGGAGCACCAGCACGTCCATGAGGATGCAGGCGATGGGCACCACGGCGATGATGGTGCCGGCCACGGCGGAGGAAGTATAGAGGATGCCGTAATTCTCGCAGAAGAAGTAGAGCACCGGCTGGATGAGGCCCAGCAGCACCAGGGAGCCGACGGGCTTGCCCTTCAAGGAAAAGGCGAAGAGGGGGCGGGCGCGCACCCTGCCCACGACGGCATTGATCAGGATCACCAGCGACATGGCGGCAAAGGCGATCAGAAACCGGAAGGCCAGCAGCACGGTGGGCTTAGCCACCGCCAGCGCCAGCTTGGAAAACATGAAGCTCATGCCGAAAATGGCGCTGGCCAGCAGGGCGAATAACAGCGACAGGGTATGGATCTTTTTTTGGCTCATACAGTTCATCTCTCTTTCAGGGTACGACACATCTTATCACATGGCAGGGGGGTTCGCAAGACGCAAAAGAGAAGCCGGACGGGCGATCCGACTTCTGCTTTTTACCATAAATCACTGATGGGAAGACATGATTTTGCGCAGACGCACTTCGCTGCAGATACGTCACTTGGCCACACGACTGACAACGCCCACGACGACCAGCAGAACTGCCAGACCAGCCAACAGGATATTCAGACCCATAACCGCCGCTCCTTTCATTTGTTTTCCCGGGTTGATTATAGATTAACACAAAGAAGTCCATTTGTAAAACGCACCATTTTCATCATTCTCATGAAAAAATGTTTGAACCCTGTTCAAATTTCTGGTAGAATCAGGGGGAGAGAGACAAGGAGGGGCGCGTATGAGTCTGACCAAATATGAGATATTGCTGAAGGCTGCGGAGTGCGGCAGCTTTACCAGAGCTGCCCAGGAGCTGAGTTTTACCCAGTCCGGCGTCAGCCACGCCGTCAGCTCGCTGGAGGCGGAGCTTGGGACGAGGCTGGTGGTGCGCAGCCACGGCGGCGTATCGCTGACGGCGGACGGGCGGGCGCTGCTGCCCTATTTTCAGAAGATGTGCGCCCTGCAGCACCAGCTGGAGCAGAAGGCCGCCGACCTGCGGGGGCTGGATACCGGCCTTGTGCGGGTGGCTACGTTTACCAGCGTGTCGGAAAAGTGGATGCCGTATATTTTGAAGAGCTTTCAGGAGATCTATCCCAGGATCGAGTTTGAGCTGCTGCCGTCCAACTTCAACAACGAGATCGAGGATTGGGTGCTGCACGGACAGGCGGACTGCGGGTTTATCAGTCTGCCGGCGGGGGAGAATCTGGACTGCTGGCTGCTGCAGCGGGATCAGTGGAAGGTGATCGTGCCCTGCGACCATCCGCTGGCGGGGCGGGAGCCCTTCCCACCGGAGGCGCTGGAGCAGTATCCGGTGATCTTGCTGGATGAGGGGGACGACTACGAGATACAGGCGATCTTTGACACGCTGCACATCCAGCCCAACATTCAGTATACCGTGCAGCAGGATCAGACGATCCTGGCCATGGTGTCCAACGGGCTGGGCATCAGTATCATGGAGGAGCTGATGCTGCAGCGGTGCGTGTATCCGCTGGTGGCCTGCCAGCTGCCGCAGCCGTTTTACCGCAACATCGGCATCTGCGTGAAGGACAGGAAGGCCATGTCCCTGTCCACCCAGCGGTTTATCGAGCATGTGCGCAGCTGGGTACTGCGGTATGGGGCGCTGGAGAAATAGAACAGAAAAAACAGCCTCCGGCAATGCCAGAGGCTGTTTGAACACATAGGTCAGCTTTTGCCGTGGATCTGGCAGCCGCATTTGGGGCAGGTGATGACGATCTTGCCCTTGCCCACGGGGACGCGGCAGACGGTTTTGCAGTGGGGACAGGTGAAGTATTTATGGTCCTTGTCCATCCGCTGCCGGCGGCCGCTGTCGAACCGGCGCTTGACGGGCCACCAGACCTTTTGCAGAAAGGCGGCGTTTTCGGCGCGGCGCTTCTCTAAATTACGGGAGAACACGCGGAACAGGGCCCACAGCACCATCACCGTGGTGACAAAGCCCAGGATGCCGGACAGGACGCCCGCTTTTTTGGTCAGCAGGCTGACGATGTCCAGGACGATGGCCGCCCAGATGATGCACATGCCCAGTTGATCGGCGCCGTTGCGTCCGTACATGAACCGGCTCAGCGCGTTGCGCAGACGCTGAAAGAAAGTCATAACTCCGCCTCGATTTCCTTTAGAGTGTCCAATCACGACGAACCATTTTACCTGAAAATCCCCGTGAGGTAAAGGGGAGGGCAAAAAAATTAACAAATTGGACAAATCTTTGCGAAGATGAGGCGGCGGGCGGGGCTTTCTTTTATTGCAATCCGGCGGGGGGATTGGTATAATAAATAAGTTCACACAATGGGGACCGGCGGGTCTTGCCCACCGGCCCCCTATCTGAAAAGCGGAACGGGGCCGCGCCGGACGAAGGCACACACCGCGCCGGAGCGCGCGGCGCCCGCCGCTTACTGTATCATATGCCGCGGCCGCAGCAGCGGTGCGGCGGAAGGAGCGTTATCATGATCAAGATCGCACCCTCTATCCTGTCGGCGGATTTTGCCAATTTGCAGCGGGACATTGAACGCATCGCCACGGCGGATTACGTCCATGTGGATGTGATGGACGGGCTGTTCGTGCCCAATATCTCCATCGGTATTCCGGTGGTGAAGTCCATCCGGCCCACCACGGCGCTGCCGCTGGACGTACATCTGATGATCGAGCGGCCTGTGCGGTATGTGGAGCAGTTCTGCGACGCGGGCGGCGACATCGTGACCTGCCATGTGGAGGCGGACACGGAGGAGAACATCCATGAGGCGCTGCGGCGCATCCACGCCAAAGGGAAAAAGGCCGGTGTGGTGGTGAAGCCCAAGACCCCCGCCAGCGCCGTGCTGCCGTTTATCGGCGAGTGCGACATCATTCTGGTGATGACGGTGGAGCCGGGGTTCGGCGGACAGAAGTTCATGGCGGACATGATGCCCAAGGTGCAGGCTATCCGCGGGTACATCGACGCCATGAATCCCGCGTGCGAGCTGGAGGTGGACGGCGGCGTGGACGCCGACACCTGCCGCCTGTGCATCCACGCCGGCGCCAACGTATTGGTGGCGGGCAGCGCCGTGTACAAGGCGGCGGACATTCCCGCACGCATCAAAGAGCTGAGAGGTTGAGTTCTATGGAATACTTTCCCGCGCCCCTTGAAAAACTGGTGGAGCAGTTTGCCCGTCTGCCGGGGATCGGCGGAAAATCCGCCCAGCGGCTGGCGTTTCATGTGCTGAACCTGCCCATGGAGGAGGCGGAGGCCTTTGCCGACGCCATTGTGGAGGCCAAGCGGGGGGTGACGCTGTGTCCCGTGTGCCGCAATCTGACGGCGGGGGGACTGTGCAGCGTGTGCGCCGACCCGCGGCGGGATGAGACGGTGATCTGCGTGGTGGCCGATCCGCGGGACGTGCTGGCCATTGAGCGCAGCCGCGAGTTCAACGGGCATTACCATGTGCTGCACGGCGTGCTGTCCCCCATGAACCACGTGGGGCCGGACGATCTGCAGATCAAGGCGCTGCTGGATCGGGTGGCCCAGGGCGGCGTCAGCGAGGTCATTATGGCCACGAACCCCGACACGGAGGGGGAGGCCACGGCGCTGTATATCGCGCGGCTGCTGAAGCCCTTCGGGGTGAAGGTGACGCGGCTGGCCTACGGCATCCCTGTGGGCGGACATCTGGAATTTGCCGACGACGCCACGCTGATGCGGGCGCTGGAAGGACGGCGGGAGCTATGAGGAGATTGACGTGTCTGGCGCTGGCACTGGCGGCGGTGCTGTGTCTTACCGCCTGCGGGGGGGCCAGGACGGAGACGCTGGATATTTTTGCCATGGACACCTATATGTCGCTGGTGGCCATCGGCGACGGGGCGGCGGAGGTGCTGCAAAGCGCCTCCGGCGAGATCAACGAACTGGAGCGGAAGCTGAGCCGCACCATCGACACCAGCGATGTGGCGCGGCTGAACGCGGAGGGCAGCGCGGCGCTGGACGCCGACACGGCGGCGCTGCTGAGGGCGGCGCTGGGGTACAGCGAAGCCACCGGCGGCGCGTTTGACGTGACCATTGCGCCGGTGGTGTCCCTGTGGGGCATCACCACGGACAGCCCCCGTGTGCCGGAGCAGGAGGAGATCGACGCGGTGCTGCCGCTGGTGGGCAGCGGCCACGTCCGGCTGGAGGGCGATACCGCCGCGCTGGACGTGGGGTGCGCCATTGATCTGGGGGGCATCGGCAAGGGCTACGCCTCCGACAAGGTGGCGGCGCTGTTTGAGGGCAGCGGCATCTCCGGCGGGTTTGTGAGTCTGGGCGGCAATGTGTATGTCCACGGCGTCACGGCGGAGGGGAAGCTCTGGAACGTGGCGATCCAGGATCCCGCGGATACGGAGAGATTCGCCTGCATGCTGCATCTGTCGGACGCCTTTGTGGTGACCTCCGGCGGCTATCAGCGCTATTTCACCGGGCCGGACGGCACGGTGTATCCGCATATCATCGACCCTGCCACCGGCTATCCGGCGGAGAAGGGGCTTTTGAGCGTGTCCATCATCACCTGCCGCGAAAATGGCGGCAGCGGCACCATGGCCGACGCCTATTCCACCGCGCTGTACGTGATGGGCGAGACGGAGGCGGTGGACTTCTGGCGGCAGCAGGCGGACTTTGACATGGTGCTGGTGACGGAGGACGGACGGGTGCTGTATACGCCCGGCTTGCAGGACTGCTTTGAGAAGACGGAGGGCAGCGGCTATGACTACCAACTCCTCACGGCCTGAATTGAGATTCAACCGGTATGACGCCGTTGTGGCGGCCCTTGTGGCGCTGCTGGCGGTAGCGGTGGCGCTGTGGTTTTATCTGCCCAAGACCCAGGGGGGCGAGATGACGGTGGTGATCTCGGTGGGCGGAGAGGAGACGGAGCGGGTGCGGCTGAAGGACTTTGCCGGAACCGAGGTCTCCTACCAAGGATATACCCTGACTGTCGCCGCCGACGGCGGCGGGGTGCGGGTGGCGGAGAGCGACTGTCCCACCCAGGACTGCGTTCACACCGGCGTCATCACTCGCGCGGGACAGTCCATCGTTTGTCTGCCGGCCCAGGTGGTGATCCATCTGGAGGGCGCCGCGTCAGGCGGCGGGCCCGATGTGATCGTGGGGTGACGGGGATGAAATGGACGACGAAAGATCTGGCCCTGTGCGCCGTGCTGACGGCGCTGGCGCTGGGGCTGAGCACGTTGGAGAATCTGTTCCCCGTGTCGCTGGTGGTGCCGCTGCCGGGGGTGAAGCTGGGGCTGGCCAACATTGTGACGGTGTTTGCCCTGTATGAGCTGGGGGCCGTTCCGGCGCTGGTGATCCTGCTGGCGCGGTGCGGTCTGGGCAGTCTGTTTGCAGGGAATGTATCGGCGCTGCTGTTTTCCCTGCTGGGGGGACTTGCCGCCATGCTGACCATGATCGCGCTGAAGCGGTGCCGCCGACTGAGCATTTACGGCGTGTCCATCGGCGGCGCGGCGGCCCACAATGTGGGGCAGATGGCGGCGGCGGTCATAACGCTGGGCAACGGCATGGTGCTGGGGTATCTGCCGTTTCTGCTGGCGGTGTCGCTGGCGACGGGGACGCTGACGGGATTTGTGTCGGCGCTGCTGTTTCGGGCGATGGCCCATGTAAAACTCTCCCGATAAGGAGGAAGATGGAATGGATCAGAAGGATAAGATCATTTTGCAGCAGCTGGATGTGATCCGCTCGATGACGGAGAACGGCATGAAGCGGATGAACAGCGATTTCTGGGGCGCGCCTGCCGCGCCGAAGGCTCCGGCGGCGCCCAGGCCTGCCGCCCCCGCAGGCGGCGGGGAAAAGGCGGCGGTGTCCACGGGACAGAAGGAGCCGGAGGCGAAGGAGGAGCTGCCGCCGCCGGAGAAGCTGGAGGACCTGCTGGCGGAGCTGGACAGCTATATCGGGCTGGACGTGGTGAAGGACGAGGTGCGCAGCCTCATCAACATGGTGCAGGTGCACAAGCTGCGGCGGGAGCACGATCTGCCCACCACGGATATGTCGCTGCACATGGTATTTACCGGCAATCCAGGCACCGGCAAGACCATGATGGCACGTATGATGGCGCGGATCTACCGCTCTCTCGGGATCCTGAGCAAAGGACAGCTGGTGGAGGTGGACCGCAGCGGTCTGGTGGCGGGCTATGTGGGCCAGACGGCCATCAAGACCCAGAAGGCCATCGAGAAGGCCATGGGCGGCGTGCTGTTCATCGACGAGGCCTACGCGCTGAACGGAAAGTCGGAGAACGACTTCGGGCAGGAGGCCATTGACACGGTGCTGAAGGCCATGGAGGACCATCGGGACGATCTGGTGGTGATCGTGGCGGGGTATACCGACCTGATGGAGAAGTTTATCCACTCCAACCCGGGGCTGGAGAGCCGGTTCAACCGCTTTTTGCTGTTTCCGGATTACACCACCGACGAGATGATGGCCATTTTCAAGATGCGCTGCGGCAAGGGCTATGTGCTGACCGCCGAGGCGGAGCCGCTGGTGCGGGACTACATCGCCGAGGAGAGCGCCGCCGGAGACAGTTTCGGCAATGCCCGAGGCGTGCGGAATATTTTTGAGCATATTTTAGTGGCGCAGAACAACCGGCTGGCCAAGATGCAGAACGTCACCCGCGACGATCTGATGGCGCTGACGGCGGAGGATGTGCTGCACGCGCGGGGAAAAATGGATGAATAACAGGAAAAGCACGCCGTAAGGCGTGCTTTTTTGCGGTGTTTTGTCATTACAGGATCCCTGTCAGGGCGGAGAAATCCGGCTCGGGGGCGAAGGGGAGCGGCTCACCGCGGTCGGGGAGGAGGTCGGTCAAGTCGTCCTGCTGTTGGACGGGGATGTAGTCCACGAACTGGTAGCGGAGGCCGTTTTCCTGGAAGATCTCGCTTTCGGTGTCCACCTGCCAGCGGGGGTCGGCGTCCAGATCGGGGAAGAAGGCGTCGGCTTCGGCGTCGGCG
The DNA here is from genome assembly GCA_934573935.1 of uncultured Oscillospiraceae bacterium. GTDB lineage: Bacteria > Bacillota > Clostridia > Oscillospirales > Oscillospiraceae > Vescimonas. The sequence continues at coordinate 33,421 of CAKTMO010000010.1, read as the reverse complement.
AAGATCCTGGTGAGATACACCCGTTCGCACAGGGGGAGAAGGAGGCGGTACACACTCTCGCCGCCGATGACGGCGGCGTCCTCTCCGGCGGAGAACACCGCCTGGATGGGGGTGTGGGCGATCTCCGCGTCGGGGGCGGTGAAGGCGGGATCGGTGGTCAGGACGACATTGCGGCGGTGGGGGAGACCCTTGCCGCCGGGGAGGCTTTGCAGGGTCTTGCGGCCCATGAGGACGGTCCTGTTCTCCGTCAGGGCGCGGAAGCGCTTCATATCGGCGGAGATGTGGAACAGCAGGCGGTTATCTTTGCCGATGCCCCAATTCTGGGAGACGGCGGCGATGGCGAACATAGGCGGCGCTCCTTTGTATGTCAGATGGCGACGGGGATCTCGTCGGTGAAGGGGCAGGGGTGGTAGCCCTCCAGAGAGAAGCTGTCGCGGGTGAATTGATAGAAATCGGTGACGGAGGGGTCCATGTGGAAGATGGGGGCGGGCTGGGGCTCCTGCGTCAGCAGCTTTTCGATGATGGGAACATGGCGGTCATAGATATGGGCGTCGGCGATGACGTGGACCAGTTCGCCGGCCTTCAGGCCGGAGACCTGGGCCATCATGTGGACCAGGACGCTGTACTGCACCACGTTCCAGTTATTGGCGGCCAGCATGTCCTGACTGCGCTGGTTCAGGATGGCGTTGAGGGTATTGCCGGAGACGTTGAAGGTCATGGAATAGGCACAGGGGTAGAGGGCCATTTCGTGCAGGTCCTGAAAATTGTAGAGGTTGGTGAGGATGCGGCGGCTGGCGGGGTTGTGCTTCAGGTCATACAGCACGCGATCCACCTGATCCATCTCCCCTTCGGGGTACTGGTGCTTGATGGCAAGCTGGTAGCCGTAGGCCTTGCCGATGGAGCCGGTCTCGTCGGCCCAGCTGTCCCAGATGTTGCCCCGCAGGTCGTGGATGTTGTTGGACTTCTGCTGCCAGATCCAGAGGAGCTCGTCGATGCAGGTCTTGAAGTAGGTGCGGCGCAGGGTCAGGATGGGAAATTCACGGCTGAGGTCGTAGCGGTTGACGATGCCGAATTTTTTAACGGTGTGGGCGGGGGCACCGTCGGCCCAGTGGGGACGCACCTTTTGGTCGGTGTCCCACACGCCGTGGGTCAAAATGTCGCGGCAGTTCTGTTGGAATACCTCGTCAGCGTAGCTCATAGTGCGTTCCTCCTGTGGTGATACGATTTGTATCATTGTAGCAAAAAAACAGGACGCTGGCAAGAGCGTCCTGCTTATGGTTGGTGCAATGCTTTGACAAATGTGTGTAGGGGGCGGCGTCCTCGACGGCCCGCACGGTTTGCGGCGGCATTTTCAAATGGACGTCGGGGCGTCGAGGACGCCGCCCCCTACGAAAAACTCATTCATCCAGATCCACGGTGATGTGGTCGGTGCCGTGTTCTTCGAATTCTCCTAAGTACGTTTCCATGCGCGCCATGATCTCGTCGTAGTTTTCCGGCGTGATGGGGGGATCGTCCATGTCCCGCAGGGCCAGCTCCTGGGCCAGAATCTCAAAGAAGGTGGTGTCCTCGTAGGCCATGATGGCCTCGTGGATGCCGCCCTCGGCAAAGGCGCGGCTTGGGATCAGCTCGCCGTGGTACAGCTCCGTCAGGGAGGCCATGCCCTGACCCAGACAGTGGGAGAACACGAGACTTTCCACCTGGTCATACTCGCGGATGCGGTCGTCGCCGCGGGTGGAATTCAGCACCCAGTTGCCGATGTATACCAGATCCAGCAGACGCCGGAACTGCTTTTGTGTCAGCTTCAGTTCCATAAAAAGCCACCTCCTGTGGGGCAAGGATGTTTCGATAAGCTATTATAGCACGGCTGTCAATGGGAACGCTATAGAAAAAATAGGTATGCGGGGCAATTTTTTGCTTGTGAACGGCGGCGCGGCATAGTATAATATTATATTGACTTTTGCAGGCAAGGAGTGGGTATATGGACGAACGGCCCATCGGAGTGTTTGACTCCGGACTTGGCGGGCTGACTGCCGTGCGGGAGATCCGCAGCATATTGCCCTTCGAGAATATTATATACTTCGGAGACACGTCCCGTGTCCCCTATGGCGGAAGATCGCGGGAGATCCTGCTGAAATACGCCCGACAGGATGTGCATTTCCTGCGGGGGTTTGACATCAAGGCGCTGCTGGTGGCCTGCGGCACGGTGTCCAGCAACGTGCTGCCGGTGCTGCAGGGGGAGAGCGAGGTGCCCGTTCTGGGGGTGGTGGAGCCCGCCTGCCGCCGTGCGCTGGCAGTGACCCGCAACAAGCGGGTGGGACTGATCGCCACCGCCGCGTCGGTGCGCTCCGGCGCGTATGAGCGCACCATCGCCGCCATGGACGGGGAGGTGCGCGTCATCGCCAAGGCGTGTCCCCTGTTTGTGCCGCTGGTGGAAAACGGCCGCTACCGCAGGGGCGACTGCGTGATCGAGACGGTGGCGCGGGAGTACCTGACGCCGCTGCGGGAGGCGGGGATCGACACCCTGATCATGGGCTGCACCCACTATCCGCTGCTGGAAGAGGTGGTGGGGGAGATCATGGGCCCCGATGTGACGCTGGTGGATTCCGGCGCTCAGGCGGCGCGGCAGCTGAAGGATTCGCTGGCGGAGCGCGGCGCCCTGTGCGGTGAGCGGCAGGGGGGCATCACCCTGTATGCCAGCGACATTACCGGCGATTTCGGCGCGCTGGCACCGCAGTTTTTACGGGAACCGGCGCCACGGGTGCTGGAAGTGGATATTGACAAATACTAAGGAGAGAACGATATGAATATGATCCAAATGGCCAAGGAGCAGGTGCAGGAGCTGACGAAGCAGGCGTATGCCGCCGCGGTGCAGGAGGGGCTTCTGCCGGAGGGCGTGACCATCGAGCCGTCGGTGGAGATCCCCAAGGATGTAGCCAATGGCGACTACACCACCACCTTCTGCCTGGCGGCGGCCAAGGCCATGAAGATGAACCCCCGCCAGGTGGCGGCGATCCTGACGGAGCGCATGGCGCTGGAGAGCAGCTATTTCACTACGGTGGAGATCGCGGGCCCGGGCTTTATGAACTTCCGGCTGGGGGACAAATGGTTCGGCGACACCGTGGCGGCCATCGAGGCGGCGGGCGCGGACTACGGCTGCAGCGACATGCTGAAGGGCCGCAGGATCATGGTGGAGTTCGTCTCCGCCAACCCCACGGGGCCCATGCACATGGGCAACGCCCGGGGCGGCGTGCTGGGCGACACGCTGGCCAGCGTGCTGCAGAAGTCCGGCGCGGACGTGTGGCGTGAGTTCTATGTCAACGACGCGGGCAACCAAATCGAAAAGTTTGCCAAGAGTCTGGAGGCGCGCTATTTCCAGATCATCAAGGGCGAGGACACGGTGGAGTTTCCGGAGGACGGCTATCACGGCGACGACATCCGCGAGCTGGCGCAGGCCTTCTATGACCAGGAGGGCGAGAAGTATCTGGACTGCGACGAGAAGACCCGCCACGACGCGCTGGCACGCTTCGGCCTTGACCGGAACATCCCCAAGATGAAGGCGGATCTGGAGCGCTACGGCATTCGGTATGACCAGTGGTTCTTTGAGTCCTCTCTTCACGAGAGCGGCTATGTGGCGGACACGGTGGCGGCGCTGACGGCGCAGGGGTATACCTACGAAAAGGACGGGGCCCTGTGGCTGAAGACTGCGGAGATCCTGGCGAAGAACCTGCGGGCTGCCGGTAAGTCCGACGCGGACATCGAGAAGCTGGCGCTGAAGGACGACGTGCTGCGCAGGGCCAACGGGTTTTACACCTATTTTGCCGCGGATATCGCCTATCACCGGAACAAATTCGCCGTGCGGGGCTTTGACAAGGTCATCAACATCTGGGGCGCCGACCATCACGGCCACGTGGCCCGCCTGAAGGGCGCCATGGACGCTCTGGGCCTGGACGGCGAGCACCGGCTGGACATCGTGCTGATGCAGCTGGTGAAGCTGGTGCGGGACGGCGAGGTGGTGCGGATGTCCAAGCGCACCGGCAAGGCCATCAGCTTGACGGATCTGCTGGACGAGATCCCTGTGGACGCCTGTCGCTATTTCTTCAACGCCAAGCCGGAGACCCAGATGGAGTTCGATCTGGGTCTGGCGGTGCGGGAGGACAGCGAGAATCCCGTGTACTACGTCCAGTACGCCCACGCCCGCATCTGCACGCTGCTGAAGGCGCTGGCGGCGGAGGGCTATCAGGTGAAGGACGCCGCCGATGTGGACTTCACGGTGCTGGGCGCGGCGGAGGAGAAGGCGCTGATCAAGCAGCTGGCCCAGTATCCGGTGGTGGTGCAGCTGGCGGCGCGGGATTACGACCCCAGCTTTATCAATCGGTATCTGACGGAGCTGGCGGCGGCCTTCCACAAGTTCTACAACGCCTGCCGCATCAAGGGCGAGGCGGAGAACGTGCTGCTGGCGCGCCTGAAGCTGGCGGACACCGCACGGGCCGTGCTGAAAAACGGCATGACGCTGATCGGGTGCTCCGCGCCGGAGAAGATGTGAGAATAAAAAGCGCCTGACTGTGGGTCAGGCGCTTTTTACAGTGAAGAGATAAGAGAGAAGAGTGAAGAGTTGAGGTATGCCGCCGGTGGCGGCATGATGGGGAAAAGGGTGATATACACCCTGAGGGTGCTTGCTTTGTGGCGTGGTCATGCTGTCCTGCAAATGGGTATGGTAGAATTTGTAGGGGCGGACGACTCTGTCCGCCCCTATGAAGTTTCTGGCGGAAATGCGTCGTATCCATGGCTCCCACCGACGAGGGGGCTGTCACCGAAGGTGACTGGGGGAGAGACCGATGCCCTGCTGCAGCCCTTGCGTTCTATCGTCTCTCCCTCCGTCATGACCTTTGGTCATGACACCTCCCTCGTCAGAGGGAGGCTTTGGTAGGCGGAAGTTATGGGGGTTACCCCTTCAATGGCTGACGGGCATGTGGGGGCGACTGTATCATATTGTGAGTAGGGGCGGGGCTCTGCCCCTCCCTCTTAGCAGGCGGTGTGTTTGGCATACGGTGGGCGGGGCAGAGCCCCGCCCCTACGCGCCATCCAAAGGAAATCCTTTTTACACAAGGTGGCCTTGGAAGGCTGCGCGCAGGCTTTTGACAAGCAAAAAAGACACGGCGGGAGGCCGTGTCTTTTTGTCGATTCCGACGGGTGGTTGGGGGAGGTTTTTTGTGGGAATTCCGCTTGACAATGGGCGGGGCTCTGGTATAATTGGGTGTACCAATTGTGTTAATACAGTTGTGAAAAAATTGTGGAAGAAATGGGAACATTTTCGGGCGCGGGAACGTCTATACATATATGGATCAATAGCGCTCATCAGAAAAACATCAAACAAGGAGAAACAGGATGAAAAAGATCGTTGTTTTTGTGCTGGCGACGGTGATGCTGCTGTCCGCGCTGACCGGCTGCGGCGCAAGCGCCGAGGGCGAGGCCTCGGTGCAGTCTGTGTCCATGATCTGCGGACTGGGTGGTACGGGACTGGTGGACCGCTTTGCCGGTATGGTCACCGCCCAGAGCGAGACACAGGTCAAAAAGGACGACAACGCCACGGTGGCCTCCATCAGTGTGAAGGTGGATCAGGAGGTCAAGGAGGGCGATGTGCTGTTTACCTATGATATGAGCCAGGCGACGCTGGATCTGGAAAAGGCCCAGCTGGAGCTGGAGAACCTGAAAAACGAGCTGGAGAGCAAGAAGCAGGAGAAGGAGCAGCTGGAGAAGGATAAGCTGACCGCCAGCGCCGACGACCAGATGCAGTACACCCTGGAGATCCGGCAGGTGAACACGGACATTCTGCAGAAGGAATACGACATCTCGGTGAAGGCCAAGGACATCGAAAAGCTGCAGAACACCGTGAAGAACGTGTCGGTGACGGCGCCGGTGACGGGCCGCATCAAGGCCATCAACGAAAACGGCGGCACAGATCAGATGGGCAACCCTCTGCCCTTTATGACCATTGTGGAGACCACGGGCTTCCGCGTCAAGGGCTATGTGAACGAGAACAACGCCGGCACGCTGACGGAGGGCACCAATGTGGTGGTGCGCTCCCGCGTCAGCGATCAGACGTGGAAGGGCACCATCTCCATGATCGACTGGGAGAACGCCCAGCAGGGCAGCCAGAATCGCTCTTATGACAGCGGCAGCGACGACACGGCTGTGTCCAGCAAATATCCCTTCTATGTGGAGCTGGAGAGCAGCGACGGGCTGCTGCTGGGACAGCATGTGTACATCGAGCCGGATTACGGCCAGGATGCGGAGCAGGACGCCGACACCCTGAAGCTGCCGAGCTTTTACATCAACGACGCGGATTCCTCCCCCTGGGTGTGGGCCCAGAACGGCAAGGGCAAGCTGGAAAAGCGCAGCCTGAAGCTGGGGGACTATGACGCGGAGATGGATACTTACGTGGTCACGGACGGGTTGACCGCCGAGGACTATATCGCCTTCCCCGACGAGAGCCTGAAGGCGGGGATGACCTGCGTTACCTATGACGAGGCCACCTTTGATCCCAGCATGGGCGGCGGCGATATGGCAGACGGCGATATGAGCGGCGTGGACGGCATGGACGGCGCGCCTGTGGACGGTATGGACGGCGCGGACGTGATGCCGGAGGGCGGCACGGAGGGCGCTGTGGATGGAATGCCGGAGGACGGCGGCGCGGCGGCGCTGCCTGCCGCGGACGCCGACATGCAGGTTGTGGAGGGCTGAGCATGATCTTACAGATGCGGGATATTTGCAAGGATTATCCCATGGGCAAGACCGTGACCCGCGTGCTGAAAAACGTGAGTCTGGACGTGTCCGAGGGGGATTATCTGGCCATTATGGGGCCCTCCGGCAGCGGAAAGACCACGCTGATGAATCTGATCGGCTGTCTGGATGTGCCCACCAGCGGCAGCTATCTGCTGGGGGATCGGGAGATCACCAAGTGCAGCGGAAAGGAGTTGGCGGAGGTGCGGAACAAGGAGATTGGGTTCGTGTTCCAGTCCTTCCACCTGCTGCCGAAGCTGACGGCGCTGGATAACGTGGCGCTGCCGCTGCTGTACGGCGGCGTGAAGAAGGAGGAGCGGCGGGAGCGGGCCCGCGCGGCGCTGGAGACGGTGGGGCTTTCCGACCGGATCGACCACCGGCCCGACCAGCTGTCCGGTGGACAGTGCCAGCGTGTGGCCATTGCCCGGGCCATTGTGGGCAAGCCGCGGCTGCTGCTGGCGGATGAGCCCACCGGCGCGCTGGACAGCGCCAGCGGCGCACAGGTGATGGAGCTGTTCCATCAGCTGCACGCCGACGGCTCCACCATTATCATGATCACCCATGACCGGAACATTGCCCATCACGCGGATACGATCATGACCATCAAGGACGGTGTGCTGAGCGGAGGAGAAAAGGATGAATAAGACGCTAAAACGGGCGCTGCTGATCGCCGGCGGCGTAGTGGCGGCCTGCGGCATCGTGTGGGGCGGCCTGACGCTGGCCCGCAATGCCCAGCGGGGCAATGTGAATGTGTACGCGGTGTCGGATTTCAGCATGAGCGATTACTGGGGCGACACGTCCCAGACCAGCGGCACGGTGTCCACCGACAAGGTGCAGAAGATCTATCTGTCCGACACGCAGAAGATCAACAACGTCTATGTGGAGGAGGGGCAGAGCGTCAAGAAGGGCGACAAGCTGCTGAGTTATGACACGACGCTGACCTCGCTGGACATCGAGCGGGCGCAGATCGCCTATGAAAAGGAGAAGCTGGCGCTGGAGACGGCCAAGCAGGATCTGGAGCGGCTGAAGCTGGCTTTTGACAAGGACGCGCTGGAGGATGAGATCGACTCGCTGAACAAGAAGATCGACAGGATCATTGCGGAGAATATCAAGAAATGGCGGGACGAGACCAACCGCGACGTGCTGACCATCAAACAGAATAAGGAAAAGAATAAGGATTGGACGGCGGAGCCCATTACCAAGGACGGCAACGGCACCAAGGAGGCGCCGCTGTATTACCACTGGCACACCGACGACGAGCTGACGGCGGAGAATCTGCTGGAGCTGGTGCCGAAGGCGATGCGGGACGAGGTCATCAAGCAGCTGCAGGCCGGGAAAAAGATGGAGGATCTGAAGGACGACCAGAAGACCGTTTACGTGGTGCTGGTGATCCATGAGGACAACAAGACCCTGGGCGGCGCCTACAGCTGCGGCCTGCGGCTGACGCTGGATCAGGCGGAGATCCCCAAGCAGGAGGGCGCCGCCACCGGAAGTGCCGTCAGCGGCAACGCGCTGACGGGGCAGGAGGAGCAGAGCATCATCCTGCTGACCGATCCGGAGGGGAACGGCGACGGTGAGGACAATACCGGCGGCGAGGAAGAAAACCCTGTGAAGCCGGAGGAGTCCGCGGCGCAGCCGGAGGAAGTGAAGCTGACGGTGAGGATGCAGCCGGCGGATCTGCCGGGGGCGTCCATCGAGGAGATCGACGGCGTCAACGACGAGGTGCGGAAGCTGCGGCAGAACGTGGAGGTACTGACGGAGCTGCTGAGCAACTCCTACACCCAGGCGGAGCTGATCCAGATGGAGAAGGATAAGCTGAAGGAGATCGCGGGACTGGACGTGACCATCAAGCTGGCCAAGCTGAATCTGGAGCAGGTCAAGAAGGAAGTGGGCAACGACACGGTCTACAGCGAGCTGGACGGCACCATCAAGGCGGTGCGGGACCCCAACAGCGCCGACTTTGACAAGTCCCAGGCGGTGGTGGAGGTCTCCGGCGGCGGAGGCTTCTATATCGACGGCGCGATCAGCGAACTGGAGCTGGGCACCGTCAGCGTGGGCGAGAAGGTGCAGGTCAACTCCTGGATGACCGGCGCCAGCTGCGAGGGTGAGATCGTGGAGATCAGCGACTATCCCACTGATAACGCCAGCTCCTGGAGCGACGGCAACAGCAACGTGTCCTACTATCCCTTCAAGGTGTTCGTCTCGGAGGAGGCGGAGCTGCGGGAGGGGGACTATGTGGATATGTCCTATCAGAACACCGTGTCCGACGACGGCGGCAACGCATTGTATCTGGAGAGCATGTTCATCCGCACGGAGAACGGCAAGAGCTATGTGCTGGCCCGGGGCGAGGACGGCAGGCTGGAGCAGCGCTGGGTGCAGACGGGCCGCAACCTGTGGGGCAGCTATACCCAGATCCGCGGCGGACTGACGGCGGAGGACTTCGTGGCCTTCCCCTATGGCCGGAACGTGACGGCGGGAGCCGCCACCACCGAGGCCACACCGGATCAGCTGTATAACGGCATGTAAGGAGGTGCGCGGATGCTGGAAAATATCAATCTCGCCTTTCAGGGCGTGTGGAGCCACAAGCTGCGCTCCTTTCTGACGATGCTGGGCATCATCATCGGCATTGCCGCCATCATCACCATCGTGTCCACCATCAAGGGCACCAACGAGCAGATCAAGCAGAACCTGATCGGCGCGGGCAACAACGTGGTGAATGTGACGCTGATGCAGGACAACAACCAGATGGATTTCTCCTATGCGCCGGTGCCGCAGGGCATCTCCATGATCACGCCGGAGATGCGGGATGAGATCGACAAGCTGGATCGGGTGCAGGAGGCGTCTTTGTATCACAGCCGCAGCTGGGCGGATGGCGTGTACGTGGGCAACAGCTCCTTCAATGGCGCCATCTATGGCGGCGACAGCCATTTTCTGTCGGTGACGGGGTATATGGTCAACTACGGTCGGGGCTTTATCGACAGCGATTTTGCCACCTGCCGCAAGGTGGCGCTGGTGGACGCCAACACCGCACAGAGCCTGTTTCAAGGCCAGAATCCCCTGGGCGGCACTGTGGAGATCCAGGGTGAGCCCTTTGTGGTGGTGGGCGTGGTGAGCCAGAAGTCCACCAGCGAGCCGGTCATCAACTCGCTGAACGACTATTACATGTACGCCGGAAATACCTCCGGCACCATTATGATACCGGACAGCTGCTGGCCCATTGTGTACCGGTATGACGAGCCGTCCTCGGTGGCGGTGCGGGCCACGTCCACCAACGACATGACCGAGGCGGGCAACAACGTGGCCAAGTATCTGAATGAGAACGTGGTGTCCAACGACAAGTACAAGTATCAGGCCAAGGATCTGCTGCAGCAGGCCGCCGACCTGCAGAGCCTGTCGGAGACCACCAACAAGCAGCTGATCTGGATCGCCGCCATCTCGCTGGTGGTGGGCGGTATCGGCGTGATGAACATCATGCTGGTGTCCGTCACCGAGCGTACCCGCGAGATCGGTCTGAAGATCGCCATCGGCGCGCAGCAGAGCCGCATCCTGTGGCAGTTTTTGACGGAGGCGGCGGTGCTGACCAGTCTGGGCGGCATTCTGGGCGTGGCCTGCGGTATCGGGCTGGCCTATATGCTCAGCTCGGTGATGGGGACGCCGGTGGCCATCAGTGTGGGCGCCTGCGCGGTCGCCGTGGCGTTTTCCATGGTGATCGGCGTGGTGTTCGGACTGATGCCGGCGGTGAAGGCGTCGAAGCTGAACCCCATCGAGGCGCTGCGAAGAGAATAAGAGACAACGACCCCTGCTGTGCTTTGCGGCGCAGCAGGGGGTCGTTTTATTGTTGTATGGGGTAAAGTTTTATAACAAGTCAAAGCAGCCCTTGTATAAAGGCACCCCAGTGCGCACACTGGGGCGTGTACAGCTGAGGCGGCGCGAAGCGCCGGAGATCGGAGGCTATGCCGCCGTAGCATCCATCTGGATTTGCAGTGCACATATTCGGACAACCCCTCAGTCACGGCTTGCGCCGTGCCAGCTCCCCTTACACAGGGGAGCCTTTGAATGGGCTTCCTTCTTTTGAAACAATGGCCGTTTGCATTGACGGGGGGACGGAAATGGAGTAAAATATAGCATACGATATGATGCGGCATGGTATCGCCGTTTTTCGCGGCGAAAGCATGCTATAACAGAGTCAGGAGGTGCCGGAATGAGCGGTGATCGACTGCGGCGCGGCACGTGGGACTGCGCGTATGAATACTATGGCGCTCACCCGTGTCAGGGCGGTTGGGTGTTTCGCGTATGGGCGCCCCAGGCCCGCCATGTGGCGCTGAGCGGCGACTTTAACGGCTGGCAGCGCTGGGACATGCGGCTGGAGGACGGCACGTGGGAGCTGACGGTGGAGAACGCCGGACAGTTTGACGGCTATCAGTACGTGGTGACCCAGTGCGACGGGCGGGAGGTATGGAAGACCGACCCCTACGGGTTCCATCAGGAAACGCGGCCCTCCACCAACAGCAAGCTGTACGACATCGGGGGCTACGCCTGGCACGACGAGAAGTGGCGCCAGCGCAGAGAGGGCACCCGTCCCGCCGAGGGATATGTGAACATCTACGAGGTGCATCTGGGCTCCTGGCGGCGGACGGAGGACGGCCAGGTGATGAACTACCGCGACATTGCCGACCAGCTGGCGGCCTATGTGCGGGATATGGGGTACAACTATGTGGAGCTGCTGCCGGTGACGGAGTATCCGCTGGACGACAGCTGGGGGTATCAGTGCGTGGGCTATTTCGCGCCCACCAGCCGCTACGGCACGCCCCACGACTTTATGTATCTGGTGGACAGGCTGCACCGGTCGGGCATCGGCGTGATCCTGGACTGGGTGCCGGCCCATTTCTGCAAGGACAGCCACGGGCTGATCCAGTTTGACGGCTCGTGCCTGTATGAATACGGCGATCCCCTGAAGTGGGAGCATGAGAGCTGGGGCACGCGGGTCTTTGACTTCGGCAAGCCGGAGGTGTGCAGCTTTCTGCTGTCCTCGGCCGCATACTGGCTGCGGGAGTATCACATTGACGGGCTGCGGGTGGACGCGGTGGCGTCCATGCTGTATCTGGACTATGACCGGCAGCAGTGGCGGCCCAACAAGGACGGCGGCAAGGAGAATCTGGAGGCCATCGAGTTCCTGCGGCAGCTGAACCGCACGGCGTTCGCCATCGACGGCGCGGCGCTGATGGTGGCGGAGGAGTCCACCGCCTGGCCCATGGTGACCTATCCGCCGGAGGAGGGGGGACTGGGCTTCAACCTGAAGTGGAACATGGGCTGGATGAACGACGTGTGCCACTATCTGAAGATGGATCCCTTCTTCCGCCAGCATCACCATCGTGATGTGACCTTCTCCATGGTGTATGCGTTTTCGGAGAATTTCGTGCTGCCGGTGTCCCACGATGAGGTGGTACACATGAAGGGCTCGCTGCGGGGCAAGATGCCGGGGGACAAGTGGCAGCAGCTGGCGGGCGTGCGTGGCTTTTACGCCTATATGCTGTGCCACCCGGGCAAGGTGCTGACCTTTATGGGCACGGAGCTGGCCCAGTGGCACGAGTGGGATTTCCGCAAGGGACTGGACTGGTATCTGCTGGAGGAGGAAGAGGACTGCCGTCGGACCCATGCGTGTATTCGGGCGCTGAACAGGTTTTATAAGTCCCACAGGGCGCTGTGGGAAAACGACCGGAACTGGGAGGGCTTTCAGTGGCTGGTGGCGGACGACAACTGCAACAATGTGCTGGTGTTCCGCCGTATCGCCCGGGACGGCCGGTCACTGATCGCGGTGATCAACTTCTCTCCCGTGGCGCTGGAGGGCTATCGCTTCGGCGTGCCGCCCAAGGCGCGGTATGAGGAGGTATTCAACACCGATGACGCCCAGTGGGGCGGCAGCGGCGTGACCAATCCGGAACCCATTGTGACGGAGGCGATCCGCTCCCATCAGGAGGAGCAGTCCATCGCGGTGCGGGTGCCGCCGCTGGGCGCGGTGATCCTGCAGGGCAAGGGCAAGTATGTCAGACCAACCGGCGGGCGCGGATGAGCGCCGCTGCTGAAACATCAGGAGGTGCAGCCACATGAAAAAAGAGTGTATCGCCATGCTGCTGGCCGGCGGGCAGGGAAGCCGCCTGCATGTACTGACCGGCGACATGGCCAAGCCCGCCGTTCCCTTCGGCGGGAAGTTCCGCATCATTGATTTTCCCCTGTCCAACTGCGCCAACTCCGGCATTGACACGGTGGGCGTGCTGACCCAGTACCGGCCGCTGGAGCTGAACAACTACATCGGCAACGGCCAGCCATGGGAGCTGGATCGGGCCAATGGCGGCGTGCACATCCTGCCGCCGTATCAGAGCGCCACCGGCGCGGTGTGGTACAAGGGCACCGCCAACGCCATCTATCAGAACATCGGGTTTATCGACCTTTATGACCCCGATTATGTGGCGGTGCTGTCGGGCGACCACATCTACAAGATGGACTATTCCGACATGCTGCGCCGCCACAAGGCTGCGGGCGCGGCCTGCACCATCTCCGTGATGGAGGTGCCCTGGTCGGAGGCCAGCCGCTTCGGCATCATGAATGTGGACGGTGAGGACAACATCACCGAATTCGCCGAAAAGCCAAAGGAGCCCAAGAGCAATCTGGCGTCCATGGGCATTTACATCTTCACCTGGGCCAAGCTGCGGGCGTATCTGATCGCCGACGAGGCCAAGGAGGGCTCCAGCAACGACTTCGGCAAGGACATCATCCCCACCATGCTGGCGGCGGGGGAGAAGATGGTGGCCTATCGGTTCGAGGGGTATTGGAAGGACGTGGGCACGCTGGACAGTCTGTGGGACGCCAACATGGACATGCTGACCCCAGGCTCCGGACTGAACCTGCTGGACGAGCGGTGGCCCATCCATGGCCGCACCGCCGTGTGCCCCCCCGCCTATGTGGGCGAGCATGCCGACATCGGCAACAGCGCCGTGGCCCGGGGCTGCGAGATCCTGGGCGAAGTGAAAAACAGCGTTCTGTCCACCGGCTGCCATGTGGGGCAGCGGGCGGAGGTATCCTACTCCGTGGTGATGCCCGGGGCGGTCATTGAGGACGGCGCACGGGTGGCCTATGCCATTGTGGGCGAGGGGTGCCGCATCGGGGCGAAGGCCCGCGTGGGCGCGCCGCCGGAGGAGGCGGCAGACCCCGACAGCTGGGGCATCGCCGTGCTGGGCCCCCATACCGAGGTGGCGCAGCGGGAGACGGTGCCGCCCAAGGCCATGCTTGACCGGACACACGGAAAGGAGGACGCGCGATGAAGGGAATGCACGGGATCATCTTCTCCTATGGCGAGAAGCCGGGGCTGGGACAGCTGACGGCCAACCGCATCCACGGTTCGCTGCCCTTCGGCGGCGACTATCGGGTGGTGGACTTCATGCTGTCCAACATGGTCAACGCGGGGATCACCGACGTGGGCGTGATCATGCACGGAAAGTGCCAGAGCATGCTGGACCACCTGGGCACCGGAAAGAGCTGGGATCTGAGCCGCAAGGCCGGCGGACTGAAGCTGCTGCCCGCCTTTGCCTACAGCGAGAGCAGGGGCACCGTGGGGCCGTTTCGGGGCAAGATGGAGGCTCTGGGCTGCGTGATCGAGTATCTGCGGCACATCCGGCAGGACTATGTGGTGCTGTCGGACAGTGATCTGGTGGCCAATCTGCCGCTGCGGCAGGTGCTGGAGGCCCATATCGCCTCCGGCGCGGACATGACCTGCGTATGCACCAGTCATTCCGGCGAGAGCGGCGACACATATTTCAAGCTGGACGATACCGGACGGATCGTGGACACGGCCTATGACGTCCGCACGCCGGAGGGGTATCAGAGTCTGAACATCTTTCTGCTGGGCCGCGAGCTGCTGCTGGCGCTGGTGGAGGAGTGTATGGCCCATGACCGCTACAGCTTCCGGCGGAATATTTTGCAGGAGAAGGGGAAGACCCTGCGGTTCAACGGGTATGTGTGGGACGGCTTTGCCGCCCGCATCAACTCGGTGCAGGCGTACTATCAGCGCAGCATGGAGCTGCTGCGGCCGGAGATCCGCGCGGAGCTGTTCTGCCCCCAGCGGCCGGTGTACGCCAAGGAGAACGACGCCGCCTCCACGTATATCGATCCGGATGTGGAGTGCGTCAATTCGCTGATCTCCGATGGGTGCGACATCCAGGGCAGCGTCCGCAACTGCGTGCTGTTTCGGGGCGTGCGGGTGGAAAAGGGCGCCCATGTGGAGAACAGCATCCTCTTCAAGAACACGGTGGTGAAGGCGGGAGCCAACATCCGCTGCGTGATCGCCGACAAGAACGTGACCTTCGGCGGCGACGTGGCCATGGCGGGCCATGCCCAGTATCCGCTGGTGGTGGAGAAGAATGTGAAACTGTGACTGGCATGAAATCTGACGATTATTGAAGGGGCAGTGGCAAAGCGATGCACCATTATGGCCCCCTCTGACGAGGGGGCTGTCACCGAAGGTGACTGGGGGAGAGACCGGCGTATAGCCCAACTTTTTACATTCGCGGTCTCTCCCTCCGTCTCGGCTCACGCCGAGCCACCTCCCTCGTCAGAGGGAGGCGCAGATACAGCGTGGGCGCGAACTCTGCGATGTTTTGACGGATACCAGAACGCATACGGGAAAGAGGAGGACGACTTATGAAAATACTGTTTGCCGCCAGTGAGGCGTTTCCCTTTTGCAAGACCGGCGGGCTTGCGGATGTGGCCGGCAGTCTGCCGGTGGCGCTGGCCGAAAACGGCGATCAGGTGGCGGTGATCCTGCCCCTGTACGACAAGATCCCCCAGGAGTGGCGGCAGCGGATGGTGTACCGCAGCTATATCTATGTGGATGTGGCGTGGCGGCACCAGTACTGCGGGTTGTTCGTGATGGAGTATCGGGGCGTGACCTGGTATTTTGTGGACAACGAGCACTATTTCCGCCGGGGCCGTCTGTACGGCGAGTATGACGACGGCGAACGCTTCGCCTTTTTCAGCAAGGCGGTGGTGGATCTGATGCCCAGCATGGACTGGATGCCGGAGGTGATCCACTGCAACGACTGGCAGACGGCGCTGGTGCCGGTCTATCTGAAGGACGTTGCCACCCGCTGGGACGCGGTGCGGGGTATCAAAACCGTGTTTACCATCCATAATATCGAGTATCAGGGCCGCTACGGCGCCGAAACGGTGGCCGACCTGTTCGGCCTGCACGAAGGCTGGTGGAACGACGGCACCTTGCAGATGGACGGCGACGTGAATCTGATGAAGGCTGCCATGCTGGTGTCCGACGCGGTGACCACCGTAAGCCCCACCTATGCCCAGCAGCTGCACGACGATTACTATGCCCATGGCATGGCGTCCATCGTCAACGCCATCGGCTATAAGATGCACGGTGTGCTGAACGGCATCGACATGACCTCCTACGATCCGGCCCACGACATGGCCATCCCCGCCCACTACAGTCCGGACGACATGGCCGGCAAGGCGGCGTGCAAGGCGGATCTTCAGGCGGCGCTGGGACTGCGGGAGGAGGCGGACACGCCGCTGATCGCGGTGATCAGCCGTCTGGTGGGCCACAAGGGCATGGAGCTGATCCGCGACGGCTTTGACGGCATCATGGCCACCGGCTGCCAGTTTGTGGTGCTGGGCCAGGGCGAGGGGTACTACGAGGACTTTTTCCGCGCCCAGGCGGGGCGGTATGTGGGCCGCGCCGCGGCGCTGATCACCTATTCCGAGGGGCTGAGCCGCCGCATTTACGCAGGCGCCGACCTGTTTTTGATGCCCTCCAAGAGCGAGCCCTGTGGGCTTTCCCAGATGATCGCCATGCGCTATGGCGCGGTGCCCATCGTGCGGCGCACCGGCGGGCTGGCGGACAGTGTTCGCTCCTGCCAGGTGGGGCAGGAGGACGGCACGGGGTATCTGTTTGAGAATTATGACGCCGGGGCCATGCTGTCTGTCATCGGACAGGCCACCGGACTTTACACAGGGGACAAGGCGGGCTTTGCCGCAGTGCGGCGGCGGGGCATGACGGAGGATCTCAGCTGGACCCGCAGCGCCCGCGTGTATCACGATATCTATTCCAAGCTGTAAGGAGACAATCGCATATGACCTATACCAAGCATGATATGAAGGAGGCTATTATCCGCAAGCTGCGGCTGAACTACGGCTGCACCGAGCAGCAGGCCAGCGACGGCGAGATGCTGAAGGCCTGCGCCATGGTGCTGCGGGACATTATGGCCGAGCATGGGGTGGAGAGCCGCGAAAAGGCCGCCCGCGAGGGGGCGCGCCGCGTTCACTACCTGTCGCTGGAGTTTTTGATGGGCCGGAGCCTGATGAAAAACGCCTACAATCTGGAGGTGCTGCCCCAGCTGCAGGAGGCCATCGAGGATCTGGGCTTCAAGGCGGCGGATATTTTCGATATGGAGCCGGATGCGGGTCTGGGCAACGGCGGATTGGGCCGTCTGGCCGCCTGCTATCTGGACAGCATGACCACGCTGGAGATCCCTGCCACGGGCTATTCCATCTGCTATGAGCTGGGACTGTTCAAGCAGAAGATCGTGGAGGGTCAGCAGGTGGAGCTGCCGGACGACTGGAAGCCCCTGGGCGACGCATGGCTGCTGCCCAAGCCCCAGGAGACGGAGGAGGTCCACTTTGGCGGCACCGTCCGCACCCGCTGGGACAACGGCCACCTGATGGTAGTGCACGAGGATTATACCCGCGTGCTGGCAGTGCCCTGCGACATGGAGATCGCCGGTTACGACACCGACCATGTGAACACCCTGCGGCTGTGGGACGCCAAGTCCCCCAAGCCCATCGACATGAAGCTGTTTTCCCAGGGACAGTATCTCCGCTCCGGCGAGGAGCGGGCCATGGCGGACGTGATCTCCAAGGTGCTGTATCCCGAGGACAACCACTATGAGGGCAAGTCCCTGCGGCTGAAGCAGCAGTATTTCTTTGTGTCCGCCACGGTGCAGTCCATCACCCGCCAGCATATCCAGCAGTACGGCACGCTGAAAAACTTCCACGAGAAGAATATCATCCAGATCAACGACACCCATCCGGCGCTGGTGATCCCCGAGCTGATGCGCATTTTGATCGACGACGCGGGCCTGGGCTGGGACGAGGCGTGGGACATCACCACCCACTCTGTGGCCTACACCAACCATACGGTGCTGGCGGAGGCGTTGGAGGTCTGGCCCCAGCAGCTGTTTGAGTCGCTGCTGCCGCGGGTGTGGCAGATCCTGACGGAGATCGCCCGCCGCTATCAGGAGAAGATCACCGAGTTCTATCACGGCGACATGGACAAGGTGGGCCGCATGGCCGTCATCTGGGACGGCGCGGTGCGGATGGCCAACCTGTGCATCGCCGGAGGCATGGCCGTCAACGGCGTCAGCGCCCTGCACTCGGACATTCTGCGGAAGGATGTGTTCCGCGACCAGTGCGTCATGGAGCCGGAGAAGTTCAAGAACGTCACCAACGGTGTGGATCACCGCCGCTGGCTCAGCCAGATCAACCCGGGCCTGGACAGTCTTTTGAAGGACACGGTGGGGGAGGGCTATCTCACCCACGCGGAGCAGATGAAGGGGCTGGAGCGCTGGGCCGACGACAAAGAGGTGCTGCTGCGGCTGGGCCAGATCAAGAAGGCCAACAAGGAGGCCTTTGCCAAGTGGGCCCACCGGCAGCAGGGCGTGGTGCTGAACACCGACGGTATCTTCGACGTGCAGGTGAAGCGCCTGCATGAGTACAAGCGCCAGCTGATGAACGCGCTGCACATCATCTATCTGTATCAGCAGCTGCGGGACGATCCCGATATGGCCTTTACGCCACACACGTTCCTGTTCGGCGCCAAGGCGGCCCCAGGCTACGCCGTGGCCAAGCGGATCATCCATCTGATCAACTCTCTGGCGGAGCAGATCAACAACGACCCTGTCTGCAAGGATAAATTGCAGGTGGTGTTTCTGGAGAACTACCGCGTGTCTATGGCGGAGATGCTGATGCCTGCCAGCGAGGTGAGCCAGCAGATCTCTACCGCCGGTAAGGAGGCCAGCGGCACCGGCAACATGAAGTTTATGATGAACGGCGCCCTGACCGTGGGCACGCTGGACGGCGCCAATGTGGAGATGCATCAGGTGCTGGGGGACGACAACATGTTCCTGTTTGGCCTGCACTCCGACGAGGTGGCCCATCTGCAGCGCAGCTATGATCCCCATCTGCTGTATGAGCGGGATCCCATGCTGCGGCGGGTGGTGGATCAGCTGAAGACCGGTTTTTCCGACGGCGTCAGCTATGAGGATCTGTGGCAGCGGCTGGTGTTCGGCGGCGACTGTCCGCCGGATCAGTATATGCTGCTGGCCGATCTGCCCACCTATGCCGAGGCGGAGCAGCGGATGATCCACGCCTACGGCGACCAGGAGAACTGGAACCGCATGAGCCTGATCAACATCGCCCGCAGCGGTATCTTTGCCGCCGACCGGTCCATCGCGGACTATGCCGACACCATCTGGCACGTGCCGTATAAGAAATAAAGGAAAGCAGCCTGTGAGCGGTGCTCACAGGCTGTTTTTTTCAGGGACGGATGAAGTGGGTCCAGGCGTGGGGCTCGGTCTCCGGCAGGCCGAATTGGGCTTTGCCCAGGGCGATGCTTTTCATGAGGAAGGCCATGTTGCGGGCCAGCACCCGCATGGTCTGGCGGCCCTCTTCATCGGCGGCGGCCTCGCCGGGGGCGCGGCCGTGGATGGAGTTCCAGTACTGACTGGCGGCGATGGGCATATTGGAGATGGTGAAGTATTTGTTCAGCTCGTCAAAGGTGGCGGAGCAGCCGCCGCGGCGGGCGCACACGACGCTGGCGCCTACCTTCATGGTCTTGTCGAAGGGGGTGCTGTAGAAGAGCCGGTCAAGAACGGCAATGAGGGTGGCGTTGGCGGAGGCGTAGTAGACGGGGCTGGCGATAACGAGACCGTCAGCCGCCTCGAACTTGGGGGCCAGCTGGTTGACAACATCGTCAAACACGCATTTGCCCAGCTGGGTGCAGCGCCCGCAGGCAATGCAGCCGCGGACGGGCTGGTGGCCCACCTGCACGATCTCGGAATCAATGCCGCAGGACTGCCATACCTGCTGCATCTCGTTGAGGGCCAGGGCGGTGTTTCCGTTGCTGCGGGGGCTTCCGTTGAGCATCAAAACATTCATATTCGTACCTCTTTCTGATGGGATCTTGTGGATCTAATAGGTGGGCTCCTGCAGCTCCCGCCGGATCTGGGCGAAGGCGGCGTCCTCACCCTGTTCCTTCAGGAGCAGCAGCCAGCGGTCCAGCAGGGCGGAGGTGTCGGGGTGGATATAGCGGCCCGCGTCGGTATGCTTCGTGTCCTTGCTGCGCTGGTAGTATTCCCACGGCGAGGCGTCGGTGTACTTTTCCTTCTGATAGACGCGGCAGGCGGCGATGCGGTCGCAGAACATCTCGGCCACGTATTTTTTGGGCATTTTGCAGCCGCCGATGTAGACGGTGCCGTCCTGACGGAGACAGTAGTCGATCCAATACTCGAAGTGGTGGCGGTTGCGGCCCTTGTGGTGGAGCCAGGACAGGCTGACGCCGTTGGCGATGCGCTCGGCGTCGTTAGGGCTGCGGTAGCCCTGATAGTATTTCACGCTGCGCCAGAATTCGGTGGGGCTGTATTTGCTCAGGTCGTGGGTCAGCCCCTGCCAGACCAGACCCAGTTTCAGGCAATAGTGCCGCACCAGACGGCGGTGGGTATGGACGGTACGCAGATGGTCAAACAGGTGCATGGCGCGGCCTCCTTTGAAAATGATAAGGACAGTATACCATATTTTCCAGCCGCTGCATAGAAAAAAGAGAGAAGATTTCACGAAAAGCCCGCCTTGACGAAGGGGGCGAGTATCTTTATAATAGTAAAGAAACGGCCTACGTGCCGAGGAATGATTGCTTTTACCGGAGGTGCCGCGGCATGCTGCTGAAGATCGCATATTGTGACGACGATGCCGGTTCGCTGGCGCAGATCGCGGCGCTGCTGGAGGAGTATCAGCACTTGCGGGGCGTGCATCTGGCGTGCAGCGCTTTTTCCAGCGCGCTGGAGCTGATGGCCGCCATGGAGGACGGCCTGCGGCCGGATGTGCTGCTGCTGGACGTGATCATGCCGGGGGAGGACGGCATCAGCGCCGCCCGAGAGATCCGGCAGTATGATAAAAGGGTGAAGATCGTCTTTTTGACGTCGTCGCCGGAGTACGCGGTGCAGTCCTACGGCGTGGACGCCTATTACTATCAGCTCAAGCCCATACAGGCGGAGCGGTTTTTCCCTGTGCTGGACGGGGCGCTGGACGAGTGCCGCCGCGCGGAGGAGCAGGGGATCGTGCTGCGGGGCAAGACCGGCATCGTGTGCATCCAGCCGGAAAACCTGATGTACTGCGAGGTCATCGGCCGGACGCTGCGGTTTTACATGGACAACGGCCAGACGGTGGAGTGCACCGGCGGGCTGGATAAGCTCAGCGGCCAGCTGGCGGAGGATGAGCGGTTTCTGCGGGTGCACCGCTCGTTTCTGGTGAATCTGGATTTCGTGCAGAACATCTCCTATCGGGGGCTGCAGTTAGCTAATCAGACGGAGATCCCCATCCCCCACGGCAAACTGTCGGAGGTGAAGGAGCGGTATCTGGCGTATGCCTTCAGCCGAAAGCGGGTGCTGCTGTGACGGGCGCGATGGCGTGGAACAGCGCGGCGCTGTGGAACGGCGTGACGCTGCTGAACGATGTGGCGGTGGGCGTGTACGGCATGGTGCTGTCCGCCGCCTTTTGCGATACCCAGTGGACGAGACGGAAAAAGTGCGACTATGCCATTGCCATGGCCGCTATTTTGCTGCTGCAGGCGGTGGTGTACGGTTATACCACTGATCTGCGGCTGCTGCAGCTGATATATCCGCTGCTGACCCATGTGCCGCTGGTGCTGGTGCTGTATGTGCTGACGAGGCAGGTGCTGTGGCCGGTGATCGCGGTATTGGCGGCGTATATGTGCTGCCAGCTGCGGCGATGGCTGGCGATGCTGGCGACGGCGCTGGTGGCCGGCGGCGACCAGGTGCAGAACGCGGCGGAGCTGGCGCTGACGCTGCCGCTGCTGCTGGGGCTGCTGTATTTTGTGGCGCCGGCGGTGCGGACGATCGCGGGCTATCGGCCCAGCATGCAGCTGCGGTTTGCCCTGATCCCTGCGGTGGGGTACGGGTTTGACTATCTGACCCGCGTATATACGGATCTGCTGGCCAGCGGCACGCCGGCGGCGGTGGAATTCATGCCCTTTATGTGCTGCGTGGCGTATCTGTTTTTCGTGCTGCGCAGCGCGGAGGAGAACGACACCCGGGCACGGCTGGAGCGGGTCCAGGAGGATCTGCATCTGCAGGTGAGCCAGGCTGCCCGAGAGATCGCCGCGCTGCGGGAGTCAGAGCGGCGGGCCAGCACCTACCGCCACGATCTGCGCCACCACATGCAGTATCTGGACAGCTGCCTGGAAAACGGGCGGACGGCTCAGGCACAGGCTTACATCCGCGAGGTATGCTCGGAGATCGAGAGCCAGCGGGTGCGGGTGTTCTGCGAGAACGAGACGGTGAATCTGATTTTGTCTTCCTTTGCCGGACGGACGGAGGAGAGCGGCGTGCCGCTGCGGATACGGGCGGAGGTGCCTCATTTCCTGCCGGTGGCGGAGACGGATCTGTGTGTGCTGCTGTCCAACGCGCTGGAAAACGCGCTGCACGCCTGCCAGAAGCTGCGTCAGGCGGGGCAGGCATGTGATATCGAGCTGATCGCCTATGAAAAGGGCGGAAAATTCTTTTTGCAGGTGGACAACAGCTGCGGGCCGGAGGTGGCGTTCCGGAAGGGCCTGCCGGTGACGGAGGTGCCGGGGCACGGCATCGGCGTACGCAGCATCTGCTCCATCGCGGAGCGATATAATGGGATCTATACGTTTTCGGCGGAGAACGGGCGGTTCACGCTGCGGATCTCGTTGTAAAGGAGGACTGGCGATTGGGGCGGTTTTATAGTCGATTCATGTGTCTGTGCGTCCGAGGCAGGCTGGATGCGGTATACTGACGGCGGCGGGCAGAGGACGGCGCTTCCCCTTTCAGCGCGTGACGCCTGCCGATAGATGATGCTTGACGGCGGATGCGGTGTGCTGTGTCCGTCGCTTTTGGGGGAGTGGCGGCATGACGGTATTTGTGCTGGTGACACTGTTGGCCACGGTGCTGGTGATCTGGGCCATCGCGGTGGAGTGGCGGCTGCGGGCGCTGGATGTGGACGCGGGCCGCGCGATGCAGCAGGTCGGCGTACGGGAGGCGTCACGCCTTGACATGGTGGCGGCGCTGCTGGAGCTGAGCTGCGATTACACCCACCGGCAAGCGCCCCAGATGGAGGCCACCCGCGGCCAGCGGCGCGTGCTGACCACCACGGCCACCGCCGCGGATGTGGCGGCCCAGGACGCGCTGGCCGAGGAGGCGCTGCGCTACATCCGCCAGACGCGGGAGAGCTGTCCCGCCTTTGCCCGGGACGCGGCCTATGTCCGCGCGGTGGCGGAGCTGGACTGTTGCCGCCAGATGCTGTCGGCCAGCTGCCGAAGTTATAACGAGGCGGCAGCGCGGTTCAACGCCGCCCAGCGGCGGTTTCCTGACCGGCTGATCGCCGGCGCCATGGGGCTGCATGACCGGACGCTGCTGCCGGAAACGGCGGCGTGAGAAGAAAGCAACAAAAAAACGCGAAGGGGCGGAGCGCGCCCCGCGCGGCGACGGATATTGAAGGAGATCATATGAGAAAAAAATTGCTGGCGCTGTTC
The DNA here is from genome assembly GCA_934573935.1 of uncultured Oscillospiraceae bacterium. Lineage (GTDB taxonomy): Bacteria > Bacillota > Clostridia > Oscillospirales > Oscillospiraceae > Vescimonas. The sequence goes on along the minus strand of CAKTMO010000010.1, from coordinate 9,792 downwards.
ATGGCGCTGACGATGCTGTTCGTCTGCACCGGCTGTCTGGAGGATGAGCCGGTGGAGCTGGGCGACGAGACCTGGGCCATTTACTGGTACCTGTGCGGCAGCGATCTGGAGTCGGAGGGCGGCTTTGCCACCGGCGACATGATGGAGATGCTGGACGTGGAGCTGCCCGCCAACGTGACGGTAGTCATCGAGACCGGCGGCGCGGCCCAGTGGCAGAACGAGATGGTGGATGCTGAGAAACTGCAGCGCTACGTGTATAACAGCGAGGGTCTGACACTGGTAGACGAGCAGCCGTCCGCCAGTATGGGCGACAGCGAGACGCTGGCGGACTTTCTGCATTTTGCCAAGGATAACTATCCCGCGGACAGGACGGCGGTGGTTTTCTGGAACCACGGCGGCGGATCGGTGAGCGGCGCGTCGTTTGACGAGCTGTACGGTCTGGATTCCCTGTCCCTGAGCGAGATGTACGCCGCCTTTGCCGACGTGTGGGAGCCCACGACGGAGGAAGGCCAGCAGCCTGTGGAGCTGGTGGGCTTTGACACCTGCCTGATGGCCACGGTGGACACGGCCTATACCTTCTGCGATCTGGCCCGCTATCTGGTGGCCTCGGAGGAGACGGAGCCGGCCAACGGCTGGTACTATACCCGCTGGCTGGAGGCACTGGCCGCCAAGCCGTCTATGGACGGCGCGGAGCTGGGCCAGGTGATCTGCGACGCCTACTACGAGGGCTGTGAGGACGTGGGAACGGAAGACAACGCCACGCTGTCGGTGACGGATCTGTCCAAACTGGGGAGTTTGTTAGACGCATACGAAAGCTTCGGAAAAGAGGCGCTGACTGCCTCCTGTTCCGACCCTGGCTTCTTCTCCCGTCTGGGCCGTGTGGCGGCGCAGAGTGAGAACTACGGCGGCAACACCCGCGAGCAGGGCTACACCAACATGGTGGACCTGGGCCATATGGCCCGCCGCAGCCTGGATCTGCTGGACAGCGCCCAGGACGTGCTGGACGCGCTGGATGAATGCGTTCTGTACCGCATCAACGGCGTGTACCGCGCCGAGGCAACGGGCCTTTCCTGCTATTACCCCTACAGCGGCGATGTGGATGATCTGAACGGCTACATCGATCAGGGCGCGGGCGCTGCGTTCAAGTATCTGTACTCCTATGAGCTGACCGGCGGACTGAGCCAGGAGGGCATGGACTACATCAACGACATGGCCATCGAGGAGCTGCCGGAGGTGGAGAGCCTGCTGACCATGGGCTGGGACGGCATGGCGGTGGACGTGAACGACGAGGGCACGGCCGTGATGACCCTGGGCCCCGAGGCGGACAGTATTCTGGCGGACATCGGCTTCTCCCTGTTCTATGTGGACGCGGAGGAGGATGTGATGCTGATGCTGGGCACGGATAACGACATCAACGCCGACTGGGAGAACGGTGTGTTCTCCGACAACTTCCGCGGCGTGTGGGGCAGCATCGACGGCTATCTGGTCTACATGGAGCTGAGCTTTGCCGGCGACGACTACAACCTGTATTCCGTGCCGGTGCTGCTGAACGGCGAGGAGTACAACCTGCAGGTGGTCTACGACTTCAATGAGGAGGCGTGGACGATCCTGGGCGCACGGCAGGGCATCGACGACAACGGCATGGCCGACAAGGAGCTGCGGCACCTGGAGGTGGGCGACGAGATCACCACCATCTGGTACATGGACACCCTGTCCGGCGATGAGGATGTGCAGCCCTATACCGCGGACACCTTTACGGTGACGGCGGACACCGCCTTTGGCGAGATCCAGCTGCCGGACGGCGATTACTTCATGCTCTTTGAGATGCAGGACGCCATGGGCAACTACGCCTATTCCGGGGGGTTCATGTTTACCTGCGAGGATGGCGAGATCTACACCAGCGTGGCGTAAGAAACGGTATTGGCCGCGAAACGCGGTTGATATAAAGCAACAAGAAACAAGTATTATTGGAGGATGAAAAAAGTGAATTTCAAAAAGTTTTTAGCGATCCTGCTGGCACTGGTCATGGTGCTGTCCCTGGTGGCCTGCGGCGGCGACGCCGGTGATGACGTGGATGTGGACGATAGCACCGATCCCAGCCAGAGCGATAGCGCGGACGATACCACCAGCCCCCTGGACGTCATGAACTTTGTGGAAGTGCCTGACTACATCGTGGGCACCCGCTGGGAGTTCAGCGGCGGTTTCCTGAACGGCGTTGAGATGACCGACGAGCAGGCCTCCGCGATGCTGGAGAGCAACGGCGGCGTGCTGGAGATCGATGTGGACGACGTGGACGCTGCTTCCTACATCACCGGCAGCGAGACCCTGAGCGGCAGCTGCGGCGTGACCGAGGACAACATGGCCCTGGTCCTGACCCTGCCCAACGAGGATGGCACCACTTCTGACAACTATTGCAGATTTGCCGATCTGGACGGCACCGACATCATGGTGCTGACGGACAGCACCGCCACCAACGGCCTGTACTTCCGCATGATCGAAGAGGGCTGAGTATCTCGGCCGAAACCATTGGCTGCACACAGGAGGCTGCCGGGGAGAGCGATGGCCCGCAGCGGCGCGGGCAGCATGCGCAGCGTTCCCGTTTTTGTGTAGAATAGGCAGAACAGGGGACAGACGTGTTCACGTCTGTCCCCTGTTCTATCCTTTTGGGGGCGAAAAAATGTGAAGGAACCGCCGGAGGCGTCTTGACAGGGGGAGAAAACTCTACTACTATATGACCAAAAGAATGAATTTAGTCACAAAGTTAAGGAGCATGCACTGTGGCTTTTACGGAAGAACAAAATGAAATGATCGTCAGGGATCTGATCCGGCAGGCGCGGCAGTGCGGTGTGACCATCGGGATGCGGAAGACCTCCGTGGAGCAGCTGGCGGACGCCGTGGGGATCTCCAAGGGGTCGTTCTATAAATTCTTTGCCTCCAAGGAGCTGCTGTTTTTTGCGGTGCTGGAGGACATCCACACGGAGGGCTTTGCGGTGGCCCAGGCGTCCCTGCGGGAAAACGCGGCGCTGCCTCCGGCGGAGCGGGGGGCGGAGGCGATCCTTGCCGCCTGCCGCTGGCTGTCCGAGACGCGGGCGCTGGTGTTTATTGAGAACGACGCGGAGTTTTTGCTTCACAGGCTTCCGGACGAGGTGAAAACGGCCCACTATCACGACGACGAGACGCATATCCGCGTACTTCTGGAGGAGAGCGGCTTGCAGCCCAGAGGCGGTATCGCGCTGGCGGCCGCCGCGATCCGCGGCTTGATCTTGACGGTGTCCCATCAGGAGCAGATCGGGGCGCTGTACCCGCAGGTGCTGGAAACGCTGGTGCGGGGCTCGTGCAGGGAATTATTTTAGGATCAGCTGAAAACCGCAGCGATGCGGTTTTTCTAAACCACATGAGTTAGCGCGACCTAACCGATTCCGCAGATGCGGATCGGCGGAGGGCGGCGGAATATCAGAGGGTGAATACCATGAAGGAACACAGAAATTTCTGGGATAAAAACGCGAGGATCTATGACCACTTTATGGGGAAGGACGCGGCGGCCTATGAGCAGATGTACGAGCTGATCCGTCCGGCGGTGCGGCACAGGACGGTGTTGGAGCTGGCCAGCGGCACGGGGCTGATCGCCAAGCACATCGTCAGCGCGGCGGAGCATATCGAGGCGACGGACGCCTCCGCGGAGATGATCCGAGAGGCGAAGCGGGACAACGAGTCCGCCAAGCTGCATTTTTCGGTACAGGATATGTTCCGTCTGCCGTATGCGGACCGGTCCTTCGATGTGGTGATCGTGTCCAACGCCCTGCATATCGTTCCGCAGCCGGAGAAGGCACTGGAAGAGATCCGGCGGGTGCTGAAGGAGGACGGCGTGCTGATCGCGCCGACTTTTACCCATGCGGGAAATTCCCTTTTCGGCAGGTGCAGGGCCTTTTTGATGAAGCTGGCGGGGTTTCCCCTGCACAGCAAGTGGGACAGCGGGGACTATTTGGCGTTTTTAGGGGACAACGGCTGGACGGTGCGGAAAAGCGTCGTGCTGCGGGCGTCCTTCCCCCTGACCTATGCGGAATGTGTGAAAACGGAGGTGTGAGATGTCGTTTTTTGAAAACACCCGCAAGCCTGAAGGGCTGGGCGGCAAAATAATGGTGGCTGCGATGAATGTGGGACACAGCGCTATGGCACGGTGGGGGCTTCGGTTTTTGAAGATCGCGCCGGACGCCAAGGTGCTGGACTGCGGCTGCGGCGGTGGTGCGAACCTTCGGGAACTGCTGAAAAGGTGTCCCCAGGGCATAGTGAAAGGCATCGATTACTCCGCGGTCAGCGTGGAGAAAGCGCGGAAGCTAAATCAGCGCGCCGTGCAGGAGGGACGCTGCGTGGTGTGGCAGGGCAGCGTGGAACACATTATTTTCGCCAAAGACTGGTTTGATGCGGTCACGGCCTTTGAAACGGTCTATTTCTGGCCGGATCTGCCCCAGTGCTTTCAAGAGGTCTATCGGGTGCTGAAGCCGGGCGGCAGCTTCCTGATCTGCAATGAGTGCGGCGGAGAGAACGACAGGGACGAAAAGTGGACGCAGAAGATCGAGGGCATGACCATTTATCGGGACAAGGAGCTGAAAGCGTATCTGGAGCAGGCGGGGTTCTGCGGCGTGGAGATCTATAAGAATGAAAAGGACTGGCTGTGTGTTACAGCACGGAAGTGAGGTGTGAGATGTCAAAGAAGGCGACGGAGTTTCAGAAACGGGAAATGAGCAGGATGTACCGCGGCAAGGAGATCTTCAAGCCGCTGAACACCGGATGGATCGATGAGCACGTGGCCTGTGTGCGGGAGTGGGTGGCGAACATCTTCTTCTATCGCAAGGGCGACGCCACCATCATGATCGACGAGGGGTACAACTATGACCGGCTGCAGGAGAAGATGGGGTGGCTGGGCATCGACCCGCAGTCCATCCGCCACATCCTGATCACCCATCAGGACACCGACCATGTGGGGGCGGTGGAAGCGGACAGCCCGGGGCTGTTCCGGAATGCGGTGCTGTATGTGGGGGAAATCGAGAACCGCTATCTCACCGGTCAGGTGCGCCGCAGGGTCATCTATCACCTGTACAAGCTGCCGCAGGTGACCATCCCGAATGAAAAGGTGCTGCTGAAGGACGGCCAGGTCCTGGACATTGACGGCATCAGGATCGAGTGCTTTCTTGTTCCAGGCCACACCTGGGGGCATATGGTCTATCTGATCGATGGGAAGTATCTGTTCACCGGCGACACCATCTGGTTCGGCGCGGACGGCGGATACAGCTTTATTTCCGCGCTGGCGGAGGACAACCGGCTGGCGGTGAGGTCGCTGGCGGAGCTGGAGGAAAAGCTGCGCGGGCGGGGGCTGCGGCCGTATTTCATCACCGGACATACCGGCTGGACGGAGAACTTTGCCTTTGCCTTCGCCCACAGGGAGGCGCTGTGCTCTCCCTTCAAAAAGAAGGTCCACGACCCCAGCGCGCCCTATGACGCCTACGACGAGTCGGACGACACGGAGGAGGGGGCAAAAGGGGAGCGCCTGAAGGGCGTGGGACAATGAAAGGCAGGCGGAACGATGAAGGACAGCGAGCTGCAATTTGACCGCGGCTGCCATGTGCTGTACTCCCGACAATGCAAAAGGGAGATACGGGCGAGGATCGCCCTGCACTATCCGGAGGCGGAGCGGGAGGCGGTCTGGGAGCGGGTGCAGCGGCAGTATGTGGCGTTTCTCGCCGACTGGCGCACCGATCTGGGCGGCAAAAAGAACTTTCACAACGGCAGGGGCGGCACCTATGACTGCATCGCCCTTATGAGCTATTACGTGGTATGCAGGGCGGTCACCTCCTTTCGGGAGATAGAGGAGATGGAGGAAAACCTGATCCTGCCCGCTTTTCGCAGGCTGCGGTTTGTGGACGCCAACAGGCCGTTTTTCAGGAAGCTGATGCATCGGGCGTTCCGTTCCGCCAAGGCGGGCTGCGACAGGTGGCACGATTATGAGATGACGGTGGCCCCCTATGAGGAGGGCAAGCCCATCTATTACGAATTTACGGCGTGCCCCGCGGCGGAATTTGCCGTCAGCCACGGGCTGACGGACATTATGCCCGCCCTGTGCAACGTGGACTTTGCGTCCATGGAGCTGATCCACGCAAGGCTGGTGCGGACGACCACCTGCGCCAACGGCTGCAGGTGCGACTACACCATCTGCGGCGACAGAGATCCGTATCTGAAGGATCACCCTGAATACCGCGACGAGGCGGGGTATCGGAGAAACAAATAGAAAGTGCGCGAAGGGAGGAGACGCAACGATGAAACTATCGCGGCTGATCCAGAACAAGACGGTTCTGATCATCGCCCACCGGATGCGGACGGTGGCCGGTGCGGACAAGATCGTGGTGCTGAAGGACGGCGTGGTGGCCGAGCAGGGAAGCCCCGACGAGCTGTACGCCCAAAACGGACTTTATACCCACATGGTGGAGCTGCAGACCGGCAGCCAGAACTGGACGATCTGAAAAAGACCCCTCCGGCTGCGCCGGAGAGGCCTTTTTTGCGCTGTGGAGGGAGCTAACATTTTTTGGAAAGCTGCTTGCTTTTTGGGGCGGAATATGGTATGTTAATACCCACGCAAATATGGGAAAAGCTGGAAGCGAAATTTTGCAAAAAGCTATCGTAGATAGCGGAATGGAGGTATTGTATCAATGAAGTTAAAGAAGACGATCCTGGCCCTTGTGCTGAGTCTTTGCATGGTGGCAGCCTGTCTGCCGGTGGTGGCCTCGGCGGAGGACGCGCCGCAGGGCCGCTGGACGGACTACGCCGCCGATTCCTTTGCCGGTGGCTCCGGTACGAAGGAAGACCCTTATCAGATCGCAACGGCGGCGCAGCTGGCGCTGCTGGCCAAGGATGTCAAAGGCGGCAATCCCGACACGAACCACAGCAAGGAGTATTTCATCCTGACGGCGAATATTGATCTGTCCGGCCGTGTCTGGACACCGATAGGTTATGAGACCTACGCCTCCGGCGGCGGCTCGGCGCAGTCGTTCTCCGGCTATTTTGACGGCAACAACAAAAAGATCACCGGCTTGTATGTGGACGAGCGGGCGGGCGATGAATGGGGCAAAAACCGTAACGCCGGTCTGTTTGGCTGCATTGCAGCTGTGAGCAGTGAGCCTGTTATCCAGAACCTGATTGTGGACGGCACGGTGTATGCGGGTGATGGCGACACAAATAGTGGTGATTATTATGGCGCCGGTATACTGGTTGGCAGTATCACCGTTTTGGGCAACGATGTTCCGTATGCCGTGATCAAAAACTGCACCGTTTCCGGCACGGTCAACTCCACCAAGAACGCGGGCGGCCTTGTGGGTGACGCGAGCCGTACCCACTTTGAAAACTGCACCGCCAATGTCAAGGTGGAAGGTTACAGTGTCAGTGGCGGCTTTGTGGGAAATGCTTTTAAGAGTCAGCTTACCAACTGCACCGCAAGAGGCGACGTATCCAGCCGCGGCTGGAGCACCGGCGGTTTCGCCGGTATCCTGTTTTCTAACACTACCGTGGAGCACTGTGCGGCCTTTGGAAAAGTAGAAGCTGGCGACTGGAACCTCGGCGGCTTTGCGGGCTATGCCGAAGAGAATGTGACCATCAAGAACAGCATAGCCATGGGCGATGTCAAGAGTAATGTGAACGGATGGGACCCCAAAACCGGCGGTTTCCTGGGCACGGCCTGGGATAGTACGGTCAAGCTGGAAAAGTGCCATGCAGCGGGCGAGGTCACGACGGAAAATACCAACAACACGGTGGGCGGTCTGATCGGCGTATGTAGTGGCAGTGTAAGAGGATGCTCCTTCGACAATCAGAAGAACGCCACTCTGTCCGGCGCTGGCAGTTCCGCTCAGGGTGCATCCTATGAGATAACCGACCAGAATACCGCCGCAGTGCTGGCCAACATCTGCGTGGATTACTACGGCGGCCATGACATGGTGGACAAGCCGGGGAAGGCTCCCACCAGCACCGAGGACGGCTATGAAGCTGGCCGCGAGTGCAAGAACTGCGGGTATAGAGAGGGCTTTGCCGTGATCAAGGCCACGGGCAAAACCGACGACCCCGCCAACGATCCTGCCAACGACCCCACCACGGATGATAAGCATCACTACAACAGGGGCGGCGTGAAGAACAATCAGACCACCGACACCACGGCCGAGACGACGAAGCCCAGCATCGATTCCGCAAAGACCGCCGACACAAGCAGCGTTGCCCTGTGGGGCGCGATGCTGGTCATCAGCGGCGCTGTCATCGGCACGATGACGTGGAACAGAAAGAAAGCGTACAACAGATAACGGGACAGGGCTCCCCTGTGCCCCCTTCCCAGCAGGAAAAAGCGCCGCAGTGATGCGGCGCTTTTTTTCTGCCCGAAAACGGCGGGCGGCGTTTGGGAAGCGGCGGGTGGAGCGCCTTTTCTGAGAAAAGAAAACCGCTGTGATCCGTTGGGATCACAGCGGTTTGGTACGCCTGCCCGGGCTCGAACCGGGGGCCTCGGGCTTAGGAGTCACAATTACAACTCACACGCCGTTAATCTTAGTCCTTCACGACTCTCGTAGTACACCGAATTACACAGTCTTCCGGGGAGTGATTTCTTCATTCGACATTGTTGATTCTCCGCTATGTCTGCTGGTATTTCGTAGTGCAATTAGCAAAATGTTAGCAGTTTTACAGTGGAGTCAAAATCTAAATCAGTAGGTTCGCTTTCAGATTATAGCATAGAACCATCATAGATGGAAGTATTATTTTGGAGGTTTCCATGTCAGAATATACACTTGAGATCAAACAGATCGTAGACTATCCGCGCTGCCGGATCTACCGACAGTTCGTGCAAGCCTTGATAGCAGACCGGAGCATTCGCGTGAGCGGAGGCTCCGGCCTTTTTTATTTTGTCGTGCTCTGCGCCTATGCCAACTTCCGCACCTCATACAAGCGCATTGATGGCATCAGCTACACCATCTACCCCGGCGAATGGATCATGTCCGTGGAGGAACTGTCACAGTATTTCCGCACGCGCTTCCGCCGCCAGACCTTAACCGCTTTGGAGGGACTGCAGAAGAAAGGGCTTATCAGCTTTCTCGTTCTCGGACATGGCAAGCTGGTCAAATTCAAGATTCGTGGCTGGCGGCGTCACAACACGATCCTCGACTATAACGCGCCCTGCCAGAAGGATACCGGCTTTTTCTTCTTCCCGGTCGCCACGGCCACAGAGCTGGTCAGCGCCGGACATTGCTCGGAGATGGATGCCGTGCTGGATCTGTGGCTGAACACGGTCTATAACGATCCACAAGTCCTTGGCTCAGACGTGGGGCCGGTGGTCTACCTCCGCAACGGTACAGGCTGCCCGCTGGTCAGCTATGCGGAGCTGGCATCCCGCTGGGGCATCTCTAAAGCGACCGCTGGCCGATACCTCAAGCGCATGGCGGAACGCGGTTATCTGCAACTGGCAGCCTTCCCCGGCACACATGGCACCACGATCTATCTCCAGAACTATCTCTCCACCATGTTCCAGATATCTGATATCGTGGTGGACAAGGAAGAGATTGCTATGAGCCTGGGCATCAAGCTGGAGCTTCAGGAGGAAACCACCCTGACCGCGGCGGTATCCAGCGGTTCAAATGAGGTCGGTAGCGTTTCAGAAATGAACCACCATCGGATCGAGCGGAAGATGCGGGAGATCCTTGTGGCACAAGGACTGCCGTGTGCTTCATGCGCTAAATCCAAATATATGTTATTACCATTATCCGACGACTG
>CAKTMO010000009.1 GCA_934573935.1 uncultured Oscillospiraceae bacterium | reverse complement strand
AGAAAAAAGAACAGGCAGGCAGCGGCTCACGCCACTGCCTGCCCATACAAAGGTCAGGTCACTTTGTGTACCTATGAAAGACGCCAGAAGGCCTTTCTTTTTTTATGTCTTTACGTGGAGGGAAATTTCAGATCTGTCTGGAAACCGCCCTGACCGGTGAAGATCACGTCGCCGCCGATGATCTGGTCGCCCCACAGGTACAGGTTCGCCTGCACACCCTCGGGGATCTCTGGATAGTTGGTGACGGTGTAGGTGTAGCGCTTCACCGCCTGACCGGCAAACTCGCCGAAGGGCAGATCCTGCCCCTTTTGCAGCTTGGCGTAGGCGTTCCATTCGCCGTCCAGCTTGTCGGGCAGCTGAAGATCCAGCGTTTCGATGGGATCAGGCTGCACCTGCCAGCCCAGGCCCTCCAGATAGGCCACACGCTCCTCGTTGGTGGCGGCGGTGATGACCTCCGCCGTTTTACCGCCGTCAAAGCAGCCGGCCAGCATCAGCGCCGAGCCGATCACCAGTCCCAGCGCCAGCGAGAACAGCACCAGTCGCCGCCGCGTAATATGGATCACACGCATGCTTCTCATCAACTCCTTTGTTGATGGATATTCCCAAGGACGGAAAGATATGCTATACTGTGACAAAAAGAACGCAGGAGGCGGCTATGGAGCGGTTGGACAAGATCATCGCCAACAGGGGGATAGCATCCCGCCGTGAGGTGAAGGAGCTGGTGCGGCAGGGCCGCGTGCTGGTGGACGGCGTACCGGCGTCGGCAGCGGACATGAAGGTGTCGCTGGAAACGGCAGCCGTCACCGTGGATGGCGTGGCGGTCAGCGGAGAGCGGTACACGTATCTGCTGCTGCACAAGCCCGCCGGTGTGCTGACGGCCACAGAGGACCGGCGCCAGCCCACGGTGATGGACCTGCTGCCGCAGCAGTACCGCCGCCTTGCGCCGGTGGGGCGGCTGGACAAGGACACGGAGGGCCTGCTGCTGCTGACCGACGACGGCGAACTGACCCACCGGCTGCTGAGCCCCCGATACCACGTGGACAAAGTGTATTACGCCCGCGTGGAGGGCACGCCGGATCAGGCGGACGCGGCGGCCTTCGCGGCGGGCCTGCTGCTGGGGGACGGCCTGCAATGCCTGCCCGCCCGACTGGAGCCGCTGGGCGGGGACGCCTGCCTTGTGACCCTGCGGGAAGGGAAGTTCCACCAGGTAAAGCGGATGCTGGCCAGCCGCGGCAAGCCGGTGCGGTATCTGAAACGGCTGGCTATGGGCCCGCTGCGGCTGGAGGACACGCTGAAGACAGGTCAGTGGCGGCTTTTGACACCGGAGGAGCTTTCGGCGCTGCGGGCGGCCTGCGGGCAATAATCATATCGACAAAGCGCCAAAAAATTTTCCGCATTTTTTGTGAGAAAGATAAAAAAATGCTTGCAAAACCGTGATTATGACGATATAATACTGGTAACCACTTGGCAGTTTGCACAAGGCAATTTGCACAAAATGTCCGGTGGGGCTTCGAGAGAGAGCAGGAGGGCGCGTCATGTCCGGTAGAATTTTTCAAAATGTAGTGCTGCAATTCAAAGAGACCACCGACCGTACCATCGGCGTGATCGACGCCGAGGGGACCGTGATCGCATGCAGCGAGCTGACGGGGATCGGCAAGAAATGGACCAAGTACGTGGAGATCATCCAGCAGGCGGACGGCGAGTGCGTCACGCTGGAGGGCAAGACCTTCAAGGCCCTGCCCGGCTGGGGCGGCCATTTTGATTACGCCGTGTTCGCCAGCGGCGACGACGGCATCGGCCGCACTGTCTGCGCCATGGCTGCGGTGGCCCTGAATTCCGCCAAAAGCTACTATGAAGAGAAGCACGACAAAGGCTCCTTCATGAAGAATATCATTTCGGACAACATCCTCATCAGCGATATTTACATGCGGGCCAAGGAGCTGCACGTGGCGGCGGAGGTGAACCGCGGCGTGTTCGTGGTGCGCCCTGTGGACGACCGGCTGGAATCCGCTCCGCTGGAGCTGATCCAGAGCCTGTTCCCCGACCGGCAGAACGATTTCGTGCTGAGCGTGGGCGAGCAGGATGTGGTGCTGATCCACCAGATGGAGAAAAACGCCTCCTCCAGCGATTTGGAGAAGGTGGCCCTGCGGATCGAGGAGGCCCTGCGCATCGATGGCGAGAGCAGCGTCTTCGTGGGCATCGGCACCATGGCCCAGCACCTGCGGGAGCTGGCCAAGGCCTATAAGGAGGCCCAGATTGCCATTGAGGTGGGCAAGGTGTTTGACACCGAGCGCTACGTCATCAATTACGAGAATCTGGGCATTGGCCGTCTGATCTATCAGCTGCCCACTACCCTGTGCGAGATGTTCCTGCAGGAAGTGTTCAAGAAGAACCCCATTGACGCGCTGGATCAGGAGACCCTGTTCACCATCTATAAGTTCTTCGAAAACAACCTGAACGTGTCCGAGACGGCCCGCAAGCTGTTTGTCCACCGCAACACGCTGGTGTACCGGCTGGAGAAGATCAAGAAGCTCACCGGCCTGGACCTGCGGGAGTTTGACGACGCCATTACCTTCAAGGTGGCGCTGATGGTGAAGAAGTATCTCACCAGCCGCGGCATCGAGGCATAACAGAATCCGTTCACTCATCAGGGCATGCGCCGCGGCGCGTGCCCTGATTTTTCTTGACCAATTCCACAAAAAAAGTGACGGGAATTGTGCGGTTCGACAAAATTGGCGAAAAACGGGGAAATTGGGTTGCATTTCCTGAGCAAAGTGCTAAACTGAATTTGTGCATAGGCGCTTTGTGCCCAAAACACATATATCATATACAATACCTATAGGTATTGTTGTTTTTTCTGAAAGAAAAAACAACGCAAAATCGGCATACGGGCCGTGGAGGCAACCCTGCGGTCTTTGTGCGTCTGACCTCCCCATATGGGCAGGCAGGGCGTTTTGGTTGACCGCTCTGCCTGCTCCATCAGACCGGAGGGCGGACATAAAAAGCGGGTGCAGCCGGATATGCCGGACGGCGGCGCTTGGCCCCACCGGCAAATACATTATGAAACGGGGAGTACACCAACAATGTCAAACAAGAAAGCAACAAAACACGCGCTGTTGACCAGTATTCTGGCCATCTGTCTGTGCCTGGTGATGCTGATTGGCTCCACCTTCGCCTGGTTCACCGACACGGCAAGTACCAACGTGAACAGTATTCAGTCCGGTACGCTGGATGTGGGTTTGCAGTATGCAAAAGCATGGGATAATGGCAATCCTATCGAGTGGGCTGATGTCGATAAGGACACCAAGCTGACTTTCAGAACTGCGGATGGCCGTGCTGCGGACAAGATCTTCTGGGAGCCCGGCTGTACATATGTGCTGCCTGAACTGAAGGTCGTCAATAACGGCAATCTGGCACTGAAGTATAAGATCATCATCAATGGTATTCAGGGTGATGCTGAGCTGAATCAGGTCATTGACTGGACGATGACCACGGATGATGGTATTGCCGCTCTTGGCAGTGAGCATCATCTGGCCGTTGCGGCTGAGGGTGCCAAGTCTGCTGATATCCTGACCATCAAGGGTCATATGCAGGAGACCGCTGGCAATACCTATATGGGAATGACGATTGAAGGTATTACCATCACGGTGGTTGCTACTCAGGATACCGTTGAGGCCGATAGCTTCGGCACCGATTATGATGCTCTGGCAAATGGCAATCCTGACCACATCACAGAATGGAATGAAGCTGCGCTGACTGCGTCTGTTCCTGCACCGACTGATGGTGAGGCTACTCTTACCGCTGGCCGTGTTACCGTGACGGTGCCCGCCGGTGCTGTGGCAGAGAACTATACGGGCGACTTGAATCTGGTAGTTAAGGAGATTCAGGCACCCGCTGATGTCACTGACGGCAAAATTGCCCTGGCCTACGATGTTACTCTGGAGGGTGTAAAGCCTGCCGACGAGAACACCACAGAGATGACGGTTAAAATTGATAACCTGCCTAAGAATCTGAATAATGTCAGCATCTATTGGAACAACAACGATACGCTTGTTGATATGAACGCCACCTACGATCCGGCGACCGGCGTTGCCACCTTCAAGACGATCCATTTCTCTGAATACGTGCTGACGTATGACGGTTCTGTCAAGGTGACCTCAATGGACGACTTGGCGGCGAAAAGAGGAAATGATGACTGGTGGCGGGGTGTTTATTCTGGCAGCTATAAGCTGATGGACGACATTACCGTGAACAAATGCCTGTTTTTCAGCGACGGCGTGGATGTTGATCTGAATGGTCATACACTGACCTTTACCTCCAGCTATTGGTCTGAGTACAGCAATGTGGCTGAAACGAACGTGAAGTTCCACAACGGTACGATCGTTATCAATAACCGCAGTGCTTATATCTGGAATGCAAGCAAGAATACGGTGAATCTGGACTTTACCAATGTGACGGTGGATGCCACTAATGCTGCAGCTGCGTTCAGAACGCAGCCCTATTTGCAGGAGCATTACCTGAATATTACCGGAGGCATCTTTACAACGAGCGGGAAATTCCTGTCTGCTGACCCCACCTACAGCGCTGATGCCAGCACGCCCTCCAAGTCCAACATTACTGTGAAGGGTGCGAATGTCACGACAACAAATGCAAATGCAGTGCATCTGTATGCGACCTATGATAATGCTGTTATTGTTGCCAGCTTTACGGATTGCGTTTTTGATTGCGCCAACAGTAGTAGCAACTATCCCATTTATGTAGGTGTTGATGCGGCCAAGGGGAGTAGCATTGACCTGACGATGACGAATTGCTCCTTGCTGGCCAAGAATGGCGGTGCTTTGACGAATTACATCTTCAACGCAAACAAGGAAGGTCTCACGCTTACCCTGAATAACTGCACAGGCAATAACGGTGTTGCGCTGACCAAGTAATAATTCAACCAATCAAAAAACCCTCCCTCACGGGAGGGCTTTTTATGTCCCTATAACCGCGTTTTATGTACCGATAACGGCACTTTATGTACCGTTTTTGCACCGGAAAAAAGGCGAAAAAAGGCAGCGACTGCCGGAAAACCGCTCCGCCTTGCCTCCTCCCGCAAGGAAGTTTTTTCCTTGTTCACGGGAACATTTTCCCCTTTTGCGCGTCTTATCCAGTATAGGCAGATTTTGGCCGACAGATTCACCGAAAATTCACCGTTTTCCTGTTGCCATTTGTCGCGGATTTATATATAATGTAACAGACAACGGCTTTTTGCCACAAGATGTTGCATTTTATAAGGATTTGAGGGTGTGCCATGATTCGACTGACGGACGCGGAAAAGACCTATGAGAACGGCACAAAGGCTGTTCGCGGCATTTCATTTCAAATAGATGACGGAGAATTTGTATTTTTGGTGGGCCCCTCCGGCAGCGGCAAGTCCACCATTATCAAGCTGCTGACCGGCGAGATCGTGCCCACCGGCGGCCGCGTGATGGTCAACGGCTTTTCCATGAGCCGCATCAAGGAGCGGCAGCTGCCTCTGATGCGCCGCACCATCGGCGTGATCTTTCAGGATTTCCGCCTGATCCCCGGGCGGACGGTGTTTGACAATCTGGCGCTGGCCATGCGGGCCGTGGGCGCTTCGCCCCGCGAGATCCGCAGCCGCATCCCCTATGTGCTGGAGCTGGTGGGCCTGAAGGGGAAGGAGAGCAATTTCCCCGACGAGCTCAGCGGCGGCGAGCAGCAGCGTGTGTCCATCGCCCGCGCGCTGGTGAACAACCCCAGCACCATCGTGGCGGATGAGCCTACCGGCAACCTTGATCCCGCCCGCTCTCTGGAGATCATGACGCTTTTGGAGCGCATCAACGCCCTGGGCACCACCGTGATCGTGGTGACCCACGAGCGGGGACTGGTGAACCATTTCAACAAGCGGGTGATCTATCTGGACAGCGGCTGCGTGGTGGCTGACGCCACCGGTACATACGAGGGGGTGACCCAGCAGTGAAAAACTTCGGCTATTTCTTCAAAGAGGGCGCCCGCAGCATGTTCTCCCACGGGTTCATGTCCTTTGCCGCCATCGGCGTCACGGTGGCGTGCCTGCTGATCATGGGCACGTTCTCGCTGGTGGCCTATAACGCCAACGAAAACCTGGCGGATCTGCAAAAGGAGAACGCCATGGTGGCCTTTGTGGACGAATCCCTGACGGAGAGCAGGGCCAAGGCCTTGCAGTCCGAGCTGGAAAAGGTGGACAACGTGGCCGACTGCACCTTCGTCTCCCGCCAGCAGGCGCGGGACGAGTATGTGGCCAAGTATGACGAGGATGAGATGTATCAGGATCTGGCGCCGGAGGTGTTCCGCCACCGCTATGTGATCCACCTGACCGATCCGGACCGGATGGCCCAGACCAAGGCCGCGGTGGAGGCGGTGAAGGGCATCGACGAGGTGCGGGCCGACGAGGTAATCTCCAACGGCTTTATCACCGTGCGCAACGTGGCGGGGGTGATCTCCATCGCCCTGATCGCCGTGCTGCTGATGGTGTCGCTGTTCATTATCTCCAACACCATCAAGCTGACCACCTTTGACCGGCGTGACGAGATCGCCATCATGAAAATGGTGGGCGCCACGGACAGCTTCATCCGCTGGCCCTTCGTGTTCGAGGGGCTGCTGCTGGGCCTGTTCGGCGCGGCCATCGCCTTCGGCCTGCAGTGGCTGCTGTACAGCGCCATGGCCAACGGCATCAGCACCTCCGACACCATGCAGCTACTGGAGGTGGTGCCGTTCCAGAACATCTGGCAGCCTGTGGCGGGCATTTTCGCCGGCGCCGGCATCCTCATCGGCGTGGGCGGCAGTCTGATGGCGATCCGCCGCTTCTTGAAGGTATAACGACCCCGCGGGGCAGGGCTGCTCCGCACCGGAGGAAAGGACAGACCATGAAACGTTCCACGATGGGAAAACGGGCGGCGGCGCTGTTGTGCGCGCTGCTGCTGATGGGCACGCTGCTGCCCACGGCGGCCTTCGGCAGCGCCAAGGCCAGCGATGACACGGCAGACGGCAGCGCCAAGGCCAGCGACACCACGGCCACCGACACCAAAACTGACACGAAGACGGATACGAAAACCGACACCAAGACCGACACGGACACGGAGACCGACAGCAACAGCGACCAGAAGGACGCCGTCCGCGAGGAGTATGAACGGCTGCAGCAGGAGATCAACGGCAAGCGCCAGGAGATGGACGACCTGAAAAAGCAGCTGGAGAGCATCAAGGGCCAGAAGGCCAACACCCAGCAGAAGAAGAACCTGCTCGACCAGCGCAACGCCGCGCTGCAGGAGGAGATCAATCTGCTGGAGGAGCAGATCGACATTACCAACCGCAGCATCAGCGCCAACGAGGCACTGGAAAAGCGCCAGACGGAGCTGTTCCACAAGCAGATCCGCGCCGAGGAGGAGCAGGGGAACATCTCCTACTGGTCGGTACTGTTCAAGGCCACCAGCTTCTCGGATCTGGTCAGCCGTATTGACTTTATCAACGAGATCGTCCGGTACAACCAGAAGGTCATCAGCGACCTGCAGACCATCCGCCAGGAGCTGGCCGCCGACAAGGCCGCGCTGGAGGAGCAGAACGAGTCCCTTACCGCCTCTAAGCAGGAGCTGCAGGGGGAGATCTCCGAGAGCATGAAGCTGCTGGCGGAGTACATCAAGACCGAAGAGGGCAAGCAGGCGGAGTATGACGCCATCAAGGCCGAGGAGGAGGCGCTGGACGACCTGATCGCCGCGGCCGAGGCCAAGGCCCGCGAGCTGGGCATGGACGACATTGCCGGCACCGTGGGCGGTTATGCCTGGCCCTGCAACGGCATCCGGTGGATCACCTCTAAGTTCGGTGGGCGACAGTCTCCCGGCGGCATCGGCAGCACCAACCACAAGGGCGTGGACATCGGAACTCCCTCCGGCACGCCGGTGCTGGCGGCCAAGTCCGGCACGGTCACATGGGCCAGCTGGAACGGCGGCTACGGCAACTGCGTCATCATCAGCCACGGCAAGGGCAATTCCACGCTGTACGGCCACCTGAGCGGCTATAACGTTTCGGTGGGCGATCAGGTGACCCAGGGACAGGTGGTGGCCTATTCCGGCAACACCGGCAACTCCACGGGGCCCCATCTGCACTTCGGTGTGATGGAGAACGACACGTGGGTGGATCCCCTGACCTATCTGACCGGCTGGCAGTATTACGGCTGAGCCGCGGACAAACGGATAACGAGCACCTCTGTACCATATACTGGTACAGAGGTGACTTTTTATGTACGGCTATGTGCGGGAGGGAGAGCGTGCCGGTGTGACGCGACAGCGGATCGGCGGCGTGTGGTTCGCCGTGGCCACGGTGCCGTCGTCGGGGCTGCTGGCGGGGTATCGCCGCGGCCGCGTGCTGCGGAAGCTGCGGCGGCAGGGGGTCCGGACGTGTGTGCTGCCGTCCGGCCTGACGGCGGAAGCGGCGCGGTGGGGCTTGGGGGCCATGCCGGTGCAGGAGCTGCGGCTGGCGCTGCTGCCCCAGCTGCTGGACATGCAGGGGGACCTGCGGCGCGCCACGGCGGTGCTGCGGGCCGACTGCGCCGACGCCGCCGTATTTCGTGCCGCCGCAGTGCTGGCGTCGCGGGTGCGGTACGTGATCTTGCAGGTGGGGGCGGGGGGCGCGGCGCTGGCGGAGGCCCTGCGGCGGCGGTTCGGTCTGTGCGCCGGCAGCGTGGAGAGCGCGGCGCTGACGGTCTCCTTCGGCGGTGCGCCGGAGCAGGGCGCGGTCATCTGTCTGGGGGTGGACTGCGGGCGCTATCAGCGGCTGACCTATGGGGCGCCGGAGGAGCTGCTGGGGCCGTGGCCGCCGTCGGAACAGCTGCTGGCGGCACTGTATCAGGCCGGAGAGATCAAAAAAGAGGAAATTCGTGTAAAAACAATTGCGCCCAACGCTTGACAGGCGGGCGGAAACTCACTATAATGCAACGTGACGCATTGTAATTATAATATAAGTATACCCGATGGCAGATATCTGCATAGGGATGCAATAGAAAGGAATGTGCAGCATGGCAAAAGAATTCAAGATGAGCCAGGCCCGCTATGACGAGCTGAAACAGGAGCTGGATTACAGCAAGACCACCCGCGCCGACGAGGTGGCGGAGCTTATTAAAGAGGCCCGCGGCTTCGGCGACCTGAGCGAGAACAGCGAGTATGACGAGGCGAAAAACGAACAGGGCAAGCTCTATTCCCGTATTGCCGAGCTGGAGGACATCCTGCTGCACGCCGTCATCGTGGACGAGGCGGAGATGGACTCCGACAAGATCTCCATCGGCTGCAAAGTCATCGTCACCAATCTGGACACGCGAAAACAGCTGCCCGCCTATCGAATCGTCGGTTCTCAGGAGGCCGATGTGATGAGCCGCGCGGTCAGCGAGGACTCTCCCTTCGGCAAAGCCTTGATGGGCCGCAGGGCGGGCGATGAAGTGATCGTGGAGGCGCCCCGCGGCGCCATCCACTACCGTGTTGACAGTATTGAACGATGACCCCTCGATCAGCGATCGTGGGCTGATGAGATAAGGAGGCCGTTATGGCAGAGCAAAATACCAACGTGACCAATACCACCGAACAGCAGGAGCTGGGCGAGCTGCTGCAGATCCGCCGCGACAAGCTGAAGGCATTGCAGGACGAGGGCCGCGATCCCTTCCAGATCACCAAGTTTGACGTGACCCATCACACCCAGGATATCAAGGATAATTTCGACGCCCTGGAGGGCACCCCCGTCCGCGTGGCGGGCCGCCTGATGAGCAAGCGCGGCATGGGCAAGGTGTCTTTCTGCGACATGCAGGACAAGTCCGGCCGCATCCAGATCTATGCCCGCAAGGACGAGATGGACGAGGAGAACTATAACCGCTTCAAGAAGTACGACATCGGTGACATCGTGGGCGTCATCGGCGAGGTGTTCCGCACCCAGCGGGGCGAGATGTCCGTCCGCGCCCACGAGATCATCCTGCTGAGCAAGTCCCTGCGCCCCCTGCCGGAGAAGTTCCACGGCCTGACCGACAAGGAGGCCCGCTATCGCCAGCGCTATGTGGACCTGATCGTGAACCCCGAGAGCAAGCGGAATTTCGAGATCCGCAGCAAGTTCGTGGCCTATCTGCGCCGCTATCTGGACTCGCTGGGCTTTATGGAGGTGGAGACGCCTGTTCTCAGTCCTATTGCCGGCGGCGCCAACGCCCGTCCCTTCATCACCCACCACAACACCCTGGATATCGACATGTATATGCGCATCGCCACCGAGCTGCACCTGAAGCGGCTGATCGTGGGCGGTCTGGAGCGCGTGTACGAGGTGGGCCGCATCTTCCGCAACGAGGGCATGGACACCAAGCACAACCCCGAATTCACCACCTGTGAGCTGTATCAGGCCTATACCAACCTGGACGGCATGATGGATATTTTAGAGGCCATCCTCTCCGGCGCGGCCAATGAGATTTTGGGCACCTACCGCGTGACCTGGCTGGGCAATGAGATCGACCTGACCCCCGGCTGGCCCCGTGTCACCATGGCCGACGCGGTGAAGAACGTCACTGGCGCGGACTTTATGGCCATCGAGGGCGACGCCGACGCCGCCGTGGAGCTGGCCAAGAGCGTGGGCGTGGATATGGACGGCGTGTCCCACACCTGGGGCAACGCCCTGTACGAGACCTTCGACCAGAAGGTGGAGGAGACTCTGACCCAGCCCACCTTTATCACCATGTATCCCGTGGAGGTCAGCCCCCTGGCCAAGCGCAGCCCCGCCGATCCCCACCTGACCGAGCGGTATGAGGCCTTCATCTGCGGCTGCGAGATGGGCAACGCCTTCTCCGAGCTGAACGACCCCATCGACCAGTACGAGCGCTTCAAGGCCCAGGCGGAGAAGCGCGCCCAGGGCGACGAGGAAGCCGACATGATGGACGACGATTTCGTCATGGCGCTGGAGTACGGCATGCCTCCCACCGGCGGCCTGGGCTTCGGCATCGACCGCTGCGCCATGATGCTGTGCGGCACCGATTCCATCCGCGACGTGATCCTGTTCCCCACTATGAAGCCCCTGGATACCGACAAGAAGACCGACAAGCCTGCCGTGACGGCTGCGCCCGCCGCGGAGGAAGCCATCGACTTCTCTCACGTGCAGATCGAGCCGCTGTTTGCGGATCTGGTGGATTTTGATACCTTCTCCAAGTCCGATTTCCGCGCCGTGAAGATCAAGGCCTGCGAGGCCGTGAAGAAGTCCCAGAAGCTTTTGAAGTTCGTTCTGGACGACGGGACCGGTACGGATCGCGTGATCCTGAGCGGCATTCACGAGTATTACGAGCCGGAGGAGCTGGTGGGCAAGACCTGCATCGCCATCACGAACCTGCCCCCCAGACCCATGATGGGCATTGATTCCTGCGGTATGCTGATCTCCGCGGTCCACCACGAAAACGGAGAAGAAAAGCTGCATTTGCTGATGGTCGATCCCCATATTCCGGCTGGTGCAAAGCTCTATTGATCGCGCCTGAAGTCGGTTCACATCGTTTTTTGACCCCGCTGACCCGACAAAGGCTTGTCGGGTCAGCCTTTCCATTCCGACGAAAAGGAGGCGGCCGATATGGAAAAGATCACCAGCCGCAGCAATCCGCTGCTGGTGCATATGAAAAAGCTGGCGGCCTCCGCCGCCTACCGGCGGGAGCAGGGCGCGTACCTGTGCGACAGCCCCAAGCTGCTGGCGGAGGCGCTGAAATGGCATGCCTCCGTGCGGGAGATCGTGGTCAACGCCGGTACGGCGCTGCCGCCGGTGCCGGAGGGCGTCCGGACAGTGCAGGTGCCGGAGGATGTGATGGCCTCCATCTCCCCCATGAAGTCCCCCCAGGGGACGCTGTTCACCGTGACCCTGCCGGACGCGGAGGTACCGGAGACCCTGAGCGGCTGCCGCTATCTGGTACTGGACGGCGTGCAGGATCCAGGCAACGTGGGCACCATCCTGCGGACGCTGGACGCCTTTGACTTTGACGGCCTGCTGCTGTTGGAGGGCTGCGCCGACCCCTGGAGCGTGAAGACCGTGCGCTCGTCCATGGGGGCGGTGTTCCGCCGTCCGGTGTGGTGCCTGACGGCGGAGGCACTGCCGGGGCTGCTGATGCGCAGCGGACTGCCCCTGTACGGCACGGCGCTGCGCCAGGACACGGAGGATGTGCGCACAGCGGCCCTTGACCGCTGCGCCATCGTGATCGGCAGCGAGGGACAGGGCATCCGCGATACCGTATTGACTATGTGCCAGAAGACTTTGAAGATTCCCATGTCCCAGCGGTGCGAATCCCTGAACGCGGCCATCGCCGCGACGGTGCTGCTGTGGGAGAGTTATCGCTGACAGAGAGGAGGCGCGGCCCGTGGCGGCATTGAAATACTGGGTCTGGCTCACCACGCTGCCGGGCCTGACGGATCACAGCAAACAGCTGCTGATGGCACATTTTTCCTCGCCGGAGGACATATACTATGCGGACGAGGAAGCGCTGTGGCAGGTGGACGGTCTGCGGAAGGAGCAGGCGGCGCTGCTGGACAACAAATCCCTGTCGGCGGCGGATCGCGTGCTGTCGGACTGCGCCCGAAAGGATATCTTTCTGGTCACCATGGCGGACGCGCTGTATCCCGAGCGGCTGCGCAACATCTATCAGCCGCCGCTGCTGCTGTACGGCAAGGGGGCCATGCCCCTGTTTGACGAGGAGGCGGCAGTGACCGTGGTGGGCACGCGGTCATGCACGCCCTACGGCATCCACTGCGCCGAAAAGCTGGGCTATGAGCTGACCCAGCAGGGCGGCATGGTGGTGTCCGGCATGGCAAAGGGCATCGACGCTGCCGCCATGCGGGGTGCGCTGCGGTTCGGCGGCTTTACCTGCGGCGTGCTGGGCGGCGGTGTGGACGTGATCTATCCGGCGGAGAACCGGAGACTGTACGAGGATATTGCCGCCACCGGCGTGCTGCTGTCGGAGTATCCGCCCCAGACGGAGCCGGAGGCGTGGCACTTTCCGGTGCGCAACCGGATCCTCAGCGGCCTGAGCGTGGCCGTGGCGGTGGTGGAGGCACCGGAGCGTTCCGGCGCACTGATCACCGCGGAAAACGCCATAGAGCAGGGACGGGATGTGTTCGCCGTCCCTGGCCCCATCGACGCGCCCAACAGCGCGGGCTGCCACCGCCTGATCCGCGAGGGCGCGGGCCTTGCCGCCTGCGGATGGGACATCCTGGGGGAATACGAGAGCCGCTTTCCCCACAAGCTGCGGCGCACCGCGCCGCCCATGCCGCCGCTGCCCCGCATGGCGGGCGAGCCTAAGACGGCGGAAAAGCGAAAGACAGAGGAAGTGCAGGATGCGCCGGAAGTGGCCCAGACGCCCGCTTTGCCCCAGCTGACGGCGGCGGAGTGGGACAGCCTGTCTGCGGAGCAGCAGGCTGTGCTGCGGGTGCTGCGGCCCGACAAGCCGCAGCTGACCGACCAGCTGGCGGAGGACAGCGGCCTGCCCATCCAGCGGGTGCTGCCGGCCCTGACGCTGCTGGAGATCAGCGGCTGGGCGGCCCAGAACGGCGCACGCAGCTTCGTGCGCACGGCGGAACCGCCGGAAAACGAGTAAGAAGGAAGCAAAGAGGAAATAGAAAGCATGAGTAAGAAGCATCTGGTGATCGTGGAGTCTCCCGCCAAGGCCAAGACCATTGGCAAGTATCTGGGACCGGACTATCAGGTCACGGCCTGCATGGGCCACCTGCGGGACCTGCCCAAAAGTACCCTTGGCGTGGATATTGCCCACGATTTTGAACCTGAATATAAACCCATCCGCGGAAAGGAAGAGCTGATCCGCCAGCTGAAGAAGGATGCCGCCGCCAGCGACACCGTCTATCTGGCCACCGACCCCGACCGCGAGGGAGAGGCCATCTCCTGGCATCTGCAGCATCTGCTGGACCTGCCGGACGACAAGGCCAAGCGCGTCACCTTCAACGAGATCACCCGCAAGGTGGTGGGCGAGAGCATCGCCCATCCCCGCGCCATCGACCAGGATCTGGTGGATGCCCAGCAGGCCCGCCGCGTGCTGGACCGTGTGGTGGGCTATCAGATCTCGCCGGTGATGTGGAAGAAGATCCGCCGCGGCCTGTCCGCCGGACGGGTGCAGAGCGTGGCCACCCGCATGGTGGCCGATCGGGATCAGGAGATCGCCGCCTTTGTGCCCCAGGAGTACTGGACGCTGGACGCGGTGCTGGAAAACGGGGAAAAAACGGCCTTTAAGGCCCGTTATTACGGCCAGAACGGCAAGAAATACGAGCCCCAGACCCAGGCGGACGTGCAGGCCATCATGGACGAGCTGCAGGGGGAGGCCTTCGCCGTCAAGGCGGTGAAGCGCACGGATAAGAACCGTTCTCCCTCGCCCCCCTTCACCACCTCCACCATGCAGCAGGACGCCTCCCGCAAGCTGAATATGACCCCCCGCCGCACCATGGCTATCGCCCAGCAGCTGTATGAGGGCGTGGACATCACCGGCGAGGGAACGGTGGGTCTGATCACCTACATGCGTACCGACTCGCTGCGCATCAGCGACGAGGCCCAGGCGGAGGCACGCGGCTTTATTCAGGACCGCTACGGCAAGGGCTACGTGCCCGCGGCGCCCCGCCAGTATAAGACCAAGGCCGGGGCCCAGGACGCCCATGAGGCCATCCGCCCCAGCAATGTGAAGCTGACGCCCGATGCCATTCGGAGCGATCTGACCCAGGAACAGTACCGCCTGTATCGGCTGATCTGGAGCCGTTTTCTGGCCAGCCAGATGTCCAACGCCGTGTATGACAGCGTGTCCGTGGACATCACCGCGGGACGCCACAGCTTCCGCGCCACCGCCAGCCGCCTGAAATTCTCCGGCTATACCGCCGTGTACGAGGAGAGTCGGGATGACGACGACAAGGAGGAGAAGGAGCCTGCCCTGCCGGAGCTGCGGGAGGGCGAGGCGCTGGGACTGCGGAGCTTTGACCCCAGCCAGCACTTCACCACGCCGCCTGCCCACTATACCGAGGCGGCGCTGATCCGCGCCATGGAGGAAAACGGCATCGGCCGTCCCTCCACCTATGCCCCCACGGTGTCCACGATCCTGGACCGCCGCTATGTGAAGAAGGAGGGCAAGTATCTGCTGATTACCAATCTGGGCAAGGCGGTGACCACCTGGATGGAGAAGTATTTTTCCGATATCGCCGACCTGAAGTTCACCGCCAACATGGAGCAGCGGCTGGACGACGTGGAGGAGGGCAAGCTGCCCTGGAAGCAGGTGCTGCACCAGTTCTATGACGACGGCTTCGCCCAGCATCTGACCGAGGCGGAGGAGGGCGACTATATCCGTCCCGAGCCCACCATCAGCGACGAGCTGTGCCCCGTGTGCGGCCGCAATCTGGTGGAGCGGGAGGGCCGGTTTGGCCCGTTCCTGGCCTGTCCAGGCTATCCGGAGTGCACCTTTACCATGCCGCTGGTGGTGGAGATGCCGGGCCGTTGTCCCAAGTGCGGCGGCCGGCTGATGAAGCGCAGCGGCACCAGCAAGACCTCCGGCAAGCAGTATACCTATTACTGCTGCGAGTTTACCAACAACAAGATGGGCGAGCGCACCTGCGATTTCATGACCTGGGACGTGCCCACCAAGGAGGACTGCCCCCTGTGCGGTCAGACCATGTTCAAGCGGGCGGGACGGGGCTTCAGCAAGCCCTTCTGCATCAATGAAGCGTGCGCCAACTTCCTGCCGGAAGACAAGCGGGGCTATCACCGCAAGAAGGATACCGCCGCCGAGGGCGGCGAGCCCGCCGCGGAGACGGTGGAGGCCCCCGCTGCGGAAAAGCCCGCCAGGAAGACGGCGGCAAAGAAGACCGCCGCGAAGGCGGCGTCCAAGACGACCACCAAGACCACAGCGGCCAAGAAGACCACCGCGAAAAAGACCACCAAGACTGCGGCAGCGAAGAAGACCACCGCTGCCAAGAAGACCACGACCACCAAAAAGACCGCCGCCAAAAAGGCGGAGAAAGGCGGCGCGGAATGAATCCAGTAACTGTGATCGGCGCGGGCCTTGCCGGCAGCGAGTGCGCGTGGCAGCTGGCCCAGCGGGGCATCCCCGTGCTCCTGCGGGAGATGAAGCCCCTCAAGCGCACCCCCGCCCATGTGACGGATGATTTTGCCGAGCTGTGCTGCTCCAACTCTCTGCGGGGCGCGGGGCTGGAAAACGCGGTGGGACTTTTGAAAGAGGAACTGCGGCGGCTGGACAGCCTGATCCTGCAGTGTGCCGACGCCACGGCGGTGCCCGCCGGCGGCGCACTGGCGGTGGACCGCCACGGCTTTGCCGCCATGGTGACGGAGCGCATCCGCAATCACCCCAACATCACCGTGGTGGCGGAGGAGGTGACGGAGATCCCCGAGGGGGAGGTGGTCATCGCCTCCGGCCCCCTGACCTCCGACGCGCTGGCGGACAAGCTGACGGCGCTGCTGGGCGACACCGATACCCTGCATTTCTTCGATGCCGCCGCGCCGCTGGTGGCCTTTGACAGCGTGGATATGACCAGCGCCTATTTTGCCAGCCGTTATGACAAGGGCACGCCGGACTACATCAACTGCCCCATGGACAAGGAGCAGTATCTGGCCTTCTGGCAGGCGCTGACCGCCGCCCAGGAGGCGGAGGTCCACGGCTTTGAGGACAAGAACGTGTTCGAGGGCTGCATGCCGGTGGAGGTCATGGCCCGACGGGGCGAGGACACCCTGCGCTTCGGCCCCCTGAAGCCCAAGGGCCTGCCGGACCCCAAGACGGGGCGGGATCCCTACGCGGTGGTGCAGCTGCGCAAGGACAACGCCGACGGCACGATTTATAATCTGGTGGGCTTTCAGACCCACCTGAAATGGCCGGAGCAGAAGCGGGTGTTCTCCATGATCCCTGCGCTGGGGGAGGCACGGTTCCTGCGCTACGGTGTGATGCACCGCAATACCTATCTGGATTCCCCGCGGCTTCTTGACCGGTACTACCGCCTTAAGAGCGATCCCCGCATTGCCTTTGCCGGACAGATGACCGGCGTGGAGGGCTATGTGGAGTCCTGCGCCAGCGGATTCCTGGTGGGCGTGGAGCTGGCCCGACGGCTGCTGGGCAAGGCCCCTATCGACTTCCCCCAGGAGACGGCCATCGGCGCGCTGGGACTGTACGTCAGCAACGGATCGGTGGCGGAGTTCCAGCCTATGAACATCAATTTCGGTATCATTCCGCCCCTTGACCATTGGGTGAAGGGTAAGCGCAACAAAAACGCGGAGCTGAGCCAGCGTTCGCTGGCCATCATCGACGACTTGCGGGAGGAGGTGCTCAGCAAATGAGGATCATCGTAGACGCCATGGGCGGCGACAACGCACCGCTGGCTATCGTCAAGGGCGCGCTGCAGGGCCAGAAGCGCTGGGGCGTGGACATCACCCTGGCCGGCGACGAGGCCGCCATTCGCGCCGCCATGGCCCAGTGCGGCGTGACGGAGCTGCCGGAGGGCATCACCATCGTTCCCACCACCGAGGAGGTCACCATGGAGGACGATCCTGCTACGGTGTTCCGCCGGAAAAAGGACAGCTCCATGGGCGTAGGCCTGACGCTGCTGCGGGACGGAGAGGGCGACGCCTTCATCTCCGCCGGTTCCACCGGCGCACTGCTGACGGGAGCGACCCTGATCACCAAGCGGGTGCGGGGCATCCGCCGCGCCGCCATGGCCCCCGTCATGCCCACCACCACCGGCCGCTGTGTGCTGATCGACTGCGGCGCCAACGCCGAGTGCACGCCGGAATATCTGGTGCAGTTCGCCTATCTGGGCAGCTTTTATGCCCACCGTGTGCTGGGTATCGAGAACCCCCGCGTGGGCCTTCTCAACATCGGCGTGGAGGCGGAGAAGGGCACCGACCTGCAGCGCCAGACCCGTGAACTGCTGCTGCAGCAGCCCAGGCTGAACTTCATCGGCAACATCGAGGCCAAGGAGGCCATCAAGGGCGGCTGCGACGTGCTGGTGACCGACGGCTTCTCCGGCAACGTGATGCTGAAGACCATCGAGGGCGTGGGCTCCTTTGCCGGCAGCGCCCTGAAGGGGATCTTCAAGAAGAACCTGCTGACCAAGCTGGCGGCGGCCATGGTGCTGCCGGGGTTGAACGCCTTCAAGGCCCAGCTGGATCCCAACAAGGTGGGCGGCACCGCCTTTATCGGCATCTCCAAGCCGGTGATCAAGGCCCACGGCTCGTCCAATGACGAGGCCATCGAAAACGCCATCGGCCAGGCCAGAGAGGTGGCCATGAGCGGTTTGGTGGACGAGATCGCCGCCCACGTGGAGGAAATGACCATTCACGCGTAATTCATGATAATTTTATGAAAAAGGTATTGACAGCATGGTCGGATTGCCGTATTATTTTCCAAGATAATGCAATCTGAAAGGAGGAGTAACTTCCTATGACACCGGAGACGATCTTTAAAACCATGCAGGATCTGATCGCGGAGCAGTTTGCCATTGACGCAGACGAAGTGACCTTGGAGAGTTCCTTTGTGGACGATCTGGGCGCGGATTCCGTGGATCTGGTGGAGCTGGTGATGGCGATGGAGGAGGAATTCGACATCGGCGAGATCGATGAAGATGATCTGCAATCCCTCAAGACCGTTGGTGACTGCGTTCGCTATCTCAGCCGCCATATTGAGTGATATACTACATAGAAAGAAAACCCCACTTTGTGGGGTTTTCTTTTCGAAAACTGATTTTGGGTCACCGCCCATGGGATCCCGCGGGGCGGGATAGTGTGGGCGACGATCCGGAAGGGATGAACTATGGAATCGTTACATCAATTGGAAGAACGGTTGGGCTATCGGTTCAACGATCCGTCGCTGCTGCGGGGGGCGCTGTATCACAGCTCCTACGCCAACGAGCACCGCACCATGGGCATCAGTAGCAACGAGCGGCTGGAGTTTCTGGGCGACGCGGTGCTGGGCTTCGTATCGGCGGAGCATCTGTACCGCAAGCATCCTGATCTGCCGGAGGGCGAGCTGACCCGCATCCGCGCCGCGCTGGTGTGTGAGGAGAGTCTGCACGAGGTGGCCCAGAGCCTGCAGCTGGGGGATTTCCTGCTGCTGGGCAAGGGGGAGGAGAGCGGCGGCGGCCGCCGCCGGCCCTCGATCCTGGCCGACGCGGTGGAGGCTGTGCTGGCGGCGGTGTATCTGGACGGGGGCATCGACAAGGCCCGTGAGCTGATTCACCGCGTGCTGCTGGACAAGGAGCAGGAGCAGGTGGTGGAGAGCCGCCGCCGCGACTGCAAGACCGAGCTGCAGGAGCTGGTGCAGCGCAAGCCCAATCAGGAGCTGCACTACGCGCTGGTGTCCGAAAGCGGGCCGGATCACGCCAAGGTGTTCGCCGTGGCGGTGACGCTGAATGGCCAGACCATCGGCCTGGGCTCCGGCCACAGCAAAAAAGAGGCGGAGCAGTCCGCCGCCCGCTCCGCGCTGGAGCAGATGAAATAATCGAGCCGCAGATGAATACGAAAAACGCCGTGACCGCTGGGAAAATGCACAAGGGTCACGGCGTTTTGTTGTGCAAAAGGGAGAAAACGAATAAAATATCCGGAAAAGCGTGACTTTTGGCCATTGAGTGCTATAATCAAACATGTCTTTACAACCGCCCATGGGCGGTTTCCGTTTCAATTCTGATTCTATTGAAACGGAAAAGGATTCCAAAATAATAGAAAAGGGAGAAATGAAACATGAAAAAATTGGTAAGTGTTTTACTGGCGCTGGTCATGTGCCTGAGCGTCACCACGTTGGCTTGGGCGGAGGATACCCTGCCCAATGGCGTTACCTTTGGGGGAGCCAATACCGTGTATTGGGTGTCCGGTGGAGCGGACGGGTATGCCGAGACGCTGAAAGCAGCGTTGACGGCGGCACATCAGGCCAATGGCAACAGCATTACGATTTATTGCAAGCCGAGTGAGACGATCGCGAAGAGCGATCCTCATATCAACGTGACGAAGGATCTTACCATTTATGCCAACAATGCAGATTTTGGCGGCAACGATCTTTCCATCGGTACGTATGTGGCTCCGGTGAATTCCACCACGACCATCAATATTTACAACGCCAAAAATCTGGTGGTGTGGGGCCAGCCGGTTGATGGCCGCGCTGATGTGTGGAATGTGAACTTCTATGACTGCGTAAACGAGGGCAGCAACTTCCTGATGTATCGCGGTGGTGAAGGTGCGACCGCGAAGCTCAATCTGAGAATGGAGAACTGTCACGCAACAGGCTATACGGATTCTACGGTGCATACTACCGCTGATGGCAGCATCACGATCATCAACTGCACCTTTACGGACAACTGCGCACCGATCAATGTTGCACACAAGCAGGCTGGCACAATGAAAGTGAAGATTGAAGGCTCCACGTTTACCGGCTGCGGCAGCACCAGCACTACGAATACGCTGAATCAGTATGCCGCTCCCATCCGCCTTGTCAATAATAATGGCAGCGGCACCTTGACCGCTGAGATCAGCGGGACGACGATCACCGGTACGGTGGGTAGCAACGGCGATATCCTGATCGGCGATGGCCGCAACGGCAAGTCTTCTAATCCCGTCGGCGTGAGCATCTCCGGCACCACCGGTGAGATCCAGGTGCAGCAGCCTGGCTACTATACCGATAATGGCGGCAAGGACGAGAGCAAGCTGGCCTCCGCCACCATCGGCGAGGGCGAACGTGCGAGCGTTGACGGCAGCGGCAAGATCACCGTGACCGGGTCCAACACCGATCCCGATCCCGTGGACCCCACCCCTGTGGAGCCGGAGCAGCCTGCCCACACCAACCGCCGCTATCCCGCGACGACCACCACCACTGCCGAGACCCCCGCGGCCGGTACGGACGTCACCAGCGCCAAGACCTTTGACGGCGGCGTGGCCCTGTATGTGGGCATGGCCCTGACCTCCACCCTGGGCATGGCCTGGGTGGGCAAGAAGCGCGCACAGTAAACCGATATCCGGCGGCGCTCTCCCCGCGCCGTGTGCAAAAAAGACATCCCGTTTGGGATGTCTTTTTTGCGTAATGGTGCGGGGAACGTCCGTAGGGGCGTCGGCACTAAAAACATGCCGGCGGCATGTTTTTAGTGCCGATCTCGGCGGCTATGCCGCCGTAGTATCCATCTTCACTTTCACCGTACCCGCTTGCAGCAATCCCTCCGGCGCTTCGCGCCACCTCCCTTTACACAAGGGAGGTTTTGGTACGGTGCATAGCGAAAGTGCTTGCGGTCATTGCACGGCGGGGTGAGGGCACCCCGCCCTACGAAATGGTGCGGTAACCATTTGTTTGTAGGGCGGCCTGCCCTCAGGCCGCCGCGTACAACGATTTATCCTCCGGCGCCACAGCATCCGGCAAGTATACACCGCACCATCTTGCGTCAATCCCTCCGTCGCGGCGTAAAGAAAACATGCCGGTGTCGGCACGTTAAAAAAATATGCCGGTGGCATATTTTTAGTGTCGATCTCAGCGGCTATGCCGCTGTAGCGTCCATCCAGATTTCCACCGCATTATCTTTTTAGCCGCGATCTCGGCAGCTATGCTGCCGTAGCCGCCCCCTCAGCTGTGCACGCCCCAGTGTGTACCCCAAGGGCACTTGCTTCGCGGCGCGCACTGGGGTGCCCTTGCACAAGGGAGGCTTTGAAAAGAAGAATTGCCGCCCTGATGCATCACGTCAGGGCATTTTCTATCTCTGCAAAAATTTTCCGTGGGTTTTTGGCAGAAATGGTGTAGTATAGAGTAAGATGACCATCCGGAGAGGAGGGAGAGACGGTTGGACGAGGGGAAGCTGATGGAACAGATCGCGGGCGGCGACGAGGCGGCGCTGCACGGGCTGCTGCGGCAGTACGGGCCGCTGATCCGCTATATCCTGCGGCCTATCCTGCCGGACGAGCGGGATCAGGAGGAGTGCTATGCCGATATCTCCCTGAAGCTCTGGCAGACGGCGGGCAGCTTTGACGAGGAGAAGGGCACGCTGCGGGCCTGGCTGACGGCTCTGAGCCGCAACGCCGCCCTGAACCACGCCCGCCGCCTCCATCCGGAGACACCGCTGGAGGAGACCGTTCCCCACACCGGCGGCAGCGCCGAGGAGGAGCTGCTGCGCCGTGAGCGGCAGCAGCGGCTGCAGGAGGCTATCAAGGGGCTGCTGCCGGCGGAGCGGAACCTCTTCTACCGGAAATACTATTACTGCCAGCCCACCGCCCAGATCGCCGCCGAGCTGTGCCTGACGGAGCGGGCGGTGGAGGGGCGTCTATACCGCCTGCGGCAGAGGCTGCGCCAACAGTTGGGGGGTGATCTCGATGCGTGACGATCTGCGGTTCGATCAGCTGCTGCGGGAGGACGCCGCCGGACTGCCCCCCGCCATGGCGGTGGTGAACCCCTGGCGGGACGCGATGGATCTGGTGCTGTGGGGCATCGGATTGACCACCATCACACTGAACTTCCTGTATCTGGCGCTGATCCTGCCTCTGCTGGGGGCGATTCTGATGGTGCTGGGCTTCCGCACACTGCGGCGGGAGAATCGGGCGCTAAGGGCCTGCTATGGCCTGTCCATTGTCCTGGCGGTGATGCGCAGCCTGAACGTCGTGCTGCCGGCGCTGCCGGTGGACACAGGGGTCGTCACCGGCTATGTCATCGCGGCGCTGACGCTGGCGCTGTATGTGTGCCTGTGGCGGGGCATGGTGGGGGTGTCCCGCGCCGCGGGGGCGGAGAAGCCCGCTGCGCCTGCCGCCGGTGCGCTGGTGAACTTCTATGTGGCGCTGTTCCTGCTGGCGATGCTGCAGCTGCAGGGCTGGCTGGCGGTGCTGCCGCTGCTGGTGGTGTATCTGGTGATCCTGCGGAATCTGGTGAAGCTGTCCCGTTCGCTGGCGGATATGGGCTACACCATTCACGCCGCGCCGGTGCGGTTGCCCTCGGCGGCGGTGCTGTGGGGCTATCTGGGGGCGACGCTGGCGGCGCTGCTGTTGGCACTGTTCCTGTGCCAGCGGCTGCCCATGGACTGGCAGGCCCGTGACGACGCCCCTCAGGACGCGGCCGTCCGCGCCCAGCTGCTGGAGCTGGGATTCCCGCAGCAGGTATTGGACGACCTGACGGCGGAGGAGGTGGCGCGGATGTCCGGCGCGGTAAAGGTCTATACGGAGGAGGACCCCCTGTATGGGGAGACGTATCAGCTATACGAAACGGAGGATCCGGTGGAGGATGCCCACCCGGGCTGGGTGCTGGACGGCTGGTACAACCGCTCGGACGGCCGGATGTGCTACCGCTATCGGGTCTATGAGGCACCCCAGAGCGTCATGACCCACATTGCCGTGGAGCTGCCGGAGCAGTACGGAGAAAAGCGGTACTGGCTGCTGCATTATCTGGATTACACGCTGCCGCTGTCAGAGCCGCGGTACACGGAGATGCTGGAGGTGTGGAAGGTGGAGCAGATGTCGGCGGGCTGGCGCTCCGGCAGCGTCTGCGAGGGACGGCTGCTGTGCGACAGGGACGGTCAGGCGCTGACGGCGGATCTCTACGAGCTGACCGGTAATGCCGACTGGTCGTCGGACTTCTTCGGGATATCGTTTGCCCAATCTACCATCACCGCCCGCTGGACGCAGCCCGCCCACGGGGAAAATGTGCGGCTGTACGTGCTGTACGATGCCTTCCGGCAGGAGGAGGGCAATGTGCTGACGGAGACGGTGAACTATCTGCGGCAGCACGCGCCCGTCTATCCCGCCGCCCAGGGGGCGGAGGATCTGTGGCGGCAGAGGCGCAGCGACGCGGTGACGTGGCGCCAGCCGTCAATCCAGGTGTGGCTGTATGAGCTGGAGGAGCAGGGCGCTTAACGGAAATTGCGAAAAGAGACGGCGCATGCCGTCTCTTTTCTGCCTGCTGATGAAAAATAAAAGTTGACGGGCGGCGGGATCTGTGGTATGATACCAAATGGTTTCCGGACGGCGCTGACAGGCCGGAACCGCAAACAGAGTACGGCGGGGAGCCGGATCTCATAGAATGCTTGTGTGGCTCAGCTGGCAGAGCAGCTCACTCGTAATGAGCAGGTCGCCGGTTCGAATCCGGCCACAAGCTCCAGACTCCTCGCGGATACCGCGAGGAGTTTTTCTATGTACAAGAACAGTGACAAACGATATACGGTTCCCATGAAGAACGCAGAAGCCTCCGTCCGCATGGAGGGCTGTCAGGTGACTCCCCAAATGAGGGAACAGTGCCAGCGGGTGCTGCGGGGTGAGGTGACCACGGCAGAGCTGCTGCGGCGTTTTGCAAAACCAGCCGAGAGGTGACGATGATATGGCGTACAGCATCGATCCTATTCAGGACAACTGCTACCCCAGCACAACGGTGCTGGTGAACAAACTGCATATCCATGACGAGGCCGCGCTGCAAGAGGCGGAGGCCCTCGCCACCTATGTCAACGCCTCCAGGCTGGAACAATGCCCGCTGGAAGGCGCTTTTGACTTCGCCCACTACAAGGCGATCCATCAGTTTCTTTTCTCTGACCTGTACGATTGGGCGGGGCGGATCCGCACGGTGAACATCAGCAAGAAAGGAACAGATTTCTGCCCTGCCGAGGAGATCGAACCGCAGGCCAAGCTGATCTTTGACCGGCTGAAAGAACAAAACTATTTCAAGGGTTTGCCCCATGACACATTCGTGGATGAAATCACAGACTTCTATTGCTCCACCAACTACCTGCACCCCTTCCGCGAGGGCAACGGACGCACCCAGCGGGCGTTCCTGACGCAGCTCATTCGCAGCGCGGGACATGACCTCAACTGGTCTGAGGTGGATGGCGACCTGCTGATGATCGCCACCATTCAGGCCGCGCAGGGTGTGACAGACCTGCTGCGGCAGGTATTGGGAAGCGCAATACGATAGAAGAAAAAGGAGGGCGCACAGCATGGACAAGCAGCGGGCGATCGCTGCGGCGGCGGAGACGGAGGAGGACCGACTGCTGCTGGCGCGGCTGTATGACAGGCTGAGCCGCGCCGAGGAACGGAATATCTTCGCGGCCACGGGGTTTCTCTCGCCCCGTGAACAGGCGATGACGCAGCGGATGCTGCCCCATCTGCCGCTGGTGTTCTTCGGCGGCTGTGAGGGCGCGGAGCGCCGCGTGGCCTGCTATCTGCCGGACTATCTGACGGAGGACGAGCTGACCGCGCCGGAGGGGCCTTTGGCCGCCGTGCGGGCGGTGTATTATGAAAAGGACGCCCTGACCCATCGGGACTTTTTGGGCAGCCTGATGGGCGCGGGCATCAAGCGGGAGACGGTAGGGGACATCTACGTCTCCGCGGGGCAGTGCGATTTTCTGGTGACGCGGCCGGTGCTGCCCTACCTGCTGGAGAATCTCACCAGCGCCGGACGCACGAGGCTGCGCCTGGCGGAGATCCCGCTGGCGGAGGTGCAGCGTCCGGCGGCAGAGAAGCGGGAGATACGGGACACGGTGCCCTCCCTGCGGCTGGACTGCCTGGTGGGGGCGGCGTTCTCCATGGCACGAGGCCCTGCCGGACAGCTGATCGCTGCCGGAAAGGTGGCGGTGAATGACCTGGTGTGCCTGAAGGGCGACCGGCAGCTGAAGGAGGGCGACCGCATCGCCGTGCGGGGCTTTGGCAAGGCGGAGCTGGCCCAGGTGGGCGGCGCCACCCGCAAGGGGCGGCTGTCGGTCACGCTGGCACGCTGGATATAAAAGGAAAAGGAGGACGGAAGTGGAGGCTTCCGTCCTTCTTTTGCGCTGTCGTGAAAAATGCACAAACCGTGGCGGGCAGGGGGCGGCAGCCGGTGGGCAAGTGGATGAAATCCATTTTGCGACAAAAAAATGCAAATTTTCTGTTGACAAATTAGCTTGCGCTAACTATAATGTTGGCGTGGTTAGAAAGGGCTAACCGCTTTTTTAAGACAGATGGTTAGCCCATGCTAATAGAAGTTCCGTCAGAAAGAAGGGAAACATATGATGCCGCTGACATTGGCCGATGTGGGAACGGAGCAGATCATCCACCGGATCGGCGGAAATGACGAGGTGCGCCGGCACCTGGAAAACCTGGGGTTCGTGGCAGGCGGCGAGGTGACGCTCATCAGTTCGCTGGGCGGCAACGTCATCGTCAAGGTCAAGGAATCCCGCGTGGCCATCAGTGAAGAGATGGCGCGGAAGATCATGGTGTAAGAGTAAGCGGCGAACGCTGCAAGACTTTTGAGCCAGTTGCTGCGTCTTTATTTTTTGAATTTTATATAACTATCGTGTGATAAGGAGGAGACGTATGAAAACATTGAAAGAGGCCAAGATCGGCCAGACCGTGAAGGTCGTCAAGCTCCACGGTGAAGGCCCCATCAAGCGCCGCATCATGGACATGGGCATTACCCGCGGTACCGAGGTGTATGTCCGCAAGGTAGCCCCCCTGGGCGATCCTATGGAGGTCACTGTCCGCGGCTATGAGCTGTCCCTGCGCAAAGCCGACACGGAAATGATCGAGGTCGAGTAATAAAAATTTTTGTGTGACGGTTAGCATCAGCTATCCGAAAGGAGCGTATATGGAAAAGCAAATCAAAATTGCCCTTGCGGGCAACCCGAACTCCGGTAAGACCACGCTGTTCAATGCGTTGACCGGCTCCAACCAGTTCGTGGGCAACTGGCCCGGCGTCACGGTGGAGAAGAAGGAAGGCAAGCTGAAGAAGCACGACGACGTGACCATCATGGACTTGCCCGGCATTTACTCCCTGTCCCCCTACACCCTGGAGGAAGTGGTGGCCCGTAACTACCTGATCGATCAGCGTCCCGACGCCATCCTGAACATCATCGATGGCACGAACCTGGAGCGTAACCTGTACCTGACCACCCAGCTGACCGAGCTGGGCATCCCCGTGGTCATCGCCATCAACATGATGGATATCGTCAAGAAGAACGGCGATCAGATCAACGTTCCCGAACTGTCCCGCCAGCTGGGCTGCCAGATCGTGGAGATCTCCGCCCTGAAGGGCACCGGCGTCATGGAGGCCGCTGAGGCTGCCATCACCGCCGCCAAGAGTGCCAAGACCGTTCCCATGCACACCTTCTCCGGCCCCGTGGAGCACGCCATCGCCCACATCGAGGAGGCCGCCGTCCACAGCATGCCCGAGGAGCAGCAGCGCTGGTACGCCATCAAGATCTTTGAGCGCGACGACAAGGTGCTGGCGCAGCTGAACATCCCCGCCGAGACCATGGCGCACATCGAGACCGACATCAAGGCCGCCGAGAAGGAGCTGGACGACGATGCCGAGTCCATCATCACCAACGAGCGCTACGTCTACATCGCCGAGGTCATCAAGAGCTGCTATAAGAAGAAAAACAAGGGCGAGCTGTCCACCTCCGATAAGATCGACCGCATCGTCACCAACCGCTGGCTGGGCCTGCCCATCTTCGCCATCGTCATGTTCCTGGTGTACTACATCGCCATGATGACCGTGGGCTCCGCCGCCACCGACTGGGCCAACGACGGCCTGTTCGGCGATGGCTGGCACCTGTTCGGCATCGGCTCCAGCGAGTACAGCGAGGTGGCCGACGCCTACGGCGAGGCCTCCCTGATCGTGGACGGCTACGACGCCTACATCGAAGAGAACGGCCAGCTGGCCGCCGACGGCACCTTCACCTATGACGTGGAGGACGAGGAGACCCTGGCCGTCGAGACCGAGACCGCTACCCTGGCCGATTATGAGGAGGCCAAGGCCACCCTGGATGAGATCGGCGAAGAGCCCGATCCCGCCAACTACGGCGTGTGGGTGCCTGGTATCCCCGTTCTCATCGGCAACGGCTTGGAGGCCGCCGGTGCGTCCGAGTGGCTCAGCGGCCTGATCCTGGACGGTATCGTGGCCGGTGTCGGCGCGGTGCTGGGCTTCGTTCCCCAGATGCTGGTGCTGTTCCTGCTGCTGGCCTTCCTGGAAGCCTGCGGCTATATGGCCCGTATCGCCTTCGTGCTGGACCGTATCTTCCGTAAGTTCGGTCTGTCCGGCAAGTCCTTCATCCCCATGCTGATCGGTACCGGCTGCGGCATCCCCGGTGTTATGGCTTCCCGTACCATCGAGAATGAACGCGACCGCCGTATGACCATCATGACCACCACCTTCATCCCCTGCGGCGCCAAGGTGCCCTTTATCTCCATGATCGCCGGCGCCATCTTCGGCGGCAGCGCTCTGGTGGCCACCTCCGCCTACTTCATCGGCATGGCTGCCATCATCGTCTCCGGTATCATCCTGAAGAAGACCAAGATGTTCGCCGGTGACCCCGCTCCCTTCGTTATGGAGCTGCCTGCCTATCACTGGCCCACTCTGGGCAACGTCCTCCGCTCCATGTGGGAGCGCGGCTGGTCCTTCATCAAGAAGGCGGGTACCATCATCCTGCTGTCCACCATCTTCGTGTGGTTCACTACTTACTTCGGCTGGGTCGATGGCCAGTTCCAGATGCTGTCTGAGGAGCAGATCGACGGCTCCATCCTGGCCAAGATCGGCAACGCCATCGCCTGGATCTTCGCGCCTCTGGGCTGGGGCAACTGGGAAGCCGTGGTGGCCTCCATCACCGGCCTGATCGCCAAGGAGAATATCGTCGGTACGCTGGGCATCCTGTTCGGCGGCGGCGACGGCACTGTGTATCAGGCTATGGGTGCTGCCTTCAACGGTGTCACCGGCTACTCCTTCATGGTGTTCAACCTGCTGTGCGCCCCCTGCTTCGCGGCCATCGGCGCTATCAAGCGTGAGATGAACAACCGCAAGTGGACATGGTTCGCCATCGGCTATCAGTGCGGCTTTGCCTACCTGATCGCCCTGATGATCAATCAGTTCGGCAGCTGGTTCCTGGGCGCCGGCAGCATCATCGGCACCATCGCCGCCGTCATCGTTCTGGCGGGCCTGCTGTACATGCTGTTCCGTCCCTACAAGGACGCCACCAAGCTGAGCGTGAAAATGTAATCGCAGCGCACACGACATACCTTATTGATTCTGAGAAAGGAGCGCACTTGCCATGGCTGATATTCTGATTTGTCTTGTTCTGATTGCCATTGTCACTTCCATTGTCCATTCCCTCATTAAAAATAAAAAGCAGGGCAAGAGCCTCTGCTCCGGAGCCTGCACTGGCAACTGCGCACACTGCGGCGGCCATTGCAGCCACAAATAAGAAAAACGGCCGTCGAAAGACGGCCGTTTTTCATGGGCAGATAGGTCAGTTGTCGTCCGCCCCTACAAAAACATGCCGCCCTGCGAATAGGTACAGTGTCGTACATCTTTACCAACTTTCACAATGTAAACAGACAAACTCTTGACACATTCAGCGTTTCACGCTATGATACTGTACAGAATAATTCATTGAGGGGTTCATTGAGTATGGCGGAAAGATTGACCCCCCGCAAGCAGCAGGCGCTGGAGATGCGCGGCCGCATCCAGAATGTGGCGCTGGACCTGTTTGATCGGGAGGGGTTTAAAAATGTCTCCGTGGAGGAGATCGCCCAGAAGGCGGGATGCTCCGTGGGCAATATCTATCACTACTTCAAAAGCAAGGACGAGCTGGCCATCCAGGTCACCAGCCATGTGGACGCGGCGTATCTGACGCTGGAGAGCGAATATCTGGCGGACGCCGCCCGCACGGCGCGGGAAAAGCTGCTGGACTTCGTGGGCCAGTCCCTGCGCATCAGCAGCAGCGATCCGGTGCTGTACAAGGCGTTTATCCACGCCATGAAATATCCGGAGCAGGCGGCGCTGCAGCGCAACGAGCACCGGATCTATTTCCGCGTGCTGGCGGAGCTGGTGGCCCTGTGCCGCCAGGAGGGCTGCATCGACCCGCAGTATGACGACGACACCGTGGTGGAGTATCTGGTGACCCTGCACCGCGGCACGCTGCTGGAGTGGCGCATCTACGAGGGGAAGTTCGACATTGCCCAGCACGGCACCGCCATGGCGAAGGTGCTGCTGCGGGGTCTGGAAAAACACTCATAACGGCAAAAAGGCGTTTGGTCGTTTTCACGGCCGGACGCCTCTTTTTTTGTGAAGAATGACGATATTTCCGCCCGCACGGGTCCAGGGCGGAAAACGCCGTTGACAAACGGGTGGGGAAGTGCCATACTGTGAATAGTTCATTAAGTGATTCGGTGAAATTTTTGACAAAGAATCCGACGCAACAGGAGAAAGAGAGGGAATCCCATATGAAGATCCTTGTCATCAACCCCGGCGCCACCAGTACCAAGATCGCCGTATTTGACGAAGACCAGCAGCTCTATAAGCTGGGCATCGACCACTCCGCCGAGGAGCTGGATCAGTTCGAGCGGGTCATCGACCAGGCGGACTACCGCAAAAACGCCATTCTCAACGCCGTGACCGCGGCAGGCTATCAGCTGAAGGACTTTGACGCGGTGTGCGGCCGCGGCGGCCTGTACCGCCCCATCCCCAGCGGCACCTACGCCGTCAATGACAAGGTGATGCACGACGTGGAGACCGCCCCCTATGGCGAGCATCCCTCCAACCTGGGTGCGTATCTGGCCAAGAAGCTGGGCGACATGGTGGGCATTCCCGCCTTCTTCGTGGACCCTGTCTGCGTGGACGAGATGACCGAGATCGCCCACTACACCGGCTTTGCCGAGTTCCGCCGCCTGTGCCAGTTCCACGCCCTGAACCACAAGTCCATCGGCCGCAAGGCCGCTAAGGAGCTGGGCAGGAAGTACGAGGATGTGAACCTGATCGTCTGCCACCTGGGCGGCGGCGTCAGCGTGGGCGCCCATGAAAAGGGCCGCGTGGTGGACGTGTGCAACGTGAAGGACGAGGGCTCCATGGGTATGGATCGCGCCGGCGGCCTGCCTGTCAACCAGCTCATCAGCTACTGCTTCAACGGCAAGACCAAGGACGAGGTGAAAAAGACCTTCGGCCGCCGCGCCGGTATGCTGTCCTATCTGGGCACCACCGATTTCCGCGTCATCTGCGCCAAGGTGGTGGAGGGCGATCCCAAGTATGTGGAGGCCTATCAGGCCCTGGTCTATCAGCTCAGCAAGGATATCGGCGCCATGGCCGCCGTTCTGCATTTCAACGTGGACGCCATCGTTTTCACCGGTGGCATGGCCTACGAGCAGTTTTTCTGTGACGATATCACCGCCTATGTGGGCAAGATCGCCCAGACCATCCGCCTGCCCGGCGAGGAGGAGATGCGTTCTCTGGCGGAAGGCGCCCTGCGGGTGCTCCACGGCGAGCAGGAAGCCAGCGTATATTGATCCCGTTTTCCAAAAGTAAGTGACAATAGAGTGAAAGAGTAAGCAAAAAAGAAGAAAGGTGGAAGAAAACTATGAAACATCTGATGTCCGGTAACGAGGCCACCGCCCGTGGCGTCTACGAAGCCGGTATCAAAGTCTGCTCCGCGTATCCTGGTACCCCCAGCACCGAGATCCTGGAGAACATGCCCCAGTACGGCAAGGACGTGTACTGCGAGTGGGCCCCCAACGAGAAGGTGGCTACCGAGGTGGCCTACGGCGCTTCCGTGGCCGGTTCCCGCGCCTTCTGCACCATGAAGATGGTGGGCCTGAACGTGGCCGCCGATCCCCTGTTCACCGCCGGTTACATGGGCGTCAACGGCGCCTTCGTGGTGGTCACCGCTGACGATCCCTCCTGCCATTCCTCCCAGAACGAGCAGGACAACCGCCACTATGCCCGCGCCGCCAAGATCGCCATGGTGGAGCCCTCCGACGCTCAGGAGTGCAAGGATTTTGTGAAACTGGCCTGCGAGATCTCCGAGGCATTCGATACCCCCGTGCTGTACCGCACCACCACCCGCGTCTGCCATTCCAAGGGTCTGGTGGAGTTCGGCGAGCGCGTGGAGCACACCGCTCCCGCCTATGCGCGCAACACCCGCAAGTACATCTGCGCCCCCGCCAACGCTTACCTGAACCATCCTCTGGTGGAGGATCGTCTGGTGAAGCTGGCCGAGTACGGCTGCACCACCGCCCTGGAGAACGGCCTGAACAAGCTGGAGATGGGCGACGGCAAGGTGGGCGTCATCACCGCCTCCATCTCCTATGAGTACGCCAAGGAAGTGTTCCCCGAGGGTACCTCCTTCCTGAAGCTGGGCCTGACCTATCCGCTGCCCATGAACCTGATCCGCGACTTCGCCGCCAAGGTGGAGAAGCTGTACGTCATCGAAGAGCTGGATCCCTTCATGGAGGACGAGATCAAGGCCGCCGGTATCGACTGCATCGGCAAGGAGCTGACCGGCGTGATGTACGAGCTGAATACCCAGCTGGTGCGCGAGCGCGTGCTGGGCATCAAGCCGGAGTATAAGACCATCACCGACGTGCAGGTGGCCAAGCGTCCTCCCGCCCTGTGCCCCGGCTGCCCCCACCGCGGTTTCTTCTATACCCTGTCCAAGAACAAGAACTACGTGGTCACCGGCGATATCGGCTGCTACACGCTGGGCTTTGCGCCTCCTCTGAACTGCATGGACGTGTGCATCTGCATGGGCGGCGGCTTCTCCGCCGGTATGGGTATGTCCAAGTCCTTCCAGCGCGAGGGCGTCACCGATAAGGTAGTGTTCGGCGTTATGGGCGACTCCACGTTCTTCCACTCCGGCATGACCGGCGCGGCTGAGATCATCTACAACAACGGCCGCATGATCCCCTGCGTGCTGGATAACCGCATCACCGGCATGACCGGCCACCAGGATAACCCCGGCTCCGGCTTTACCCTGATGGGCGAGGAAGCCCCCATGCTCAGCGTGGAGAGCATCTTTAAGACCTACGGCTTTGACCCCGTCCTGACGGTGGATCCTCAGGATCTGGCCGCCATGAAGGAGACCGTGAACACCGCCGTGGCCGCTCTGAACGAGGGCAAGCACCCCGCCATCGTCACCCGCCGTCCCTGCCTGCTGATCAAGCGCATCAAGCATGAAAACGGCATGTGCGTGGTGAATACCGACAAGTGCGTGGGCTGCAAGAGCTGCCTGAAGGTGGGCTGCCCCGCCATCTCCATGGAGAACGGCAAGGCGGCTGTGGATCGTACCCAGTGCGTGGGCTGCACCGTCTGCGCCCAGGCCTGCCCCGTTGGTGCTATCGAAAAGGAGGAGAAATAATCATGTCTAACGTCAAAAGCTGTCTGTTGGTCGGCGTCGGCGGTCAGGGCGCTATCCTGATCTCCAAGATCATGTCCAACGGTTTTATGAAGGCCGGTTATGATGTCAAGCAGAGCGAGGTCCACGGTATGGCCCAGCGCGGCGGCTCCGTGTCCACTCAGGTCCGCTGGGGCGACAAGGTGTACGGCCCCGTGTTCGGCAAGGGCGAGGCCGACATCATGGTGGCGCTGGAGAAGATGGAAGCTGTCCGCTATGCGGAGTTCCTGAATCCCAACGGCGTCGCCGTCATCAATGACTACGCCATCAAGTCCACCACCATCGCCTCCGGT
This sequence comes from uncultured Oscillospiraceae bacterium, assembly GCA_934573935.1. Classification (GTDB taxonomy): domain Bacteria; phylum Bacillota; class Clostridia; order Oscillospirales; family Oscillospiraceae; genus Vescimonas. Next base: position 28,142 of record CAKTMO010000009.1, on the reverse strand, counting down.
GCCGAGGAGTATCCCGAGGGCTGCATCGAGGCCATGCAGAAGAATTTCAAGACCATCGCCGTTCCCGCCAGCGATATCGCCATCCAGCTGGGCAACGCCAAGTGCATGAACGTGGTGCTGTTCGGCGCCATGTGCGACTCTCTGGGCTGCCCCGAGATCGACTGGGAGCAGATCGTGGCCGAGACCGTCCCCGCCAAGGTCAAGGAGCTGAACCTGAAAGCCTTCCGCGCCGGCCGCGAGGCCGCCAAGGCCGGTAAGTAAGCGATATCCCTCAGTTCTATACCATATCTCTGAAAAAGGACAGCCCGCCGATGGCGGGCTGCCCTTTTTTGTGTGTGACGATATAGGGGAATTTCGCGCTTCGGCGCGACCTACTTTTGTCAACAGTGACAAAAGTAGGCAAAAGCACCGGAAGGAACCTCCGGTTCCTTCACTTCCGGGCGCGCTATAGCGTGTACGAAATTGTCAGTGTCTGCCGCACGATCACAGGGGATTTCCTTTTTCGATTCGTAAAAAGGATCGTTTCTGCACCAGCGCCGCTGCCGCTGGTGCCTACGCCGAACAATGCTGTTGGTTCTACCGTTGATAATGTGAGCGGCAGCGGCGCGAGAAGAAAGTCGATGCGCCATACACAACGATAACGACCATTTTCCGTGAACGCGAGGTAAACGGCCGCAAATTTACAACGCAAAACAGCGTGCACGGATTCTTAAACCGCAGGTTTAAGCGGCCCTTTTGGACACTTTTGGGGCCGGAGCGAGGGGTATTCCCCAATTATTCAAAAAATAGTAATGACTTTTCCCGCCATATAGGGTACAATGCTGTAGAAATACCGAATTCACCGACAGGAGGAATCTTCCTTGAAAAAGCTCTATGACGCGGTGCAGCGGTTCTGTGCGCGGCACCCCCGTTTCGGCATCCCCAATCTGATGCTCTACATCGTGGGCGGCAACGTCATCGTGTATCTTCTGATGATGTTCACCCAGGCCAACGACGCCAACGCCCTGGCCTTCCTGACCCTGAACACCGCCGCTGTGCTGAAGGGCGAGCTGTGGCGCATCGTCACCTATGTGTTCGTGCCCACCAGCAGCGGCCTCTTCTGGCTGCTGATCAGCCTGTATTTCTACTACTGGATCGGCACCACGCTGGAGCGCCAGTGGGGCACCGCCAAATTCACCCTCTACTACGTCAGCGGCGTGCTGCTGACGGCCGCGGGCGTGCTGATCGCCAGCCTCATCTCCGGCCAGAGTTACACCGTGGCGGGCTCCTATTACGTGAACCTGTCCATGTTCTTCGCCTTTGCCTTCCTGTTTCCCGATACCCAGGTGCTGCTGTTCTTCATCATCCCCATCCGGATGAAGTGGCTGGCGTATCTGGACGCGGCGCTGTTCGCCTTTGATGTGGTGCGGGCCGTGCTGGCGGGCAACTGGGGCGGCGCGCTGCTGCCGGTCATCGCTTTGCTGAACTTCGCCGTTTTCATCTGGCCGGAGGTTCACTATATGGCCGACCGCGCTGCCTATCGCCGCCGCCCCCAGACGGTGCAGTTCAAGCGGGCCGCCCAACAGCAGCAAAAGCAGGAACAGCAGCAGGGCTATCACCACAAGTGTGCCGTCTGCGGCCGCACCGATACCGATTATCCCGACCTCCAGTTCCGCTATTGCAGCAAGTGCGCCGGCTACCACTGCTTCTGCCAGGATCACATCTTCACCCACGTGCATTTCACGGAGTAAAGAAGACAGATCCCATAAAAAAATCCCTGCTCGAAAGAGCAGGGATTTTTGTGCTTTGCGATGCCTTACTTGTTGGCGTCGGTCTTTGCGCTGGTATCGGTTTTTGCCGTGGTGTTGGTCTTGGCGTCCGTCTTGGTGCCGGAGGAAGTTCCGGTGGTGTCGGTAGTGCCGGTGGCAGCCGCGGCGTCGTCCTTCAGGGGCCAGGTGGAGGGATCGGCGGTATCCTCGATCATCTTGCAGACGATCAGATAGCGGTGATAATCGTCGCCGTTCTTGCACACGGACAGGATCAGCACCTTGTCGCCGGCCACAGGCTTGTTGTCCTTATCCAGATTGGTGGAAGCCTCGGTCTCCTTCCACAGCTGGTCAAAGAAGCTGTTGAACACGTCAGCGTTGCTGAAGTCGTGATAGTAAATGATGTGGCTGGTATCATACTGCACGCCGCCCACGATCTGATAGGTCACGCGGCGGTCCTTCTGATACATATACACCAGATGCTGCTCGCTGAAGTCCAGGTTCTTCATCATGCTCTGCAGGCCGCCGAACATGGTGCGGTTGGCCTGATTATGGCCGTACAGCACGGTGACGGGATCGTTCAGGTCGCGGCTGTTGATGGTCTTGCCCTCGCAGGTAGCCTCGCTGAAGATGGTGCCGGCCTTGTTGTTGTTGCCGTCCAGATCGCGGTGCAGGTAGTAGCCGCGGTCAGAGGGATGCTGCGCCACAGGGTAGGACAGCTCGTGATCGGTCTTCAGGATCTTGGAGAAATCAGGAACCTCCAGCCAGGCGTACACATCCTTGTACTTGGCAAAGGTCGCCTCCATATCCTTGGGCTCCACAACGGGCTCCGGCTCCACGCGGTTTTCGATGTCCACGCTGGGGTCCACCACAACGGGATCGTTGGTGTCGTCAGGGTTGTCGGTGTTCGTGTCATTGCCGCAGCCCACCAGCGCCAGCACCAGCACCATGGACAGAACCAGGATCATGGTGCGGACGACGGTACGTCCGTTCATACGGAAAGCCTGAAAAAAGCGGTCGAGTTTTTCTTTCATTCTTACTTCTCCTTTCGCATGGCCGGAACGTATGACTGCCGGCCCATGGGGAACCGCACCGGCCCAATGGACACAGCGCTTGAAGCAATGGTATCATATTATGGCGTTAAAAGCAACCATAATTTTCTCGACCTGTGGGAGAAAACGGGGTCAACGATCAGTCAACAGTGCGCCGTTTTGCGGCAAAAAGTGTCTCAAAACGGCTCTTTTGCGCCGGTGTCATGCGGCTTTTGTACTGTTTGAGTAATATGTCGGCCTGCTGGGTTTTCCCCTGCTTGAGATAGCGGTTCATGATCCGCTCCAGACTGTCCGCCGCGGTGGAGCTGAGGGAGGCGGTGTTGCCGGTGCTGGATACGGCCTCGGTGGTCTCGGCGGCGAAGCGCATGCCCTTCTGTTCGGCGGCAGCCTTGTCGGCGTAGTAGTTCAGCAGAAGCTGATAGTTTTTCAGGTCGCGGCTGCTGATCTGGTCATAGCGGCTCTGGGCCTGGGACACCTCCTTCTGCCACGCGGCCACCTGATCCTGCCAGTGGTCGTATTCCTCCGCCTCCTGCCCCTGCAGCAGCTTGTAGCGGTCCAGCAGCGCGTCGCCCGCGTCACGATAGCGGCTGTAGGCGGCGGACTGCAGCTGGGGCAGCACGTCTGAGAGCTTCTGCAGATAGCTGTGATACGCCTGCTGGGCGGCGGACTGGGCATAGCTGGAGCCGTACCCGCCGGTCAGATGGGCCGCCTGCCCCAGCGTGTCCCGCATGGCGGCGCTGCCCTGACGGGCATACTGGCGGGCATAGGACTGATACGCCGGATCTGCCGCGGGGTCATAGGCAAAGCCCGGGCGGCCGCTGATCTCCTGATACAGCTCCTCCAGCTGCTGCGTGAAGCGGGAGGCGTAGTCCCCCGGCTTTCCGGCGGACAGACTGTCCAGACGGCTGCGGGCCTCGCTGGCCTCGTCAGAGGGGGCATAGCCCTGCTCCAGCCGCTTCAGGGCGGCGGCAGTGGCGGCGGATACGCGGCCCGTGGCCGCGCTGCCGGAGCTGACGCTGCCGCCGGAGCCGGATGCAGGGCCACCGCCGAAAGCTGTGCCCGCGCCGCTGCCGTTGCTGCTGCCGGAGCTGTCGGGGACGGCCATCAGACTGCCCCAGGTCTCCTTTCCGGCGATGCCGTCCAGCTTCAGATTGTTCTTTTTCTGATAGTCCCGCACAGCGGCCTGGGTCTTTTCGCCGAAAATGCCGTCCACAGCCAGATCGTAGCCGTGCTGGTTCAATACGGTCTGCAGCTGGCTGACTGCGCTGCCGGTGGAGCCGTAGCCCACCTGACGGTATGTAGATGCCATAAATCGTTCCTCCTGTCGTGTGTTGTCAGCTCAGCCGCTGCCAGACATACACCGCCAGATAGGGCGGCAGGATGCTGAAGGGCTGGCCTCCGCCGGTGGACTGGGAATCCATGTCCACCGTGTGGTCGTGATTGATGCACAGTGCGTCGGTGTTCAGCGTGCGGCCGCCGGAGCCGCCGCTCCAGCTTTCGGCATAAACGCCGCTGCCGGAGCCGCCCTGTCCCACGTTGGGGATACCGTGGTCGTGAGTGGTGGAGTCCACGCTGGTAAAGCCCTCCACATGGTGCAGATGGGGCGGCAGCTGCTGCTCGGTCAGCGTCTGGACAGCCTGACCGCCGGTGGCGCCAGCGGCATAGGTCTGGCCCGCCGCCAGCAGAAACCGGTCGCGGATCCGCTGCCATGTGCCGCCCAGGGCGACGGCGGGATCCGTTTCCGCCGTGGACAGATACAGCGACCCCACGGGGTAGAGCAGGTCCACCAGCGTTTTGCCGCCCACGGTAAGGCTGCCCGCCGCCACCCTGCCCGCCACGGTCACGTCGCCGTCAAACCCCGCGTCCCAGGCGCATTGCAGGGTAGGACTGTCCGCCAGCTTGCCGAAGGCGGCCCCCACGCCGCCGCTGCGCAGGTGAAAGGCCACCGCCGCGTTGGAGGAGGTATAGCTGACGGCGCGGACGTTGCCCACCGTGTCTGCGGCGGACAGCTCCACCTCATAGGTGGTGTCCTTGTCCAGCGTTTCGGCGATCTGGGTGGTCAGGCCGCTGACCAATGTGGTGTAGCCGCCGTATTCGCCCCCTACGGGGCGATAGCGGGCCCGCAGCGTCACGGTGTTGCGGCCGTCCAGCGGCCAGCAGGAACCGGCGGCCTTTACCCGCAGGCAGGCGCCGCCGCTGTCCTCCACACCGGCGGTGTTGCACCGGAAGGCCACCGATGTCTGCAATGCCGGCGTCTGATAGTCGAATACCGCCGCCGGCGTGGCCGTCACCGTAACGGTGCGGCCGCGGGAGTCAGTTACCACCGCCGTGGGCGTCAGCGTGCCCGCCATGCCGATGGGAGCGGTGACGCCGGAGAACCCCTTTACCGTCTGTCCGGCAAAGGTAAAGCGGCACTCCGTCAGCCGCGCACCGCCCACGGCGGCGGCCTCCACCGTGTATTGCAGTCGGCTCATGCCCCGCACCCACAGTCCCCACTGGTCCAGCAGCGCGTTGTCATTCACCAGCGTCACCGCCAGCGTGGCGCTGGGGCGCATGGCGTCCGGCACATAGGCGGTAAAGGGATAGCTCTTGGTGCAGAAATTGGGGTTGCTCAGCTGGTCGAACCGGCTGGTATAGGCCACCGTCATGGTCAGCACGCCGGTGCCGGACACGCTGTCGGGAAGGGTCAGACACAGGCTCTCCTCCGGCATCCAGCGGAACACCACGCGGGTCTCCTCCTGGGATACGACCGTCAGCTGTGCGGCGGAGATGTCGGCGGAGATGCCCTGAAAGCTGTAGCGGAACCGGAAGCTGTATAAAGAGGAGGGCCGCGTCGCCACCAGCGTATTGGCCGCGCCGATGGTAATGTCCCCCCAGCTCAGGGTGAAATCTTTTTCTGTGATGGCCATGCTTATCCTCCGATCCATTTGAATGACAGTCCGTTGGCGCTGTCCATGCGCCACGGGCCGATGCTGACGCTGTCCAGCACCGTGATGTTGGTGATGTACAGCCGGTTGTTGGACACATAGGCGATCTCCGTGCTGTCCTGCCAGAAGCTCAGCCGCTGGGCGGTGAACACGGCGCGGAAGTTGTTCTGCTCCACCACCTGACGGCCATCCACCTCTGTGGTGGTCAGATTCTGCCCCACCGCCACGCCGTAGACCGGCGCGGGGCCGTCGTAGTAGACGATGCCTGTGCGGATGTAGCCCTCTGTGTCCAGCTTATAGGTGGAAAAGGCGGCGTCCACCGCCGCCACATTGGCGGCCAGGTCGCTGCAAAAGCTGTAATACTGGGTCAGCGCCTCCGGATTGGCCTCCAGATAGGCGCTCAACCGCTGCACGTAGGTGCCAAACTGGGAGGAGGCCACGTATTCCTCCCCCAGCCGCACCTCCAGCTGCTCCATGCTGCGCGTCACCTGTTTGGCGGTCTTGATGATCATGGCCCGCAGATTCTGAAACTGCTCACGGTTTTCCAGCGCTGCTTTTCCGGCGGCGCTGGCCGCGGTGCCGGTCTTCCGCTGCACGCCGGTGCTGCCGGCAATGCCGGTCTGCCCGCCCTCCAGCGCCGACAGCGCCATGTTCAGCTGCTGAGCCATCTGGAAGAGATAGGAATACTGCTGTGTCAGCTGCTGCTGTACCGATCCGTTGGGATACGGCGGCATGGGGAAATCGCTCACGGCAGGTCACTCCCTTTCTCATACACGGCGCTGATGCTGTAGATACGGCACCCGCCGTGTCCCACCAGCCGTAGCCGCAGCTGGGCGCACCGCACCGGCCGCACCACCATCGATCCCCACCGCATCCGCTGGGGGCCGCCCCGCATCTCACCGGCATACTGCCAGTGGCGGCCCTCGTCATAGCTGAGATACGCCCGCACCCACGCGCCGTCCTCCGGCAAGAGCCGCAGCTCTACGCGCTGCACATACTTCTGCTCCGGTGTGTCCAGCCCCAGCTCACCGGTCTCGGCGTACCAGTCAATGTCCGTCTCATCCGCCGCATCGCCGCCCTGCAGCGCCGTGATGCCGTCCGCCGTCATCGCGTACAGCACGCCGCCGCTGCGGGCGAACTGCCGGACCCGCAGACCGTCCTGCCGGTACCACAACCCGCGGGCGGTGTCATAGATCAGCAGATGGCTCTCGCCATTTCGTTGGGCCGATAGCCAGTAGTGCCCCTCCGACGCGCCGCCCACCGCGTTTTCATACCGCTCGTCGCCAAAGGCGGCGGACACCAGCTGCGGCATGCTGCCGTCAAAGGCGTACACGCCTCCCGCGCCGTGATAGTACAGCACGCCGTCCGCCACCACCGGCGAGCGGCCGCTGCCCTGCTTCACGCCGGGGCATTGCAGCGATGTGATCTGGTGTGCGCCCGCGGCGCTGATGTACAGCCGCTCCACGCTGTGCTCTTTGAAAAACAGCACCGTCCCCAGATACGCCGCCGCGCCGGTGAACACACCGTCGCTGCCCCGGGCGGCGGCATAGCTGTCGGTGGCCAGCCCCGCAAAGGCGTTCCAGTTGCGGAAGTCCCCCAGTGCGCTGCCGTATACGGCGTTGACGCTCTGCCCGTCCACAATGCCGTATTTGCAGCCCCACAGCCGGTTGCCGCACTCCACCACGAAGTCCATGTCCGGCACATAGCGCCGCACCGTCACCGCGGCGCTCTGGTCGCCCTCAATGGCCGCCGCCGTGCCGATGACGATGGCGTTGTCCGCGCATTGCAGCAGCGTCCACGTGCCGTCCACCGTCGCCCCCGTGCAGCCGGAGATGGTCACGCCGTCTCCCGCGGAAAAGCCCCTGCCGATGTTGGCGGCGGACAGCTTCATAGCCAGGTCGTCCACCGTCTCCCACATGACGCCGTCATAGCGCAGCAGCGCTGCGACGGAGCTGGTGTCCAGCCACAGGTCGCCGCTTTCGGCGCTGGCGGGCGCCGCCGCGCCGGTGGTGTATCCCTCATACGCCGTACCGTCCGTGCGGCACAGCGTAAAGGTGACGGTGCCGGTGGTCTGCACCGTGTTCTCCAGACTGCCCCTGTCACTGAGATCCTGGGTGTTGACGTACTTCTTGTCGGGCCAGATCAGCAGATACGCCCCCATACTGACCAGTTGCTTTTCCCCCTCCGTCAGCGTCAGGTCGATGGCCGCGCCGTTGATGTACAGCGTGCGCCCGTCCACCCAGATCAGGCAGTCCTTGGCCGCCAGCCCGTTGGGCTTGTCCAGCGCGGCGATCCGCTTGCGCTTTTCGCGGGTGCTCAGCGTGGGATACCCGTCTCCGCTCAGATTCTCCATGCGGGAAAAGGCACCCAGCGGCGCCCTGGGACGGGCGTCATACCCGCCGAATTTGCTGACGGTCAGCCGCTGCTGCCGGGGCGCGGCAAATTGCGATAGAAACATCGCGTTCCTCCTTCCTGAAACGGGGCGGGAGAGAGCCGTCTCTCCCGCCCCGCCGCGTTAGCATACTTTCAGCGCCCTGACGCTCCGCCGCGGCATGACCGTGCGGCATACGTAGTCGCGGTAGGTCAAAAAGCCGTTGTTCCAGTTGGCCGCTGCGGCGTTGTACCGCGCCATCTCGCCGTTGCAGTAGTGGATCTGCGCCTCCACATAGTGCCGGTACAGCTCGTCATAGGGCGGCTCCGCCGACAGGGAAGAGCCCTCCGTCAGCTCCGCCAGCGGCCCCGTCACCCCGCGGATCTCCCGCAGCACGAAGCCCTCCGCCTGCGAGAGCCACCGCAGCTTTTCCGTGCGGGTGTACTGGTTGGGCGTCAGCGCGTCCACCTGGGCCAGTACCTGACCGGCTGTGATGTTCGCCATGGGCGTCACCTCCTCAGTCCGCCATTCTGTCCACATAGCGGCGGGCCTCATCCGCCATCATGCGGCTGTTCACCAGCACCTCGCGGACGTAATCAGGCACCTCCACCTGCACGCCCTTCATGATCTTCCAGCTGTGTCCGTTGATCGAGACGATCACAAAGTTCTCCTCCTGCTTGCGCCCCCTGGGGATGATCACGCTGACCATTCCCTCAGCCGCCTCCTGCTTCTTCACCATATCACGTTCCTCCTTGCGTCAGTTGCTCTTGTCTTCCGCGGAATAGCTGCTGCCGCACTCCACGCGGACGATGTACTCGTCGTACAGGATAGCGGCGGCGTGGATGCCCTTCCAGCCCACGCTGGAGCGCTGATCCAGAGGATCGGCGGTGCCGGAGGAGCCGCGGGGCTTCACGATGACCTCGGTGCCCTCGCTCAGATCCACCACGCCGTAGGCGCCCTTGCCCACGAACAGGCAGCCGTACACCGCCAGACCCTCCTTGCCGCCCTCGCCGGGATAGATCACCGCGTCGTCCGCCACGGTGACGGCCTCCTCCAGCGTCAGCTGGCTGGCGGTGTTGGACAGCACCTTCACCCGCTTGCCGCCGCACAGCACATAGCGGCCCGCCAGCGCGCCTGCGGCCACAGTGCCGCCGTCAAAGCTGACGGTGGTGGAATTGCTGGCGGCGGCGCTGGCGGTCAGGGTGCGGCTGTCGCTGGCCAGATCGTCGCCGCGGAAGATCTTGGCCTCTGTGGTCTCCACAAAGCGCACGCCGTGCAGCTCGCCGATCTCACCGGAGAACAGCTCCGTGGCGGCGGCGTACTGGTGGGCGGCCACCCAGTCGGGGTCGTTGCGCAGGTCAAAGGCCACGCTGGGATGGATAATGCACACATACTTGCCGTCAAAGGTGGGGGCGTTCATCTTCTTCAGTTCCGTGGCGGCGCGGGCCACCAGCTCGGCGGTCATCACGCAGCTCTTGTCCAGCTCGCGGCGGTACAGCACCTCCACCTTCTTGCCGTCGGCGTCCCTGCCGGGGGCATAGATCACGTGGGTGCCCTGCTGGATCTCATTGCGGGTCACGGTGTCCAGGGTCAGACCCATGTTGGCGCCGTGGCGGTCGGTGATCTCCAGCACCACGTCGTCGATGGCCGTCAGATCCAGCATGTCGGACACGGTGGTGTAGTCGCCGTACTGGCTCAGCTCCTTGGTGATGTAGCTGACGGTGATGCCACTGCCGTCGGGGGTCACGCCCTCAGTCAGCGGCGTCAGCGCCTTGTCAAAGCTGCCGAACTTGCGCCACTCCACCGTCTTGCCGCCGCCCACAGGCAGGGGCTTGGTGGCGGCGAACTGGTTGTGTACCAGCGCGGGCTTGGCGTTTTCCAGCAGCTCCATGCCGTAGTACGTTTTCATTTCGGCGCTCAGACCCTGAGTGCCGGTGGTCTGCACATTGCCCTCAGCAAAGCGCTGCAGGTCAAAAGTGTGTTCAAAAGTCATGATAAAGCTCTCCTTTGTCAAATCATTTGTCCAATTACCCTCTGCTCCCCGGCGTCAGGAGCGCCTCCGCGCCCGAAAAAGTGTTGTCCGCGGTAGCCCGCGACCCCGTCCGGCTATCCGGACATCTATATCAAACCCCCGCTGTGGCCGTCTGCCCTGTCATTCCGAGTCAGTGACCGATGTCACTGGCGTGGAAATTCGTATTTTTGCCTCCCTCTGTGAGGGAGGTGGCATGACCGCAGGTCATGACGGAGGGAGAGAGTGAAAATCCAAAATTCTCTCCCCCAGTCACCTTCGGTGACAGCCCCATCACAGAGGGGGCCGTTGATGTGTCGCTGCCGCTCACGCGCATCAACGGGGGAAAATGAATCGTTGTACGGCGGCGCGATGAGGGCATCGCGCCCTACAAAATTCTATCGGTGGCCATTCCGTAGGGCGGCCTGCCCTCAGGCCGCCGTTTACGCGGCGAGTTCTTGTTGTTGCCGGTAGGGGCGACCCTTGCGGTAGAGCGCACAGGGGCATTTCACCCGCCGGAGGCCGTCCTCGTGGCCGCAGCCACGAAACATCCCCTTAAAACCGGATCTTCTCCCCCCGCTGCACCCGCTTCCGGATCTCCGCCAACTCCGCGGTGTTCAGCGACTTGGGATCGGTGCGGGTCACGGCGCTGCTGCCGCGGCCGCCGTTTTCCGCCACCCGCCGTCCGCCGCTGGCGATAGAGCGGCTCAGCTGTTCCGCCGCCCGCTGCGCGCCGTAGCGCACGGCCTGCGCCAGCAGCTCGCGGCTGTGGATCACCTCATAGGCGGTGCGGCCGCCCACCCCTGCCGCGATCAGGCGGCCAAAGGCCGGATCCCGCATCTCCTGCTGCCAGTCAAAGCCGCCGTAGGCGCGGCGGATGTCCTCCGCCTCGCGGGCCAGACGCTCCACGCAGCCGATCTCAAATTCCCGCTGCTCCGCCGCCTGACGGCGCAGCGCCTCATTCTCCTGCCGCAGCGAACGCAGCCGCCCCTCCAGGATCTTCTGCACCCGCTGCTGAAAGGGCTGCCTGCACCGCCCCTGGATCAGCGTCTCAAATTCCGCCGCGCAGTCCGTCTCCGGCGTGCCCGCCGCTTCCGGCGCGGTGGTCACTTTCTGTTCCTCATGCATGCTGTATCCTCCTTGTCCGAAGGTCCCTTACCTTCACGTCGTTTCCGCAGTGCTGCGCCAGCAGCAAAAAGCCCTGCCGCGCCACCTCCAGCGTTTCGCAGTCCTCCGTCGCGATGATGGAGCCGAAGCCGCTGCTGAAATAGCACAGCGCCAGCCGGTCCTGCTGTTCCAGCGCGGCGGCAGTGGCCTCCATCAGCATGCTGACGGCGGCGCACACCACGTCCCGCCCCTTGGGGCCGCGGCTGCTGTGGCCATAGGCCCACACGGCGTTTTCACGCATGACCACCTGGATCATCGGGGCCGCACCACCTCTCGTGACAGCCTTCTGCTGCGCTCCATGGCGTCGGCGCTCTCTGCCCCGCGGGCCGTGTCGGGTGCGGCGGAGGCCATGCCCTGTTCCGCCGTCAGGCTCTCTGCCAGACGGGTGCCCTTGGCCGCGTCCACTACCTGAGCCAGCTGCAAAAGCTGCTGCCGTAGGGCGGCGATCTCCCTGGCCTGGGTCTGCCCGCCGGAGATGATCCGTGCCAGCTGATCCTTGTTCTTGAACTCCATCAGCTCCAGACACCGCAGCGCCTGATCCGCCAGCTCCTCGCGGAAAAACCCCATCTGGAACAGCTGCAGCGCCAGCTGATTGGCCTCCGCCGTGCGATAGGGGCTCTCCCGCTCCGCGCCGATCTCCAGATCAAACTCCGGCACGCGGTAGGATACGTTCCCGCCATCGTCCATGGCCCTGGGCTGCAGGCCGCTGCGGTCATAGCTGACGAACTCCTCTACTCCCATGGCCCCCAGCAGCCGGAACTGGCGGGGCAGCTCATAAAACTGCCGGATCAGCTCGATGCACAGCGTCACCACGTCGGCAAAGGCCTCGTACCCGTCGTCGATCATGTTGCGGCTCAGCTTGCCGCCGCTCTCCTGTAGGGCGGCGATGGCGGTGCCCGCCGTCACACCGGCGGCGGTGCCGCCGTTGGCCACGTCGCGGTTGCCCGCCGTCTCCTTCATCTCGCCGATCTTGTTGTTCAGGATCGCCACATATACGCTGTCCAGACTCCCCGCGCGGATGGGCGCAATGGAGTCCGCCCCCAGATTGCCGTTGGTGTGGACGAAGGGCCGCGTCCAGTCGGCGTACTCGTTTTCATTCACCGCCCCGTCGGAGCGGATGAAAAAGCGCGGCGTGGCGTTGGCCAGCGTGTTCTTCAGGATCGCCTGATTCATCAGGTCGATCTGCTTCTGGGGACTCTTGCACAGGTCGATGTACCCATACCCGCAGGGCGTGCCCTCCTCCGGAAACAGCACGTCGAACACAAAGGGATATTTTCCGTGGTCGTACCAGCCCCGCTGGGCCATGCTGAGGCCGCAGGGGACCTGTCCCATCACGGGCCGTCCCTCCTCGTCTGTCCCCAGAAACCGCGTCTCCGTGGGCTGCGCCGTGTCGTTCTCCGTGGCATACAGCACCGTCTCTCCCACGTATTTACAGTATTGCAGCACCTTCCGTCCCTCCACGGTGGTGTGATAGTACCAGTCCACCACCAGTGACTTGCTGCTGGTGTCCACCGTGTCGTCATAGAGATAGCGGCTCAGCGTAAAGCCGCCCCGTCCCAGCTTCCCCTCCAGCTGGGGATAGTCCGCCAGCAGCTTTTCATTGTCCACCAGCTCCGTGGAGAAAAAGTGTGCGCTGTCCTGAATGTCCGTGACGCCCGGCTCCCAGAACAGGTTCAGCAGATCCATCCGCTTTACGCTGATGTCCCCCAGCCCGCCCAGCTTCGTGCCGTCCCAGAACACGCCGTACACGGCGCAGCCGGATTTCAGCTTGTACCACCAGGCGGAGGAATACGTCCGCTTGAACTGATTCTTTTTCAGCACCGCTGGCAGGATGCGGCTCAGCGTCTGGGCCTCCGTCCTGTCGTCCGGTTCACGGGGCAGCACGGTGGGGGAGGGATAGCAGTCCATGGCGTCGGCATGCTTGGACAAAATGCAGTTTACCAGCCATCCGCTGGCGGGCTGGGGATCGTCGCTGTTGCCACCGTGCCCCTCCTTCTCCATCTGCTCCCAGTGGCGCAGCTTCCAGAACTGCTCGTTGTCGATGATCCGCTGCTCCAGCCGGAGCTTGCCCTGCTTGTACCGCTTCAGGATGCCGTTGGCCCTGCGCAACTCCTCGGGACCGATCCTGAGGCGCGTCAGGATGGCGGCGGCGTCGGTGGCCGCCATGGCCGCCGCCGCGTCCCTGGCGATAACGGACTGGGCCGTGTCGTTGTGTTCCATAAGTACCTCCTTGAAAAATGGGCTGGCGTGAATGCCTTCACACCCTTACCCCGCCGTGTCCGACCTGTTGCCCCGCCGCAGGCAACCGCGCGGAAAAAACCGTAAATTTTTTGTAACATCCCCATCCCAGGCGGGAAATGGCAGCACTTCGCCCCCTTTGTCACCTTGACGGCGACGGCGCGGCGTTGTATAATAAACTGATTTATTATCTGTATGGAGGACAAATGGTTATGTGGATCGCGGACGGCTGGCAGGATTACGAATTGCTCTCCTGCGGCGGTGGAGAAAAATTAGAGCGCTGGGGTCGCCAGATCCTGGTACGCCCCGACCCCCAGGCCATCTGGGAGGTGGACAAGCGCTCAAAGCTGTGGCGGCAGGCCAACGCCCGCTATAGCCGCAGCGCCACCGGCGGCGGCCATTGGGAGAAGAACGATCTGCCCCAGAGCTGGCCCATCCGCTATAAGGAGCTGACCTTCCAGGTCAAGCCCATGAACTTCAAGCATACCGGCCTCTTTCCCGAGCAGGCCGCCAACTGGGACTTTGCCATGGACGCCATCCGCCGTGCGGGCCGCCCCATCCGTGTGCTGAACCTGTTCGCTTATACCGGCGGCGCCACCGTGGCCTGCGCCAAGGCCGGCGCCAGCGTCTGCCACGTGGACGCGGCCAAGGGCATGGTGGCCTGGGCCAAGGAGAACGCCAGGCTCTCCGGCCTGGCCGACGCCCCCATCCGCTGGATCGTGGATGACTGCGCCAAGTTTGTGGAGCGGGAGATCCGCCGCGGCAAGACCTACGACGCCATCATCATGGACCCCCCCAGCTATGGCCGTGGCCCCTCCGGCGAGGTGTGGAAGCTGGAGGACAACCTCTTCCCCTTCGTCAAGCTGTGCATGCAGGTGCTGTCCGACAAGCCCCTGTTCATCATCATCAACAGCTATACCACCGGTCTGGCCCCCTCAGTGCTGGGCTACATCCTGCACCTGCTGGCCTGCCGGCGCTTCGGCGGCCGTGTTACGTGGGACGAGTTGGGCCTGCCCTGTACCGAGTCCGGTATGGCCCTGCCCTGCGGCGCCACAGGCCGCTGGGTCAGCGAATAACATAAAGGAAACGATCGCAACTATGTCAACAATGCTGCAAACCGAGCACCTCTCCTTCACCTATCCGGCGGAGGAGACCCAGGCGGCCACCGCCGCCCTGGAGGATGTGTCGCTGTCCATTGAAAAGGGCAGCTTTGTGGTGGTGCTGGGCCATAACGGCTCCGGCAAATCCACCCTGGCCAAGCATATGAACGCCGTGCTGCTGCCCAGCGGCGGCGCGGTGTATGTAGAGGGTATGGACACGAAGGACGAGACCCTGCTGCTGGAGATCCGCCGCCGCGTGGGCATGGTGTTTCAGAACCCCGATAACCAGATCGTCGCCAACGTGGTGGAGGAGGACGTGGCATTCGCACCGGAAAATCTGGGCGTCCCCAGCGACGAGATCCGCCGCCGTGTGGACGACGCTCTGGCGGCGGTGGGCATGTCGGAATTTACCCGCCATGCGCCCCATCTTCTCTCCGGCGGACAGAAGCAGCGGGTGGCCATCGCCGGCGTCATCGCCATGGCGCCGGAGTGCATCGTCCTGGACGAAGCCACCGCCATGCTGGACCCCGCCGGACGGCGCGAGGTGCTCTCCGCTATCCGCGCCTTAAATAAAGAGCGGAACATCACCGTGGTCCTCATCACCCACCATATGGACGAGGCCATGGACGCCGACCGTCTCATCGTCATGAATGACGGCAGACTGGTGATGGACGGCGCTCCCGCCCAGGTGTTCACACGGGTGGAGGAGCTGCGGGCCATGGGCCTCGCCGCCCCCGACACGGTGGAGCTGCTGTACGCCCTGCGCCGGAACGGCCTCGACGTCCCCCTGGACGCCCTCACCGTAGACGCCTGCGCCGCCGCCATTTGCAAAGCATTGCAATAATCGCGGTAAACCACGCTTTTCCGGCGGCCGCGCATTTAATGCCTCCCTTGTGTAAAGGGAGGTGGCAACGCGAAGCGTTGACGGAGGGATTGTCTGCAGCAAAGAAGCTTACAACCCCTCAGTCAGCCTTGCGGCTGACAGCTCCCCTTGCACAGGGGAGCCTTTGGAGTGCGGCTTTCAGCCAAAAATAATGAAACGAGGAACCCAACATTGGAACCCATCATTCGTGTCGAGCATCTGACACATACCTATAGCGCCGGCACCCCCTTCCAGCGCAGTGCCGTCAAGGACATGTCCCTGGATATCCTGCGGGGCGAGTTCCTGGGCGTCATCGGCCATACCGGCAGCGGCAAATCCACCCTCATCCAGCACCTCAACGGCCTCCTGAAGCCCACCGACGGCCACATTTACCTCAACGGCCAGGACATCTGGGCCGATCCCAAAAAGATCCGCCAGGTGCGCTTTCAGGTGGGGCTGGTGTTCCAGTATCCGGAGTACCAGCTCTTCGAGGAGACGGTCTATAAGGATGTGGCCTTCGGCCCCAAAAACATGGGCCTGAACGAAGCCGAGATCGACCGCCGTGTCCGCCAGTCGGTGCAGGCCGTGGGACTCAGCGCCGATGTGCTGGAAAAATCCCCCTTTGCCCTGTCCGGCGGCCAGAAGCGCCGCGTGGCCATCGCCGGCGTCATGGCTATGGAGCCGGAGGTGCTGATCCTGGACGAGCCCACCGCCGGTCTCGACCCCCGCGGGTGCGAGGATATCCTCTCCCTGCTGCGGGCCTATCACACCCAGCGCCACAGCACTGTGGTGCTGGTCAGTCACAGTATGGAGGAGATCGCCCGCAACGCCCAGCGCATCATCGTGCTGGACCGCGGCGCCGTCCGCATGCAGGGCGCTCCCGCCAAAGTGTTCGCCCGCGCCCGCGAGCTGGAATCCATCGGCCTTGATGTGCCCCAGGTCACCAAGATCGCCCATACCCTCTATGAAAAGGGCGTGGCCATCGATCCGGCCGTCTATACGGTGCAGGCGCTGCAGGAGCAGCTGCTGGCCTTGAAAGGGGGACATGCCGTATGCTGAAGGATATCACCCTGGGCCAATATTTTCCCGGTGAGACCCTCATCCACCGTCTTGACCCCCGCACCAAGCTGCTGTGCGTCATCCTCTATATCGTGGCCCTGTTCAACGCCAAAAGCGTCCTGACCTATGCCGTCGTGGCGGTGATGCTGGCCGCCTGCATCCTGATCTCCCGTGTGCAGTATAAGGCCCTGACCCGCGGATTAAAGCCTGTCTATATCATCGTGGCCTTCACCGCCATCATGAACCTGTTCTTCTCCGGCGGCACGCCGGTGGCGGACGTGTGGCTCCTGCGCCACATCACCTACGAGGGCATCCGTTCCGCCATTGCCATGGTGCTGCGCATCGTCATGCTGATCATGGGCACCTTCCTCCTGACCTACACCACCAGCCCCATCAGCCTGACGGACGGCCTGGAGCATCTGCTCTCCCCCTTGAAGAAGCTGAAAATGCCCATTCACGAGCTGTCCATGATGATGTCCATCGCCCTGCGCTTCATCCCCACGCTCATCGAGGAGACGGACAAGATCATGTCCGCCCAGAAGGCCCGCGGCGCGGACTTCGAGTCCGGCAATATCTTCCAACGGGCCAAAGCCCTGGTGCCCATCCTGGTGCCCCTGTTCATCAGCGCCTTTCGCCGCGCCGACGAGTTGGCCACCGCCATGGAGTGCCGCTGCTACCACGGCGGCGAGGGCCGCACCGCCCTCCACGTCCTGCGCTACAAGCCCGCCGACTATCTGGCGCTTATTACGTTCCTGTTCCTTGCCGCAGGCATCATCGTCCTGAAGCACCTGGGACTGTAAAGCAGGGAAGCGCAGTGCCTTAATGAACCTCTGCACACCGGCTATCGATAATGCGCTGCGCACTTCAAAGGCCCCCTCTGACGAGGGGGCTGTCACCGAAGGTGACTGGGGGAGAGACCGGCGTTTGTTAGACTTCTTGCATTTCTGTCTCTCCCTCCGTCTCGCTTGCGCTCGACACCTCCCTCGTCAGAGGGAGGCAATGAACCATTACCTTTGCCCACCCCCATAAGGAGAACCTATGCGCAACATCGCCCTGACATTGATGTATAACGGCAGCGCCTACCACGGCTGGCAGGTGCAGAAAACGGAGATCTCCGTGGCCCAGACGCTGGAGCGTGGCCTCAGCATGGTCTGCGGCCACGGCGTCAAGCTCACCGGCTGCGGCCGCACCGACGCCGGCGTCCACGCCGAGCATTACGTGGCGAACTTCCGCACCGATTCCCGCATCCCCCTGGATCGCCTGCCCTTCGCCGTCAATACCCATATCCCCGAGGATATCGCCGTCAAGGCCGCCTTTGAAGTGGCGGACGATTTCAATGCCATCGGCTCCTGCATCAAAAAGGAATACACCTACCGTATTTATAACTCCCGCATCAAAAACCCCTTTTACGTGAACCGCGCCTATTTCTATCCCAAAAAGCTGGATGAAACCGTCATGGACCGCACCGCCCGCATGTTTGAGGGCACCCACGATTTCGCCGCCGTCCGCTCTGTGGGCACCAATGTCCGCAGCACGGTGCGCACCATCCACTATTGCCGCGTCACCCGCAGCGGAGAGCTGCTGGAGCTGAAGGTATGCGCCGATGGATTTCTGTATAATATGGTACGTGCCATCACCGGCACGGTGCTGTACGCTGCCGAGGGGAAATTGACGCCGGAGGATATCCCCGTCATTCTTGACAGCGGCAACCGCACCCTGGCCGGTCCCACCGCGCCGCCGGGCGGATTATATCTGACCCGTGTGTGGTATAATGACCCACGTCTGGAGCGGGAATAAGCCACGAATAAGGTACATAATTGGTACAATAACAGCGGATAAAGGGGGCGAAAAGACCGTGAAAAAGGATACACAGAGCATCTATGATCTGCCTCTTGGAGATCTGCAGGAGGAGCAGCCCCGCCGCCTGCGCCGGAAGAAAAAGCCCCGCAAATGGCTGTGGCTGACATTGACGGTGCTGGTGGTGCTGGGCGTGGTGGCCGCCGCCGTTTTGTGGGACGCCAACAGCTTTGACGGCCTGCGCCGCAAGCTGATCTACGCCCGCGCCGAAAAGGACGAGACGGGCTGTGCCAAGCTCTATTACTATGAAAACGACGCCACCAGCCGCTTCATCGCCCTGAACGGCAGCCTGGTGACAGTGGCCGACAATCAGGTGCGAGTGCTGGACGAGCGCAGCCAGGTGCTGTATCAGAACAGCGTCCGCTTCCTGCACGCCGATCTGGTGTCCGGCGGCGATGTGGCCGTGGCCTATGACATCGGCGGCACCACCCTGTACGTGCTGGACAGCAAGGGCCTGCGCTGGCAGCAGGAGACGGAGGGCGACCTGATCTCCGTCACCGTCAACCCCCACGGCTACGTGACCGCAGCCTATAACAAGAGCGGCGCCAAGGCCGCCGTCACCGTATGGGACAGCAAGGGCGAGCCGGTGTTCACCTACCTTTCCGCCCAGCGCTTTGTGATGACCGCCGCCCTGGGACGGGACGACCGCACGCTGGCCACCGTCACCATGGGGCAGGAGGACGGCAAGTTCCGCAGCTTTCTGGTGCTGTACCATACCAACAGTGAAAAGGAGATCGCCACCGCCGCCATGGACGGCGGCGTGGTCTACGCGCTGGAGCCGGCGCAGCGCGGCTTTTGCGCCGTGACGGAGCAGGCACTGTATTTTCTGGACACCGGCGGCACGCAAAAGGCGTCCTATTCCTACGGCAGCCAGTTCCTGCGCCGCTGCGAGCCGGGCGAGGGCGGCTGGGCCGCTCTGCTGCTGAGCCGCTATAAATCCGGCGGCTACGCCAGCCTGATCACCGTGGACGACCAGGGCAACGAGTTGGGCGGAAAGGACATTGACGGCGAGGTGCTGGACATGTCCACCGCGGGCCGCTATGTGGCCGTGCTGCTGAGCGACCGGCTGGTGATCTATGACAAGCATCTGACGGAGGTGGCATCGCTGCCGGACGTCAGCGATGCCCGCGCCGTTTTGATGCGCCAGGACGGCAGCGCCGTTCTGGCGGGCGCCACCGGCGCGTCGCTGTATTTGCCGTAAGGCAAGAGGAGAAGATTCTATGACCACAGCTCTTATGATGGATATCATTGTGGCGGCGGTTCTGCTGCTGTGCCTGATCGTGGGCGGCGTGCGGGGCTTTATCAGCATGCTGCTGAGCGTGGCGATCCTGGCGGGCGCCCTGCTGGGCAGCGGCGTGCTGGCCAATGTGCTGGCCGATCCGGTCACCGAATGGGTGGCGCCGCGGGTGCAGCAGTACATGATGGATCGCCTGACGGACGGCCGCAGCGAAGAGGCCATCAGCGCGGCGGCCGCGTCCGACAACGCGGCGCTGAGCCAGCTGGTGGACTTTGACGCCATCACCGGCATTGCCAAAAAAGCCATGGACAGCGCCGTGGAGGCAGGCAAGGATCTGCTGGAGGGCGCTGTGACCGGCATGGTGCGCTCGCTGGTATACGGCGTGCTGTTTTTGCTGTCGTTTCTGGTGCTGACGCTGCTGCTGCGGCTGATTACCAGCCCCCTGCGGCTGACGGAGCAGGCGCTGGTGCTGGGCACGCTGAACCGGCTGGCCGGTGCGGCACTGGGCCTGTGCCTGGGCCTTTTGCTGATGTTTGCCGCCGCCAGTGTGGTGGAGTGGACGGGACTGGTGGACGCCGCCACCGTGCGCCACACATACCTGCTGAATTATTTCACCCGGCACAGCCCCATGGACCTCATCGCCATGCTGGGGTGATGGATGTCGATATTTAGCCGCGATCCCTGCTATCGTGTGTGGGGGAGGGGCGAGGTATCAGTAATTGGGTGTAGGGGCGGACGACTCTGCCCGCCCTATCGGAAATCGTATTGTCATCGTCAGGGCGGATACCCCAAGGGCACTCGTTCCGCTGCGCTTCACAGCGCTCGTCGTCCGCCCCCTACGGAATGGATACCGATAACCCGTCATATTTTTGACGGCGGGGTGAGGGCAACCCGTCCTACGAAATAGGCGCGATAGACCGTTGTAGGGCGGCCTGCCCTCAGGCCGCCGCGAAATAATGCAAAACTACCCTGAAAACCGCAATTCTATTGGCTGTGAGCGCAAAACCCCTCACGCCAGTTTCTAATTGGAGGAACCATATGCAGCCTACTCTTTGTTCCAGATGTAAGAAAAACGTGGCGGTGGTATTCATCTCCCGCCTCAACGAGAAGAACGAACAGGTCAACGAGGGCCTGTGCCTGAAATGCGCCGCCCAGCTGGGTCTGCCCCAGGTGGACGAGATGATGAAACGCATGGGCATCACGCCGGAGGACCTGGACAACATCTCCAACGAAATGATGCAGGCCTTCGGCGGCGCGGAAGAACTGCCGGAGACCGAGGACGACGGCGACGACGATGAGGAGAGCGGCAAGACCGCCACCTTCCCCTTCCTGAACCGCCTGTTCGGCAATAACGGCAATACCCCCGCCCAGCCCCAGCAGCCTGTTGAGGGGAATACCGCTCCCAACAACGGCGGCCGCAAGACCGAGAAAAAGCGGAAGTTTCTGGATAACTACTGCATCAATCTCTCCCAACGGGCCCGTCAGGGCAAGCTGGACGCCGTTATCGGCCGCGAGCAGGAGATCGAGCGGGTGGTGCAGATCCTGAACCGCCGCCAGAAGAACAACCCCTGCCTCATCGGTGAGCCCGGCGTGGGCAAGACCGCCATTGCCGAGGGCCTGGCCCAGCGCATCGCCGCGGGGGAAGTGCCCTTCAAGCTGCGGGACAAGGAGGTCTATCTGCTGGACCTGACGGCGCTGGTGGCGGGCACCCAGTTCCGCGGCCAGTTTGAAAGCCGCATGAAGGGCCTGATCGAAGAGATCCGCAAGGCCGGCAACATCATCCTGGTCATTGACGAGGTACACAACATTGTGGGCGCGGGAGACGCCGAGGGCAGCATGAACGCCGCCAATATCCTCAAGCCCGCCCTGAGCCGCGGCGAGATCCAGGTGATCGGCGCCACCACCTTCAACGAATACCGCAAGCATATCGAAAAGGACACTGCGCTGGAGCGCCGTTTCCAGCCCGTCACCGTCAACGAGCCCAATATCGAGGATACCCTGAAGATCCTCCGCGGCATTGCCCACTACTACGAGCAGTTCCACGGCGTGTCCATCCCCGACGGTGTGCTGCGCCAGGCGGTGCAGCTGTCCGAGCGGTATATCACCGACCGGTATCTGCCCGACAAGGCCATCGACCTGATCGACGAAGCCTGCTCCGACATGAACCTGCACGACGCGGACATCAACCGCCGCATGGAGCTGGAGCAGCAGCTCTCCGCCATCGCCACCGAGCAGGAGACCCTGTCCTCCGAAACGCCGGAGGAGGAGCAGAGCCCCGAGCAGATGGATCAGCGCTACGCCCGCATCGCCCAACTGCGCAGCGAGCAGATCCGCTTGCAGCAGGAGCTGGAGGCCATCAAGGCGAAGGGCACCCCCACCCTGACCATGGACAACATCGCCCGGGTCATCGAGATGTGGACGAAGATCCCCGCCAGCAAGATCAAGGAAGAGGAGTTCCAGCGGCTGAGCCAGCTGGAGAACCGTCTGAAAAAGCATATCGTGGGCCAGGACGAGGCTGTGGCCGCCGTGGCTGCCGCCATCCGCCGCAACCGCGTGGGCATCAGCCCCAAGCATAAGCCCGTCAGCTTCATCTTCGTGGGCAGCACCGGCGTGGGCAAGACCGAGCTGGTGAAGCAGCTGGCCGACGACCTGTTCAACGCGCCGGAGAGCCTGATCCGGCTGGATATGTCCGAATTCATGGAGAAGCACTCCGTCTCCCGCATCGTGGGCAGCCCTCCTGGCTACGTGGGCTATGACGAGGCGGGCCAGCTGACGGAGAAGATCCGCCGCAAGCCCTACTCTGTGGTGCTGTTCGACGAGATCGAAAAGGCCCACCCCGACGTGCTGAACGTGCTGCTGCAGATCCTGGACGACGGCCAGATCACCGACGCCCACGGCCGCAAAGTGAATTTTGAGAATACCGTCATCGTCATGACCTCCAACGCCGGTTCCGACAAGGCCGTCGGCGCGGTGGGCTTCGGCAAGTCCGGCAGCGAGCAGGGGAAGGAGCGGGTCATGAAGGCCCTGCGGGAGTTCCTGCGGCCGGAGTTTATCAACCGCGTGGACGAGGTCATCTACTTCCACCAGCTCACCGAGGAGAATTTCCGCGCCATCGCCCGCATCATGCTGGAGGAGCTGAAGGCTTCGCTGGCGGACAAGGGCTTCGGCTTCATGTATGACGACGCCGTGGTGGATGCGCTGGTGAAAAAGTCCTATTCCGCCGCCTACGGCGCGCGGAATCTCCGCCGCTGCATCCAGAAGGAGCTGGAGGACCCCATGGCCAACCAGATCATCGATGCCTTCGAGCATCCCGTCACCCAGCTGAAGGCCACCGCCGAGGATGGGGAGATCAAGCTCTACAGCCTGTAATATGACCGATAAAGGAGAGGTGAGAGATCGTGCTGTTCCGGAAGAATATCGAACCCCGCTGTGCCTATTGCGCCCGGGGGGCGCGCATTGACGACGGCCATGTGGTCTGCGTCAAGCGGGGCGTGGTGGCGGAAGGGGACAAGTGCCCCGCCTTCCGCTACGATCCCATGCGCCGTGTGCCGCCACGGCCCGCGGAGCTGAACACATCCCGTCTGTCGCCGGAGGATTTCCAGGTCTGACAGGCCATACAAAAGAAGGAGGGGTCACAATGTCCGTTTCCACCGTTCACGCCGTCTGGTTCAGCGGCACCGGCACCACGGAGAAGACCGTGCGCCGCATTGCCCGCCGTCTGGCGGACAGGCTGGGGGCCCAGTATGTCGAGTACAGCTATACTCTGCCGGACGCGCGCGGGAGGGAGCTGACCATCCCCACCGGTGATCTGGCGGTGGTGGGCTGCCCCACCTATGCGGGGCGGGTGCCCAATCTGCTGATGCCGTATCTGCGGGATATGGTCCATGGCGCGGGCGCGCTGGCCGTCCCTGTGGTGCTGTTCGGCAACCGGAATTATGACGACGCCCTGATGGAGCTATCGAAGCTGCTGACCGCCAACGGCTTTACCTGCGCGGCAGGCGCGGCCTTTGTGGGGGAGCACAGCTTTTCCCGCACGCTGGGCGCCGGCCGCCCCAATGACGCCGACATGGCGGAGATGGACGGCTTTGCCGACCGTATCGCCGCCAGGCTGGCGGCGGGGGATACCGCCCCCGTCACCGTGGGCGGCTGCGATCCCCTCCGTCCCTATTACACGCCCCGCGACCGCCACGGGAACCCCATCAATATCCTGAAGGTGAAGCCCAAAACGGATAGGACCAAATGCGGCAATTGCGGCTGGTGCGCCGCCCACTGCCCCATGGGCAGCATCGACCCCAGCGACCCCGCCCAGGTGACCGGCGTGTGCATCAAGTGCTGCGCCTGCGTCAAAGGCTGTCCCACCGGCGCCAAGTACTACGACGACCCGGGCTATCTCTATCACAAAAGCGAGCTGGAGGAGGTCTACGTCTCTCCGGCAAAAAACGATTTGTTTGTGTAAAGGAACCGATCCCCTATGAAGTACCCTTACTTACTCTTCGACGCGGACAATACCCTGTTCAACTTCGACCAGGCCAACCGTGAGGCATTTCACGCCGTGTGTGCCCAGTACGATATCCCCGACAGTGACGAGACGTTTGCGCTGTACGAGCGCTGCAATAACGAGATGTGGGCCGCCTTTGATCGGGGCGAGTGCACCAAGGAGTTTCTGGTGGTGCAGCGCTTCCGCAACTTCCTGTCGGCCATGGGGCTGGAGCGGGACGCGGAGGGCTGCAACGCCCTGCATCTCCATACCCTGAGCCAGTGCGCCTTTATGCTGCCCTATGCCCAGGAGGTGTGCCATACCCTGGCCCGCCGCCACAAGCTGTATCTGGTCACCAACGCGGTGGCCTCCGTCCAGCGGGGCCGTCTGGCGAAGAGCCCCATCGTCCCCGATATCACCGCCGCCTTTATCAGCGAAGAGGCGGGGGCCGCCAAGCCCTCCGCGGCGTATTTTGACTACGTATTCGCCCATATCGACGGCATTACAAAGGACAACTGCCTGGTGATCGGCGACAGCATCTCCAGCGACATCCGCGGCGCCAACAACTACGGCCTGTCCTGCTGCTGGTACAATCCCAAACACACCCCGCGGCCTGCCGACGTGCGCATCGACTACCAGATCGACGACCTGCGGGCGCTGTATGACATTGTATAAAAAGGCCATCCCGCGGAGGATGGCCTTTTTATAAAAAGAAAGAGGAGGAGGGGACGCTCATGGCCTATACACTTCGTCCTGCGGTGGCCGGTGAGATCGACGCCGTATTCGCCCTGTTTGAACAGCGGGTGAGCTGGATGAACCAACGAGACATCCACCAGTGGAATGATACGGACTACCTGAACGAATATCCCAAAACATACTATCAGCAGCAGCGGGAACTGGGCAATCTCTATGTGCTGACGGACAATACGGATGGCGCTGTGGCGGGCGCCGTCGTCTTGCTGCAAAGCGACGACCGCTGGCTGGATCGGGCCGGTTCTCCCGCCTACTATGTCCATAACCTTGTCACCGATCCGGCAGCAAGGGGTGCGGGCCGTGAGCTGCTGGCGCAGGCGGAGAAGCTTGCCGTGGGGCACGGCAAGCGCTTCATGCGGCTGGACTGCGCCGAGGACAACGCCTTTTTGAACCGCTATTATGAGGGGATGGGCTATCAGCCCGACGGAACCTGCGAGGACGGCCCCTACAAGGGCAATCGCAGGGAAAAGACACTGCCGGCAGCGGAGAACGCCGAAAAGACTGACTGCGGCAATGCTGTACTCAATACGATCTTCGACCGATCCAGCTATCGGGGCACGTTCCGCGATATTCCCGTGCCGCGCTCTGATCTGGAGCTGATCCTGAAAGCGGGCGTTGCCGCGCCCTCCGGCTGCAACCGTCAGACCACCGCTTTTGTGGCGGTGGACGATCCGGAAAAGGTACAGGCGGTCAGGGCGATCTTCCAGCGTCCCTCCTGCCAGAGCGCACCGGCCTTCGTTATGGTGTTTGCGCAGGAGGTAATGGCTGCCGACGGACACTTCTACCATGTGGAGGATTTTGCTGCCGCCATGGAGAACATGCTGCTGGCCATCAAGGCGCTGGGGTATGAGAGCTGCTGGTATCAGGGCAACGTGCGGGACTGCGCGGAAGCGCTGGCGGCAGTGGTGAACATGCCGGAGCGCTATCGGCTGAAAGGCCTGCTGCCTGTGGGTGTACCGGCGGACGAGCCGGTGAAGCTGAAGGTGAAAAAGCCCTTTGAGACCCGTTCGTGGTTCAATGAGTATACGGAGTAAAAAATGATGCAGCCCTTTGGCTGCATCATTTTTTATTCAGCGGTCGGCGCGTAGGGCGGGGTGCCCTCACCCCGCCGCGCGGTAGACGCAAAACCCTGTTACTGCTCCTCACCGAAATCCGCCCTGTACGCCGCGGCCAGCTGTTCCGGCCAGTCGCCGATGGGCTCCAGCACGCCGGTGAAGAACCGCAGGGTGGCGGGCTCGTGGACGAACCGCAGGCCGCCCACCAGATGGCGGTGGTCGAACAGCCACTTGACGCGGTCGATGACGTATTCCGTCTGGGACAGGGTGAAGACCCGACGGGGGAAGGCCAGCCGCAGCAGCTCCATGCTGGCGATGCGCTCGCTGCCGTCCGGCTCCCGCTCCTCGGAGAGCGTGCCCCGCTCCATGCCGCGGATGCCGCCGCAGATGTACAGCGCGCAGGACAGGGCGCCGGCGGAGTACTGGCTCTGGGGCACATGGGGCAGGAATTCCTTCACGTCGATGTGGGCGCCCAGACCGCCGCCGGGGGTGATGACCGGCACGCCGTACTCGTCCAGCCGCTTCACGCAGTAGTCGATGAACTGCGGCCCCTGAGAGATCACATCCATATCCATGCTCTCCTCAAAGCCCACCGTCATGGCCTCCATCTCCTTCACCGACATGCCGCCGTAGGTGAGGAAGCCCTCGAACATGGGGATCAGATCCTCCATGGAGTGGAACAGCGCCTTGTCCCGCACCAGGACCGCCCCGCCGCGGGCAAAACCGAACTTCCGCGCGGAGAAGTAGATGATGTCGAACAGATCGGCCACCATGCGGGTGATCTCCCGCACGCTCTTATCCTGCATGCCCGCCTCGCGGGTCTTGATGAAGTACAGGTTATCCTGCAAAAGCGAGGCGTCCAGCACCGTCAGCAGTCCGTGCTTCCGGGAGATGTCCGTGGCCGCCTTCATGTTGGCGTAGGAGATAGGCTGTCCGCCGATCAGGTTGGTGCCCGCCTCCAGCCGGACGAAGGGGATGTTCTCCGGCGTCTCCTGTCGGATGCAGGCCTCCAGCGCCTCCAGATCAATGTCGCCTTTGAAGGGCAGGGTGCTGCGGCTCTCCAGTCCTTCTTTTTTCACCAGCTCCGCCACATGGCCGCCCAGACGGGTGATGTGGGCCTTGGCGGTGGTGAAGTGGTAGTTCATGATGACGCAGCTGCCGGGTTTGACGAAGCGCGTGGCCAGAATATTTTCGCAGGCGCGGCCCTGATGGGCGGGCAGGCAGTTCTCGATGCCGAACAGCTCCTGCAGCTTGGCACGCATCTTGAAAAAGGTCTCCGATCCGGCATAGGCGTCGTCCGCCATCAGCATGGCGGCCTGCTGCCGGTCGGACATGGCGTTGACGCCGGAATCCGTCAGCATGTCCAGGAAAATATCCCCGTTGTGCAGCTGGAAGGTGTTGAACCCCGCCTCCCGCATCTTGTGCAGCCGCTGCTCCGTGGGCAGCAGGTGCAGCTGCTGGACGATCTTTACCTTGTGCATCTCCATGGGGATGGGTTCATGTTTGTAAAATGTAATGGCGGGCATAATGCGCTCCTCCTTGGTCAAAATAGTAGTTGCCGCGTCTTTTGCCGGCGCAGCGGCGGCGTGTGGTGTGATCTGTCATCCCGCCGCCGCGGGTATCGTTTGCTGTTCAGGAAAGTTGTCATATGTCGGCGCTCCTTCGCGTGATGGGCAATAAAAAAACGCCCCCTATGTCCGAAAGGACACAGAGGACGAGCTTGAACCCGTGGTACCACCTCAGTTTACCGCTTGCGCGGCCTCATAGGATACAGCCATCAAGGGAATGGTGATATATCCGCAGCGCTGTATCGGGCGCACCCGTCGCCGCCTACCACTCATCAGAGCTTCGGGGCGCGGCTCAGGACGGTAATTGGGACGCCGCATCTCCGCAGCCTTGCACCACCGGCTACTCTCTGTGGAAGATCTCCACGGCGTCTTACTGAGTGTCCTTCATCGCTTTCAAATGATGTTGCCGATACTTTACTACTTTGTGGGGCGAAAGTAAATAGCCAATTTCACCAAGATATGCCCCGCGGAAAAGCAACAGGTTGTGCAATTATCCGTCAGATACGGAAAACTCACATAAGCACCACTTATGAAAAACGAGCCGTCCGTAAACATGGAAAAACAAGGGAAAAAAGCGTTGACAATGGCAGAAAGGTGTGGTAATCTAACAAAGCTGTCCGTCAGGACAGCACTTATCAGGAAGCCGCGAGCCAATGAAAAAAGTCG
>CAKTMO010000008.1 GCA_934573935.1 uncultured Oscillospiraceae bacterium | reverse complement strand
GCCACCGCCGCCATGTGCGGCTATCAGGTGGTGAACATCGCCTCCGGCCCCGACGGCTGCGTGGATCTGGACGCCCTGCGTGCCGTATTGGGTGAGGATACCGCCGGACTGATGCTGACCAACCCCAACACCGTTGGCATTTTTGACCACAACATTCTGGAGATCACCCGCCTTGTTCATGAGGCCGGCGGCCTGTGCTACTATGACGGCGCCAACCTGAACGCCGTCATGGGCGTGGTACGCCCCGGCGACATGGGCTTTGACTGCATCCACATGAACCTGCACAAGACCTTTGCCACGCCCCACGGCGGCGGCGGACCAGGCGCAGGCGCGGTGGGCTGCAAGAGCTTCCTGGCCCCCTATCTGCCCCACAGCGCCACGGCGGAGGAGCCGGGCCACATTCAGGTACGGGGCTTCCGCGGCAACTTCCTGGTGGTGGTGCGGGCGCTGGCCTATCTGCTGAGTCTGGGCCGCGAGGGCATCCCTGAGGCGGCGCAGAACGCGGTGCTGAACGCCAACTATCTGATGCATCTGCTGAAGGGCACTTATACCCCCGCCTATGACCGCATCTGCATGCACGAGTTCGTGCTGGATCTCAGCGATCTGAAGAAAGCCACCGGCGTCACGGCGCTGGATGTGTCCAAGTCTTTGATCGACGAGGGGATCCACCCGCCTACGATGTACTTCCCCCTGATCGTCCACGAGGCGCTGATGCTGGAGCCCACGGAGACGGAGGGCCCCGAGACGCTGGAGCATGCCGCAGCCGTGCTGCGGGCGCTGTACCAGAAAGCATATGACGACGCGGAGGCCATGCACACCGCGCCCCACCATATGCCCATCGGCCGCCCCGACGAGGTAAAGGCCGCCCGCCATCCCGTGGTGCGCTGGCAGCCGGAGGAATAAGGTATGGACTATCAACTGATCGTTATCGGCGCGGGCCCCGGCGGCTATACCGCCGCGCTGCGGGCCGCCGCGCTGGGCCTGCACACCGCCGTGGTAGAGCGCCGTGAAGTGGGCGGCACCTGCCTGAACCGCGGCTGCATCCCCACCAAGACGCTGCTGCACGCCTCGCAGGTCTACCGCGACGCGGTGGACGGCGCTTCCATGGGCGTTCACGCGGCAGACACCTCCTTTGATCTGGGCGAGATCTTTGCCTATAAGCGCAGCGTGTCGGAGAAGCTGCGGGGCGGCATCCACAGCCTGCTGAAATCCGCCAAGGTGGACTTGATCGAAGGCACGGGCCGCATCGCCGCGGCGGGAGCGGTGGACGTGACCACCGCCGGCGGCGCAGTAACGCGCTATTCCGCTGAACGGATCTTGATCGCCACCGGCTCTGTCAACGTGCGGCCGCCCATCCCCGGGCTGGATCTGGAGGGCGTCATGACCTCCGATGAGCTGCTGGAGGGCTGCGACAGGCTCTATGACTCACTGGTCATCATCGGCGGCGGCGTCATCGGCGTGGAATTCGCCACCTTTTACCGCAATCTGGGCTGCGCCGTCACACTGGTGGAGGGCATGGACCGGCTGCTGCCCAACATGGACCGCGAGCTGGGCCAGAATCTGCAGCAGATCCTGAAAAAGCAGGGCGTGGAGGTGCTGACCAACGCCATGGTGCAGTCGCTGGAGCAGACGGAGAACGGCCTTGCCGTCCACGTGCTGCAAAAAGGCGCGGAAAAAACCGTCACCGGCGAAAAGGTACTGTGCGCCATCGGCCGCCGCGCCTATTGGGACGGCGTGTTCGCCGAGGGCGTGACCCCCGAAACACGGGGCAAGAGCCTTTGGGTGGATGAGAATTTTCAGACCAGCATCCCCAACGTATACGCCATCGGCGACGCCTCCTCTCTGGTGCAGCTGGCCCACGTGGCCGCCGCACAGGGCACCGCCTGTGTGGAGCGCATGTGCGGCGTTCAGGATCACGTTGACCTGAATGTGATCCCCAGCTGCATCTACAGCACGCCGGAGATCGCCGTGGTGGGCATCACCGAGGCCGAGGCCAGGGAGCAGGGCATCCCCGCCGCCGTGGGCAAATGCACCATGTTCGGCAATGCCCGCACCGTCATTGAGGATCCTGGCCGCTGCTTCATGAAGATCGTGGCCCACGCCGAGACCCACGAGATCTTGGGCGCGGCGCTGATGTGCCAGCACGCCAGCGACATGATCAGCCAGATCAGCGCCGCCATGGTGAACCACCAGACGGCGGAGGATCTGCGGCGGGTCATGCGGCCCCATCCCTCCTTCGAGGAGGCCATGGGCGAGGCGCTGGACGCACTGGCCGCCAAGCTGAACTGAACCGGATACAGAAAAGAGACTGGCGAAAATCGCCAGTCTCTTTTTGCTCTGTTTATCCCTGCCGGCGGCGGAGCTTGCGAATATCCTCGCCAAAGAAGGGCAGCACCCGATATTCGCCCTCCAGACGGGACTGCACCTGGGGCGAATACCGCTCGCCCAGCTGCTGGGGCGCCAGGTTGGTGTTGATGACCGTTTTCTTTCCCGCCAGCAGGCGGCCGTTCACCAGCTGATACAGGGCGCTTTGCACAAAGCTGGTGACCATCTCCGTACCCAGATCGTCCACGATCAGCAGGTCGCAAGTCCGATACCGCTCGGCATCCTCGCAGGCGGCGGGGGACTCATCGGGGCGGAATTTTTCCTCCTCCATCTGGGAGAAAATATGCTCCGCCGTGTCATACACCACGCTGAAGCCCCGTTCGCTGACCACCCGCGCGATGCTGGCGGAGAGGAAGGTCTTGCCCAGCCCCGGCTGCCCCGTCAGCAGCAGGTTGTCCGCCGCTAGGGAGAAATGGCGGGCATAGTCCTGGCAGATATCAAAAACACGCTCCATATTCTCCCGCGGGGAGCGCTTACGCTCACCCCGCTCCTCGCTGTACCAGTCGAAGGAGAAGGTCTCGAAGCTCTGGCTGCCCATATCCAGCAGACGGGACAGCTCCGTCAGCTGGGCGCGCTTATAGTATTCCCGCAGGCAGCGGCAGACCTGGCCGTCATGGTAGCCGGTGTCGCCGCACAGGGGACAGGCGGGCTTTTCCTCCAGATAGTCGGCGGGATAGCCCATACCCCGCAGCAGCTGGGCGCGTTCCTGCTGCAGTCCCAGATTTTCGTCCCGCAGCACCCGCACGGCAGGCAGCGGGTCCGTTCCCCGCCGCAGGGCCGACGAGATCAGGCGGGACATGGTGCCCCGCAGCTGCTGCTCGATCTCCTTCAGGCGCGGCTCCGCCTGATACAGCCGGTCACGCCGCGCGGTGAATTCCGCAGCGCGCCGCTGCTTATCCTCATCGAACCGCGCCAATGCCTGGCGCATGATCCGTCCGTCGTATGACATTTGCCTTTCCCTCCTTTGTGGTGGGCGGTGCGTAAAAAGATATCGCTCCGGCTCCACAGGCACGCCGGTGCGGCGTGCCTGTGCCGTGCTTTTACAGATACTCGTCCATCCAGTCGGTCTTTCCGGCGGCGGACGGCTTTTTCGGCGTCTGCCGCTGGCCGGACTCCACCTGCTCCGGCGTGTGCCAGCCCTGCTGGTGCCAGCGGCGCAGGATGCCGTTGAGATACCGCCAGTTCAGCTCTTTCTTGTAAAACACCGTTTTATCATAGGCCATGGCCACCGTCTCCGGCGGGAAGCCCATGTCGATCCACTGATAAATATACCGCTGCTCGCTGTCCACGGGGGGGCGGCTGCCCAGCTGCAGCACCTGCATATAGGCGGCGGTCTTTTCCTGCTTGCGGGCATACTCCTTCAGATAGTTCCCCGCGCTGGTCTGATCCATCAGGCCCAGCTGCACCCAATAGGCGCCCTCCTTCTCGATCTGCCGCAGGGTGGGACGGCGTCCCTCGCCAAACCGGCGCTGGATCCGTTCCACGCAATGGCACACCAACAAGTAGATCACATCCACCGGCATACCCAGGTCGTCGTACAAACCCGCGATGATCTGCAGATCGGCGGTCTTCAGGCGTTTGCCCAGCTTTTCCTCCGTCTGGGACACCAGCATGGCAAAGCCGCTGTCGCCCTCCAGCAGGTCCGCCAGTTCCTCGCCGGAATAGGGGCGCGGCTCACCGGCGGGCGGCGGGGGCGGCTGGGTACGGCGCAGAAAGCCCAACTCCTGCAGCGCGGTCTCCGCCGCGCTAAGGCGCAGCTGGCTCCATCCAAGCCGCTGGGCAAGCGCCTCGGCCGAGACAGGGCCGTCCAGCCGCTGCAGCAGCAGATACAAAAGCGCCGCGTCGCCGTTTCCGGCACTTACCAGCGCGTCCACCTGGGCGGCGGAGAGCACCACGCTCTTCTCCTGCCCGCGGGTAATATAGCCTGCCATGGTGATCTCCTCCTTTCTCAATTACCGGCGTGAAGTCTGGTGATCCTCTGCCAAGCGGGGGTCGCGGCGACATGTCGTCGCAGGGCGAGGTGGCCACACCCCGCTGGGCGATAGGCGTAACAGGTAGATGATATCGTTATAGGGGCGGACGACTCTGTCCGCCCTAACGATGACTGTACTATTTCCAACAGGGCGGACAGAATCGTCCGCCCCTACACAATTCCCGGCAGTGCTCCGAACACCCAAATAATTCTCCCCTATTCTACACGAAAACTCTCCCTTCGTAAAGCGCCGCGGCGCAATTTTCGGAAATTTACAGAAAGTTCTTCCACCGGCCTGAATTTGTGGTATAATGGATTCTGTATTGGTATCAGCATTTTTTACCGCAATGGATAACAGGAGGATCGGAGCATGGCAAACCGCGTGACAATGACGATCTGCGGCCAGGATTACACCCTTGTGGCCGACGAAAGCGCCGCCTATATGCAGAAGGTGGGCGCACTGGTGGATCAGAAGATGAACGAGCTGCTGGAGGGCGCCCACGTCAGCCGCCACGACGCGGCGGTGCTGGCCGCCATCAATCTGGCGGACGAGCTTTATAAGCAGCAGGAGGGTGCGGAAAACCTGCGCCGCCAGCTCAAGACCTATCTGGACGAGGCCACCGCCGCCAAAAACGAGGTCAGCGACCTGAAGCGCCAGCTGTTCAAGGCCCAGCAGCGGAATAATAACGGCAAATGATCGAGCTGCTCTCCCCTGCCGGTTCCCGCGCGTCTCTGGAGGCGGCGGTGCAGTCCGGCGCGGATGCGGTGTACATGGGCTTTGGCGCCTTTAACGCCCGCCGCAATGCCAAAAATTTTACCGACGAGGAATTCGCCGACGCGGTGGCCTATTGCCATCTGCGGGGCGTGCGGGTATTTCTGACCCTGAACACACTGCTGACGGACCGCGAGCTGCCCCAGGCCGCTGAAACGCTGCGCAGGGCCTCGCAAATGGGCGTGGACGCGGTGCTGGTTCAGGACTGGGGCGCGCTGACGCTGGCCCAGGCGGTAGCACCGGATCTGCCTATTCACGCCAGCACCCAGATGAGCCTGTTCACCTCCGGCGGCGCCCGTTGGGCGGAGAAGCTGGGTATGGAGCGTGTGGTGCTGGCGCGGGAGTTGAGCCGCGAGGACATCGCCGCCGTATGCCGCAATTGCGGCGCGGAGATCGAGGTATTCGTCCATGGGGCGCTGTGCATGTGCTATTCCGGCCAGTGTACCATGAGCGCGCTGATCGGCCAGCGCAGCGGCAACCGCGGCGCCTGCGCCCAGCCCTGCCGCCTGCCCTATGGCGTCAACGGTCCGTGCCGGAATCAATATCCCCTGAGCCTGAAGGACGCCAATCTGTCGGCCTATCTGCAGGAGTTGGAGAACATGGGCGTAGCCTGCCTGAAGTTAGAAGGCCGCATGAAACGGCCGGAGTATGTGGCGGTGGTCACGTCGATCTACCGGCGGCTTCTGGATGAAAAGCGCGGCCCCACGCCGGAGGAATCCCGCGATCTGGCGCTGGCCTTCTCCCGCGACGGGTTCACGGACGGGTACTACCGCCGCGCAAAGGGCCCCGCCATGTTCGGCACCCGTCCGGAAAACGCGCCGGAGCCCCGCGAGCTGTTTCAGGAGACGCGGAATCTCTATGAAAACGGGGAGCACAAGCAAATTCCCATCTCACTTCGGGCCGCCATACGGGCAGATGATACCGCGGCACTGACTGCCAGCGACGGCGTTCACACCGTCACGGTGACAGGCGCCGTGCCGGAACCGGCCCGCAATCGGGCGCTGACGGCACAGGAAACGGCCGAACGCCTG
The DNA here is from genome assembly GCA_934573935.1 of uncultured Oscillospiraceae bacterium. Taxonomy (GTDB): domain Bacteria; phylum Bacillota; class Clostridia; order Oscillospirales; family Oscillospiraceae; genus Vescimonas. The sequence continues at coordinate 61,529 of CAKTMO010000008.1, read as the reverse complement.
CGGAAGACCGGCGGTACCGTGTTCCGCTGCAAGACGGCGGAAGCCGATGTCGGCGACGGGCTGATGCTGAGTGCCGCAGCCATCAACGGCCTGCGGCGGGACGCGCTGGAGGCGTTGGCCGCGGCGCGGACGGCCGTGTCCCAGCGGCGAAGCCTGCCCACACCGGAATTGCCGGAGGGTACCTCCTTCTCCCCCGCCGCGCCGAAGCTGACCTGTTCCATCGCCTGCCTCGACCAGCTGACCGCCGCCATGGCGGAGCAGGCGGCGCTGATCTATGTTCCCATTGAACTGCTGCCCCAGCTGCCGGACTATCGCGGCAAGGCCCGACTTTGCGCCGTGCTGCCTCGGGTCTGGCGGGATGGCGACGAGGCGGCGTTCCGGACGATTTTGCAAAACACCTCTTCCCTGTCCGCCGTAACGGTGGGCAACGGGGGGCATATGGCCATCGTGGAGGGACTGCCCCTTGAAAAGCGGGGCGACTTCGGACTGAATGTGTTCAATTCCCGTTCTGTAGCCTTCTGGCAAGGGCAGGGACTTGACAGCGTGACTGTTTCCTTTGAGCTGCGGCACCAGCAGGTGCGGGAGCTGCGGAAATATCTGCCCTGTGAGGGCATCGTCTATGGTCGCCTGCCGCTGATGATAACGGAAAACTGCATGATCGGCAACGCCGGCGGCTGTCGCGGCGACAAGCGGCTGTGTGCGGGCGAGAACGTTCTGATCGACCGCACCGGCGCACGCTTTCCCCTGCTGGGGCAGTACGGCTGCCGCTGTGAGATTGAAAACAGCCGCACGCTGTTTCTGGCGGACAAGCCGGAATGGCAGCGCTGCGGCCTGACCTGGGCATGCTTGCGGTTCACTACCGAAAGCCCCAGTCAGTGCGACGCGGTATTGCGGCGCTATCAGGGGCAGGGCGATTGGATGCCGGAGGAATTTACGCGGGGATTGTTTTACCGCGGCGTGGAGTGAGGAGGATTTCGCCCTCCGGGGCGAGGTACTTTTGCCCATGGCGGCAAAAGTACCCAAAAACGCCACTTAAACCTGCGGTTTAAGAATCCGCCCGCGCTATACCCCATTTATCTTTTATACCTTTTACCGCACGTTCACAGGACACTGTTGATTTCGTTTCACGTGACGCATCGACTTTCTTCTTGCGCCGCTGCCGCTCACATTATCAACGGTAGAACCAACAGAGTTGTTCGTTATTGGCATGAGCGGCAGCGGCGCAGAAGCAGAGACGATCCTTTTAACCAAACGAAAATGCGGAGCTTACGTGAACGTGTGGCAGGAACTTACAATCTGGCACAACGTATCGCGCGCAGGAAGTCCAGAAACCTGGTTTTCTGGCTGTCCTTTTGGTCACTTTTGGGACAGCGGCCAAAAGTGACCCGCGCCGGAGCGCGGAACCTCTTTTCACGCTCGAAAGCACAAAATTCACATCCAATGCGTAATATTTCGAATGATTTCTACAATTCGTAATCAAACATCAGGAGTAAAACCATGATCGTAAAGATAAAAGCCCTGTCGCCGAAGATCGGCGACGCCATTCCCGCGCCCCATTTCGCTACTCCCGGCAGCGCCGCTATGGATCTGTGCGCCTGTCTGGAGGGCGATGTGGTGCTGAAGGCCGGTGCGCGGCAGGTACTGCCCACCGGCATCGCCATCGCGCTGCCCAGCGCCGACTATGTGGCGCTGATCTGCGCCCGCAGCGGGCTGGCCTCCAAGCACGGCATCACCATGGCCAACGGCGTGGGCGTCATCGACAGCGACTATCGGGGTGAGCTGCGGGTGGCCCTTTTCAATGAATCCGACGCCGACTACACCATCCATGACGGCGACCGGATCGCCCAGCTGATGGTACTGCCGGTGGTTCAGCCCACGCTGGAGTTTGTGGAGGAGCTGGATGAGACCGCCCGCGGCGCAGGCGGCTTTGGCTCCACGGGAAGGTGAGCGGGATGGCAAGGATCGTATTGGCCTCCGGCTCTCCCCGCCGGCAGGAGCTGCTGCGGCGCATTGGCATTCAGGATTTTGTGATCTCCGTGCCCCAGGTGGAGGAGGTCTGTCCGGAGGGGTTGACGCCCCAGGAGACGGTGTGTCACATCTCCCGCCAGAAATCCGCCGCTGTGCAGGCCGCGGCGGACGACATCGTTATCACCGCCGACACCATGGTCTTTCTGGATAACCGGCGGCTTGGCAAGCCGCGGGATGAGGCGGACGCGCTGCGGATGCTGCTAGAATTGCAGGGCCGTCACCACACGGTATGCACCGGCGTGACGGTGCGGCAGGGGACAACCATGCTGACCCGCGCCCAGACCACCCAGGTGTGGTTCCGGACTGCCGACGCCGAGGAATTGAAGCGCTATATCCGCAGCGGTGAACCCATGGACAAGGCTGGCGCCTATGGCGTGCAGGGTCTGGGATCGCTGCTGGTGGAGCGCATCGACGGCGACTTCTTTAACGTGATGGGTCTGCCGGTGGTGCTTTTGAGCCGGATGCTGGCGGAATTCGGCGTAATGCTGCTGTAAGGGATTGGTATGTATGAAACGATTCTTTTCTAAAAACGGCATATGGCTGCTGGCGGGCGTGGCGGTGATCGTGGTGGTGCTGTGCATCATCTCCGCCGTCAGCTCCGGCACGCCGCTGCTGCGGAACATCGCCGGTGTGATCGCCTCCCCCTTCCGCGCGGCGGGCTCCGCCGTGACCGGCTGGTTCAGCGACGTGGGCGGCCACTTTGACAACGTGGCCGATCTGCAGCAGGAAAACGAGCAGCTGCGGGCCCAGGTGTCCGAGCTGGAGCGTCAGCTGCGGCAGGCCCAGAAGGACAGCGAGGAGAACCAACGCCTGCGGGACCTGCTGGATCTGCAAAGCCAGCGGCGGGATCTGAAAACCGTCTCCGCCCGTGTGACGGAGCGGTCCGTCACCAATTGGTCCAGCACGCTGACGTTGAATCAGGGCACCGCCTCCGGCGTGGCCATCGGCGACTGCGCCATCGATGAATACGGAAATCTGGTGGGCGTTGTGACGGACGCGGGCGTGAACTGGTGCACCGCCACCACGATTTTGGATACCACCAGCTCCATCGGCGCCACCGTGTTCCGCACGGAGCAGGTGGCGGTGGCCCAGGGCCAGCTGGGGCTGATGAGCCAGGGCTGCCTGTCTTTGACGTATCTGGAAAACGCGGAGGATCTCATCGCCGGTGATCTGGTGGTGACCTCCGGTCTGGGCGGCTACTACCCCGCCGGACTGTCCATCGGCACGGTTACGGAGCTGCGGACAGACACCGGCGGTCTGACGCAATACGCGGTGATCGAGCCCAAGGCCGCCATCGGCGCGCTGACCCAGGTATTTCTGATCACCGAATTCGACGTAGTGGAGTAACGGCCATGACTCGACGAACACTGACGTTAAAATGGGTCTTTTATGGCCTGTGGTCGCTGGTCTTTCTGCTGGCGCAGCAATTGCTGCTGCCTCTGCTCCGCATCGGCGGCGTACACCCCTTTGTGCTGCCCGCCATGGCGGCCATCACCGCCTCCTTCGAGGGACGGCGGGAGGGGCCTGTCTATGCCCTGGTGCTGGGGCTGGTATGCGACATGCTGTTCTCCGGCGCGTTTCCTTGCTTTTACGCCATTACGCTGACGGTCTCGGCGGCGCTGGCACACCTTGCGGCGCGGCATCTGATCATGCCGGGCGCCGTCTGTTCGCTGGCGGTATCGACAGGTGCGCTGCTGCTCACCGACCTGTTCAATATCACCGCTTTCACCTATTCCGCCGGTACGCCCCTGTCGGCGTCCCTGTGGCTGACGGCGCGGGAGCTGCTGTTGTCCCTGCCCTTTGCCATGCTGGTGCATCTGGTCTTTTTCCGGATCCACCGTCGGTTTTCCGGCCGGTAAACGGCCCTATCCCGCCGAAAGGAGCGCCTTTCCATGATGAAAAATCCCCATCCCTCCCACAGCCGCCTTTATGTGCTGGGTGTGGCGCTGGGATTGATGCTGCTGGTGTTTGTGATCGCCCTGTATGACGCCCAGATCGTCCACGGCAGCAAAAACCGTGCCGACTCCATTGCCTCCAATGCCACGTGGCAGTCGGTGGAGGCCAGCCGCGGCATTCTTACCGACCGCAACGGCAAGGTGCTGGTGTCCAACCGTCTGGCATATACCCTGACCTTCAGCAAACAGTCCTTTCAGGATGACGACACCTTGAACGACGCCATCTGGCGCCTGGTCGAGCTTTGCCGCCAGTCGGACGTGGCGTGGGTAGATACGCTGCCCCTTTCTCAGCGCTCCCCTTATCTCTATCTGGCCTCCCGCAAGGAGGAGACCTTTACCAAGTTCCTGGAAAAGAACGACATTCCCGCCAACAGCTCCTCCACAGAGCTGCTGAACGCCCTGCGGACGCTGTTTCATATCGACAGCCGCTATACCACCGCCCAGGCGCGGCTGATCGCCGGTGTACGCTATGAGCTGGCCGGACGGGACAGCTATGTGTTTGCCGAGGATGTGCCCACCGACCTGATCTCCCAGATCACCGACGGCGACTTTGCCGGTGTGACCACCGGACAGTCCTCCATCCGCGCCTACAATACGCCCTACGCCGCCCACATTCTGGGCCGCATCACCCGCATTTACGCGGAGGATTGGGACACCTATCGGGATAAGGGCTATTCCATGGACGCCTTAGTGGGCGAAAGCGGTGTGGAGCGCGCCTTTGAGGATTGGCTCCACGGCAACAACGGCACACGGCTCATCACCACCGACGAAAAAGGTAAGATCACCGGCGAGGTGTACATGCAGGAGCCGAAGCCCGGCGGCACCGTGGCGCTGACGCTGGATCTGGACCTGCAGGCCGCCACGGAAAACGCCCTGGCCAACACCATTGAGGGCATGAACGACAAGGACAGTGATCAGCGGGGCGGCGCAGCCGCCGTAGTCCAGGTGGGCTCCGGCGAGGTGCTGGCCCTGGCCTCCTATCCCTCCTTCGACCTGTCCACCTTTGCCCAGAGCTACAACGATCTGCTGGAGGATGAGCGCCTGCCCATGTTCAACCGGGCGGTGAACGGCACCTATGCCCCCGGCTCTACCTTTAAGATGAACACCGCTGTGGCGGCGCTGGAATCCGGCATCATCACCCCCTCGTCCATCATTCAGGACAAGGGCGTTTACACCTTTTACGAATACCCACAGCCCTGGTGCTGGGTGTGGCCCATGGGCTATACCCACGGACGTGTCAACGTCAGCGACGCCATTGCCGTATCGTGCAACTACTTTTTCTATGAGGTGGGCCGCCTGACCGGCATCGAGACTATCGACGACTACGCCAACCAGTTCGGTCTGGGGCGCTCCACCGGCATCGAGATCGGCGACAGCGTCGGCGCACTGGCCTCGCCGGAATATGCCGAGGCCCACGATCTGGAGTGGACGGACGGCCAGACTCTGACCGCCGCCATCGGCCAGTCCTATAACCTGTTCACGCCGCTGCAGCTGTCCAACTACATTGCCACGCTGGTGGGCGGCGGCGAGCACTATCAGGCCCACCTGCTGAAAAGCGTAAAGAAATACGACAACAGCCAGCTACTGTACGTCTATGATGCGCCGCCGGAGAATACGGTGGAGATGTCCGACAGCACCGTAGAGGCCGTCAAAAAAGGCATGTACGAGCTGACCACCGGCTCTCTGGCCGGCGCCTTTGCCAACTGTGTGGTGTCCGCCGGTGCAAAGACCGGTTCGGCCCAGATCGGCACCGAGGTGGCCAACGGCGTGTTCGTGGCATTCGCCCCCTATGAGGATCCCGAGATCGCTGTGGCCATCGTCATTGAAAAGGGTGGTGCCGGTGCGGCACTGGCCTCCACCGCGGTGGAGATTATCAACTCCTACTTTTCCAGCGGCCTCAACGGCGACGTTATCGGCGAAAACACGCTGCTGAAGTGATCCCCCTTCCCTTCTCACCAACGGCGGCCCCGACGGGCCGCCATGACCTTTTCTTGCCTATGACCGTTTTTGACTCCCGCGATATCCGCTATAAATCCCCTTTCGGCGCTGTCAGCTGCGGCACGGCGGTATCGCTGGCACTGACGCCGGAGCCGGGCTTTTCCGCCTGCCACCTGCTGACCTTCCGCGAATTTGCCGACCATCATGAGGCGACCGCGCTCTCTCCCTGTCCGGCGGGGTTTTCCGGCGTCTATACCGCGCCGGACACACCGGAGCTGGTGTGGTACAGCTTCCGCTTTACCCGCCCCGACGGCAGCGCCGCCTATCTGGGCCGCAACGGCTGGGGCGGGCAGGACAGCCGCCAGCCCTGGCAGCTGACTGTCTATGAAGAACGCCCCACCCCCGCCTGGTTCGGGCAGGGCGTTACATACCAGATTTTCCCAGACCGTTTTTGCCGCGACACCCTTCCCGACCCGTCGGGCCTGCTGGGGCAGCGCACGGTACATGCCGGATGGGACGAGCCGCCCCGCCTGGGGCCGGACAGCGTTACCGGCCGCTGGAACAGTGACTTTTTCGGCGGCAGCCTGCGGGGCATCTGCCGGAAGCTGGACTATCTGCAAAGTCTGTCCGTCACCACGCTGTACCTGAACCCCATTTTCTATGCCGCCAGCAGCCACCGGTACGACACAGCGGACTATCTGACCATTGACCCCATGCTGGGCACCGAGGAGGATCTGCGCACCCTGTGTGCCGAGGCGAAAAAACGAGGCATCCACGTCATGCTGGACGGCGTGTTCAACCACACCGGCGCTGACAGCCGCTATTTCAACCGTGACGGCTTCTTCCCCACCTCCGGCGCCTATCAGAGCAAGGACTCCCCCTGGTACGACTGGTTCTGTTTTCAGCACTGGCCGGATCAATACGACGCCTGGTGGGGCATCGACACCCTGCCCGCCGTCAACGAAAACGCCGACAGCTATCGGGACTTTATCATCCGCGGCGAGGACAGCGTGATCCGCCGCTGGCTGCGGTGCGGCGCGGACGGCTGGCGTCTGGACGTGGCTGACGAGCTGCCCGACGACTTCATCGTGGAGATCCGCGCCGTGATGGAGCAAGAAAAGCCCGACAGCTATCTGCTGGGTGAGGTGTGGGAGGACGGCAGCAACAAAATCGCCTATTCCCGCCGCCGCAAATACCTGCTGGGGCGGGAGACCCACGGTCTGATGAACTACCCCCTGCGGACGGCCCTTCTGGCCTATCTGCGGGGCGGCGACGCGGCCGCCTTCCGCGACGTCATGGAGGAACAGCGGGAGAACTATCCCCCCGCCGCCTTTTACGGCGGCCTGAACATTCTGGGCACCCATGACACGCCCCGCATCCTGACGCTGCTGGGCACGGACGACATTCCGACGACCAAGGAGGGACGCGCCGCCTATCATCTCTCCCCTCAGGCGCGGCTGACCGCCCTTCGCCGCCTGACGCTGGCGGCCATACTACTGTTTACCTTCCCCGGCTCCCCCACCATTTATTATGGGGACGAGGCGGGCATGGAGGGCTTTGAGGACCCCTTGAACCGCCGCACCTTCCCCTGGGGCCACGAAGAGGAACGGCTCCTGTCCGTCTTTCGGACGCTGGGCCGTCTGCGGAAGGAGCGCCCCTCGCTGCGCTCGGGTGAGCTGACTTATCTGACCGCCGACGGCGGCCTGCTGATCTATTGCCGTCGGCAGGAGGACGAGATCACCTATACCCTGCTGAACACCGGTGAAACACCGCGGGATGTTTCCCTTCCCTGGCCCGATGGTTTTGCCGTGGACGCTCTGACCTTGCAGCACTTCTGGGTGCGTGACGGCATGCTGCGCCTGACGCTGCCCCCCTGTGACGGGCTGATCTTATATTGATTTTGTTGGGATGTTTCACGTGAAACATCCCAACATTTTTCTTTTTCCCCTGTTTCACGTGAAACATCCTCCTCAGATTTGCAAATTTCGGCACGCCGCGCCGAAAAAAGTATTGAAACCTACCACTTTTGTGGTATACTATTTCTATTATAGAAACAGCGAAAGTACGAGGAAGAAAACCGTGGCAAAAATTGTTGCGATCGTAAATCAGAAGGGCGGCGTGGGAAAAACCACCACCTGTGTCAATCTGGCCGCCGCCATCGCTCAGGTGGGCTATCGTGTGCTGCTGTGTGACTTTGACCCCCAGGCCAACGCCACCAGCGGTATGGGCGTGGACAAGACTGTCTCCAACGGTGTGTATGACGTCATCATCAACGGCATCGAGACGGAAAAGACCATCATCGCCACCCCCTACGGCGATGTGCTGCCCAGCAGCAAGGCACTGGCCGGTGCCGGCGTGGAGATGATCAACCTCCCTCAGCGGCAATTTCTGCTGAAGCAGGCGCTGCGCCAGGTGGCGGACCGGTACGACTATATCTTTATCGACTGTCCTCCCTCCCTGGAGCTGCTGACACTGAACGCGCTGTGCGCCGCTGATTCGCTGCTGGTGCCGGTACAGGGCGAATATTTCGCGCTGGAGGGCCTCAGCGATCTGATGAACACAGTGCGCCTGGTGCGGCGGGGCATGAACCCCCAGCTGCAGATCGAGGGCGTGCTGCTGACCATGTTTGACGGCCGCACCAACCTGAGCATCCAGGTGGCCCAGGAGATCAAGCGCTTTTTCCCCGGCAAGGTGTATGCCACCGTCATCCCCCGCAACATCCGTCTCAGCGAAGCGCCCAGCCATGGTCAGCCCATCTGCGTCTATGACCGCACCTGCCGCGGCGCTGAGGCCTACGCCGCGCTGGCCGCGGAATTTCTCAGAAAAAACGCCTGACGGGGCCGCACCCCGCGTGAAAGGAGTAGGGACATATGGCAAAAATGAAAGGTCTCGGCAAGGGCCTTGACGCCCTGCTGGGCGATGATTTTACCAACGAGCCGGAGGTAAAAAGCAGCCTTTTCCTCCCCATTTCCCAGGTCGAAAGCTGCGCCTCCCAGCCCCGCAAGCAGTTTGATCCCGACGCATTAGCCGATTTGGCGGACTCCATCCGGCAGCACGGCATTATTCAGCCCCTGACGGTACGCAAGCTGCAATCCGGCTATTATCAGATCATTGCCGGTGAGCGCCGCTGGCGCGCCGCCCGCATGGCCGGTCTGACCCAGGTTCCCGCCGTGGTCATCGAGGCCGACGACCGCAAGGCCATGGAGCTGGCCATGATCGAAAACCTCCAGCGAGAGGACCTGAATCCCATGGAAGAAGCCGAGGGCTACCGCACGCTGATCGGTCAGTACGGTCTGACCCAGGAGGAAGCCTCCCAGCGGGTAGGCAAGTCCCGCAGCGCCGTGGCCAACGCCCTGCGGCTGCTGAACCTCTGCGATGAAGTCCGCACACTGGTGGAGGAGGGCAAGCTCTCCGGCGGGCACGCCCGCGCCTTGGTGCCGCTGGACGACACTCTGCAAAAAAAGGCCGCCGGCCTGATCGTAAAGGACGATCTCTCCGTCCGCCAGACCGAGCTGCTAGTGAAAAAACTGACAGCGGACAAATCCGTAAAGGCCGCCAAGGACACCACCGCCGTGGACTACGCCGCCGAAGCCGCCCGTGAGCTGGGCGAACGCCTGGGTCGTCCCTGCAAGATCATCACCGGCAAAAAGAAGGGCCGGATCGAGCTGGAGTACTACGGCGTGGACGATCTCAACGCCCTGCTGGACGCCCTGCATCAGTTGAAGAAGTAAACGTTTCACGTGAAACAATCCAATCAATAAAGAGGTAAGCATTATGCTTGATATCAAATTTGTTCGGGAAAACCCCGACATTGTCAAGGAAAATATCCGCAAGAAGTTCCAGAACGCCAAGCTGCCCCTGGTGGACGAGGCCATTGCCCTGGATGCCCAGCGCCGCCAGGCCATCAACGACGGCGAGGCCCTGAAGGCCGAGCGCAACAAACTGTCCAAGGCCAACGGCCCCCTGTTCGGCAAGCTGAAAAAGTGCACCGACGAGGCGGAGAAGGCCGCCATCCAGGCCCAGATCGACACCAACAACGCTGCCGTCAAGGCGGACGCCGACCGCATGGCCCAGCTGGAAGCCCAGAAGGCCCAGGCCGAAACCGCCCTGAACAAGATCATGCTGGTGATCCCCCAGATCATCGATGACACCGTGCCCATCGGCCCCGACGACAGCTGCAACGTGGAGGTGGAGCGCTTCGGCGAGCCCAAGGCCCCTGATTTCGAGGTGCCCTATCACACCGACATCATGGAGCGGTTTGACGGCATTGATCTGGACGCGGCAGGCCGCGTGTCCGGCAGCGGTTTCTACTATCTGCTGGGCGACATTGCACGGCTCCACGAGGCGGTGCTGGCCTACGCCCGCGACTTTATGATCGACAAGGGCTTTACCTACTGCATCCCCCCCTTCATGATCCACGGCAACGTGGTGGAGGGCGTTATGAGCCAGACCGACATGGACGCCATGATGTATAAGATCGAAGGCGAGGACCTCTACCTGATCGGCACCAGCGAGCACTCCATGATCGGCAAGTTCATCGACCAGATCTTGCCGGAGGACAAGCTGCCCCAGACCCTGACCTCCTACTCCCCCTGCTTCCGCAAGGAGAAGGGCGCCCACGGCATTGAGGAGCGGGGCGTATACCGCATCCACCAGTTTGAAAAGCAGGAGATGATCGTGGTCTGCAAGCCCGAGGACTCCAAGGCCTGGTATGAGAAGATGTGGCGCTACAGCGTGGAGCTGTTCCGCTCACTGGATATTCCCGTGCGGCAGCTGGAGTGCTGCTCCGGCGACCTGGCGGACCTGAAGTGCAAATCCTGCGACATCGAAGCCTGGTCTCCCCGCCAGCAGAAGTATTTCGAGGTGTGCTCCTGCTCCAACCTGGGCGACGCCCAGGCCCGCCGCCTGAAGATCCGCTACAAGGACGCAGAGGGCAAGATGCAGCTGTGCCACACCCTGAACAACACCGTAGTGGCGCCGCCCCGTATGCTGATCGCCTTCCTGGAGAACAATCTGCAGGCGGACGGCAGCGTGCTGGTGCCGGAGGTGCTGCGCCCCTACATGGGCGGCAAAGCCGTGCTGACTCCCAAGCGTTGACAACGTTTTGTAATATCGGTGGTACATTATACCGCCCGCTATCAAAAAGAGGTCGGATATGAAGAAATTTATCGCGGAATTCAAGGAATTCGCCATGAAGGGCAACGTGCTGGATATGGCCATCGGCGTTGTCATTGGCGCGGCATTCGGCAAGATCACCACCTCACTGGTGAATGACGTCATCATGCCGCTGATCTCCCGCATCACCGGCGGCGTGGATTTCAGCGCCTGGAAATGGGTGCTGAAGGCCGCCGAGGTGGACGAAGCCGGCGTGGAGACTGCCGCGGAGATCGCCGTCAATTACGGCAGCTTCATCGCCGTGGTGCTGGACTTCCTGATCATCGCCCTTGCCCTGTTTATGGTGGTCAAAACCGTCAACAAGCTGCGCAGCATCGGCAAGAAAGACGAGCCCGCCGAGGAGGAGCCCGCCCCCACCGCCGAGGAGTTGCTGACCGAGATCCGCGATCTGCTGAAGGAATCCCAAGATGGAAACCACACTGCGTAAGGGTCTTGCGGCGCTGGGTCTCCCCTGCTCCGCCGCAGAGCAGCTGCTGGATTTTGCCCAGCGGCTGCTGGAAAAAAACCAGGTCATGAACCTGACCGCCATCACGCAGCCCAGGGATGTGGCCACCCTGCACCTGCTGGACTGCGCCGCCCTACTGACGCTGTGCGACTTCCGCGGCAAATCTGTGGTAGATGTAGGCACCGGCGCAGGCTTTCCCGGCATGGTGCTGCGGATCATGGAACCGGACTTCGACCTGACGCTGCTGGACAGTCTGGGCAAGCGGATCGACTGGCTGCGCCAGACCTGTGACGAGATGGGCCTTGCCCGCGTCACCTGTGTCCACGCCCGGGCAGAGGAGTTTGCCGGAGAGCACCGGCAGGCCTACGATATTGCCACCTCCCGCGCCGTGGCGGCGCTGCCGCTGCTGTGCGAGCTGGCGCTGCCGCTGGTCAAAACAGGCGGCTGCTTCCTGGCCATGAAATCGGTGGACAGCGATGAAGAGATCGCCGCCGCCCGCGGCGCCATCGGCCAACTGGGCGGCAGAATAGAGGCGATCCGCGATTACGTCATCCCCTGCGCCGCCGTGACCCACCGCCTGGTGGTCATCCGCAAGGTGAAGGACACCCCGCCCCAGTTTCCCCGAAGCTGGGCGAAGATGAAGAAAGCGCCGTTGAAGTGAGGGGCGTTTCGCGCCCCTGCGCGACCTACTTTTGTCAACAGTGAGAAAAGTAGGCAAAAACACCGGAAGAAACCTCCGGTTTCTTCACTTCCCGGCGCACTACACCTCGAACCAGAATGTAAGTTCCCACCACACGTTCGCATAAGATTTCCTTTTTCGTTTTGGTTAAAAGGATCATCTCTGCTCCTGCGCCGCTGCCGCTGACATTCTCAACGGTAGAACCAACAGCGTTGTTCGGCGGCGCGATGTGGGCATCGCGCCCTACGAAATTCTATCGACAATCGGTTGTAGGGCGGGGTGCCCTCACCCCGCCGCACGATAAACGCACAATACCACATTCAAACGAAAGGAGAACCCCATGGGCAAAATCATCGCCGTGGTGTCCGGCAAGGGCGGCACCGGCAAAACCTCCCTCACCGCCTGCGTGGGGCTGGCGCTGGCCCATATGGGCTATGAAACACTGGCGCTGGACTGCGATATCACCCTGCGGAATCTGGATCTGGCACTGGGCCTGTCCGACAGTGCCGCCATGGATTTCTCCGATGTGCTGGAGGGGCGCTGCACCCTGCCTGAAGCCGCTGTCCGCCATCGCAAATACCCCAAGCTGTCCCTGCTGGCCGCGCCCCTGGCCCCCACGGACGCCCGCTTTTCCGAAGCCGCCATGGCCGCGCTGGCACAGGAGATCCGCCAGACCTATGACTACTGCCTGATCGATGCGCCGGCGGGTCTGGGCGAGGGCTTCACCCTGGCCACCGCCATCGCCGACAGTGTGGTGGTGGTCACCACCACCGATCCCGCCGCTCTGCGGGACGCCCAGCGTACCGTCATGGAGCTGCGGCGCTTCCCCGCCGGCCAGGTGCATCTGGTGGTCAACCGCGTGCGGAAAAAAATGCTCAAGGCGCTGCACGCCACCATCGACGACGCCATGGACACCGCGGGCCTTCCCCTGCTGGGGGTGATCCCAGAGGACACGGACGTTCCGCTGGCACTGAACCGCGGCGTGCCGCTGCGGGACATGAACTACTACGCCCAGCGGGCGTACGACAACATCGCCAAACGAATCACCGGCGCGCGCGTCCCCCTGATGCGGGCCCGCTGGTGACCGGATACATACTCAGTAAAGGAGCTGAAACGATATGAACATCGCCCTGATCGCCCACGATAACCGCAAGGAGCTGATGGTGCAGTTCTGCACCGCCTACTGCGGCATTTTGGCCCAGCATACCCTGTGTGCCACCGCCAACACCGGCAAACAGGTGCAGGAGGCCACCGGTCTGAAGGTCCACCGCTTTCTGACCTTTGAAAACGGCGGCGGCCAGCAGATCGCCGCCCGCATCGCCTATAACGAGATCGACATGGTGCTGTGCTTCGACGATCCCAATAAGCGCACCACCCATGAGGATATTCTGTATATCGCCAAGCTGTGCGACAAGAACAATATCCCCATCGCCACCAACCTGGCCTGCGCTGAAATGCTGGTGCTGGGTCTGGCACGGGGCGATCTGGACTGGCGCGATATCGTCAATCCCAAGACCAAGCCATTCACGGCGTGAGGGACGAGGCACACCTCCAAAAGCCTCCCTCTGCGAGGGAGGTGGCGCGAAGCGCCGGAGGGAGAGAATTTAAGTCTTTTATTCTCTCCCCCAGTCACCTTCGGTGACAGCCCCCTCTCAGAGGGGGCCAAGGACGGATTCCCACGACAGTGACATCGGTCACTGTCTCGGAATGACAGCGCACGCAGTATTTTCCCTAACAGCAACAAACAACAAGGAGAGAGAAAACATTGATACAAACTGCATTAAACTGGTTGTATGACAACCTCTATAACTACATGATCCCCGTCTGCGGCCTGTGCGTGCTGCGGGTGGTCGTCAGCTTTCTGGAGCTAGCCCACATGAAACGCCTGCGGGACAAAAAATTCGTGTTCCGCAAGGTCGGCGTCCAATACCGGGACATCGGCGCCTTTACCGGCTTATTCATCGGCAGTGTGCTGATCTGCCTGCTGCCCAAGCTGGGGCTGCTGTTCGCCGTGGTGGCGGCAGGCCTGACAGTCCTGGGCTATCAGATCGGCAAGCGCAAGGGCAACGAGGCCGACCGCATCTGGCAGGAGGTGGTCAACGAGCTGTCCCAGGGTGAGGATGCCCACAAGGTCAACGCCCTCAGCGTAGAGAGCAACATCCACGGGCTCATCGACACGCTGGACATGTACGACAAAGAAGAAGCACCCGCTCCGGCGGAGAGCGCTCCCGCGGAGGAGCCCGACCCCACCGGCGGCGAAGAATAAAGAGAGGAAGATCCCCATGGAAAAGATGAAGCCCCGGACGCTATCCGGTTTTATGGAGCTGCTGCCCGCGCCCCAGCAGCAGATGGAGCGGATGATGGACATCCTCCGCAAAACCTACAGCCTGTACGGCTTTACCCCGCTGGACACCCCGCTGATCGAGGCCAGCGAGGTGCTGCTGGCCAAAGGCGGCGGCGAGACGGAAAAGCAGATCTACCGCTTCCAGAAGGGCGACGCCGACCTGTCCCTGCGGTTTGACCTGACGGTGCCCCTGGCCAAATATGTGGCGCTGCACTATAACGAACTGAGCTTCCCCTTCCGCCGCTATCAGATCGGCAAAGTCTATCGCGGCGAGCGGGCCCAGCGGGGCCGTTTCCGCGAGTTCTATCAGGCCGACATCGACGTGATCGGCGACGGCAAGCTGGACATCACCAACGAAGCGGAGATCCCCGCCATCATCTATCAGACCTTTACCGAGCTGGGGCTGAAGCGCTTCCAGATCCGTGTCAACAACCGCCGCATCCTCAACGGCTTTTACGCCATGCAGGGTCTGACGGAGCGCTCCGGCGACATCATGCGCACCGTGGACAAGCTGGACAAAATCGGCGCGGAAAAGGTCCGTACCCTGCTGATGGAGGACGTGGGCCTTGACGAGACCCAGGCGGCGGAGATTTTGAAGTTTATCGCCATCACCGGCGACAACGCCCAGGTCATCGCCGCCCTGGAGGGCTACGCCGGACGCAACGAGGTGTTCGACGAGGGCCTGGATCAGCTGAAGACCGTGGTGAAGTACCTCGCCTCCTTCGGCGTGCCCGAGGAGAACTTTGCCGTGGATCTGACCATTGCCCGGGGCCTGGACTATTATACCGGCACCGTGTACGAGACCACTCTGCTGGATCATCCGGAGATCGGCTCCGTCTGCTCCGGCGGCCGCTACGACAATCTGGCGGAGTATTACACCGATAAACAGCTGCCCGGCGTGGGCATCTCCATCGGCCTGACCCGCCTGTTCTATGTCCTGGGTGAACAGAAGATGCTCAACGGCGATCTGCCCACCGCCCCCTGCGATGTGCTGGTGCTGCCCATGACGGAGGAGCTCTCCCCCGCCATCGACGCCGCCACCGCCCTGCGCCGTGCCGGTATCCGCACCCAACTGTACACCGAGCCCAAAAAGTTCAAGGCCAAGATGAACTACGCCGACAAGCTGTCCATCCCCTATGTCCTGTTCCTGGGCGAAGACGAGATCGCCGCCGGCATGGTTTCCTGCAAAAACATGACCACCGGCGCCCAGACCAAGCTCCCCGTGGCTGACGCCATCCTCATGATCCGCGAGGATCTGACGGAGCGGAATAAGGGGAAGGTCATTGTGGAGTGAGGGGTTTCGCGCTTCCGAGCGCGACCACCTCAAAGACCCCCTTGTGTAAAGGGGATGCGATCCGAGCACGACCACTCCAAAGGCCCCCTCTGGGAGGGGGCTGTCGAGCGCAGCGAGACTGGGGGAGAGAATTTGAGCTTTTTGTTCTCTCCCTCCGTCATGACCTCCGGTCATGACACCTCCCTCACAGAGGAAGGCTTTGGCCTCGCAAACCCAACAACTTTCCGTAATATCCCATTCAATCTATACAAATCATTATCATAAAAAGGAGAAAAACAGTATGATGCAGATGCGTACACATACCTGCAACGAGCTGCGCTTGGAGCACGTCGGCCAGCAGGTCAAGATCGTGGGCTGGATGGAAAACGTCCGCACGGTGGGTCAGAACTTCGCCTTTGTGGTGCTGCGTGACTTTTACGGCACCACCCAGGTGGTGGTGGAGAACGAGGAGATGATGAACCTCATCAACGACCTCAACAAAGAATCCACCATCTCTGTGGAGGGCACCGTCCGCGAACGTGCCAGCAAGAACCCCAAGCAGGCCACCGGCGACGTGGAGGTGGTCCCCAGCAAGATCGAGGTGCTGGGCCGCTGCCGCTATAACTCCCTGCCCTTCGAGATCAACCGCAGCCGCGAGGCGGACGAGACCGCACGCCTGAAGTACCGTTTCCTGGACCTGCGCAACCCCGCCGTGAAGCAGAATATCATCCTGCGCTGCCAGGTGGTGGCCGCCCTTCGCGCCTCCATGATGGAACACGGCTTCCTGGAGATCACCACCCCCATCCTGACCGCCAGCTCCCCCGAGGGCGCCCGCGACTATCTGGTGCCCGCCCGCAAGCACCCCGGCAAATTCTACGCGCTGCCCCAGGCGCCCCAGCAGTTCAAGCAGCTGCTGATGACCTCCGGCTTCGACCGTTACTTCCAGATCGCCCCCTGCTTCCGCGACGAGGACGCCCGCGGCGACCGCTCCCCCGGCGAGTTCTATCAGCTGGATATGGAAATGGCCTTCGCCACCCAGGACGACGTGTTCGCCGTGCTGGAGGATGTGCTGCCCCCCATCTTTGCCAAGTTCGGCACCTACAATGTGGCCTCCAGCGCCCCCTTCCGCCGCATCCCCTACAACACCGCCATGGAGACCTACGGCTCCGATAAGCCCGATCTGCGCATCGACCTGACCTGCAAAAACGTCACCGACCTGTTCGCCGACAGCGAGTTTGAGGCCCTGAAGGGCCAGACCGTGAAGATGGTGGACATCACCAACTGCACCCTGACCCGCAAGCAGATCGAAAAGCTGCTGACCGACTGCGAGGTGCAGTCCGGCTCCAAGGGCTACTGGTTCAAGGTGGACGAAAACGGCGAGCTGGCCGGCGGCATCGCCAAGTTCGTCTCCGGCAAGAAGGACGCGCTGGCCAAGGTCCTGGACCTGAAGCCCAACACCCTGGTCGTCGTGGCCGCGGGCCAGTACGCCATCAAGTCCGTGGGCGTGATGATCAAGACCTTCGGCGCCGCCTGCGAGGGCCACATGGACAAGGAGCGCTATGAATTCTGCTGGATCGTGGACTTCCCCATGTACGAGATCGGCGACGAGAGCGGCGAGCTGGAATTCTGCCACAACCCCTTCTCTATGCCCAACGGCGGCATGGAGGTGCTGCTGAAGGCCGAGCGGGGCGAGATGGATCCGCTGGATATCTACGCCAACCAGTACGACCTGGTGTGCAACGGCGTGGAGCTCTCCTCCGGCGCTGTCCGTAACCACGACCCCGAGATCATGATTAAGGCCTTCGAGCTGGTGCGTCTGGGCGAGGAGGACGTGAAGAAGAAGTTCCCCGCCATGTACAACGCCTTCTGCTACGGTGCGCCTCCCCATGCCGGTATCGCCCCGGGCGTGGACCGCATGGTGATGCTGCTGGCGGGCGAGAGCTCCATCCGCGAGATCATCCCCTTCCCCATGAACAAGAACGCCCAGGATATCATGATGGGCGCCCCCTCCACCGTCGAGCAGAAGCAGCTGGACGAGCTGCACATCGCCATCGTCGGCGAGGTCGAAAAGGACGACTGAGTTACCGTTTACCGAAAAAGGAAGCCCAACGGGCTTCCTTTTTTTGTTAAAAACAGTCCTTTTCGTATTATTGCAGGGACCAAAGCCTCCCTTATGCAAAGGGAGGTGGCAACGCGAAGCGTTGACGGAGGGATTGCCAATGGCAGACAACCCCTCAGTCAGCCTTACAGCTGACAGCTCCCCGTGCAAAGGAGAGTCTCTAAATCCGCCCCGTAACATTTTAGCGCACAAAGCAGTGATACTCCTACCCCTACTCTTCTTCTGCATTCTTTTCCCTCCAATACACGCACGCTTTTTCATTCTCCTCTCTCTTCTTCAGCCGCGGCTTTACGCAATGTCCGTAGTGCAGAGATGAATACTTTCCTCGCCCATATCGGATGTAATGCAGCCGGAAGTAGGCAGAATTCTTACACGTCTTTTCTCCCATATTACCTCCTTGAACACCGAATGGTGTCTATTCAAAAGCAGTGTACACCAAATGGTGTACACTGTCAATAAGGAGGGATGGCCTATGTATCAACGGATCCGCGATTTGAGAGAGGACGCCGACCTGAGCCAGCGCCAGCTGGCGGAAATACTGCATATGCACAAAACCACCTATGCACGCTATGAATCCGGCGAGCGGGAGATCCCGCTGAATATCGCCATCCTGCTGGCAAAATACTACCACGTGACTTTGGACTATCTGGCGGGGCTGAAATGATCTTTCGGCGGGATTCATGTGCCCCGCCGCATAAATTAAAATCCTTGCGCTTGCCCCTCCCCTGTGCTACAATAAACCAAATGTGATAAAGGAGGCTTACTCCATGGAATTCAACGTTCAACTGCAATTGGCCGGTCTGCTGGAATGGATGCACCAGCAGATGGCCGCCTGCCACGGCAAGACTGCCGTTATCGGCATCTCCGGCGGCAAGGACAGCTCCACCGTGGCCGCCCTAGCCGTGGCTGCCTACGGCAAGGAAAATGTCATGGGCGTGCTGATGCCCGACGGCGTGCAGCCGGATATCGACTACTCCCACGGCCTGGTGGACACGCTTGGCATCCCCCATGTCACCATCAACATCCATGACGCCGTCCAGGGTGTGGTGAAGGAGATGGAACGGGTGGGCCTGACCCCCAGCCGCCAGACGCTGGTGAACCTTCCCAGCCGCATCCGCATGTCCACCCTGTACGCCGTAGCCCAAACAGTGGAACAGGGCATCGTCATCAACACCAGCAATCTCAGCGAGGATTGGGTGGGCTACTGCACCATCTACGGCGACAGCGCCGGCGCCTTCTCCCCTCTGGGCATGTACACCACCGAAGAGGTCATCGCCCTGGGCCGGGCCCTGGGCCTGCCGGAGCATTTTCTCATCAAGCCGCCGTCTGACGGCCTGACAGGTCTTACCGATGAGGATAATCTGGGCTTCACCTATCACGCGGTGAACGAATACATCCGCCGCGGCGTGGTGGACGAGAAGATCAAGGCGGACATCGACCGCAAGCACGCTGTCAGCCGCTTCAAATTCCAGACGCTGCCGGTGTATCAAAACGGCCTGCCCATCGTGCTGGAGGAGCCAACCGACTACTATAACCCCAATAAGAAATAAGGAAAAGCCGCCAAAAGGCGGCTTTTCCTTGCCAATAACGGAGCTATTGTCCCTGATAAGGCGGTCTTACTGCATCGCCCACAGCAGCAAACCGTACACAGCGCTGGCGGCAGTGCCGAACACAATGACGGGTCCGGCCACGGTGAACATTTTCACGGCGGTGCCGGTAACTACGCCCTCCGCCCGAAAGTCAATGGCGGGCGAGGCCACGGCGTTGGCAAATCCGGTGATGGGCACCAGAGTACCGGCGCCGGCATAGCGGGCCAGCTTGTGATACAGTCCCAGTCCCGTAAACAATGCCGAGAGGAACACCAGCGTCACCGAGGTGGCAGTACCGGCATCCGACAGGGAGAGCCCCAAAAAGCCATACCAGTCCCCCAGCGCCTGCCCCACACAGCAGATAGCGCCGCCCACCACAAAGGCCAGCGCCACATTCTTCCACAGGGGCGATCTGGGGTTGATGCTCTTCAAATATTCCTGATACTGCTTGGGCGACATGTCCATGCTGTCCACGACCTTTCCTGATTTGTGGATAGTATTTCACACAGCCGCAAAATCATGCATTGATAAAAGGGTCATTTTGACGTATAATAGCCACGGAAACGAGGTATCACATCATGAGTCTTCCTGACAACTACTATCTGTTTGGCCGCAAGCCGCTGCAATACGCCGTGATCGATCCGGTGTCCTGCACGGGGTGCGGCTGGTGCGCCATGTTCTGTCCGGTGGAGTGCATGTTCCAGCGGCCCGACGGCTTCTACGACCTGGATGTAGAGCGGTGCATCGGCTGCCGCTCCTGCCGCGTCAACTGCTTTTATGACGCCATTACCATGATCCAGCGCCAGCGAAAGGAGGAGGCATAATGGAGAGACCCCTGGGCTTATACCTGCATATCCCCTTCTGCAAAAGCAAATGCGCTTACTGCGATTTCTACTCGCTGGCACAAAGCGAGGATAAAATGGACGCCTACACCGACGCCCTGATCCGCCATATCGAGGAGGTGGCGCCCCGCTGCGCCGCCCACACGGTGGACACCGTGTATTTCGGCGGCGGCACCCCCAGCTATCTGGGGGAAAAGCGGCTGGTGCGGCTGATAAAGACCGTAAAAAAGCGCTTTACGCTGGCACGGGACGCGGAGATCACGCTGGAAGCCAATCCCGACAGCGCCGGAGACTGGAAGACCCTGCGCCTTCTGCGGCGGGCGGGCTTCACTCGTCTCTCTCTGGGAGTACAGGCGGCAGACGACGAACTGCTGCGGCGCATCGGACGGGTACATACCTGGGATCAGGTGCTGTCGGCCGCGGCGGCCGCACGGATGGCGGGCTTTGAAAATCTGAGCCTCGACCTGATCTACGGCCTGCCCCAGCAGACGCTGGAAGCCTGGCAGGACACGCTGCGTTCCGCCCTGGCGCTGGAGCCGCAGCACATCAGCTGCTACGGATTGAAGGTGGAGCCCAACACGCCCCTGTGGCAACAGCGGGAAACCGCACAGCTGCCGGATGACGACACACAGGCGGATATGTACCTGTGGACAGTGGACTATCTGGTGGAGAAAGGCTACGGGCAGTATGAGATCTCCAATTTCGCCCTGCCTGGATACGAAAGCCGCCACAATTGGAAATACTGGACGCTGGGGGAATACGCGGGCTTCGGCCCCGGCGCCCACTCCGACATGGGAGGCGTGCGCTTCGCCTATGAGCGGGATCTGGACAGCTACATCGCCGGAGACCTGCAACTGTCTGAGATGGAGGAGATCCCACCGCTGGATCGGGATTTAGAGTACATCATGCTGTCGCTGCGGACAACGCAGGGCATCGACAGCGGCTATTTTGAACGGCAATACCGGCAGAAGTTCCAACCCATGGAGGAGCTGCTGACGCAATATGAAAGCCATGGCCTTGCCCAGCGGACAGAGCGGGGCTGGCGTCTGACGCCCCGGGGCTTCTTCGTGTCCAATGCCATCATCGTCTCGCTGCAGGAGGCGGTGGGACGGGAGCGTCAGCGGCGTCTGTGCCGCGCCGCGGAGGGCGATTTCACCGTGGAACTGTAAAAACAACAAAAGCTTCGCTGTCCTGACAGACGGCGAAGCTTTTTGGCGCAACAGGAAACGCCGACCCAGACGGGCCGGCGTTTCCTGTTGTGTGTTTTGTTAGGAGAGAGAGAAAAATCACATAAGGATTGGGGTTCCTTTTGGATGAGTCTATCCTACCTGAAATTCGTTTCGGAATCTTGAATTGCCGGTGAACTTTCTATGAACTTTGGAAACGATTTATGAACGAAGGGCCTTTTTACGAAAAAGCTGACACGATTTGCTGAAAAAGCCGTCCTCATTTGAACTTCTTGCTTTCGGCCACCGCCAGCTGGTCGCAGCGGTTGTTCTTCTCATTCTCCGCGTGGCCCTTGACCCAGTGACAGCGCACGTCGTGGCGTGCCAGCTGCGGCAGCAGCTGCTGCCACAGGTCCACATTCAGCACCGGCTTTTTGTCGGACTTGATCCAGTTCTTTTTCTGCCAGCCATACAGCCAGCCCTTTTCAATGGCGTCCACCACGTATTTGGAATCGCTGAACAGCTCCACCGTGCAAGGCTCCTTCAACAGCGTCAGCGCCGTCAGCACAGCGGTCAACTCCATACGGTTGTTGGTGGTGGACGCTTCGCCGCCGGAAAGCTCCTTCTCATGGCCCTGCCATTCTAAGATCGCGCCCCAGCCCCCGGGGCCTGGATTGCCGCTGCACGCGCCGTCCGTATAAATGGTAACTGTTTTCATAGGTGCTCCTTGCTTTTTCATTCGATCCCCTCTACCAGCAGCGCATCCCCCTCTACACGGAACGTCACGTTATGACCGGCGTAGGTCAGACCATACACCCGCTGAGGGTCATTCTGATAACGTGGACGGGGATCGTTCGCCAGAACGGCCAGCAGACCTGAACGATCCTCCGGCGGCAGCCGTTCCAGCAGCGCACCGGCGCACTCCACCGTCAATAAAGCGCCGCCCAGCGCATCGGTAAAGCCGCCCGCGGCGTCAGGCTTTGCGTCACAATAGGGCAGATAGGGCTTGATATCCAGCAGCGGCGTACCGTCCACCAGATCGGCGCCCTGAATATGGAGCACTGGCCCATCGGGGGTCTCCCACTCCACCTTCTTCAGCTGCACACAACTCAGGCCAATGGGATTGGGCCGGAAAGGCGAGCGGGTGGCAAATACGCCCATGCGTGCGTTGCCGCCCAGACGGGGCGGCCGCACCGTGGGCGACCAGGTCTCCCGCTCCGCCCGATCAAATATCCACACCAGCCACAGGTGGGAAAAGCCCTCGATACCCCGCAGGGCGTCAGGATTGCGATAGGGCGGTTCAAAGACGATCCGCCCCGCCGTGGGCGCCAGACCGCTCTGGCGGGGAACGCCGAATTTCTCGGCAAAGGGCGTATGGACACGGGCGATGACCTGCATCGCCCGTGTTTCCGTATGATTTATGCTGTTTGTCACGCTTCTGCCTCCGGCGTGTCGGCGGCGTCCTCTCGGTCGGTCAGTGCCATGGCGATAACGCGGTCGCCCTCTTCCTTGAAGCGCATGACGATGACGCCCTGTGTGGCGCGGCCTGTGGTGCGGATATTCTCCACCGCCGTGCGCAACATGATGCCGCTTTGGGTGATCAGCAGAAGATCCTCGCTGCCGTCCACCACCTTCATACCCACCACGCCGCCGGTCTTGTCGGTGATCATATAGTTCTTGATACCGATGCCGCCGCGGTTGGTGACGCGGTATTCCTCCACCGGCGTCTGCTTGCCGAAGCCCTTCTCCGTGACGGACAACACCTGGCAGCCTTCCACCGCTTTGGCGGCGCCGATGACACGGTCGCCTTCCCGCAGGCGGATGCCGCGGACACCCACGGCGTCGCGGCCCATGGAGCGGACATCGTTCTCATCGAAGCACACCGCTATGCCGTCATAGGTGGCGATCAGAATACGGCTCTGGCCGTCGGTCTCCAACACGGATACCAGCCGGTCGCCCTCGTCCAGACGCAGCGCGCGGATGCCGTTCTGCCGCAGGTTGCGGAAGGCGGACACCGCCACACGCTTGACGGTACCATTCTCCGTCACCATGGTCAGCTGCAGGCGGCTCTCGTCCGCCTCCTCGCTGGGACGGTAGTGAATCATGGCCTGCACCCGTTCGTCCGTTTCGATCTGCAGGATATTCACCAGAGCCGTTCCCTTGGCGGCCTTGCCAGATTCGGGGATCTGATAGCCCTTCTTGCGATAGACCTTGCCGGTGTCGGTAAAGAACATGATGAAATCGTGGGTAGAAGCGGTGAACACGTCGCAGACGTAATCCTCGTCGCGGGTGGTGATGCCCTTCTTACCCATGCCGCCCTTGGACTGGGCGGCGTATTCGCTGACCGGCGTGCGCTTGATGTAGCCGTTGTTGGTCAAGGTGTAGACGCACTGCTCCTCTTCGATAAGATCCTCAATGTCGATCTCGTCCTCCACATCCTGGATCTCCGTCTTGCGGTCGTCGCCGTATTTATCGGCGATGGCGGTCAGTTCTTCCTTCAGAATAGACTTCACCAGAGACTCATCATTCAGGATACGCAGGAAATAGGCGATGCGCTCCTCCAGCTCCTTGTACTCCGTCTGAAGCTTTTCCCGATCAAGACCCTGCAGGCGCTTCAGCTGCATGTCCAGAATGGCCTGGGCCTGCACGTCGTCCAGACCGAAACGGGTCATCAGGTTCTCCTTGGCGTTGTCATAGCTGCTGCGGATAATGCGGATGACCTCGTCAATATTGTCCTGTGCCACCAACAGACCTTCCAGCAGATGGGCCCGCTCCTGGGCTTTTTTCAGGTCAAAGCGTGTCCGGCGGACGATGATCTCTTCCTGGAACTTCAGATACTCGTCGATGATATGCCGCAGGGACAGGATCTTCGGCTGCCGCTGGTTTTCCACCAGGGCCAGCATATTGATGGCAAAGGTGATCTGCAATTGGGTCTGAGCAAACAGGCGGTTCAGCACCACCTGGGGATTGGCGTCCCGCTTCAGCTCGATAACCATGCGCATACCGTTGCGGTCAGACTCGTCACGGATGTCGGAAATGCCCTCTATCCGCTTGTCCTCCACCTGATCTGCGATGGCCTTGATGAGCATGCGCTTATTCACCTGATAGGGCAGCTCCGTGATAACGATACGGGTGCGGCCGTTGCCGAATTCCTCAAACTCGTGGCGGGCCCGCACCATCAGCCGGCCTCGTCCGGTGGCGTAGGCGGCGCGGATGCCGCTGCGGCCCATGATGATCCCCTTTGTGGGGAAATCGGGGCCCTTTACATGCTCCATCAGGTCGGAAAGGGTGGCGTCGGGGTTGTCCAGCACGCAGATGCACGCGCCGATGACCTCCCGCAGATTGTGGGGCGGGATATTGGTGGCCATACCCACGGCAATACCGCTGGAGCCGTTTACCAGCAGATTGGGGAAACGGCAGGGCAGCACACGGGGCTCCCTGCGGCT
Organism: uncultured Oscillospiraceae bacterium; assembly: GCA_934573935.1. Taxonomy (GTDB): domain Bacteria; phylum Bacillota; class Clostridia; order Oscillospirales; family Oscillospiraceae; genus Vescimonas. The sequence goes on along the minus strand of CAKTMO010000008.1, from coordinate 36,530 downwards.
TTCGTCAAAGTTGGGATCCCAGTCCACCGTGTCCTTGTCGATGTCCCGCAGCATTTCGTTGGAGATCTTGCTCAAACGGGCCTCGGTATAACGATAGGCCGCGGGGGGATCGCCATCCACAGAACCGAAGTTGCCGTGGCCGTCCACCAGCATATAGCGCATGGAAAAGTCCTGTGCCAGACGCACCAGCGCATCATACACAGAGGCGTCGCCATGGGGGTGATACCGGCCCAACACATCGCCCACGCAGGTGGCGGACTTCTTGAAGGGACGGTCAGAGGTCAGATTATCCTCATACATGGCGTACAGAATACGCCGGTGGACAGGCTTGAGACCGTCCCGCACGTCAGGCAGGGCGCGGCCCACTATGACGGACATGGCGTATTCGATATAGGAGTTCTCCATCTCCGGCACCAGCGGGGATTCCACGATATGCTGATCAGGAAAACGGATCTCCTCGGGATCGTATTGGGGCTTTTTTGACATAGTATTGTCTCCTTATGGTAAAGGATTTGCGGGGAAGAAGGGAACAGGGGCACCCATCAAAGGCCCCCTTGTGTAAAGGGGGCTGTCAGCCGCAAGGCTGACTGGGGGATTGTCGGTTACCGAACAACCCCTCCGTCACGGCTTACGCCGTGACACCTCCCCTTACACAGGGGAGGCAAAAAAGTATTAATAATCCAGATTCACAGCGTACTTGGCCCGCCGTTCGATAAACTCCTTGCGGGGCTCCACCTTCTCGCCCATCAGAACGGTAAAGGTGGCGTCTGCCTTCACGGCATCGTCCAGCGTAATGCGGCGCAGGGTACGGGTGGTGGGATCCATGGTGGTCTCCCACAGCTCGTGGGGGTTCATTTCGCCCAAGCCCTTGAAGCGGCTGATGTCGATCTTCACATTGGGGTTGCCGCCGCGAAGCTCGGCGGAGATAGCGTCCCGCTCCTCCTCGCTGAAGGCAAGGCGCGTGGTCTTGCCGCGGCTCAGCTTAAAGAGCGGCGGCACGGCGGAATACACATACCCCTGCTCGATCAGTGGCCGCATATAGCGGAAGAAAAACGTCAGCAGCAGCGTGCGGATATGGGCGCCGTCCACATCGGCATCGGCCATAATGATGATCTTGTGATACCGCAGCTTGTTCTCGTCGAAATCCTCGCCGATACCGGCGCCCAGTGCGATAATAACAGGCTGGAGCTTATCGTTTCCATAGACCTTATCCACGCGGGCCTTCTCCACGTTCAGCATCTTGCCCCACAGCGGAAGGATGGCCTGGAAGCGGGAATCCCGTCCCTGGGTGGCACTGCCGCCTGCGGAGTCGCCCTCCACGATATACAGCTCGGTGAGCTCAGGGTTATTCTCGTTGCAGTCGCGGAGCTTGTCGGGCATGGCCGCGCCGCCCAGCACGGTTTTGCGGCGAATGGACTCGCGGGCCTTGCGGGCCGCCTCGCGGGCGCGGTTGGCGGTCATGGCCTTGTCCAGAATGGTGCGGCCCACCACGGGATGCTCCTCCAGATAAGCCGCCAGCTGGTCGGACACAACGCCGTCCACCAGCGTGCGCATATAGGCGTTGCCCAGCTTGGCCTTGGTCTGGCCCTCAAACTGCGCCTCCGTCAGTTTCACGGAGATGACAGCGGTGATGCCCTCCCGCACATCCTCGCCGGAGACCTTGTCGCCATCCTTGATCATGCCGTATTTCATGCCGTAGGCATTCAGTACACGGGTCAGCGCCGCCTTGAAGCCGGTCTCATGCATGCCGCCCTCCGGCGTGTGAATATCGTTGGCAAAGGAAACGATGGTCTCATTATAGCCGTCGTTATACTGCAAAGCGATCTCAGCGGTGGCGTCATCCTTGGCGCCGGAGAGGTAGATGACCTCCTCATGAATGGGGGTCTTGTTGCGGTTGATATAGGTAACGAATTCCCGAATACCGCCCTCATAGCGCATGGTCTCGGACTGCTCCTGTCCCGGGCGGGCGTCGGTGATGGTGATGCGCAGTCCCGCATTCAGGAACGCCTGCTCCCGCATGCGGGTGTGTAGCGTCTCATAGTCGTACTCCAGCGTATCAAACATCTCACCATCAGGCTTGAAGGTCACTGTGGTGCCGGTGTGGTCGGTGTCGCCGATGACGGTGATCTCCTGTGTGATACCGCCGCGGGAGAACTTCATCTCGTGGATCTTGCCGTCCTTGTGTACCTGCACCGTCAGCCACTCGCTGAGGGCGTTGACCACGCTGGCGCCCACGCCGTGCAGGCCGCCGGACACCTTGTAGCCGCCGCCGCCGAATTTTCCGCCGGCGTGCAGCACGGTAAATACCACCTCCAGCGCGGGGCGGCCCGTCTGCTTCTGGATATCCACAGGAATACCGCGGCCGTTATCGGTAACGGTGATGGTATTGCCTGGGTTGATGGTCACGGTGATATCGGTGCAGTAGCCGGCCAGCGCCTCGTCAATGGCATTGTCCACGATTTCATATACCAGATGGTGCAATCCGCTGGCACTGGTGGAACCGATATACATACCAGGCCGCTTGCGCACGGCCTCCAGGCCCTCCAGAACTTGAATTTCCGAGGCGTCGTATTCCGTTTCCACGTGGGTGATAGCTTCAAATTCAGACATATTGTATTCTCCTCATCAAGAAGGGATTTGCTTTATTCCAACTCCTCTTTCCAGCCCTCGGCCCGCTTTTGCAGCGTGGCCGTATTCAGCTGGGAGAGATAGACGATCTGCTTATGATAGGGATGGTCACACAAAAGGAAGGAACGGGGAATATCCTCGCATACGGAGATGACCTGTCCTTCCGCCTCGGCGCCGTCCAAAAAGCGGCGGGTGTGCTTGGAATAGGTGGTATTATCCAAATCAAAAATGCCGATGATGCGGCGATCCTCCACCGTGACACTCTGGCCGATGTGCAGATAGGGCATCACAGCACCTCCCCGTTTTTCACGTGAAACACCTTGCCGGTCAGCAGCGTGTCCAGCCGGTCGTTTTCGCAGCAGGTGATGAACACCTGCCCACCGGAAATACGGTTCAAAACATACTCCTGCCGCAAGGGATCCAGCTCGCTGAGCACATCATCCAGCAGCATCACAGGGTACTCCCCAAAGGTGTCCTTATGGATCTCCCGTTCTGCCAGCTTCAAGGCCAGCGCCGCGGTGCGCACCTGCCCCTGAGAGCAGAATTGACGGGCGGCGCGGTCGTTGACCGTGACGGCGATGTCATCCTTATGGGGTCCGCTGAGACACAGGCGGGAAGCCAGCTCAGCGGCATAGTGGCTCTGCTGATGCTCCGCCAGCTGCGCCGCAATGACAGCGGCGTCCGCCAACGGATCAGTGACGGTTTTCACCGTCTGATAGGTAAGGGACAGCACCTCGCGCCCTCCGCTGCACTCGGTATGGGCCTGGGCGGCATACTGCCGCAGCTTTTCGCAGAAGCTGGCGCGATAGCGGATCAGCACCGCCCCTACCTGAATAAGCCGGTGGTTGAATTCCGGCAGAGTGTCCAGCAGAGCGGGATACTCCTCGCTGTCTCGCAAAATACGGGTCTTATGGTCATACAGACGGCTGTATTCCGCCAGTGCCTCCGCATAACGGGGCCGCAGCTGACACAGAGAGAGATCCATAAACTTCCGCCGGGCGGCAGCGCCGTCGCGGATCAGAAACAGATCCTCCGGCGCGAAAAATACCGTGTGCAGCACATCACTGAGAGCAGCGGCGTTTTTTGCCGCAACGCCGTTGACGGACATTTTCCGCTTCCGGCCCCGCACCAGCTCGATACGAGTCACAAAATCACGATCACGGCAGGCGATATGCCCCTCCAGCACCGCACCGGCAGCGTCAAAGCCGATCAGCTCCTTATCCGCATGGGTGCGGGGCGATTTGCCGCAGGAGAGATACACGATCGCCTCCAGTAGATTCGTCTTGCCCTGGGCGTTCTCCCCGTAGATCACATTGCAGTCAGGGTCGAAGGTCAGGCTCTGTTGCTGGTAATTGCGAAAGCCTGACACGCTCAGCTCATTGATCTGCATATTGTACGGTCAGCTGCTTTCCGCCAAAGCCTACGATATCGCCGGGCCGCAGTTTTTTGCCCCGCTGGGTGCATACCTCACCGTTGACGGTAACGGCACCTTCCTGGATCAAAATCTTCGCCTCGCCGCCGGTATAGACCAGACCGGACAGCTTCAGCAGATCCTGCAATTTGATAAATTCTGTGGTAATGGTAATGATTTCCATAAGAGTCTTCCTTTATCCGGCCACATGCCGTTATCAAAGCCTTGCTTGTTACTGCGTCTTCAGCCGCACTGGCAGCACCATATACAGAAAACTGTCGCTGCCGTCCGTAGGCGTAATGACACAGGGCGAGATATTGGTATTCAAAGCAAAGCACACCTGCTCCGCCGGCGCATAGCGCAGCGCCTCCATCAGATAACGGTTGTTGAAACCGATCTCAAGGCCGGTACCGTCGCCCTTGGAAGGACAGATATCCTTGGCCTCGCCGTTACCGGTGCGGGCGCTGAGATAAACGCGATCCGTGTCAAACACGCAGCGGACAGGGCTTTTCAGCTTTTCGCTGATGACCACGGACACACGGTCCAGACTCCGCAGCAGGGCGCTGCTCTCCACCTCGATGCGGATCGGATTCTGTCTGGGGATGGCGTTGCGGTAATCCAGGAAATCGCCCTCCAGACGGCGGCAGATCAGCTGGGTATTTCCGGCAGAGAAGAGAATGTGTCGCTTGCCGCAGGTGACGCGGATCATATCATCCGTGTCGCCGCAGATGCTCTCCACCTCTTTCAGTGCGCTTCCAGGGGCCACAAAGCGGAACTCGCCGCCCTCGATCTTCTCCAGCGGCTCCCGCCGCAGGGCAAGACGGAAGCCGTCCACCGCCACCATGGTCAATCCGGAATCGTCGATCTCAAACAACGCGCCGGTATGAATGGGACGGCTCTCGTTGGTGGAAACGGCAAAGGCCGTCTGACCGATCATAGCCTTCAGCATCCGCTGCTGCAGCGCCACCGCGTACTGGTCGTCCACCTCCGGCAGCTCGGGATAGTCGTCGGCGGAAAGGCCCAGGATCTCAAAGCTGGCGTCGCCACAGGTCAGGCGGACCATCAGCTTTTCATCGGCGGAAAAAACGATCACATCATCCGGCATGCGGCGGATGATGTCGCCGAACAGGCGGGCATTCAGTACGATGCGGCCCGGCTGGCTGATATCCGCCTCCACAGTGGTGCGGATGCCGGTCTGGGTATTATAGCCGGACAGCTTCAGCACGTCGTCGGCCTCTAACAGAAGTCCCTCCAGCGCGGGAATGGAGCTTTTTGCCGAAACCGCGCGGCTGGCGGTGGCTGCCGCAGCTTGCAGCAGCGCTTTTTCGCAGGTGAATCTCAGCATATGCGATCCTTTCCTGTTGTGTGTTTCTGAAAAAGGAATATTTTATGAAAACACAACATAAATATATCTTTTTATAGTCATATTAGCCGTAGTAGGAAGAATTGTGGAAAACCAGGTAAAACCCGCCATTTCCCGCTGTTTTTTCTCCACGGAACATGGTGGGAAAAGGCGAAGCCTTTCCACATGTTTTACCGGAAGACACAATATCTACCTGTTTTCCACATGGAATCCACGGGAAATGTTGAAAACAGCCTTGCAGATCCCGTGGCAGTTTTCTATTGTTTTGCGTTGATGTTGGTGGTGATCTCCTTCACCGTTTCGGCAAAGGCGGGATCGGAGCGCATCTGGGCCTCCACCTTATCCAGACTGTAAAGCACAGTGGTGTGGTCGCGTCCGCCGAAGGCCTTGCCGATGTCCTTCATAGACAGCTTCGTCAGCCGGCGGATCAGATACATGGCGATCTGGCGGGCATTGACCACATCGCGTCCGCGGCTCTGGCCCTGAAGGGCCTCCGGCTCCAGCTGGAAGTATTTGGCGATGTAATCAATGATGCTCTCCGCCGTGGGGATGTATTCGTTGCTGTTCTTTACCACATCCTCCAGGGCCTTCATGATGGCCTCTTCGTCCATAACGCCCATCAGGTCGCTGTAGGCCAGGATCTTGTTCAGCACGCCCTCGATCTGGCGGACGTTGGCGGTGATGTTCTCGGCGATCATGCTGGAAATGCGGTCCGGCAGATTGATGCTCAACATAGCCGCTTTGTTGCGGATGATTGCCAGTCGGGTCTCGTAGTCAGGGGGCTCAACGTCCACCATCAGGCCCCACTCAAAACGGGTGCGCAGACGATCCTCCAGCTGGGTCATTTCCTTGGGCGGCCGGTCGGAGGTCAGCACGATCTGGCGGCCGGACTCATACAGGCTATTGAAGGTGTGAAAGAACTCCTCCTGAGTCTGCTTTTTACCGGCGATAAATTGGATATCGTCCACCAGCAGCAGATCCTCGCTTTGATACTTGTCGCGAAATTCCGAGGTGGTGCCGCCGCGGATGGCTTCGATCAGGTCGTTGGTGAATTCCACGCCCTTGACCAGCACGATATGGCTCTCCGGCCGCAGGCGCTTGGTCTGGCGGGCGATGGCGTGCAGCAGATGGGTCTTGCCCAGACCGCTGTCGCCGTAGATGAACAGAGGGTTAAAGGCGCCGGCGGGCTTTTCCGCCACGCTGCGGGCGGCGGCATAGGCCATTTTATTCTGGGGGCCCACCACATACGTCTCAAAGGTGAAGGCCTCGCTTTCAGCCAGTGTATCGGGATGATCGGGGCGAACGCCGTGATAGGCGGACAGCTGTTCATCGTCCAGCAGCTTGACCTCCAGGTCACAGGAAAAAATATCCCGCAGCGCGTCCTTGATCTGCGGGGTAAAGCGCTTTTCGATGGTGTTCTTCTTAAACACGTTGCCGCAGTGCAGCACCAGTGCCGAATCCTCCATAGTCACCACCGATACCTCATCAAACCATGTGTTGATGGTAGTGTCGGACAGCTGCTTCCTCAGACGGTCAAGTACGGTCTTCCATACGTCGGACAGTGAATTCATCCCGATACTCCCTTCCCTTTCTCTGTGGGTATATTTCTCTCCTATAATTATACCATAAAATCAGAATAAAGTAAAGCAATACTTATATATAGAATAAGTATCATAAAAAAACCTTCCGCGCCGTTGAAGGCGCGGAAGGTTCAGTATGATATCAGAGTTATCCCAGCAAAGATTCTTCTCCGCCGTCATTGACGCCGTGCTCCGGAATTTTGGAGATCAGCGTCCGGTACAGCCGCCGGAAGAAGGCCAGCGTAACGAACAGCGACGCTACCTCCGCCAAGGGATAGCACCACCACACCAGATCGTCGTTGCCGATCGCCTGGCCGTAACGGGCCAGCACATAGGCGATGGGGATCAGAAACACCAGCTGGCGGACAAAGGAGATGATCATGGAATACGTGGATTTGCCCAGCGCCTGGAAGGAGCCTCCCAGCGCAATGCAGGCGCCTGCGATCCAGAAGCTGAAGGAGATGATCCGCAGGGCGGGGATCCCCACAGTCAGCATGGTGTCCGTTGCGTCGAATATTTTCAGCATCGTGCCGGGGATGGACAGGAACAGCGCCATACCCAGCAGCATAATGATGGAAGCGTAAATGGCGCTGCGCTTGATGGCCTCCACCATGCGGCTGCGATTCTGGGCGCCGTAGTTATAGGCGATAATGGGCACCACGCCGTTATTCAGGCCGAATACCGGCATGAAGATGAAGGAATTCAGCTTGAAATAAATACCAAATGCGGTGGCCGCCGTCTCGTGGGCGGAGTGATAGACGATCAGGATCTTATTCATCAAAAAGGTCATCACCGAGCCGATGGCCATCATGATAACGCTGGGAAAGCCGATGGCGTAGATGCTGCCAATCAGCCGCCAGTCAGGCCGGAAGCCACGGAAGCGCAGTGTGATGTCCGTATTCTTCTTCACGTTGAAATAGGCCGCCAGCACCATGCCGCAGATCTGTCCGATAACCGTGGCAATGGCCGCACCGGCCACACCCATCCTGAATACAAAGATAAACACCGGATCGAGAATGATGTTGACGATGGCGCCAAGACCCTGGGTATACATGCTCAGAAGAGAACGTCCCGTGCCCTGCAGCAGCCGCTCCAGCATGATCTGTCCAAACAGGGCGAAGGAGCAGCCCATCACGATGTTCAGGTACTGCTCTCCCATCACGACGATCTCCTCCACCTGGGTCTGGGAGCGCAGAAACGCACCGGCGCAGGTAAGGCCCAGCACACAGCAGACGGCGAAGCCCACAAAGGCAAGAAAAATGCCATTTATGGCCACACGGTCGGCACGCTCCCGTTCACCGGCGCCCAGGGCGCGGCCCATCAGGGCGTTGACGCCCACCGCCGTACCTGCCGCCAGCGCGATCATCAGATTCTGGGCGGGAAACGCCAGAGACACGGCGGTCAATGACGCCTCGCTGACTCGGCTGACGAACACGCTGTCCACAATATTATATAATGCCTGCACCAGCATCGAAGCAATAATGGGCAGGGACATATTCCAGATCAGCTTGGAAATGGGCATAACGCCCAGTTTGTTTTCTGCTGCCATGATAAGGGTTCCTTTCTCTCTGTGAAATGCTCAGCAGCTATTTATCATACTACCGGAAGGAGAAAAATGCAAGGCTAATAGAGCAAAGGGCTTTCTTGGCAGCAAGGCCGCTGCCAAACTATTGCAGCCGCTCTGTGACCTCGCGGCTCAGCTTTACCGCGCCGTAGAGGTTCTTGGCGCTGCATCCGGCCCGGCCGCCACCTGCACAGGCGCAGGCACAGGCACACGCGCAGCTGCTGGCGCAGGCGCAGTGTCCTCCGCCGCCAAAGCCGCCTCCGCCAAACCCGCCGCCCCGACTACCGCCGCCGAAACCACCGCTGCGGGGCGGGCGGGGCTTCGTTTTTGTGCCCACGCTGCCGGGGCGGGGACGGCCATCCGGCCCCGCGGGATACCACAGGTGGTTGACGAACACGTACCGCGTACCGAAGCCGCCGTTGTAGCCGTCGCCCAGCTCCCGGAGGATCCACACCACCGCCCAAACGATGAAGATGGTGATGATCAGCGTCAGGAACAGGGCAGCCATGCTTGTGTCCTCGTCCTCGTCGTACCAGTCGTCGTAGTCCACGTAGTCAACAGGCATGTTGTCGGCGCTGTAGGCCTGATCCAGCACGGTAGGCCAGCTGTCGTACCGGACGTTGATGGTCATGGTCTTGCCGTAATCCACGCCGTAGGCCGTCAGGATAACGCCGTCGTGCTGCTCCTCCGTTCCCAGCGGATTGGCGGTGGCGCTGTAATCGCCCTCGACCCCCGCCGGGTCGTTCCAGGTCAGGGTCATCACGCCGATCTGCGCCTCGTCGAACCAGCCTGGGGTGTAGTCGTAGGACACCGCATCGCCATCCAGCGTGTACATGAACTCCTGCACCCACGAGAAGGCGAAGGTAAACGTCTCGTCCGCGCCGTAGGCCTGTTTCAGATAGACATACATATAGCTGTTGTCATATGCCAGCCGCTCAATGTTGTCCGTCAGGGCGGTCTCCTCCCGTATGGAGCCGTTGGGGATGCCGATCTTCAGCTCCTGTCCATAGGGCAGTTCCTCCAGCGCCGTCCACTCCAGCGACACGGTAATGGCCAGACTGCCATCGTCTGTGCTGGGGATCACAGTCACGTCATAGCGGTCGATATAATCGTAATCCGCCCAGGCGGTGACCGTCAGGCACAGGGCAAGGCCCAGCGCCCACAGCAGGGTAAGCAGCTTTTTCATTTCACCGCCTCCTTTCTCTTCAGCTGGCAGAGATGCTCCATTTTGGCGCTTTCCGCCCGGATGGCGGCGCAGCGGGGACTGTTCCAGATATCCGCCCAGTCGTCATGGAGCAGGTCGCCCAGCGGCTCGTCCGACAGCCAGCTCTGACAGGGCACCACTTTGCCGTCCGGCGTCACCGCCATGTTGGAAAGACACGCGCCGCAGCTGGGGATCAGACTCAAACCCAGACCTCGCAGTGTTTCCTCGTCCAGCCAGCCGGGGGAGGTGAAATCCAGCTCCATACCCAGCTCCCGCGCCGTATCCACCGCCTGACGCAGAATATCCGTCAGCGCATCGGCGGTCAGGGCGGTGGCCCGGCTCTCCTGTCCGCAGGCGCTGCCGGAGGGGATCAGCCCCGAGCAGGTGACATAGCGTACCCCCAGACTGTGGACAAAGCGCAGCGTGTCGGCATAATGGGTGTTCAAGGAGCACAACGGCGTGTTCACCGATACGATCAGTCCCGCCGCCACGGCGTTGCGGATGCCCTGCACCGTGTCGCAGAAGCCGTTGACGCCCACCAGCTGTTTGTGGATATTTCCCTCGGCGCTGTACAGGGTCACCTGCACGCTGTCCAGACTGGCCTCGTACAATCCCGCGCATAGCTCCGGCGTCAGCAGCCTGCCGTTGGTATTTAGGCGGGTGACGAACCACTCCGCCGCGCCTACCAACTCCACCAGATCGCGGCGCAGCGTCGGCTCGCCGCCGGTAAAGGTCACTTGTGGGATATGGGCTTTGCGCAGGGTGTCCAGCACGGTTTTCCACGCTTCGGTGGATAACTCCGGCGTCTCGCCCATAGGCTGGCCCGCCGCGTAGCAGTGCAGGCATTTCTGGTTGCAGTGCCACCCGCCATCCTTCTCCATGGCGCTGACCATCAGATCCATCCGGTGGGGCGCGGTCATCTCCGGCGCGTAGTCCGACAGCGAGAGAAGCCCCACCTCCGCCTCCGGCTCGCGTCCCTGAGCGATGGCGACCAGAGTGGTCAGCATCAGGTGCAGGTCGGAGGCCAGCGTCTGCCGTTTGGTGCGGGGATAGGTGCGGTGAGTCTCCTCCACCGCCGCCGTCAGCAGGGACTCCCACTGATCCTCCGCCAGATCCTGCCCCTCGTAGGCTTGCAGCTGATCCATCAGATTGGCCAGCAGGATCGCCCAGCTGAGATTCAGCGGCACCAGCCGCGCACCGTTCAGCAGCAGCAGAAAAGGCGCGTCCGGCATCTCATCCCTGGGCGGGATCATGTGAATGCGCACCACGCCAGGACCCTTGGGGTCCAGCGTGATGTGCCGCACACAGTCCAGGTGTGCCCGGCGGTAGCGCCGTTCGCGGAATGTCATATGTTTCATGTGTTCCTCCTGGGGAGCATAGGGCTCCTGCCCTCAGCATAGCACACCGCAGGGCGGATGGCAAGCCGAAAGACGCCTGTGCCGTTATCCCAACAGCCCCGTTACGTCCTCCACGTTCAGTCCCTTCTGCAGCGCCAGCGTCACGCCGTAACCGATGACGCGGCCCAGCTCCCGCACGCGGCTGTCGATGTCCCGCGGCGTCAGGAACAGGGGGTCCTCGTCCTCCCCTTCTCCCTCCAGCAAGCTGGCGGCGATCACCGTCGGCACGCCCACGGCGATCACCGGAACCCCCAGGGTCTGAGCATTGATCGCCTTGCGGTTGTTGCCCACGCCGCTGCCGGGGATCAGCCCCGTGTCCCCCAGCTGCACCGTGGCACACAGCCGCTCCCGCCCGCGGGCGGCCAATGCGTCTATGGCGATGACGGCGGCGCTTCCGGTGGCCTGTACGGCGCCCCGCAGCAGCTCCAGCGTCTCCATGCCCGTCTCCGCCAATACCCCCGGGGCCAGGGCCGACACCGGCGTAAAGCCCTGAAACTGGCGGGGCAGGGCGCGCACCATATGCCGCGTGACCAGCAGATTTTCCAGCGCCAGCGGCCCCACTGCGTCGGCAGTCATGCAGCGGTTGCCCAACCCCGCCGTCAGGACGGGAAAGTCCTGCCCGACCTTCGGCAGCAGCCGCCGCAGCTCACCGGCCAGACAGTTGACTGCGCGGACAAAAAAGCCCTCCTCCCGCCGGAAGAAGGGGCGCAGGTCGATGGTCACATACCGTCCCTCCGGTTTGCCCACCGCCTGCGCCGCCCGGGGCGAACGGATCTCGACCTCCGTGACAGGATAGCCCTGCCGCTCACACTCTCTGGCGTGAACGCCCTCCAGACAGGAAATATCCCCCTGCTTCCGGATATTCTCTACGCTTTCCAGCGCCAAATCGGTGCGGGTGATCCTCATGTTTGTGGTCACACTCCTTTCAAAAGCACAAAATGTTGTGGATATTGGGCAGTTTTGCCGCCAAAAAAAGATTTATGCGAAAAAAAAGGGCGAATCTGAAAAAAACCCTTGCAATTTCTGGGCAAAGATGCTAAAATATCATCCTGCGTGGGACTTTACGTCCGCGTTAATGTCATAACCGAGGAGGTGTTTGGTTTGCCGAATATCAAGTCTGCTAAGAAGCGTGTTCTGGTGGCAGAGGCGCGCAATGCCCGCAACAAAGCCGAAAAGTCCGCACTGAAGACTGCTATCAAGAAGTTCGAGGCTGCTGCCGTTGACGGCGATCGCACCGAGGCCGAGGGCACTTACAAGGTGGCGGTCAAGGCCATCGACAAGGCTGCTGCCAAGGGTTTGATGCACAAGAACAACGCGGCTCACAAGAAGTCCGCTCTGACCCTGAAGCTGAATAAGATCGGTTAACGAACCACATTCGACAGACGTCCATCGGGCGTCTGTTTTTGTTTTGCCGGCTTTCCGCCGCCAGAAATTTCCGCCTGCCATCAGGGAACATTCTGCCCCTTCCCAGCGTCTTATAGACAGAAAGGATGGTGCTCCTCATGAAACGTTTTCTGTCTCTGATTTTGCTGTCCGCCGCCTGTGTTCTGGCGCTGACCGCGGTGGTCACGCTGTCCGGCTGCACAGCCAAGGGCGGCAATGATCCCACCGGCAGCATCACGCCGCCGGATCCCCAGCCCGACGCCGTCGGCCAGAGCGCTACCTATACCAGCGGCAACGTGGACATGGCGCTGATCCTTCCCGACGGCTGGCAGTGGGAAGCGGTGCAGCACAAGGAGGAGAACACCGAGGGCATCCACTTCTGGAAAACCGGTGACAAGGCGCTGGATTTTCAGCTGCTCTGCTGGCGCGACGGCTTCGGCCTGTGCGGCACCGACCTGACCAGCGAGGAGGTCACTCTGCCTAACGGCCAGAAGGTCTGGCAGCACACGCAGAAGAGCAGCGACAGCCTGTGGCTGAACATCTATTTTGAGAACGTCCCCGGCGATTATGTCTGCGCCCCCACCGGTACCTTTACACAAGAGACCTGGACGGCCTGTCGGGATGAGCTGCTGTCCATTCTGGACACCACGCAGTTGGGCCGTGGGATCATGACCGAACAGCAGGCCATCGACGCGGCCAAAGCCCAGTTCAACGGCGAATATGACACGGCCTATGGCCGGTACGATGTTTCCGGCGGCAGCTGGACGGTCTATTTCAGCAGGGGCGCCATGGGGCAGCAGAGCGGCCGGTTCGCCGTCGCCGCTGACGGCACAGTCACCGCCGCGGCAAACACCGGCGACGAAACGGAAAAGTAACGATCCTCTTTACAGGGCGGACGGCAGTCCGCCCTGTTCTTATCCCCTTTTCCATGAAAAAGCCTTGCCTTTTTCCCCTTTTTGCTGCATACTAAGGAATGGAACATTTTCCATACAGGGAGAAACTAATGGAGACCATCAAGCTATACTATCAGGACGCCTTTATGCGGCAATTTGACGCCACGGTGTTGGCCTGCACCGCCGACAAAAAGGCATGGGACGTGGTGCTGGACCGCACCGCCTTCTATCCCGAGGGCGGCGGACAGGCCGCCGACCACGGCACACTGGGCGGCGTCAACGTGGGGGACGTCCACGAACGGGACGGCGTGATCCATCACACCTGCGACAAGCCCCTGACCGTGGGGGAAACGGTTTGCGGCGCGATCGACTGGGCCCGCCGCTTTGACCATATGCAGCAGCACTCCGGCGAGCATATCGTCTCCGGCATGCTGTGCAGCACCTATCACTGCGACAACACCGGCTTCCACCTGGGGGCCGATGTGGTGACCATCGACTATAACGCCGACATCCCCTGGGAGGGCGTGCTGGATATTGAGCAGCGCGCCAACCGGTACATCTGGGAAAACCATCCCATCGTCATCCGTTATCCCGATCCGGACGAACTGGCCCGACTCCCCTATCGCAGCAAGAAGGCGCTGGAGGGGCCGGTGCGCATCACGGAATTCCCCGGGGCGGATATGTGCGCCTGCTGCGGCACCCATGTGGAGACCAGCGGACAGGTGGGGCTGGTGAAGTTCATCGGCTGGCAGAAGTTTCGGGACGGTGTGCGGCTGGAGGTATTATTCGGCCGTCGGGCGCTGGACTATCTGGCCCTGAACTGGCAGCAGAACACCGCCATCGGCCGGGAGCTATCGGTAAAACCCGATGCCACCCACGCCGCCGTGGTGCGGCTGAAGGACGAGCTGGCCGCGGTAAAGCAGCGGTGCGACGGGCTGGAAACGGAGCAGTTCGCCGCGCTGGCCGCCCGATATGACGGTGGGGGCGATGTGCTGCTGGTGCAGCCCCCCATGGAGTCTGACGCCGTGCGGCGGCTGTGCGACATGGTGGCGGCCCGCTGCGGCGGGCGCTGTGCCGTGTTCGCGGGACAGGAGGGTGCCTACAAATACGCCGTTATCCATCAGGGCGTTGACATCCGTGACTTTATCAGATCCATGAACGCCGCGCTGAAGGGCCGCGGCGGCGGCCGCGACGGCTTTGCCCAGGGCAGCGCCGCCTGCGGCGCGGCGGAGATCCACCAATTTTTTGAAGGAGAGAAGAAATGACACAGCAAGGAAAACGCGCCTATCACGGCCGCCGCGGCCCCACGCCGCTGGTGTGGATCATTGCGCTGGTGGTGCTGATCGCCGCCGTGGTGCTGGTGATCGTGGGACTGAGCAAGCACGACGCCATCCCACCCAAGCACGACGACCTCCAGCAGATGGCGGAGCCCAACACCCCCGACGACACCCAGCAGCCGGAAAACAAGGATGATCCCGCGGGTACCAACGACCCCGATAAGATGGAGGAGCCGGACAAGACCGACGAACCCAACACCGGCGATAACACTGGCAGCGGCACGGCCACTCCCACCGGCAGCGACGAGCCGTATATCGATGCCAACGGCCTCCTGCAATACTCCACCAAAGGCCACTACGTCCAGATGGACAGCTATCAGGGCGGCGGACAGCCAGACTGGCAGCTGCTGTTGGTGAACGACTGGAACCCCCTGCCCGCGGGCTATGACAGCGACGTGTCCTTTACCACCGTTACCGGCGGCAAGCAGATGGACAGCCGCATCACCGACGCAGTAGAGCGGATGCTGAAGGATGCCAGTGCCTACGGGCTGGCGGTGGTCAGCGCCTATCGCCCCAAGGACGAGCAGAACACCCTCTACTGGCGCAAGGTGAAGCAGTACACCGACCAGGGCTACAGCGATCTGGAGGCTCAGAAGGTGGGCGGCACCATCGTCAAGCGTCCTGGCTTCAGCGAGCATAACTGCGGCTTGGCCATGGACGTGGGCGGCAGCGGCGACTACACGCTGGAGCAGACCTTTGCCAACACCGCCGCCTATACCTGGCTTATCGACCACTGCGCCGATTACGGCTTCATCCTCCGCTTCCCTGAGGGGAAAGAGGACATCACCGGCGTTATTTACGAGCCCTGGCACTACCGCTACGTAGGTGTGGAGGCCGCGAAATACATCATGGACAACGATCTGTGCCTGGAGGAATATCTGGCGCAGGTGCAGAAATAAAAGGAAAAAAAGAGAGCCTTACGGCTCTCTTTTTTTCTTCTCATACCGCCAGCAGGCCGGCGTATCGGCCTGCCGCGGCTTCAGGCGGGGATACACGCAATGACCGCATTGGATGGCGCGGAATGTATCACCCGGCAGCTTTATATAATGCCGCCGGAAATGGCGGCAGGTTCCGCAGGCTTTTTCGTGTTCCATCTCTATCATGGCCTCCTTTTGTACAGCATAGCACAAGAGAAACGTCACATCGTCATTATGCTACAATTTTGTGGCTTTCTTTATTTACTTTGCGGTAATGGGATATTTCGTGGCTCCGGCCACGAGGCACTTTTGCCCTTGGCGGCAAAAGTACCCAAAAACGCCACTTAAACCTGCGGTTTAAGAATCCGCGCACGCTATTCCCTGTTTTTAATTTGATACCTTATCTCTCGCGTTCGCAGAACAGAGTTGATTTCGTTACGTATGACGCATCGTCTGTCCCTCTTGCGCCGCTGCCGCTGACGTTATCAACGGTAGAACCAAAAGCGCTGTTCACGGCGGCAGGTGGTCATGCCGCCCTACGCATACCGTCGAAAGAACTTTGTAGGGCGCGATGCCCACATCGCGCCGCACTGTAGACGCAAAAGACGCTTCCCCGCACCAGTCAGCGGCAGCGACGCGGGAGCAGAGACGATCCTTTTAACAAAGCGAAAACGAAAATCTCATGTGAGCGTGTGGGATGCAGTTACATTTCTGTACAATGCATAGCGCGCCCGGAAGGGAAGAAACCGGAGGTTTCTTCCGGTGTTTTTGCCTACTTTTGGCACTGTAGCCAAAAGTAGGTCGCGCCGGAGCGCGAAACACTTCTTATAAGAAAAAAGAGAGCCTCGCGGCTCTCTTTTTCAATGCTTTCATGCTGTTATTTTAATACGCCAGCTTCTCCGCCAGATAGGCTTTCAACTCGCTGATGGGGATACGCACCTGCTCCATGGTGTCGCGTTCGCGGACGGTGACGCAGTTGTCGCCGGCCTTTTCCGCGTCGCCCACGGTGTCAAAGTCCACGGTGATGCAGTAGGGGGTGCCCACCTCATCCTCGCGGCGATAGCGCTTGCCGATGGAGCCGGTCTCGTCGAAGTCCAGCATCCACTCCTTGGAAAGCTCCTCATAGATCTTGCGGGCAGGCTCGCTGAGCTTCTTGCTCAGGGGCAGGATGGCGGCCTTGTAGGGCGCCAGGGCGGGGTGCAGGTGCAGCACCACGCGGACGTCGTTCTTGGCCTCGTCCACCACTTCCTCGTCATAGGCGTCCACCAGCACGGCCAGCACGCTGCGCTCCACGCCCAGAGAGGGCTCCACCACATAGGGGATGTAGCGCTCGTTGGTCTCGGGATCGAAATAGGTCAGATCCTTGCCGGACACGGTCTGATGCTGGGTCAGGTCGTAGTCGGTGCGGTCCGCCACGCCCCACAGTTCGCCCCAGCCGAAGGGGAACAGGAACTCAAAGTCCGTGGTGGCCTTGGAATAGAAGCACAGTTCCTCGGGATCGTGATCCCGCAGCCGCAGATTCTCGTCCTTCAAGCCGATGCCCAGCAGCCAGTTGTGGCAGAAGGTGCGCCAGTAGTTGAACCACTCCAGATCGGTGCCGGGCTTGCAGAAGAACTCCAGCTCCATCTGCTCGAACTCGCGGACGCGGAAGATAAAGTTGCCCGGGGTGATCTCGTTGCGGAAGGACTTACCGATTTGGCACACGCCAAAGGGCAGCTTGCGGCGGGTGGTGCGCTGGGTGTTGACGAAGTTGGTGAAAATGCCCTGTGCCGTCTCAGGCCGCAGATACACGGTGTTCTTGGCGTCCTCGGTCACGCCCTGGAAAGTCTTGAACATCAGATTGAACTGGCGGATATCGGTGAAATTGTGCTTGCCGCAGCTGGGGCAGGGGATGTTCTTCTCCTCCACAAAGTCCTTCATCTCCTGCTGGGAGAAGGCATCGATGGGCTTGGGCAGCTCAAAGCCGTTGGTTTGGCACCAGTCCTCGATCAGCTTGTCGGCGCGGAAGCGCTCTTTGCACTCCTTGCAGTCCATCAGGGGATCGGAGAAGCCTGCCAGATGGCCGCTGGCCACCCAGGTCTGGGGATTCATCAGAATGGCGGCGTCCTGACCCACGTTATAGGGGTTTTCCTGCACGAACTTCTTCCACCAGGCCTTCTTGATGTTGTTCTTCAGCTCTACGCCCAGGGGGCCGTAGTCCCAGGTGTTGGCCAGGCCGCCGTAGATCTCGGAGCCTGCGAAGATGATGCCGCGGTTTTTGCACAGCGCCACGATCTTATCCATGGTCTTTTCGGTGTTTTTCATGTCGATATCTCCTTTATGTGAATAGTTTTGGCAAATAAAAAAGCCCTGATACCGCGATAACGGTATCAGGGCGAACTAAACAATTAGTCCGTGGTTCCACCTGAATTTGGATGCATCCACACTCTTGCTGCCGGTAACGGGGCGTCCGGCGGGCATTTCCTCCCGCGGCTCTGGGCAGCCACGCCCTTCATCGCCTGTAACTGCGCATAGAATAGCACGTTTTCAGGTGGGTGTCAAGGAAATTTCGAAAGAGGCCGGCAAGGAGCTGCGGAAAGCCCCGCGGGACCTGCGGGCCTCTTGTCCCCTGACTTCGACAAACACACAATATTTAGTTGTTGACAAACGTTGCTGTTTTTCTGTATAATATCAGTTGCGCGTTTGCGCACTGATCAAATCGACTGCGGCGGACATTCGTCCGCTGTCGAGTACGCGCCGCCATGGCAGCATGTGCGGATGCGATATTTTTAAGATGGAGGTGTCATGCAATGTTCCGTACCTATCAGCCCAAGAAGCGCCAGCGCTCCAAGGTGCATGGTTTCCGCAAGAGAATGGCGACCAGCAATGGCCGTAAGGTTCTCGCCCGCCGCCGCGCCAAGGGCCGTGCCCGCCTGACCCACTGAGGAGAGGCGGAAAGTGCACCCCAAACAAGCCTAAATAAGCCAGGGACGGTGGAAGGGAAAACTGCCGTCCCTGTTGGTGTTTGTATTTTTCAGGACAAGCAAACCAAAGGCCCCCTTGTGTAAAGGGGGCTGTCACCGAAGGTGACTGGGGGATTGTCTGTTACCGGACGACCCCTCCGTCAACGCTTTGCGTTGCCCCCCACAAGGAGAAGCCATGAAAGCTGCCGTGACCATAAAAGAGAATTATGTGTTCCGGCGCATGTACCGCAAGGGGCGCTCCAGCGTGCAGGGCGGACTGGTGGTCTATTGCCAGAAGAACAAGCAGGGCAAGACCCGCCTGGGCGTAACGGTCAGCACCAAGCTGGGCAAGGCCGTGGTGCGCAACCGTGTCCGCCGCCAGCTGCGTGAGATCTATCGCCTGCACCTGCACGAGATGAAAAAGGGCTATGACCTGATCCTGGTGGGCCGCGTCAAGGCGGTCCACACGCCCTACAGCAAGCTGGACAAACAGTACCTTCGGGCGCTGGAGGAACTGAGCTTGCGGGAGGAACATGCGTGAAGCGGGCGTTTTTGAAGGCGATCCGCTTTTATCAGACGGCTGTTTCGCCCCTGTTTCCGCCCCGCTGCCGCTTTATCCCCACCTGCTCCCAGTACGCACTGGAGGCGGTGGAAAAATACGGCGCATTAAAGGGCGGCTGGCTGGCGTTCCGCCGGTTTCTCAAGTGCCATCCCTTCCATAAGGGCGGCTGGTACGATCCCGTTCCCTGATCAGGCTGTTTGAGGGTTTTCCCATTTTTTTCCTGTTCGCAACAAAAGTAACGACCAACGGAGGAAACACAATGTTTGCACAAATCGGATATTATATCTGTGTGCCTTTCGCATGGCTGACGAGAATGTTCTACAGCCTGACCGGTTCCTACGGCGTGGCGCTGATCCTCTTCACCCTGGTGGTGAAGCTGGTGATCCTGCCCTTCCAGATGAAGAGCAAGAAGAGCATGCTGCGCATGAACCGGATGCAGGGCAAGATCAAGGATATCCAGACCCGCTTTGCCAATAACAAAGAGCGGCAGCAGCAGGAGATGGCCGACCTGTACGCCCGTGAGGGCGTCAACCCCATGTCCGGCTGCCTGTGGTCTTTCCTGCCCTTCCCCATCCTGATCGCCCTGTACTATATCATTCGTACCCCCCTGCGGTTCTTCATGAACCTGTCCAACGAGGTGATCGAGGAGATTACCACCCTGGCCACCTCTCTGGGCTACACAGCGCCCGCCGCCAACAATGCCTATGAGCAGATCTATCTCACCGACTTTATCCATGACCACTGGGCCGATTTCCAGGGTAAGTTCGACGGTCTGATCGACCTGGACTACAGCTTCCTGGGCGTGGACCTGGCCAGCCAGCCCTCCCAGGTGCTCAGCCAGTTCCCCGGCGGCGGTTGGCCTGTCTGGGGCCTGCTGATCATGCCCTTCATCGCCGCGGGTCTGCAGCTGGTGATGAGCATGGTCTCCATGAAGGCCAGCTCCAACACCATGAACAGCCAGAGCAAGATGATGATGTACCTCTTCCCCCTGATGACGGTGTGGATGGGCTTCATGTTCCCTGCCGCTCTGTGCGTGTACTGGATCGCCAACGCCGCCTTCTCCGCCATTCAGGAGGCCATCCTCACCAAGTTCTTCAATAAGAAGCTGGAGGAAGAGGAGACCGAGAAGGAGCGGGAGAAGCGGAAAAAGCGCGCCGCCAAGATGCAGGCCGCCCGTGAAAATTACAACCGTCAGCTGGAACAGGCCAGCGCTCCCAAAAAACCCCAGCAGGGCAGCAAGAAGAAGGCCCAGCCCAAGGAGGAGCACAAGGACAAGCGCGCCGCCACCACCGAGGCAGGCCGTGTGGGCAACCGCCCCTACGCCCGCGGCCGCGCGTATAACGAGCAGCATTACGATGAATAAGGAGTTTTGTCTATGAGTTATATCGATGTAACAGGCAAGACCGAGGAAGAGGCCATTGGCAAGGCTCTTGCCCAGCTGGGCATGGATCGTGACGATGTGTCCGTGGAGATCCTGGAGCGCGCCAAGAGCGGCTTTCTGGGAATGGGCGCCAAGCCTGCCCGCATCCGCGTGACCTATGGCCCCGACGAGGCGCCGATGGAAGAGGTCGCCGCGCCGGTCAAGCCCGTTGTCGTGGAAAAGCCCGAAAAGAAAGAGGAAGCGAAACCCCAGCCCAAGCCACAGAGACCCCAGCAGCCCAAGCCCCAGCCGAAGCCGCAGCCCAAACCCCAGCCCAAGCGCGAGGAAAAGGCCGAGACGCCCCGTCCGGAGCAGAACGCCGCCCCCGCTGTGACGCTGCCGGAGTGCCAGGACGACAATGCCCAGCGCATCACCGCGTTCCTGACGGGCCTGCTGGAGCATATGGACAGCCCCGCCGCCGTGAAGGTGTACGAGGAGGAAAAGGGCCGCTATAAGGCCATCCTGGAGGGCCAGCGCCTGGGCGCCCTGATCGGCCGCCGCGGCGAGACCCTGGACGCCATCCAGCAGCTGACCAACTACGCCGTCAACAGCGGCAGCGAAAAGCGCATCCGCATCCACGTGGACGCCGAAAACTACCGTGCCCGCCGCGAGGCCAGCCTGGAGAGCCTGGCCATGAAGGTGGCCGCCAAGGTGAAGAAGTACCGCCGCAGCGTCACGCTGGAGGCCATGAACGCCTACGAGCGCCATGTGATCCACGCCACGCTGCAGGACGTGAAGGGTGTCACCACCTATTCCGTGGGTACCGAGCCCAACCGCCGCGTCGTGGTAGCCTTCGACCGCAGCGAGAATAGCTGACACAAAAAAGAGAGCCGAAAGGCTCTCTTTTTTTGCTGCCCGCAGATAAAAAGGAGCCGCGTCCCCTTTCGGGGCGCGGCTCAAGCGGGTGGGATATTGGAAAGCTTCCGGTTATTATGGTACACCCATCTCCCCTGTCTTGTCCATAGGAGGTTTTGCCGCAATTCCGCGATTTTTGGCACGCCTCGTCGAAACGCCCAAAAATTGCGTCACTTTTGTGAATTTTCCCTAAATTTATTGTGACACCCTTTTCAAAGTACAGACAATGTGCTATAATGCGGACATGGATAAGGGGAAATCCCTCCCCGACCCTATGTTCCGTATCCCAAGAAAGGAGCAAACAATATGAAGTTCACATTCGCCTGCAAGAAGATCGCCCTGAACGACTCCATCAAGGAGTATGCCGAGAAGAAGATCGGTAAGCTTGACCGGTACTTCGCGGAGGAAGCGGACGCTTTTGTGACCTTTGCCGTGGAAAAGAAAAACCGCTGCACCGTGGAGCTGACCATCCGCGCCGCCAACGGCACCCTGTTCCGTGCCCAGGCCGAGGATCCCGACGGTGACATGCGGGGCGCCATCGACGGGACCGTCAGTTTCATCGAGCGCCGCATCCGCAAGAACAAGACCCGTCTGGCCAAGAACCTGCGGCCCGAGGTCATGGAGCCGGAAGTCCCCGAATTCCAGGTGGAGGAAGAGGACGAGTTCCATGTGGTGCGCACCAAGCGCTTCACCGTCAAGCCCATGACCATTGACGAGGCGATCTTGCAGATGAACCTGCTGGATCATTCCTTCTATGTCTTCCGCAACGTGGCGGACGACGTGATCTCGGTGGTCTACCGCCGCAACAACGGCGGTTACGGTATTATCGAGACGCAGGAGTAATTATAAATAAGGAAAAGCCGCCCCATACGGGGCGGCTTTTTTATCCGTAAAGGGAGGGCGGCAGTAAGCCGTCCTCCTTTTGTAAAATTTTCTGTGCAACCGCCGCCGCTTTGTGGTACAATACCAGGGAGACAAAAAAGGAGGGCGGCATATGTTCAAACGGGTCTATGTGGAGATCACCAACGTGTGCAACCTCTCCTGTGTGTTCTGCCCCGGCACGGCGCGGGAAAAACGCTTCCTCTCGCCGGAGGAATTCCGTGTGATGGCCCGGAAGCTGCGGGACCACACCCGCTACCTCTATTTCCATGTGATGGGCGAGCCGCTGCTGCACCCGCAGCTGGCGGAGCTGCTGGCCATCGCGGCGGAGCAGGGCTTTCGGGTGTGCCTGACCACCAACGGCACGCTGCTGCCGGAAAAGGCCGCCGTGCTGCTATCGTCTCCCGCCTTGCATAAGGTCAGCATCTCCCTGCACAGCTTCGAGGGCAACGACGGCGGCGATATGACAGATTACCTCACCGCTGTGTGGAAATTCTGCACCGCCGCCGCGGAAAAAGGCGTCCTGTGCGCCCTACGCCTGTGGAACGAGGGCGGCGCCCAGGCCAGAAACGCCGAGATCCTGTCGTTTTTCTCCACCGCCGTGGGACAAAATGTGGAAGACCTGCCGCCCGATCGGGCGGGCAACCGCCGCCTTGCCCCTGGCGTCTATCTGGAATCCGCCCAGAAATTCGACTGGCCCGCCCCCGACGCGGCAGAGCGCGGCGTTCAGTTCTGCCACGCCCTGCGCCAGCAGATCGCCGTGCTGTGCGACGGCACGGTGGTGCCCTGCTGCCTGGATGGCGAGGGCCGTATGCCCCTGGGCGATCTGCTGACCCAGACGCTGCCGGAGATCCTGAACACCCCCCGCGCCCAGGCCATCCGGCAGGGCTTCTCCCGCCGCCGGCCCGCCGAGGAGCTGTGCCGCCGCTGCGGCTACGCGTCGCGGTTCAGCATATGAAAGGAGTCCCCATGCACGACACGCCCCAACAACTCATCGCCCTTCCCTCCCCCCTGCTGGCGTGGTACGATGCTCACCGCCGCCGCCTGCCCTGGCGGGAAACGGTGACCCCCTATCGCACCTGGGTGTCGGAGATCATGCTGCAGCAGACCCGCGTCACAGCGGTGCTGCCGTATTTTGAACGGTTCATGGCGGCGCTGCCCACGGTGGAGGCCCTGGCCGCCGCATCGGAGGAGCATCTGCTGTCGCTGTGGCAGGGGCTGGGCTATTACAGCCGCGCCCGCAATCTGCAAAAAGCCGCGCAGGTCATCGTGCAGCACGGCGGTGCGTTTCCCCAGACCTACGAAGGACTGACGGCCCTGCCGGGTGTCGGCGATTATACGGCGGGAGCCATCGCCTCCATCGCCTTTGGCCAACCCATACCGGCGGTGGACGGCAACGCCCTGCGCCTGACCGCCCGCCTGACCGGCTGCGCCGAAAACGTACTGGACCCCAAGACCCGCCGGCGCTTCCGCCGATGGCTGACAGAGGTGATCCCCCATGACCGCCCGGGAGCCTTCAATCAGGCGCTGATGGACCTGGGTGCGACAGTCTGCCTGCCCAACGGCGATCCCCTGTGCGGCGACTGTCCCCTTTGCGGCTTCTGCGCCGCCTGCGAGAAGGGTCTGCAGCGGCAGCTGCCCGTGCGGGAAAAGAAAACCGTCAAACGAACGGAACCCCTGACCGTCTTCCTGCTGCGGCGAAACGGCGCCGCGGCCCTGCGCCAACGCCCCCCAAAGGGCCTGCTGGCGGGCCTGTGGGAGTTCCCCAACGTCTCCGGCACCCTGACAGAGCCGCAGGCGGCGGCCCAACTGGCGCAATGGGGCCTCACGCCCCACAAATGGGAGAAAAAGACGACAGATAAACATATTTTTACCCACATTATCTGGGAAATGACGGTCTATACCGTCGCCGTACAGGGCGAAGGCCCGCCGGATTGGGTCTGGTGCCCCGCCGGTGAACGGGAAAATCACCCCATCCCCACCGCATTTGGAAAACTGGAGAAGGAATAAGAGGAGAAAAACCACAATGGCACAGCTTTATTTCAAATACGGAGCCATGGGCTCCAGCAAAAGCGCCAACGCGCTGATGGCCCGCTTCAACTACGAGGAGCGGGGCCAGGAGACCCTGCTGGTGAAGCCCCAGATCGACACGCGGGACGGCGACCACATGGTGTCCTCCCGCATCGGCCTGAAGCACCCCTGCGTCTATTTCCACGAGATGCGCGCCATGCCCGACAGCCAGCTGCAAAAATACGCCTGCATCATCGTGGACGAGGCCCAGTTTCTCAGCAAGGACGAGGTCTATTATCTGGTGCATCTGGTGGACGACTGCAACATCCCTGTCATCTGCTACGGCCTGCGGGCCGACTTCAAGGGCGACCTGTTCCCCGGCAGCTACCACCTGCTGGTGCTGGCGGACAAGCTGGAGGAGGTCAAGACCATCTGCTGGTGCGGCAAAAAAGCCGCCTTTAACGCCCGCTTTGACGAGGAGGGCCATGTGCTGAAGGAGGGCGCTCAGGTGGTGCTGGGCGCCAATGACCGGTACATCGGTCTGTGCCGCCGCCACTGGATGGCGGGCGATCTGGGGCCGGATTTCCACCGGCTGCGGAGATGATCTGTACCCTGTGTCCCCGCCGCTGCGGCGCGGAGCGGACGGAGACGGAAGGCCACGGCTTCTGCGGTATGCCCGCAGGCGTCCGTGTGGCCCGCGCCGCGCTGCATATGTGGGAGGAGCCGCCCATCTCCGGCGTCAATGGCAGCGGCACCGTGTTTTTCTCCGGCTGCACCCTGCGGTGCGCCTATTGCCAGAACGGCTCCATCTCCGCCGGCGGCTTCGGCAAGGCCATCACCACCCAACACCTGCGTGAGATCTTCGACGAACTGATCGCCCACGGCGCCCACAACATCAATCTGGTGACCCCCACCCACTTCCTGCCGTGGATCCTGCCGGCGCTGGAGCCGAAGCTCAGCGTCCCCGTGATCTATAACTGCGGCGGCTATGAGTCGGTGGATACCCTGCGCACCCTGGAGGGAAAGGTGGATATCTACCTGCCCGATCTGAAATACGCCGACGATGCGCTGGCGGGAACGCTGTCCGCCGCGCCGGATTATTTCCCCGTGGCCGCCGCGGCCATTCAGGAGATGTTCCGCCAGACCGGCCCCTGCGTGCTGGAGGACGGCCTGCTGAAGCGGGGCGTGGTGATCCGCCATCTGGTGCTGCCCGGGCAGCTGGACAACACCCGCCGCTGCATCGACTGGGTGGCGGAGCATTTCCGCCCCGGCCAGGTGCTGTTCTCCCTCATGAGCCAGTATACCCCCCAGGAGGGCGCCGAGGGTGCCCTGCGCCGCCACGTGACCCGTGCGGAATACCGCGCCGCCGTGTCCTATATGGAGAACTGCGGCATCACCGACGGCTTCACCCAGGAGCGCACCGCCGCCCGCGCGGAATACACCCCGCCGTTTGACCTGACGGGGGTGTAAAAAATCTGGCGCAAAATCTCCCGTGTGCACGGACTACCAATAACCCGTCATTGGCCCCCTCTGACGAGGGGGCTGTCGAGCGTATGCGAGACTGGGGGAGAGACCGGCGTTGCGCCGCAAGTCTTGCGTTTATCGTCTCTCCCTCCGGCGCTTCGCGCCACCTCCCTCGTCAGAGGGAGGCTTTGATACGCGTTGCGCCGCCGATAAACCATTCGTCGGCCCCTACACACGGTGACAAGAAGCCCTGCACCATCACCTCAAAAGTATCACTCATTCCATACATTTAACACAATTGCACAAAAATAATCCGGCAAATTTGTAAGTTTTTATTGCATTTCTCCCGCCGACCTGCTAAGATGAAGCTATAAGAGGAGAGGGCCCCGCCGCCCTCCAGGAATAGAAAAGTGCAGGAGGTTTCATATGAGCTATCCCACCACCGGCCACGAGGTATACGTGAGCCTGAACCTGTCCAACACCATGCTGACCGGCATCGGCAAGGGCACCATCACCCGTGAAGAGGTATCCGTGGACTACCTGAAGGATCTGTTCTCCCGCCACGGCGTCATCGTCTCCGCCAAGCCGGAGCAGGCGCGCCTGCTGAATCTGGTCAACGAGCAGTACGACCTGGGCCTTGAGGTCCCCGAAAAGCTGAAGCTCTTCCAGCTCAGCGAGCAGCATCGCCGTCTGGTGGTCATCAACGTCAGCGGCCTGCGCCGCAGCGGCGGTTCCCTGCTGCCCTCCTATACCGAGGAGGAGTTTGCCGAGGCCACATTCTCCTTCGTCAAATACTATGTCCAGAGCGAGCATTACGACGAACTGAAGGAGCGCGTGAAAAAGCTGGAGTACGAGCTGGAGCAGGAACTGGCCTGGCGCAACCGCACCGACGAGGAGCAGGTGTGATTTCTTTTCTGTGCAGGGGACGGCATAGCCGTCCCCTTTTTCTTTTTAAGAAAGGGGTATTTCGCGCCCCTTTTCCGTAAACAAAATCCCCCTGCAACAAATTCTCCTCTTCCCGCGTATCTCTCATGAAAGGAGGTGGCCGCCACGAACACTTTGTTGCGTACGGACAAAGACATCGAAACCATTTATCAGCGCCATGTGGATACACTGTACCGCGTGGCCTACTCATTCATGAAAAACGGCGCGGACGCGGAGGATATGGTGCAGGAGGCCTTTCTCCGGCTGCTGCGCAGCGGCGCGGAATTTGCCACGCCCCAACATGAGAAGGCGTGGCTCATCGTCACCGTCTCCAACCTGTGCAAAAGCGCCCTGCGCAGCCCCTGGCGAAAACGCGAGAGCTTCGATTCCCTGACCGAGCCGCCCACCGTGGAGAATCCGGTTCCGGATGAGACGCTGCAGGCGGTGCTGGCCCTGCCGGACGACTATAAACTGCCGGTCTATCTCTATTACTACGAGGGCTACCCCACCGCCGATATTGCCCAAATGCTGAAAGTGGCGCCTGCCACCATCCGCAGCCGCCTGAACCGCGCCAGAAACAAACTGAAATTGACCTTGGGAGGTGATCTCCAATGACAAGCAAGGACATTTATCGCGCTTACGACGCCATGGGCCCCGATGCCGCCGCCAAAGAGCGTATGCTGCGAAACATTCAGATGGCCGCCTCCTGCCAGGAGGCCCATCACCGGAGGCAGCCCCTGCGGCGCACGCTGCTGCTGGCGGCGGCGCTGGTACTGGTGCTGGCCCTGGTCACCACCGGCTTTGCTACCGAGTGGTTTGGCCTGGCCAGTCTGGGACAGCAGAAAGAGCCCTCTGACTGGGGCAGCGGTCAGGAGACCATGCTGAGCCTGCAGGGACTGGCGGACAGCCCCGCCTGTCAGGCCGCCAAAGCCTGGAACGACTGGTGCAGCACCTACGAGCCGGATCCGGCGGCCATCATCACGCCGGAGGTGCCCTATCTCTACTACGGCTGCTGCACACAGGAGATGGTGGAAAAGCTGGACGCTCTGGCGGCGGAATACGGACTCTCCCTGCTGCCCGGCGAGGCCTTTTTCCCCGCGGATGAAGCGGCGCTTCTGACGGAAGCGGGATTGGCCGCCTCTCCCCGTCAGGACACGGACCGCATCCGGAACCGCTATGAAGCGTCCTACGGCTACCACGACGGTACCTTCGTCATGGACGGCACCGTGACCTTTACCGACGGCACATGGCTGACGGAACCGGTGCCCTATAAGCTCTTCCGCACCATGAAACAGACCATGACCATCGGGTCGTTGAATTTGGGCGATCTGGTGGTGTTCCCCTACGAGGATTGGCCCTATGGCAAGCTGCTGCTGGCGCTGGGCAACGACCGCGCGCTGATCGTGGCCGACCAGCCGGACGCCTTTGTGGTGGTGGAGATCCTGGGCACCTATTACGGCGACATCGTGGACGGCGAAGTCCACATGACCCGCGACCACATCCAGGCCATCGCCGACAGCTTTGCCCTTGACCGAATGGCCATAGGCGAGTGAAACGATAAAAGAGAAAAGTGAAGAGAAGCGGTGTGCCGCCCTGCGGCACAATTCAATTCATGCCGCCTTCGGCGGCATACCTCAACTTTTCACGATTCCCTCTTCTCTCTCCTCTGCAAAAGAAAAAAGCCTGCAACGCAGGCTTTTTTCTTTTGCTTTTATTCCTTGATTTCGTTGAACACGTCCGCCATGTCTACGTCATGCATGTGCTGCAGCATGCGGGTCACCATGTTGCTGTAGCCCCACTCGTTGTCGTACCAGGCGATCAGCTTCACGAAGTCCTGATCCAACATGATACCGGCGGTCTCGTCGAATACGCAGGGGCAGGGATTGGCGATCATATCGGTGGACACCACCTGATCCCGCGTATAGCCGATGATACCCTTCATATAGGTCTCCGAGGCGTGGAGGATCTCATAGCAGATGTCCGCATAGGATGCGCTGGTGCTCAGCCGCGCCGTCAGGTCCACCACGGACACGTCGGCGGTGGGCACGCGGAAGGCCATGCCGGTCATCTTGCCCTTCAAAGAGGGGATTACCCGCCCCACGGCCTTGGCCGCGCCGGTGGAGGTGGGGATGATGTTGTTCAGAATGGAGCGGCCGGTGCGCCAGTCGCTGCCGCCGCGGCTGTCAACGGCCTTCTGCTTGGCGGTGGAGGCGTGGATGGTGGACATCAGAGACTGCTCGATGCCAAAGGTCTTGTGGACCACATAGGCCAGGGGCGCCAGGCAGTTGGTGGTGCAGCTGGCGTTGGAGACGACCTTCATGTCACTGCGGTACTCGTCGCTGTTGACGCCGTAGACAAAGGTGGGGGTGGCGTCGTCCTTGGCGGGGGCGGACAGGATCACCTTCTTGGCGCCGCCCTTGAAGTGGCGGCTGGCCTTGTCGGTGGTGTTGTTGGCGCCGGTGGATTCGATGATGTACTCCGCCTCGCAGTCGCTCCAGTGGATCATGGCGGCGTCAGACTCGCTGAACACGTGGATCTTGCGGCCATTGACGATCAGATCGCCGCCAGCGTGCTCCACCATACCGGGGAAGTTGCGGAATACCGAGTCGTATTTCAGCAGGTACACCATGTAGTCAATGTCTGCTTTCCGCAGGTTGATGCCGCGCACATCAAAGGTCTCGGGGTTTTCGCACATGATACGCAGGACGATGCGTCCAATGCGGCCAAAGCCGTTGATACCGATCTTGATAGCCATATTACAGTTTTCCTTTCCACATTTACCGCCATGCGGCCCTTTTTGTTCCATCTTCCATTATAATACGGAAAGCGGGGAATGTCTCCCTCTGAAACGAAGAATAAATGTAGAAAAAATGTTACCGTTTTTGTGCAGTTTGGCGCATTTTCGGAACTTTCTTAACGGTATAAGTGGAATGTTCCATACATTCTTGACCATCTGTGGGGCCGTCCTCTTCCGCTTTTTCCGTTTCCTTTGAGGCACGAACTATTTTGACGAAAACACGGGAAAATTCCCGCGGTTAGCAGATGCTTTCCTTACAAATGTAACGGAAACGTAAATTTTTCGCTCCAGCGATTGATTTGAAAAGGCGGAGGTGGTAAACTAAAGCGTCAAAATACGCGGCGACAAGCCGCTTTCCCGCAGCTGTGGCGCGCCCTCCGGCGCAGAAGAGAGGAAGAATTCCGTGCCTGCCTTTAGTGTAAAAAAGCCCCTGACCGTCTATGTAGTGGCGCTGGCCATCCTGATCCTGGGCGTGGTGGCCTATGTGAAGATGACCCCCGACCTGATGCCCAACATGGACTACCCTTATGTCATCGTGGTGACCTCCGACCCCGGCGCCAGCCCCGAAAGCGTGGAGGCGGAGATCACCAAGCCCCTGGAAAAAGCCCTTGCCACGCTGGATCAGCTGAAGACCATCCAGTCCTCCAGCCGGAACAGCGTCTCCATGGTGGTGATGGAGTTTGAAAACGGCGCCAATATGGATTCTCTGGGCATTGATATCCAGCAGCAGGTGACCTCGGTTCAGGGCCAGTGGGACGATTCCGTCTCCTCTCCCTATATCCTGAAGGTGAACCCCTCCATGATCCCCGTCATGGTGGCGGCCATCAGCAGCAGCGAAATGGACGTTGACCAGCTCAGCGACTTTGTGGAGGACGAGCTGTCCGCCAAGCTGACCGGCATCACCGGTGTGGCCAGTGTGGAGATCACCGGCACGGTGGAGCGCCAGCTCCATGTGGTGCTGGACGCCGAAAAGATGGCGGCGCTGACCAGGACCATTCACCAGAAGGTGGACCGTGAGCTGGACAAGGCCGCCGGCAAGCTCTCCGACGCCAAAGAGCAGATCACCGAGGCCCAGGAGGCGCTGGACGAGGGTGTTTCCCAGGCGGCGGACGACGTGGCGGACGGCGTCACCGGTGCCTTGAACGAAGCGGCGGAGTCGCTGCGCCAGGCCATCAACAGCGTCCCTAGCGGCGACGACCTGATGACCGAGGAGGAAAAGGCCCTTCAGGCTCAGATCGAAGCCGACCGCCAGACCCTGACGGAAAAGCAGGCGCAGTATGACAAAAATCTGGAGATCATCAACAGCGAGGATGAGACCGTCACAGCCGAGGAAAGAGCCGCTGCCGCAGCGGAAAACGTTACCTTAGGGGCGGAGATCACAGCCCTGACCGCCCAGATCGAAGCGGAGGAGACCCAGCTGGCCGCCATGGTGGCCAAGCGCCAGCAGCAGGAGGCTGCCGCCAGCGTCGCCGCCATGCAGAAGGCCCTGGAGGCCATCGAGGCCTTTCTGGACGACCCCCACCGCTTTGACGACCTGAATCGTGACCTGTCCGACGGCACAGAATCCGCTCTCAACGGCGTTCTGGCCATGAGCGAGGGCAATATCCAGCTGAAGCTGGCCCTCCAGCAGATCGAGGAGGGCGAAAAGCAGCTGGCCGAGACCCGCAAGCAGGTGCTGGATCAGCTGAATGTGGACGGCATTCTCTCCGTTTCCACCGTTCAGCAGCTGCTGACCGCCCAGGACTTCTCCATGCCCGCCGGCTACATAGACGATAACGACGGCGTCAGCTACATGGTGTCCGTGGGCAACGAGGTCCGCACCCAGCAGGAGCTGGAGGATATGGTGCTGCTGGATCTGGGCATCTCCGGCGTGGAGCCCGTCCGCCTCAGCGACGTGGCCACCGTTTTCAGCACCGACAACGCCGATGAGATCTACGCCAAGCTCAATGGGGAAAACGGCATCATCGCCTCCTTTACCAAACAGTCCAACTACGCCACGGCGGAGGTGTCCGACAACATCACCGCCCGCCTGCAGCAGCTGACGGAGCAGTACACGGACATCAGCTTCAAGCCCCTGATGGATCAGGGCGACTATATCCACCTGATCGTGGAGACCATCCTCTCGTCCCTGCTGTGGGGCGCGGTGTTCTCGGTGGTGGTGCTGTTCCTGTTCCTGCGGGACTGGCGGCCCACCCTCATCACCCTCATCGCCATCCCCGCCAGCGTGGTGTTCGCCGTGGTGCTGATGTACTTCACCGGCGTCACCATCAATATGATCTCCCTCAGCGGCCTGCTGGTGGCGGTGGGTATGCTGGTGGATAACTCCGTGGTGGTCATTGAGAATATCTATCGTCTCCGCGCCCGGGGCGCCACGGTGGTGCAAGCCGCCGTGTCCGGCGCGCGGCAGGTGCTGGGCGCCATCGCCGCCAGCACCCTCACTACCGTGTGTGTCTTCGCCCCCATCGTTTTTGTGGAGGGCCTGACCCGCGAAATGTTCACCGATCTGGCCCTGACCATCACCTATTCCCTGATGGCCAGTCTTCTGGTGGCCCTGACACTGGTGCCCGCCATGGCCAGCGGCATGCTGCGCCGCCCCCTGGTGCAGAAGACCGGCCTGCTGGATAAGCTCTACCCCGCCTATAAAAAGGCCATCATCTGGTCGCTGGACCACAAAGCCGCGGTGCTGTCCGCCTCCCTGGCGGCGCTGATCCTCACCGGCATCCTGACTGTCAACCGCGGCTTCAGCTTCATGCCGGATATGGATATGAACAGCGTCAGCGTCACTGTCGCCATGCCGGAAAACTGCACCCGCGAGGAGGCCGTGACCTATACCGATGAGGTGGCCCGCCGCTGCATGACCGTGGAGGGTGTGGACGCCGTGGGCGCCATGATCCAGGGCGACAGCGGCATGAGCATGTTCTCCTCCTCCGGCGGCGCCTATGACGCGGAGATCTATATCACCCTGCCGGACGACCGGTCCGGCACCCAGGCCGGTAAGGAGATCGAAGCCCTCTGCGCCGACATGGACTGCACCGTCACCGCCGCCAACGTCATGTCCGGCATGATGAGCTACGTCACCGGCAACGGCGTCTCCCTGAAGGTCTACAGCGAGGATATGGAGACCCTGCAGTCCACCGCAAAAGCCATCGCCGCGCGCATGACCCAGGTGGAGGGCACCGCCGATGTGTCCGACGGTCTGGAGGACGCCGCCCAGGCCCTGCGCGTTACCATCGACCGCAACAAGGCCATGGAGCACAGCATGACCGTGGCCCAGATCTATATGCAGGTGGCCGCCGCGCTGAACACCAGCACCTCCGGCACCGAAATGGTGCTGGACGACACCACCATGCAGATGATGATCCAGCAGGATGAGGACAGCAAGCTGACGGTGGAGACCCTGCCGGAGCTGAAGATCGACCCCGACAGCGCCATGTCCTCCGCCATGGGCGGCGGTTCTTCCTCCTCGTCCCTGTCCGCCCTGACCGGCGAGAGTGACGACGCCGACAAGGACAAGACCTTCTTGCTGAAGGACGTGGCCACGGTGGAGCAGACCGTCAGCCTGAACACCATCAACCGTGACCAGCAGCGCCGCTGCGTCACCGTCACCGCCGCCATTGCCGACGGCTATAACGTCACCCTGGTGTCCGACCAGGTGACAAAGGCCGTGGAAGCCATGGAGCTGCCCCAGAACGCCACCATTGAGTTCAACGGCGAAAATGAGGCCATCATGGACGCCATGGGCCAGGTGCTGCTGATGCTGCTGCTGGGCATCGTGCTGGTGTACTTCGTCATGGTGGCCCAGTTCCAGTCCCTGCGTGAGCCCTTCATCGTCATGTTCACCATCCCCCTGGCTTTCACCGGCGGTTTCCTGGCCTTGCTGCTGACCGGCATCGAGCTGAGCGTCATCGCCCTCATCGGCTTTGTCATGCTGGTGGGTATCATCGTCAACAACGGCATCGTCCTGGTGGACTACATCAACCAGCAGCGCCTTGCCGGTATGGAGCGCCGCGCCGCCATCGTCGATGCCGGCGTCACCCGCCTGCGGCCCATCCTCATGACCTCCCTGACCACCATCCTGGGCCTGATCGTCACCGCTCTGGCGAAAAACGCAGGCACCTCCCTGATCCAGCCGGTGGCCCTGGTGTGCATCGGCGGCCTGCTGTACGCTACGCTGATGACCCTGTTCGTGGTGCCCTGCATGTACGAGATCGTCAGCCGCAAGCAGCTGCGCCAGGTGGATGAAAAAGAGCTGGAGCTGCTGAAGGACTGATCCCTACGCCCAAAAGAAGCAAAAGAGCCGCCCATCGGCGGCTCTTTTTTGCGGATAAAATGCAGCGGGGGCGTCCCGGCATGGACGCCCCCGCTGCATAAAAAGGGGAGAGGAAATGGTTTGCTGGAAATACAGACAGAAGATCATAAAACTGTCTGTGAATACAGTATATCACCAAACGAAGTGTTTGTAAACAGCATAAATGACATGCTTATCATGAAAAAAACTTATACCCCGCCGCAAATCCGCCCCAAAACGAAAAGCGGAACCAGGACTTGACTTTGCGCGGCATGCCCTCTATAATAAAATAGAATATGTATATGGCCTGTTGATCCGGTGTAACCGCCTGCCGCAACGCCCCCTCGGGGCCAGGCAGCGGTGCAAAAGAAACGGGGATAAACCCCGCGCGACCGGCACTGTGAGTGTAAGAAGGCGTCTGAAGCGGCAAACCGCCGCTGGGAGGAAACTCCGCCATTGCAGGATGATCCCTGTGAGAAGGTAAGACGACCGACGAGAGGCGACCGCCTCGTGACACGAGTCAGGAGAATTGCACCGTCCAGGGCCGATGCAGCGGGCGCACTCTCCGTATGCAGGATGAGCAGACAGCACGCTGATTTTTCGCCATAGGCAGAAAAATCAGCTTTTTGTTGCGTAAAAAGCGCCGGCATTTTGTATGTCCGGCGCTTTTTTTCAGGAAAAAACCCTTTGCGGGGCGGAGGAAACGGGAAAAACATGAAACAGTGGATGAAAAAATATCAAAAGGCGCTGGTGTCCGGCGCGGTGTGCCTTGTGCTGGCGCTGGCACTGGCGCTGGGCGGCTGGGCCGTGCTGCGCACGCCCCGCCAGACGCCTCAGGCGCCGGAAAACAAGCCCTATCCCGGCCTGAATATCGACCAGATCGGCCTTCGCTATGACCGCCAGACCCAGGAAGCCGGCGGCGCGGCAGGCGGCGAGGGGACCGACGGCCAGTCCCAGCCTGAGGAGACCCCGCCGGAGCAGCCCCCTCAGGAGCCGGAGCAGACGCCGCCTGAACAGCAGGAGCAGCAGGAGCCCCAGGATACCGGCGACAAAGAACAGCCCGCGGAGGAAAAGCCCGATGAGGACAAGGAGAATTCCCAGGAAGAGGGCGACAAAGAGGGCGAAGAGCAGGGCGATGAAAAGGACGGCGACGAAGAAGGGAAGGACGACGATACAAAGGGCGACGAGACCGACCAGCCCATCATCGCCACCGACCTGAAAAGCGGCACCGTCTCCCAGGAGGAGCTCAACGGCGATCTGCTGCATTTCACCGCCACGGTGCTCAACGGCGATGAGGATACCTACCTGCGGGCGCGGATCAAAAACAGCGATACCAACGGCAAATGGATCACCGCCTCCGGCGACGACTACGCCGCCCAGCTGGCTCTGGGCCGCAACGAGATCACCCTGCTGCTCAAGCGCGGCTCCGAAATTCTGGGCGAGGTGACCTACGTCATCAACTACCGCCCCGCCGTGGCCAATGAGGAGGAGCCGGAAATAGGCGACGATCCGCCCACCATCCGCACCAACCTCAGCGGTGATGTGGTGGAGCTGAACAACCGCAACCTGACCTTCACCGTCTGGGCCAACGACGGTGCGGGAAATCCCCTCTATCAAAACCATATCAAGGTGATGATGGACGGCAACGAGGTCAAATACAGCACCGGCTCCGCCGCCAACGGCCTGGAGTACAACCTGTTTCTGGATACCGGCATCGGCGGCAGCGAGGATCGCCACACCATCACCATCGTGGCCTGGGACGACAAGGGGAACTCCACCTATAAGTCCTATACCGTCGTCTATAACGTCCACGACAAGGGGGAAAAGATCGGCACCGCCACCATCCGCCTGGACCTGACGGTGCTGGGTCTCGGTATGATGGATATACCGGTGTCGCGGGACATCTTTCAGGATGTTCCCGCCTCCTACGCCGTGAAGGAGGCGCTGGAATATCTGGGCTATGACGTGTCCTTCAGCGGCACGCTGGACAGCGGCTTTTATCTCTCCCGCATCACCCTCGCCAAAGCCTTTCGCGGCGCTGCGGTGCCGGAGGAGCTGCAGCGCCTGCTGAAGCTGGACGGCGTTGAGATAAAGACACCCCAGCGGTTCAAGGACAGCGTGGGCGAGTTCGACTATACCTCCGGCTCCGGCTGGATGTACACCGTCAACGGCAGCTATCCCGGCCGTGGCATGTCGGAGTATTTTCTCAGCGACGGCGACGTGCTGACCCTGCGCTTCACCCTGGCCCGTGGCAAGGACATCGGCGACAGCGGCGCGGCGGGCGGCTTCGGCAAGCTGCCCAGCTACTGCGGCACGTGGTATGACGGCGTCTATACCCCCCGTCATACCTATGAAAACGGCAAATGCTCCGTCTGCGGCGCCGCGGACCCCAACCATACCCACCAGGAGACGGAGACGGTCACAAAACCCGCCACCTGTACCGAAGCGGGCGAAAAGACCTTCACCTGCGCCGACTGCGGCCAGACCCACACCGAGACCATTCCCGCCACCGGCCACCAGTACGCCGTCACAAAGTGCCAGAGCGGCGAGGGCGGCTATACCGTCACTTTCCACTGTGACGGCTGCGGCGGCACCCATACCGAAACCGTCTCCGCGGAAAAGGTGGAGACCCTCCGCCGCACGGAGGCCACCTGCTCTGCCTCCGGCAGCGTCACCTACCGCATCACCGCCGTCGTGGACGGCCAGACCGTG
>CAKTMO010000007.1 GCA_934573935.1 uncultured Oscillospiraceae bacterium | reverse complement strand
TTGCGGGTGATCTCGCTGACCTTCACCTGATCCAGCGTGGCGGGGATGGTGCCCACGCTGTACTGGGTCAGCACCAGACGAAGCAGGCGGGCAAACTCCTCGCCCTCCAGCTCCGTATCCCCCAGAATACTGACGAACTGATCCAGCACATCGCAGAAGATCTGCCACAGCTGGGCATACTCCTCCGCCAGCTGCACCTGGCCCGCCGCCAGCAGGGCGTCCGCCTTGTCCCGCAGCACCTGCGGCACGCCGGAGGCCGCCGCGAACTCGTACAGCGTACGGGCCTTGTCACGGGCGGCACGCTGCGTCTTCAAGCCCTCCGCCAACGCCAGCAGCGGCGCGCGCACCTTTTGGCGGATGTGGTTCACCTCCGCCAGACGGGCCGCCCGTTCCTCCGTCAAGTCCACGCCGTAGCCGTCGGGGTTCAGCGTCCAGGGCACGTCCCGCAGCCACATATTACCCCGAATATCCCAGCGGATCACGTAGTTTTCCAGCACATCGCACTCCGCCGCCGTCACATCGGTCATGCCGGTCTTGAGATAGCGGAACATATCCTCGTAGACAAAGCCGCCGGTGACGGCGTCCACGGCGGACAGCAGCAGCGTCATCACCGGTTTTTCCAGTATGTCGCTGCGGCGGCTGATGTAGGTGGGGATGCCGTCCCGCCGGAACACCGTCTCCAGCAGTGGGCCATACAGCTCCATGCTGCGGCTGGCCACCGCGATGTCACGGTAGCGGTAGCCCTGCGCTGCCAGCCGGCGGATCTGGGCGGCGGCATACTCCACCTCTGTATAGGCGGTGGCCGCCTGATAGACGGACACAGCATCCGTCTCCCCCTCCCAGGGGGCGTCGCCGCCGAAGAAATGGCGCTCCAGATGGCCCAGCGGGCCGTCGTCCTGGCGGTGCAGATAGTTGAGGCGGCACTCCACGCCCGCCTCCTGGGCCATGCGGATCAGGCGGTCCTTCTGGGCGGCGGCGTTCTGAAACTGGCGGCCGCTCCGGTCGCCCAGCAGCGTCACGGTGACGCTGCTGCACCGGCGCAGGGCAAAGGACAGCACGCTCTCCTCCTGTCTGGTGAAGAAGGAAAAGCCGTCCACATACAGGTCCTTTCCGTCCAGATAGCGGGACTGGGGCAGGCTGTCGCACAGCTTCTGCACCCGCGAGCGGGTGTCGGCATCGCCGTGGCGCAGATGGGCGTCGTAGGCGGCAAAGATCAGCGCCACGTCCCGCAGCTTGTCGCCCATGGCACCCTCCATATCCGCCACATGGCGGTACAGGGTCTCCGGCGCGATCTGATAGGCGTAGAACTCGTCGGCCAGATCCGTCAGCTGCCGCAAAAACGCCGAGCGCTGGGAGGGCCGTCCGAACACCCTGAGCTGGGTGTGAAGCTCCTGCAGGCAGCGGCGCATGGTCAGCAGCTTGCCGCCGTTGTCCAGCGTGATGTCCGCCAGACCACCCGTCTCACCCAGCACGCGGGTGGCAAGATTCTGAAAGCTGAGGACCTCGGCATTGCGGCTGGCGGTGGGGCCGCAGGCGTGGCACAGGTCCAGCTCCGCCTCGTGGGAGGTGTGCTCCGGTACCAGCAGAAGCTGGGGGCGGCTCTCCCGCTCCCGCCCGATGGTCTCCAGCACACGGGCTGATTTGCCGCTTCCCGCGCGGCCGATCCAGATGGACAGCATAGGCGTGTCCTCCTCTCCTGGTAAGATCGTCTTTGGTGTCATTATACCGTATTTTTCGGCAATTGGAAAGTAGGCAGCGGGAAAAAGGCAAAATGAAGGGCACATAGGGCTTGTCAAGGGCGGCGGGAACTGGTAAAATGAGGTTATTGAAATCACGACAAGGGGGCACGACATGAAGAAGTTCAGCAAACGACTCACCGCGCTGCTGTGCGCGGTATGGATGTGCATAACGCTGCTGCCGGTGGAGGCTGTAGCGGTGGAGGGCACGCTTTATCACGCGTGGTATGACGGCGCGACCGGCGAGGTTTGCTCCGAGCCGCTGCCCGCGGACACAACGCTGCAATGCTTCCCCATGGCTGGGGCGCAGGATATTGCGCTGTTCGACGACGATCAGGCCGGTGAGGGGACGGGCGGGCTGGAAGATGCCCCGCACGCGGACTATTTCCTTCTCATCAACGAAGAGCTGCCCCGCTATGGCTACAGCCAGCTGGAAGAGAAGGGCGATCCTTTTCTGTTAAACGTGTATTCCCTGTTGGCCTATCTGGCGCTGCATGGGTCTAAAGACGCTTCTTTGTTCTCAGGGCTTGATGAAACCAACACCAAGCCGACCATTAACGTTAATGTCAATAACGAAGTCGTTTCTGTTCCCTATATCAGTGAGGCAGAGGCCATTCTTGTCACCCAGGCCTTTTATGCGGATTTTCCCGAGCTGTTCTGGGCCCGTCCCAAATACTTATATGCTACGAATTCCTCTGGAGAACACCTGTGCGTCGGTGTACAGTTAGAGTACAACGATCATGCCAATGATTTGGAGCAAAGCAAGAAAAACTTTTTAGATGCGGCTGATGCCATCCTGGAAGGGCTTCCCTCCGGCGGCAGTGATTTTGACAAGGAGCTGTATCTGCACGACGCGCTGATCACGAAGGTTACTTACGATATCAACACCGTGTCAGAGCAGAATGCTTATGGTGCATTGATCGACGGACGCGCCGTCTGTGCCGGTTACGCCTTTGCCTTCCAATACCTGCTGATGCGGGCAGGGATCGAAAGCTTTTATGTAACGGGAATGTCTCATGACGAAAATCACGCATGGAATATCGCAAAAATCGATGAGGACTGGTACTATGTTGATCCCACCTGGGATGATCCACTGTTTATCGATCAGGGTGCAGCTACAACCTATGAATCGCCTTACAGCCCTCATTATGCTTACTTCAATCTGACCACCGATGCGATAACGCGCGATCATACAATTGATGCAACACATAATGTGACGCTGCCGGAATGCACTGCTACAAAGGGGTTTTATCACAATGTAAAGGGAACCGTTGTCTCTACAGCTGACAGTTATTTGATCAACAAGGTTGCCTGCCTGCTGCAATGCAGCGGCGAAGCACGTTTGTACTTTACCGATGACGATCCCGCCGCCGCATACTCGTGGTATAAGGCGAACATCAACGAAATTGTTCAAACAATCGGTGTGACTGGATCTTATCAATACGGCTACTCTTCCGTTAGCCATGAAATCATATTCACCTTTACCGGCAACTACACCCCCGCCGTCGGCCAATTGAACGGACAGGATGGGATCGACTGCACCGATATGGAGTTGCTGTATGCCTATCTCACCACCTCTGTGATCCCCGCAGCGCAGACTATGCTGACAAACGACGCTTTCCTCCAGGCCGCGGATATCAATAACGATACCTATATCGACGTCTACGACCTGCAGATGCTGTATGAGATCGTCAGGGGACTTCGGACGTAATGAACAAAAGATCGCCGCCATTTTCATGGCGGCGATCTTTTTGATGATTCCTGTTGTTTATTCCTGGGGCGGCGTCATATCGGCGTCGGTGTTGACGGCTGTTTGCTGCGCCGCTTTGCGCTCCTGCTCAAGCCGCAGGGCTTCGACATTGGCGGCGCGGTTGGCGTTCTTTTCCGCCGTGCGGCGGCGGTTGACCGCCAGAAAGCCGCGGATCAGCAGCCACACATTGATGGCAACCACGATGCCCAGCCCCACCCAGCCAGGGGTGCGGACGGCGTAAAAATCACGGATGGTGAAATGGCCGCTGCCCATGCCCACGAAGTACAGCGCCACGCCGCCTGCCGCGCAGAGCACGCACAGAACGAGATCCAGCACCGCACGGGCATGATGCCCCTTCCGGCGGGCAAAGTAAAACAGCAGCAGCATCACCGCCGCCAGAAACAGTCCCGGCGACTGGCAGCAGAGGATATAGCCCAGCGTCTTGTCCATCACTGTCCCTCCCTGCGGATATTGGGCAGCACGCCCAGCAGCGCCAGATCTTCATCACCGGTGTTGATGATGCTGTGGGAGTGCCCCTCGGGACAGTAGTGGCACATACCGGCGGCGATGGGATACTCCGCGCCGTCGTCCACGCACCGCCCGCTGCCGGACAGCACATAGACGACCTCGCAATTGCCGGTGTGGGTGTGCAGGCCGATGGACGCGCCCACCGGCAGCGTCAGCTGCACCACCGCGCCCATAACGGGATCGTCAAATTTGCGGACAACGACCTGTCCCTCGCCGCCCTTGAAGTGGGCCACGGCGTTGGCAGGCATGGCGTTGAAATCCAGGATCATGGGGCTACCTCCGTTAGTTCAAAAAGTCCTTCAGCTTCTTGCTGCGGCTGGGATGGCGCAGCTTGCGCAGGGCCTTGGCCTCGATCTGGCGGATCCGCTCGCGGGTGACGTTGAATTCCTTGCCCACCTCTTCCAGCGTGCGGGTACGGCCATCCTCGATACCGAAGCGCAGCTTCAGCACCTTCTCTTCACGGGGGGTCAGGGTGGACAGCACGTCCACCAGCTGCTCCTTCAGCAGCGTGAAGCTGGCGGCCTCGCTGGGCTCGGACGCGCCCTCGTCGGGGATGAAGTCGCCCAGATGGCTGTCCTCCTCCTCACCGATGGGGGTCTCCAGAGACACGGGCTCCTGGGCGATCTTCAGGATCTCGCGCACCTTGTCCACGGGCATGCCCATCTCAGTGGAAATCTCCTCGGGAGAGGGATCGTGGCCCAGCTGCTGCAGCAGCTGGCGGCTGACGCGGATGACCTTGTTGATGGTCTCCACCATATGTACGGGGATACGGATGGTGCGGGCCTGGTCGGCGATGGCGCGGGTGATGGCCTGGCGGATCCACCAGGTAGCGTAGGTGGAGAACTTGTAGCCCTTGGTATAGTCGAACTTTTCCACGGCCTTGATCAGACCCAGGTTGCCCTCCTGGATCAGATCCAGGAACAGCATGCCGCGGCCCACATAGCGCTTGGCGATGGACACCACCAGGCGGAGGTTGGCCTCGGCCAGCTTCTGCTTGGCCTTGTTGCCCTCTTTGATGTCCTTTTTCAGCTGGGCCAGCTCCTCGTCGGGGATGGTCTCGTCATTTTCGGCGGCCTCGTCGATACGCTCCTGGGCGGCGCGGCCGGCGGACATGGCGGTGGCCAGGACGATCTCCTCGTCGGCGCTCAGCAGCGGCACGCGGCCGATCTCCTTCAGGTACATGCGGACGGGATCGTCGATATTGAAGCTGTCCACCAGCGTGTTGGGGTCCACCAGCTCCTCTTCCTCGATCTCGGCGATCTCCTCCAGCGGCGGCTCGATATCGTCGTCGATGCTGGTCAGGAACTCCTCGGTGCCCACCTCGATGCCCAGGGCCTCCAGCGAGTCGTAGATGCGGTCCATCTGCTCACTCTCCAGATCCATCTCGTCCAGCACATCGCTGACCTCGCTGGAATCCAGCTTGCCCTTTTTCTTGCCCTTGGCCAGCATGTCGCGGAGCTTCTCATTGGCCTGGATCAATGCGGCGGCGGGCAGGGACGCGATGGTCTTGTCGTCCAGCTTGCCCTTGTCCTTATCCTTTTTGGCGTCGTCCTCCTTGCCCTCTGCCTGAGGGGCGGTGTCGGCCTTGGGGGCGGCCTTTTTCTTGGCATCCTCCTCCAGCAGTGCGTTGGCCATGGCCTCCAGCTCCTGCTTGGTGTACGTCTTGTCCGTCATGTGCGCTTTCCTCCATATCGTTTCTTATCTTTGAATGTTTCCATTGCCAGCAGCAGGGGATCTACGCCGGAGCCGTCCCGTTTGGCCTGCTCTTCGCGGATCACCCGTATGTAGTCCGCCAGCGCCTGGGATGCATTGGCGGTGGATTCCGGTTTTTGCAGCAGCGTGGTCAGGTGGCTCATCTCGTCGCCCGTCAGCTCGCCCGTCAGGGCAGACACGCCGCCGCGGTCATGCCGCCGCTGCCACATGGCGGCGAAGATCCGGCCCAGCATCGGCGAGGAAAAATCCTCCGCCGCCAGCGGCGGCGCATCGCCGAACAGCGACGGATCAAGGTACAGCAGCCGGATCACACCCTCCTCCGCCATGGCGCTGCGGATGTTGTTATAGCGGTTGCCAAAGGCCGCGGGCTGGGCCTGCAGCGTGGGATTCAGCTCCTTGCGCTCCTGCTTTTTGCGGTCCTTATAGCGGCGGCGGCGGGCGGCGCGCTCCACCTCCTGCCGCATGGCCTCCGGCGTCAGACCGGCGGCCTCGGCGGCGCGGCCGGCATAGATCTCCCGCTCTACGGGACTGTTCAGCTCGGCCAGCACCTGGGTCACCTCGGCGGTGTATTCGATGCGTCCCTGATCGCTTTTCAGATCATACTTGGCGGCCACTTGGGACAGACGGAACTCCACGCCGTTCCCGCTGCCGCTGAGCAGATTTTCAAAGGCGGGCGCCCCCTGATACTTGATGAAATCGTCGGCGTCCTGCTTCACATATTCGCCGTCCACCAGACGCTGGGGCAGGGTCAGCACCCGCACGGTAAAATCGGTGCTGTCCAGCATCTGCAGCGCACGCTGGGTGGCCAGCTGTCCGGCCTTGTCGTTGTCGTAGCACAGCACCAGTTCCTTGGTGTACCGCCCCAACAGGCGGATCTGTTCGGTGGTCAGCGCCGTGCCCATGGAGGCCACCGCGTTGTCAAAGCCCGCCTGATGCAGCGTCACCACGTCCAGGTTGCCTTCGCACAGGATCATGTTGGGACGCTTGGTGGTCTTTGCCAGATTCAGGCCGTACAGCACCCGCCGCTTGCTGTAGACCGGCGTTTCGGTGCTGTTCATATACTTCGGCTCGGACTTGTCGATGACGCGGCTGCCGAAGCCCACCACATTGCCCCGCACGTCGATGACCGGCAGCATGAGGCGGTTGCGGAATTTATCGTAAAAGCTGCCGTTTTTGTTGGCGACGATCAGTCCCGCCGTCAGCAGCTCCTGCTTGGTATAGCCCTTGGCCGTCATGGCCCGCATCAGCGCGTCCCATCTGTCAGGCGACGCGCCCATGCCGAAGCGCACCGCGATCTTCCGCGAGATGGCGCGCTTGTCCAGATACGCCCGCACCGCCGCGCCGTCCGCGCTTTGCAGCACCTGATAGTACCAGCGGGCGGCGTCGCGGTTCAGCTCCAGCAGCCGCCTGCGGCGGCGCTCCGCCTCCGCGTTCTCGCGGTCGTCGGGCACCTCCATATTGACGCGCCTGGCCAG
Organism: uncultured Oscillospiraceae bacterium; assembly: GCA_934573935.1. Taxonomy (GTDB): domain Bacteria; phylum Bacillota; class Clostridia; order Oscillospirales; family Oscillospiraceae; genus Vescimonas. Next base: position 63,473 of record CAKTMO010000007.1, on the reverse strand, counting down.
GAAATGTATCGCGTCAATATAGGACAGGTTCTCGATCTCCATGACAAAATTGATGACGCCGCCGCCCTTTTTGCAGCCGAAGCAGTGATAAAACTGCTTGTCCGGCAGCACGTGGAAGGAGGGCGTTTTTTCGTTGTGGAAGGGACAGCAGCCCCAATAGCTGCCGCTCTTCTGCGTCAGTGATACGTAGCCGCTTACCACATCCACGATATCGTTGCGGGCGATCAGCTCGTCCATAAAGGCCGGTGAAAGCACGGCGCTCCCTCCCTTCTTCGGCGGATCAGAGATTTTTCCTGTTCTATTATACAAATTATTTTTCTCATCCCCTCTTTTTTCAACGAAAAAAATTTGGAAAAGCTAAAAAATTTTCTATCCACGCCGCCTGTCAGGTGGTATAATGGCAGTATGATCATAAAAAAGACAAGGAGGCCCTTTGATGAAACGACTCTTTACCGGCGGCCGCGTGGTCAGCGGCAGCGCCGTCATTGCCGCCGACGTGCTGGTGGACGGCGAAAAGATCGCCGCCGTCGCGCCCCACATCGACGCGCCGGACGCCCAGGTGGTGGATGTGACCGGCAAGCTGCTGCTGCCCGGCTTTATCGACGCACACACCCACTTCGATCTGGACGTGTGCAACACCACCACCGCCGATGATTTTGAGAGCGGCAGCCGTTCAGCCCTTCGCGGCGGCACCACCACCGTCATCGACTTCGCCTGTCCCAACAAGGGGGAGACGCTGGCCTACGGACTGGATCTGTGGCGGAAAAAGGCGGAGCACTGTCACTGTGACTACGGCTTCCATATGACCATCGACGACTGGAACGCCGGTATCGAGGGCGAGCTGGACGACATGTTCGCCGCCGGTATCACCTCCTTCAAGATGTACATGACCTATCCCGCCATGATGCTGCCGGACGGCGACCTGTACCGCGCGCTGAAGGCGTTGAAGGCCCGGGGCGGCATCTGCGGCGTACACTGTGAAAACAGCGGCGTCATCGACGCACTGGTGGCGGAGAAGAAGGCCAGGGGCGAAAACACCGTGGCCTGCCATCCCCAGACCCGCCCCGACTATCTGGAGGCGGAGGCCGTGGGCCGCATCCTGCGGATCGCCCAGGCGGCGGACGCGCCGGTGGTGATCGTTCACACCACCAACGCCGCGGCACTGGCGGAGATCGATCAGGCCCGTCAGCGGGGCCAGACCGTCTACTCTGAGACGTGCCCCCAGTATCTGGCGCTGGACGACAGCGTGTATTATCAGGAGGACTGGCTGTCCTCCGCCAAGTTCGTGTGCTCCCCTCCCATCCGCAAACAGGCGGATCAGGACGCCCTGTGGGCGGGACTGAAGGAGGGACGGGTCAACACCGTATCCACCGACCACTGCTCCTTTACCACGCAGCAGAAGCTGGCGGGACAGGGTGACTTTACCACCATCCCCGGCGGCCTGCCTGGGGTGGAGACCCGCGGCGAGGTGGTGTACACCACCGGCGTGGCGGCGGGCCGCATCGATCTGCCCACCCTGTGCCGCGCCCTCAGCGAGAATCCCGCCAGGCTGTACGGTCTCTATCCCCGCAAGGGCTGCATCGCCGCCGGTGCGGACGCCGACATCGTGGTATATGACCCCGCGGTGGATCACACCCTCCGTGCCGCCGACATGGTGTCCCGCTGCGACTATACCCCCTTCGAGGGCTTCCGGACCTCCGGCAGTATCGCCGCCGTATACCTGCGGGGCATGCCGGCTGTGGAAAACGGCGTCGTCAACGACGTAAAGGGCGTATACCTCAAGCGCGGCAAGTGCGCACTGTAAGGCTTACAAAAAAATCTCCGGTCAATGACCGGAGATTTTTTTATTCGTTGGGCGTTATCACGCCGGAGATGTCCAGGGGCTTGCCGTCACGCCACAGGCGCTCCAGGCCGTAGAACTCCCGAGCCTCGGCGTTGAAGACGTGGACGGCGATGCAGCCGTAGTCCAGCAGCACCCAGGTGCCGCCGCGATAGCCCTCGCGGTGCAGAGGCTGCTCGTCGGCCTCCTCCATCATCACCTTTTCCACGTTGTCCACCAGCGCGTTGATCTGGGTGTTGCTGGAGCCGGTGGCGATGACGAAATAATCCGCCAGGGTGGTCAGCTCGCCGATCTCCAGCACCTGGATCTCCTTTCCCTTCTTGTCGGACAGGGCGCGGGCCGCCAGCAATGCCATTTCCTTCGGTGTTTTCATAGGGTCACTCCTTTTTCAATGAGATCGTCTCTTGCATCCAATGTATCATGGTGGACGGGGTTGCCCATCTCACGCATCTCGTCAATGGTCATGTTCAGGCCCAGCAGCAGCCCCCGATCCAGATCCTCATAGACCGTCCGGCGCAGGCGCACCACATCGGGATCGTTGGCAAACTCGCGGCTGGGCTCGATATAATCGGCCAGATAGATGATCTTTTCCAGCCGGCTCATGTTGGCCCGTCCGGTGGTGTGGTAGAGGATGGCCTCGTAGACCGCGTCGTCGGCGCCGTACACATGGCGGGCGATGGCGGCGCCGGTCTTGGCGTGCAGCAGCTTCAGGGCCTTCTGCTCCAGCGGGTCCAGCGGGATGTCATACTGCTGGCACAGGGCCAGCTGCTGCGCCATGTCCAGCTTTTTGGTGCAGTCGTGCAGCAGCGCCGCCACGCGGGCTTTCGTCTCATCCTCGCCGAACCGTCGGGCCAGCTCCGCCGCCGTGGCCTCCGTCCCCAGCACATGGGGCATCCGCTTGGGCTTGAGATAGCTCATGGCGATGGGCCGCAGCTCCGCCACCGTCAGGTGCTTCAGGTCGGCATGGGTGCCGTACAGGTGCTCCCGCCGGATATAGCCCCACACGGCTTCAGGCACCAGATTGCTCCCCTGTCCCGCCGCCAGGGCGGCGCGGACATCGGTGGAGGACAGTTCAATCAGCTCCGGATTTTCCAGCAGCGTCACGCGGGCCTGATACTGCCCCTCCAGCAGCTGCTTTTGCCGCGCCATGGCGGCGCGGATATCCTCCTCCACACGGCGGAAGGCCCCGATACGGGCCAGTGCGCAGATGACCTCCGGCTCGTGCCAGGTATGCAGGGACAGAAACATATCCGACCCCATCAGCAGCCACAGCTCCGCGTCGGGATACTGCTCATGCAGTGCCCGCAGGGTGTCGCTGGTATAGCTCTTTCCGGCGCGGTGCAGCTCGATATCGCTGGCCTCGGCGCAGCGGCCCACCGCACCGGCCATCAGCGCCGCCATATCATAGCGCTGCTGGGCCGTGACGCGGTCGGGCAGCGGCTTGTGGGGCGGCACGCAGGCGGGGATGATCAGCAGTCTGTCCAGCCCCAGCTGCTCCGCGGCGGCCCGGGCCATGGTCACATGGCCGTTGTGGGGCGGGTTGAAAGTACCGCCGAACACTCCGATCTTCATTTTGCCTTCACCAGCTGGATCTTCCGCTTTTCCTTGTTGTGCTGATAGCGGTACAGGACGAATTTGCTGCCGATGACCTGCACCACCTCGCTGCGGGTGGCCGCGGACAGCTCCTCCGCCGCCTCGCGGGCGGTGTACATGCTGTTTTCCAGCACGCGGCCCTTGATGAGCTCCCGTGCCTCCAGGGCATCGTTGGCCTGCTTCACCAGATTGTCGCCGATGCCGTCCTTGCCCACATGGAGGATGGTGTCCATGGTGGAGGCCATGCCCCGCAGCTGGGCACGCTGCTTGCTTGTCAATTCCATATCAGTGCTTCTCCAAATATTCTTTCAATTCCGCGGCGAAGACGCGCAGGGCGTTGCCGCGGTGGGATATCTCGTTTTTCTCCTCCGCCGTCAGCTGGGCGAAGGTACGGCGCTTCTCCGGCACGAAAAACACCGGATCATAGCCGAACCCCCGCTCCCCCATGGGGGCGAAGGCGATGGTACCGTGGCAGTCGCCGTCGGCGGTCAGCACATCGCCGTTGGGGAAGGCGCAGCAGATGGACGTGTGAAAATGCGCCGCGCGGTTCGTCGCTCCCCGCATATTCTGCAGCAGCAGGGCGCAGCGGGCGGGATCGCTGTCCAGATCGCCGTATCGGGCGGAGTAGATCCCCGGTGCACCCTGGAGCCAGTCCACGCACAATCCGGAGTCGTCCCCGATGGCGGGCAGGCCGCTGGCCGCCATAACGGCTTTCGCCTTCAGCGCGGCGTTCTCGGCAAAGGTCGTGCCGGTCTCCTCCACCTCCAGCGCGAGGCCCAAGTCGGATTCCAGCACCACCTCCACGCCCAGCTGGGACAGGATCTCCTGCATCTCCTTCAATTTTCCACGGTTGTGGGACGCCAATACGAATTTCATCTCAGAATGTCCCCCAGTATCTCTTTTTGCTTGCGGATCAGCTGGCGGTTGCCAATGGCGCACAGGGCCACCAGCTCCTGCTGCTCCGCCACGGTGAAGGCCCTGCCCTCGCCGGTGCCCTGAAGCTCGATGATCTCGCCCAGCTCGTTCATGATGCAGTTCAGGTCCACCTGGGCGCGGCTGTCCTCGCTGTAGGGCAGATCCAGCACCGCCGTATCGTCCACGATGCCGGCGCTGACGCCCGCCACATAATGCTGAATGGGCATACGGCCGATATATCCCTCCTGCACCAGCCACCGGCAGGCCAGAGCCAATGCCACGAAGCCGCCGGTGACGCTGGCGGTACGGGTGCCGCCGTCGCCCTGCAGCACGTCGCAGTCGATGGTGATGGTGCGCTCGCCCAGCAGCTGCATATCCACCGCCGCCCGCAGGCTGCGGCCGATGAGCCGCTGGATCTCGGCGCTGCGTCCGGCCAGCTTCAGCTTGTCCACATCCCGCCGGCTGCGCTGGCGGTTGGCGCGGGGCAGCATGGAATACTCCGCCGTGACCCAGCCGCAGCCGGGCTTCACATGGGGCGGCACCTTCTCCTCCACCGACGCGGTACACAGCACCACCGTGTCGCCGCTGCGGATCAAAACGCTGCCCTCGGCAAATTTGTTGAAATCCGGCGTGATGGTCACATCACGCAGTTCGTTGAACTTTCTTCCGTCGGCTCTGGTCACGGATATCACTTCCCTTTCTGTCAAATCTCCACTCAGAACAGGTCGGCTGTAAACTCACGGGCATCAAAGGGCTTCAGGTCATCGATGCCCTCGCCCACACCCACGAATTTTACGGGCACCTGCAGCTCCTGGGCGATGGCCACCACGATGCCGCCCTTGGCGGTGCCGTCCAGCTTGGTCAGGATGATGCCGGTCAGACCGGCGGTCTCCTTAAACTGCCGCGCCTGGACAAGACCGTTCTGTCCGGTGGTGGCGTCCAGCACCAACAGCGTCTCGCAGGCGGAGTCGGGACACTCACGGGCGATGATCTTGCGCAGCTTGGCCAGCTCGTTCATCAGGTTCTGCTTGTTATGCAGGCGGCCCGCCGTGTCGCACAGCACCACGTCCACGCCCCGGGCCTTGGCGGCCTGCAGCGCGTCGAACAGTACGGAGCCTGGATCGGCCCCCTCGTGCTGGCGGATGATATCCACACCGGCGCGGTTCGCCCAGATCTCCAGCTGGTCGGCGGCGGCGGCGCGGAAGGTATCTCCGGCGCACAGCAGCACCTTTTTGTCCTCCGCCTTCAACTGGGCGGCCAGCTTACCGATGGACGTGGTCTTACCCACGCCGTTGACGCCGATGAACAGCACGATGCTGGGGGTGGTGGACAGATCCAGCGCCGCGTCGCCCACCTCCAGCTTTTCCGCCAGAATGGCCCGCAGGGCGTCCTTCACCTCGTCGGCGCGGGTCAGCAGCCGCTCCTTCACCTTTTTGCGCAGCTTGGCCACCGCGTCGGTGGCGGACTCCACGCCCATATCGGCCAGGATCAGCGCCTCCTCCAGCTGGTCATAAAACTCGTCATCCAGCTTGTCGAATGTCACGGAGGCCAGCCATGCCTCCTTCAGCTGTTTGAAAAATCCCATCGCGTCCTCCTTATTTGATATGCAATTCCTTTGCCATGTCGTTCATGTTGATGGTCAGGATGCGGCTGACGCCCCGTTCCTGCATGGTGACGCCGTACAGCACGTCGGCCTCCTCCATGGTACCGCGGCGGTGGGTAATGACGATGAACTGGGTCTTGCCCGCGATGCGCCGCATATAGCGGGCATAACGCACCACGTTGGATTCGTCCAGCGCCGCCTCGATCTCATCCATCACGCAGAACGGCGTGGGATGTACCTTCAAGATCGCGAAATACAGGGCGATGGCCACAAAGGCCTTTTCGCCGCCGGACAGCAGGGTGATGGTCTTCAGCTGCTTTCCTGGGGGCTGCACCCGTATCTCGATGCCGCAGTTGAGGATATCCTTCTCGTCCTCCAACTCCAGCTGGGCCTTGCCGCCGCCGAACAGCTCCAGAAACGTCTCCTGGAAGCTCTCGTTCAGCAGCTTGAACTGCTGGGCAAAGATGACCGTCATCTGCTTTGTCAGCTCCTCGATGACGCCCAACAGCTCCTCGCGGGCCTTTTCCACGTCGGTGCGCTGTTCGGACAGGTAGGTATAGCGGGTGTTGACCCGCTCATATTCGTCGATGGCGCCGATGTTGGGGGTGCCGAGACCCTTGATCTCCCGATTCAGCTCCGCGATGCGGCGGGTGGCCTTGGGTACGCTCTCCAGTGTCACGCGCTGCTCCAGCGCGGCGCTGTGACTCAGCTCATAGCGCTCCCACAGCTTGTCCAGCAGTGTGGATTCCTCCATGGCGTTGCTTTGCAGCTTCTGCTCCATACGGGACAGTTCCTGTGTGGTGGCGATCACCGCGTCGTTGCAGCTGCGGCTCTCCCGATTCTTGGCGTCCCGCTGGCCTTCCAGCTGCAGCTTCCGCTCCGACAGCTCCGACAGCTTGTCCCGCAGGCTGCCGCCCTGCTGCCGCAGGCTGTCCAACTGCGCCTGATGGTCGGCGATCTCATGTTCCGCCTGGGCATTGGCGGCGGCGAATTGATCCATCAGCGCCTGGCGCTGGTCGCGATCCGTCACCATATCCAGCCGCAGCCGCTTCAGATCGGCGATGCTGCGCTCGCCCGCGTCCCGCTCGGCGCTCAGCGCGGCCCGTGCCGCCTTCTTCTCGCTGATCTGGGTCGTCAGGGCGTTGGTCTGCTCCAGCAGGTCGCTCTGTCCGCTCTGGCTCTCCTCCGCCTGACGGCGCAGGGCCGCGGCGGCGGCTTCCTTCTCCGCCACTTCCGCCTCCAGACCGGCGCAGCGCTGCTGATCGGCCTCCATCCGCTGGGACAGGCTCTCCCCCTCGGCGTTCAGATCCTCACAGCTCTGCTGCAGCGTCCGCAGCAGGATGTCGTAGTGCTCCTGCTTTCCCTGATACTGCAGCACCAGGTCCTCCGCCTTGCGCTGCTGGGCGGAGGCCACCTCCAGCTCATACTGGGCCTTTTGCAGCTCCCGCTGGGTATCCTCTGCCTTCTGTTTGGCGGCGGACAGCTTGTCCCGCATGCCGCCCAGACGGCCGTTGAGCTTTTCCAATTCGTTGGCGCGGCTCAGCACACCGGCGCTGCGGCTGACGCTGCCGCCGGTCATGGAGCCGCCCCGATTCATCACCTGTCCGTCCAACGTGACGATGCGGAAGCCGTTGCGGTACTTCCGCGCCATGGCGATGCCGCAGTCCAGATCCTCCACCACCACCGTACGGCCCAGCAGATTCCGGAATATGCCGTCATAGCGCCTGTCATAGTCGATCAGGTCCACCGCCAGTCCCACAAAGCCGTATTCCCCGCTGACATCCTCCCGCAGCGTTTCGCCGCGGACGGCGCTCATGGGCAGGAACGTGGCCCGCCCGCCGTCGCGCTGCTTCAGATAGCCGATGGCGGCCTTGCCGTCCTCTTCCCGCTCCACCACGATGTTCTGCATACCGGCGCCCAGGGCGATCTCCAGCGCCACGGTGTATTTCTCCTGTGTCTTCATCAGGCTGGCCACGGGGCCGTGGATGCCCCGCAAGGCTTTTTTCTCCGCCGCCTGCATCACCAGCTTCACCGCCTTGGAGAAGCCCTCGTACTCCTTCTCCATCTCCGTCAGCAGACGGATGCGGTTTTCCAGCGCCGCCGCGTCCATGGTCAATTGCAGCTTCTCCGCCTCGGCGTCGGCGGCGCGTTTTTTGCGGCCCTCCATTTTCAGGCCGTGGCCCTGGATGATATTGCCCACTGCCTGGGCTTCCTCTTGTGCATTCTCCAAAAGCCGCCGGTTGGCCTTGGCCTCCTTCCGGCTCTGCTCCTGCTTTTCCTGCAGGGCGGACAGCTCCGTCTCTGTATGATTCCGGCGCTCCTCCATCTGGTCAAGGCCGGAGCGCAGAGCCGACAGCGCCGCTTTTCCGTCCGCGGCGGCGGACAGCAGCAGCGCCTCCTCCGCCCGCAGGGATTCCGCCGTGCGCTGTGCGCCCGCGGCGGTCTCGCTCAGCTGGCGGGCCTTTGCCAGCAGGGCCTCCAGCTCCTGCTCCAGCGCGGCGCTTTCGGCGTCGATCCGGTCGATGCGCGCCAGCTGCTCGTCCACCTGGGACTGCAGATTGCCCGCGCGGCTCTCGGTGTCTTCCATCTCCCGCCGGATGCGCTGGATGCTCTCGTTATTGTGCTCCACCGAGGTGCGCAGCACGGCGATGGCGCTGTCATGCTCACCGCCGGCGGATTCCAGACGGCTCATCTGCCCCCGCAGCTCCTCCGCCTCCAGATCGTTGCGGCGGGCCTGCTCGCCCAGCTCCTCGGCGGCGGCATAGGCGGCCTCCAGCGCCGCCTCCGCCCGCTCTTTGTCGGCGCGGGCGCTTTCCACATCGGTCTGCAATTTGAATTTGGCAGTCTTTAAGTCCTGTAACTGCTCCAGCCACACGCTGATCTCCAGCACCCGCAGCTCGTCCCGCAGCACCAGGTACTTTTTGGCCACCTCCGCCTGCTTGCGCAGGGGCTCCACCTGCAATTCCAGTTCGGCGATCTTGTCGTTGATGCGCACCAGATTCTCCTGGGTGCGCTCCAGCTTCCGCTCGGCCTCCTCCTTGCGGTGGCGATACTTGCTGATGCCAGCCGCCTCCTCGAACACCTCGCGGCGTTCGCCGGATTTCACGGACAGGATCTCGTCGATCTTGCCCTGGCCGATGATGGAATAGCCCTCGCGGCCCATGCCGGTATCCATGAACAGCTCGTTCACGTCCTTCAGCCGCACCGACTGCTTGTTGATATAGTACTCCGACTCGCCGCTGCGGTAATACCGGCGGGTAACGGCCACCTCCGCCTCATCGCGGGGAAAGATATGTTCGGTGTTGTCGATCACCAGCGTCACCTGGGCAAAGCCCATCTGGCTGCGCTTCTCCGTGCCGCCGAAGATCACGTCCTCCATCTTGGCGCCCCGCAGCTGGCGGGAGTTCTGCTCACCCATGACCCAGCGGATGGCGTCGGAGATGTTGGACTTGCCGGAGCCGTTGGGGCCCACGATGGCGGTGATATCCTCTCCGAAATTCAGGACGGTCTTATCGGGAAATGATTTGAAGCCCTGGATCTCAAGCGCTTTCAGGTACAAATAGTCCACCTCATTTTACATTGGCATACTTCAACTAATTTAGTATATCAGAAAAGCGGTGGATTTTCAAGATAAAGTTGATGAGAGATGGGGCGGGGTTCTACCCCGCCCACCGTTCAACGGCAGTACCATCGTAAACCGAACGGGAGGGGCAGAGCCCCTCCCCTACGAAATGATATGGTAACCGGTGCGTGGGGCGGCGGGGTGAGGGCACCCCGCCCTACGAAACGGTCACCGCTTCTTATGCGTAGGGCGGCCTGCCCTCAGGCCGCCGCGCATCTTTACCCCTCTCTCCCCTTTTCCACCATTTTGTACAGCGCCTCCAGCGCGTCGCCCAGGGAGCCGATGCGGTCGATGATGCCCAGGGCCACCGCCTCCTTGCCGTAGATGACGCTGCCCACGTCGTTGGCCATATCGCCCACCGACAGCATCAGCTCCCGAAATTTTTCGGCGCTGATGCGGGAATTGCGGGCCACGAAATCAATGATTCGCTCCTGGATCCGCTCAAAATACCGGTAGGTGGCGGGGGCGGCGATGACCTGCCCCGACATGCGGACGGGATGGATGGTCATGGAGGCGCTGGGCACGATAAACGTGGCCTTGCCGCACACCGCCAGAGGCACGCCGATGGAATGGCCGCCGCCCAGCACCAGCGTGGCGGTGGGCTTGGTCATGCCCGCCACCAGCTCGGCGATGCCCAGGCCCGCCTCGATATCGCCGCCCACGGTGTTCAGCAGCAGCAACAGGCCGTCGATATCGTCCTTTTCCTCCACCGAGGTCAGCAACGGCAGCACATGCTCATACTTGGTGGTCTTCACGTTGGGCGGCAGGGTGGTGTGGCCCTCCACCTGTCCGATGATGGTCAGGCAGTGGATGGTGGCGCGCTTATTTTTTACCACCGTGGAGCCCATTTCGATGATCTGCTGCTGGGGACTGTCCTTGCTGTCGTTTTCGCCGCTCTGGCAGTTGTTGGCGTACTCATTCATGCGGTGCGCTCCCTCCTTTTTGCCATAGTGTTCGCCAAAGGGAGGCAAACTATACAGCCGTCCATTTTTGCCGCGACTTGACAATTGGCCGCTATTTCTATACAATATGCAGAGTTATTCCCGTGGTCATGAGAGGGAAAAATTCCCGTGACCGTCAAAATAAGGAGGAACAAATACATGAAAAAAATGTTGGCGCTATTGCTGTCGCTGCTGCTAATGCTGTCTTTGGCAGGCTGCGGCGGCGGTGCGCAGGACGACCCCGAGCAGGCCGCCATCGAGCTGACGCTGTGGACCTTCCCCGCCGGAAGCTGGGGCGACAGCGCCGCTGTGGAAAAGCTGGCGGAGCAGTTTACCAGCGTCTATCCCGACATCCACGTGACCGTCCAGTGTCTGGACGAGGCCAGCGGCGACGACAAGCTCAGCACCGCTGTGGACGGCGGCGTGGCCCCCGACGTTCTGCTGGCCCAGCCGGACCGCCTGGTCAAGACCTGGGGCGCCGCCGGTATGCTGGCGGACCTGTCTGACCTGTGGGACGACATCGACAGGGCCGAGGTCAACGCCGCCTGTCAGAATGCCTGCTTCACCGCTGACGGTAAGTGCTACGCCTATCCCTTCGCCATGAACGTCCAATGCATGGCCATCAACTACGACGCCTTTGTCACGGCGGAGGCCGACCAGTACATCGATCTGGAGACCCGCACCTGGACCACCGAGCAGTTCACCCAGGCGGTCAAGGCCCTGCAGAACAAATACGGCGAGACTGTGGCCGCCGTATACTGCTCCGGTCAGAACGGCGACCAGGGCACCCGCGCACTGGTGACCAATCTCTACGGCGGCGCCTTCGCCAATGACGCCCACACCGGCTACGTCATGAACTCCGAGGCCAACCAGCAGGCGCTGACCCTGCTGCGGGACACCAAGGGCATCGAATTTGACGACGCCATCAACGGCGACGAGGAGGCCACGCTGTTCTATCACGAGGCCCTGAAAATGTCCTTCTGCTGGGATCTGGCCCGCCAGACCACGCCGGTAGTGGACGAGCCCGCCGAGGAGGGCGGTGAAAGCGTGGTACACGAGGCGGGCAAGACCGTCAACGGCCAGACCATCGAGTTCATGGCCTTCCCCTCGGAGACCGGCGAGAGCCGCCTGCAGGGCGACATCTGGTGCTTCGGTGTGTTTGACAACGCCGACGAGGAGAAGCTGGAGGCCGCCAAGCTGCTGGTGCGCTTCTTTGCCGACGGACAGGCCACCGGCGACGCGGTGAAAGCCGCCGGCTGCTTCCCCGTCCGCTCCACCGCCGACGGCGTCAGCCTCAGCAATCTCTGGCGCGACGAGCAGGTGGCTGGGGAGTACGCCAAGCTGACGGCCTTCCTGTCCGGCTATGACGCCCTGACCCCCGGCTGGGCCACCGCCCGCACCGAGTGGTGGAACATGCTCCAGCGCATCGGCAACGGCGGCGACGTGGTCATCGAGACTGACACCTGCGCCGCCAACGCCAACGCTGCGGCAAAAGAATGATCTCTCTTCCAAAATGGCAGGTCCCTTGACCTGCCATTTTTTGGGACCTCCGCCGCTTGCGCCGCCGCGTCTTTTGTGCTATACTTCCGGTATCACCGAAACGGAGGACGCCATGGCAAACTTTACGAAACAGGCGATCAAGGCCTCTTTTATGAAGCTGTTGAATCAACAGCCCCTGAATAAGATCACGGTGCGGGACATTGTGGAGGACTGCGGCATCAACCGCAATTCTTTCTATTACCATTTCCACGATATCCCCTCCCTGCTGGGTGAGATCGTCACCGAGCAGACGGAGCAGCTGATCCAGGCCTATCCCTCCATCTCCTCGCTGGATCAGTGCTTTCACGTGGCGTTTCAGTTCGCGCTGGAGAACAAACGGGCCGTGATGCATATCTACCATTCGGTGAACCGCGACCTGTTCACCCAGCACATGCTGCGGCTATGCGAATATGTGGTGACCTCCTATATCACCACCGCCTTTCCCGACGACCTCATCCGTGATGATGACCGCCGCGTGGTGATCCGCTTCATGAAGTGTCAGCTGCTGGGCATGTGCTTCGACTGGATCGACCGCAGCATGACCGACGCCGCCTACGACGACCTGCACCGCATGCTGGAGCTGAGTCGCGACGTTCCGGAGCTGATCATCCGCCGCAGCCAGGAGAGCCAGTGAATTCAGACAAACTACCCCGCTTTGCCCAAAAAGCAGGCAATTCCCGCCCGCTGTCCAAATCTTGGACAGCGGGTTCTTTTTGTCCATTCCGCCCCCTCCGGCGGCATGCTATACTCCCCATTGTGAAAAAAACATTGGGAAAGGAGCCTTAGGATATGCGTTCTGTCACCCCCATGAAAATGGCAAAGACCGGCTATATCGTCATGTCCGTCCTGTTCTGCCTTCTGGGCGCGGCGCTGCTGCTTCTGCCGGACGTCTCCGTTCTGTGGATCGGGCGGCTGCTGGGCGTCGGCATGATCGTGTTCGGCGCGGTAAAGCTGATGGGCTATTTCTCCCGCGATCTGTTCCGTCTGGCCTTTCAATACGATCTGGCCTTCGGCATTTTGCTGATGGTGCTGGGCGCTGTGACGCTGGGCCATCCCAGCGACGCTATGAGCTTTTTGTGCGTCATGTTCGGCATCCCCGTGCTGGCCGACGGTCTGTTCAAGCTCCAGATCGCCGCTGACGCCCGCCGCTTCGGCATCCGAAGCTGGTGGCTGGTGCTGACCCTTGCGGTACTGACCGGCATCGCCGGTATCGTGCTGGTATTCCGCCCCGACGCCGGTGTGCGGGTGCTGACGGCCCTGATGGGCCTGTCACTGCTGACGGACGGCGCGCTGAACCTCAGCGTGGCGCTGTGCACCGTGAAGATCGTGGATCACCAGCAGCCCGACGTGATCGAAACGGACGACTATGAAATAGGAAAGGACGAGTAAAGCTCATGCGAATGGCAAATGCGATCGTGAAAAGCCGCATGCTGATCCTGATCATCGCGCTGGCGCTGATGATCCCCTCGGTACTCGGCATGCTGGGCACCCGCATCAACTATGATATGCTCAACTACCTGCCCGACGACATGGACACCGTCATCGGCCAGGATACGCTGAAGGAGGATTTCGGCAAGGGCGCCTTCTCCTTCATCATCGTGGAGGACATGCCGGAAAAGGACGTGGCCGCCCTGAAAACCGAAATCGAAGGCGTGGCGCATGTGGACACCGTGCTGTGGTACGACTCTCTGGCCGACCTGTCCGTGCCCATGGAGCTGCTGCCGGACAAGCTGTACGACGCCTTCAACCAGGGAAACGCCACCATGATGGCGGTGTTTTTCGACTCTGCTACATCAGAGGACGTGACCATGGACGCCATCCGTGAGATCCGCGCCATCGCTGGAAAGCAGTGCTTTGTCTCCGGCATGTCGGCACTGGTCACCGACCTGAAGGATCTGTGTGAGCAGGAGGAGCCCATCTACGTGGCGCTGGCCGTGGCCTGCGCCTGTGCCGCCATGATGCTGCTGCTGGATGGCTGGTTGGTTCCCTTTGTGTTTCTTGCCAGCATCGGCATGTGCATCCTGTTCAATCTGGGCAGCAACTACTTCTTCGGCGAGATCTCCTACATCACCAAGGCCCTGTCCGCCGTGCTGCAGCTGGCTGTCACCATGGACTACTCCATCTTCCTGTGGCACAGCTACAACGAGCAGCTGGGCCGCACCACCGACCACAACGCGGCCATGGCCGCGGCCATTCACGAGACCTTCGCCTCGGTCATCGGCAGCTCCATCACCACCGTGGCGGGCTTCATCGCACTGTGCTTCATGAGCTTCACCCTGGGCCGCGACCTGGGTATTGTGATGGCAAAGGGCGTGCTGCTGGGCGTGATCGGCTGCGTGACCATCCTGCCCAGCATGATCCTGCTGCTGGATAAGCCCCTGCAGAAGACCCGCCACAGATCCCTGATCCCCGACATGAGCGGCTTTGCCAAAGGTGTGTGCAGGCACTTTCCCGTGTTTCTGGTGATCTTCGCCCTGCTGATCGCCCCCGCCTACTACGGCTATGACAAGACCAACGACGAGGTCTATTACGACATGGGCCAGTGTCTGCCGGAGGACATCGACTACGTCATCGCCAACTCCAAGCTGGCGGAGGATTTTGACATCGCCTCCACCCACATGCTGCTGATCGACGCCCACCTGCCCACCCGCGACGTGCGGGACATGATCGACGAGATGGAGCAGGTGGACGGCGTGAAATACGTGCTGGGCCTGGAAAGTGTAGTAGGCCCGCTGGTGCCGGAGGAGATTTTACCGGACTCTGTGCGTTCCATACTGGAAAACGACCAGTGGGAGCTGCTGCTGATCAACTCGGAATACAAGGTAGCCAGCGACGCGGTCAGCGATCAGCTGGACAGCCTGAACGCCATTTTGAAGAAATATGACGACACCGGCATGCTCATCGGCGAGGCACCCTGCATGAAGGATATGATCGACACCACCGGCCACGACTTCCAGGTGGTCAACGCCGTGTCCATCGTGGCTATCTTCATCATCATCGCACTGGTGGAGAAGAGCCTGTCCCTGCCCTTTGTGCTGATCGCCGTCATTGAGCTGGCCGTGTTCATCAATCTGGGCCTGCCCCATTATCTGGGCCAGTCACTGCCCTTTATCGCCCCCATCTGCATCAGCACCATCCAGCTGGGCGCCACGGTGGACTACGCCATTTTGATGACCACCCGCTATAAAGCCGAGCGTCTGGGCGGCAGCGACCGGAAGGCCGCCGTGTACACCGCCCTGCGCACCTCCGCCGCCTCCGTCATCGTCAGCGGTCTGGGGCTGTTTGCCGCCACCTTCGGCGTGGCGGTGTATTCCAACATCGACATCGTGGGCTCCATGTGCATGCTGATGGCCCGCGGCGCCATCATCAGCGTGGTGCTGGTGCTGACGGTGCTGCCCGCCCTGCTGATCCTGTGTGACGGCATGATCTGCAGGACCACACGCGGCATGACCCATCTTTCCCGAACAACACAACAGGAGGTAAGCTTATGAAACGCAAACAGATCGTGGCCATCGTGTTGGCCGTGGCCCTGATGGGCTCTCTGGCCGGTATCACCGCCTTTGCCGCGGGAAGCCAGAAGACCGGCAAGACCGCAGCGGTCACCGCCGCGGATAAGGCCGACGCCGAGATCTCCGCTCCCGTCGTCGGCGGCAGCGAAACGGTATACGTGATCGCCAACGCCGACGGCAGCGCCAAAAAGGTCATCGTCAGCCAGCAGTATGACAGCGGCGATGCCCAGGCCGCCGAAAAGGCAAAGGCCTCCCTGACCGATCCGCAGAACGTCAAGGGCGACAACTGCTGGCAGGGCACCACCGATAAGGCGCTGCCCGTCACCATGGCCGTTTCCTATACGCTGGACGGCAAGCCCGTCTCCGCCGATGTGCTGGCGGGCAAAAGCGGCCACGTGACCATGCGGTTCGACTATACCAACACCCAGTATGAGACCAAGGCCATCGGCGGCAAGAAGGAAACGATCTATGTGCCCTTCGCCGTGCTGACCGGCACGCTGCTGGACAGCGACCGCTTCACCAATGTGTCCGTCACCAACGGCAGACTGGTGGATGACGGCGACCATACCGTGGTGGTGGGCATGGCCTTCCCGGGACTGCAGGAGGATCTGGCCCTGAATACCGACAAGCTGACCATCCCCTCCTATGTGGAGATCGAGGCCGATGTGACGGATTTCGCGCTGGACACCACGCTGACCGTGGTATCCAACTCCCTGTTCAGTGACCTGGACGACGGCAAGCTGGATGACAGCGCCTTAGACGACCTGTCCGCCGACATGGACAAGCTGACCGACGCCATGAGCCAGCTGATGGATGGCTCCGGTGAGCTGTACGACGGTCTGGACACCCTGCTGCGCAGCTCTCAGAAGCTGGCGGACGGCGTGGATCAGCTGACCGACGGTCTGACGGAACTGGACGCCAACAGCACCCGGCTGAACGCCGGCGCTGAGACCGTGTTCAACTCCCTGCTGAGCACCGTCAATTCCCAGCTGGCGGCCAACGAAGCGCTGGCAACCGCCGGTATCAACGTCCCCACCCTGACCATCAGCAACTATTCCGAAGTGCTCAACGGCGTTATCGCCGCCCTTGATCCCAGCGGCGTCACCGAAACGGCGAAAGCGATCGCGCTTGGGCAGGTCACCGCCGCTGTCCGCGCCAACGAGGAGACCATCCGCACCGGCGTGACCGAGAAAGTAAGGGCGGAGGTCTCCTCCCAGGTGGAGGATACCGTTACCGCCATGGTAACGGAACAGGTCCGCGCTCAGGTATGGCAGCAGATCCTGACAAACGCTGGGATCGACCAGGACACCTATAACGCCCTGTCCGATGAGGAAAAGGCGCCGCTTGACGCCGCTCTGGCTGATCAGCTGCCAAAGGAGATGCAGCACGAGGAGGTGCAGCAGCAGATCTCCGATACCGTGGTCAAGACTGTGGACGACAAGATGGCTTCTGCCGAGATCACCGCCCAGATCGCACAGCTGACAGAGGCGCAGATCGATGCGCTGATTGAGCAGAACATGAACTCTGAGGAGGTACAGCAGCAGATCTCCAATGCCGTGGGCGAGGCCAAGGCGGGCGTCGCCCAGCTGTCGGCCGTGCTGCAGCAGCTGGACAGCTACAGCGTGTTCTACACGGGCCTGAAGACCTACACCGCCGGTGTTGCCCAGGCCAGGGTGGGCGCGGCGAAGCTGGACAGCAATATGCCCGACCTGATCGACGGCGTGAAAAAGCTGCGTGACGGCGCAGGTGAACTGTCCAACGGCCTGAAGGAGCTGAACGACGAGGGCATTCAAAAGCTGGTGGACGCCCTTGACGGGGACCTGGAGCTGCTGGGCGACCGCCTGCGGGCCACCTGCGACGTATCCCGCAATTACCGCGGCTTTACCAGCCAGAGCGGCGACGGCGTGAAATTCATCTTCCGTACCGAGGCCATCGAGGTCAAAGAGTAAGCAGCTTTTCTCATGGCAGCATGTACCATATGCACCGAAACGGGGAGGGGCGGCCCTTTAGGGCCGCCCCTCCCCGTTTTCTCATTCTCATGTTCCCAGCAGCTCTCCCGCGATATCCGACACCTCCGGCAGCATGAAAAAGCCCTCGCGGATGCCCATGTTCTCCGCCAGGGCCGCCTTTTTCCGCAGCGTCTGGGCGTCGTCAAACAGCACATAGTGGCTCTCGCTGCCGGTACGATAGGTAAAGAAACGGGCGCACAGCTCCTCGGAAAAATACACGCTTTTCCCCTCCCGCAGCTGCCGCAGCTCCGTCGCCGTCAGGGGGCGGCGGACGTTGGTGGACATGGGCAGGATGAAATCCAGCCGCAGCCGCTCCAGATCCAGCGCCAGCCGCTCCGCGCCGAACTGGCGGACGCCTTCGCTCAGGCAGCTGTGCAGCGTGCCGCCGGACACAGCGGTGTTCAGCAGCACCGTGGCGCGGGGCGCGTGGGCGGCGTAGCGCTCCGGCACGAATAAACGCCGGTCATATTGGAGGCATAACTGCCCCATTAAGGCCGTTAATGTACCTCTATCGGGCCCATTATGGTACCAGTCCAGCACCACACCGTCGTAGTTTCGCCGCAGGCACTCCCGCAGGATATCCCGCGCCAGCACGTCGTCGGGGCCGCACTCGCGGCTGTCCCCCACCAGCATCAGCCCACCCTGCACCGCGGTGTTTCCCACCGCCGACAGCAGCCTTGCCCCCAGCCGGTAGGCGGCTCGCACCGGACAGAACCGCCCCCGGGGCAGCGCGTCTCCCGCACCCGCCGCCAGATAGAACTGCATGACCCCGCCCCCTTGTATTTTCCGGTAAAAACTGCTATACTACAACATGACTTTATGTGAAAAGGAGCATAGATATGCGTGTTTCCCTGCGGCCTGACCGGCTGCTGGCCGACTATCGCGGCGTGACGCCGGCGCTGCTGCGTGAAAAGGGCATACAGCTTTTGCTGTGCGACCTGGACTATACGCTGGCCCCCAAGTCGGTGAAAACCCCGCCGGAGGACGTGAGGGCGTGGATCGACCATCTGAAGGCGGCGGGGATCACGGTGATGATCCTGTCCAACAACCGCAGCAGCCGGCGGGTGGACGATTTCTGCCGTCAGCTGGGCATCGATTATGTGGGCCACGCCCAGAAGCCCTCTCCTAAAGGGCTGCGCCGCGCCATGGAAAAAGCAGGCGCGACGGAGGGGGAGACGGCCATGCTGGGGGACAAACTGCTGACGGACGTGCTGGCAGCCAACCTGTCCGGCGTGACGGCGCTGATGGTGGAACCGGCGGGCGGAGCGGTGACGGCGTGGCAGAAGGTACTGCACGCCATGCAGGCCCCTTTCAAGGCTATGGCACGGGAACGGTAAAGGAGGAAACGATATGAACCATCTGGAGCGGATTGCCGCCCATCTGGGTGAGCTGGACGCTGTGCTGCTGACCAGTGAGTCCAACTGCTATTACGCCACCGGCTTTCTGGGCGAGGGCGCGGCGCTGGTCACCCGCAAAGGCAGCTGGTATTTCACCGACAGCCGCTATACCGAGGCGGCGGAAAAGGCCATCGGCGGCGCGGCCGCCATCGGCGAGATCAGCCGCGAAAAGCCCTTCTCCGCCCTGATCAACGGGGCGCTGGAGGCTTCCGGCGCAAAGACGGTGGGCTTTGAGGAGGAGCGCATGACGGTGGCGGAGCACACCGCGTATACAAAAAAACTCAGCGCCGCGCTGACGCCTGCCTCCGCTTTGATGACGGAGCTGCGGGGCAGCAAGGACGAGGACGAGCTGGCATACATGATCGCCGCTCAGCGGATCGCCGAGGGGGCGCTGGCGCAGATCCTGACGGAGATCCGGCCCGGCATGACGGAACGGGCCATCGCGGCGCGGCTGGATTATCTGATGGTGTCCGCCGGAGCGGAAAAGACCTCCTTTGACACCATTGTGGCCTCCGGCCCCAACGGCTCCATGCCCCATGCCGTGCCTGGGATGCGGCAGGTGCAGCATGGCGATTTTATCACCATGGACTTTGGCTGCGTATACCACGGCTATTGCAGCGACATGACCCGCACCGTGGCGCTGGGCCAGCCCTCCGACGAGATGCGGCGGGTCTATGACATCGTGCTGCAGGCCCAGCTGGCGGGCATCGCCGCCGCAAAGGCCGGCGTGACCGGCGCGGCCATTGACGGCGCGGCGCGGCAGGTCATCACCGACGCGGGGTACGGCGCGTACTTCGGCCACAGCTTCGGCCACAGTCTGGGCATCGACATCCACGAAGCCCCCAACGCCTCCCCCGCCAACGACAAGCCCATGCCGGAAAACGCGGTGGTCAGCGCCGAGCCCGGTATCTATCTGCCCGGGAAATTCGGCGTGCGCATCGAGGATGTGATGGTGCTGCGGCCCCAGGGCGCGGAGGTCATCATCAGGGCTCCCAAGGCCCTGCTGGTGCTGTGAAGAAATAATTTTGCTTTTTTTGGCAAAAATTACGGCAAAGCTCTTGCCAAACAAGTAAGCATCATGTAAAATAGATGAGGTCTTTTGCGGCCAGAATTATTTTATTCGAGGGAATCGTGATATTCCCTCATCACATGGGAGGAATATCAATATGGCAACTATCACTGCCGGCGATTTCAGAAACGGTAAGACTTTCGAGTATGATGGCAAGATCATGCAGGTCATCGAGTTCCAGCACGTGAAGCCCGGCAAGGGCGCCGCTTTCGTGCGCACCAAGATGAAGAACATCGTGACCGGCGGCGTCACCGAAACGTCCTTCAACCCCACCGCCAAGTTCGAAGAGGCTTTCATCGAGCGCAAGGACATGGCCTACAGCTACAACGACGGCGACCTGTACTATTTCATGGATCAGGAGACCTTCGACATGGTGCCTCTGGGCAAGGATCTGCTGGGCGACGCTTTCCGCTTCATCACCGAGAACACCGTGTGCAAGGTGCTGAGCTATAAGGGCAACGTGTTCGGCCTGGAGTGCCCCAACTTCATGGATCTGGAAGTCACCGAGACCGAGCCCGGCCTGGCCGGCAACACCGCCACCAACACCCTGAAGCCCGCCACCGTGGAGACCGGCGCCGAGGTGAAGGTGCCCCTGTTCATCAACATCGGCGACAAGATCACCATCGACACCCGCACCGGCGAGTATCTGGGCCGCGCCAAGTAAGGAAAAAGCAAGCAGTAACCAACCGACCGTAAAGAAAGGAGCCGAATATGGGTATTTCTGAGAAGGTAGCATATCTGAAGGGTCTGGCCGAGGGTCTGAAGCTGGACGCCGAGAGCAATGAGGGCAAGCTGTTCACCGCCATCATCGACGTGCTGGATCACATGGCCGACGAGATCGCCGACATGCAGGACGAGATGGTGGACCTGGAGGACGGTCTGGACGCCGTCAGCGACGACCTGAGCGAAGTGGAGGAATCCCTCTACGAGTTGGAGGACGAAGATGAGGACGAGTGGGACGATGAGGATGATGACGAAGAGTGCTTCATGACCACCTGTCCCGAGTGCGAGGAAGAGGTCTATTTCGACGAGTCCATTCTGGAGGACGGCGAGGTGGTGTGCCCCAACTGCGGCACCAAGCTGGAGTTCGATCTCAGCGACCTGGCCAACGCCCTGAATGACGGCGAGGAAGACGACGAATAATGAAAAGATAGAGAGCCGAAAGGCTCTCTATTTTTTTAGTGAAGAGTGAAGCGTTGCGCTACGCCGCCGCTGGCGGCATGATGAGGAAAGAGAGAGCCTTTCGGCTCTCTCTTCTTATGTATCGCGTAAGGTCAGGGCGTCGGCGTCGCAGTCGTAGGCCAGGCGGTAAACAGCGCCGTCGGGCGCGGTATAGATCAGCAGCAGAATGTGGGTATCGTTAAAGAAGCCGTTGACACGAAGGGTGCCGTTGACGGTATCGCAGTCCGGTGGCGCCAGATTCTCCTGCGTCAGCCGCTGGCGGATAGAGACGCCCATCGCGGTACGAACGGCGGTGAGGCGGGTCTCCTTGAAATCCGTAAAGTTCCAGAGGGAGAACTCACTGCTGCGGGAGGGCTCCGCCGAGTCGGTAACGGCCACGGCGTATACGCCGTCTGTTGACCAGTAGAAGCAGCGGAAGGTGTCGCCCTTTTCCGAGGCGACGCTGACGTGGGTCTTTTGGCTCTCGTCGTCCGCCAGATAGTACCGGCCCTTCCAGGCACGCACCAGCACCTGATCATCGTTGAACAGGCTGGCGGGATAGGCCTCGATGCTGATGGTATAATCGACGGGAGAATGCTGGCGCTTAAAGATGTTGTAGGTCTCGCCGCTTCGCTGGTTCAGCACCAGAAAGGTAAAGATACCAACAAGAGCCAGCACGGCAAAGGCGAGAACGCCGGCCAATATACGGCGGATCAGTTTTTTTCGGCGCCGGTCGAGATTTTCCTGGGAAATATCCAGCACCGCCTGCACGGCGGGGGACGCCGTTTCCGGCACGGGCGGCTCAGGAACGGCGAGTTCCGGAACGGGGGTGATGTCAGGTTTCAAATGCTCCTCCTTTTCGGCGGCGCGGCAGGTCAGCAAATCGTCCACACGCAGACCGAAGGCCGCCGCCAGCGGCTGCAGCAGGGTCACGTCGGGGTAGCTGAGCCCGCGCTCCCATTTGCTGACGGCTTTGTCGGTAACGTGCAGCGTCTGGGCCAGCTGCTGCTGGGTCAGGCCCTGCCGCTTTCGCTTTTCGGCGATGAAAGCGCCGAGCTGTTGTTTGTCCAAAGTGATCACCTCGCCATTCATTGTACCAAACGGGGCGGAAAATGCAACCGACCAGCGGTTTAGCCGCCGCAGAATACCGAATTATGTGGGAGAAACGGTTGCGAAATGTTAAAAATGTGCTATAATGAATAGATACTCTGCGCCCCGCGATATGGGGTATTATTGAGAATTTGAGGTTTGACAGGACATGAATACTGCTGAAAAGCTGAACATGACCATGCTGTGCGACTTTTATGAGTTGACCATGGGCAACGGATACTTCCGCAACGGCTATAAGGACCGCATCACATATTTTGATGTGTTCTTCCGCAAGGTACCCGACCAGGGCGGCTTCGCCATCGCCGCGGGTCTGGAGCAGCTGATCGACTACATTGAAAATCTCCACTTCAGCGAGGAGGACATCGCCTATCTGCGGGGCCGGAACCTGTTCTGCGAGGAGTTTTTGGACTATCTGCGGGACTTCCGCTTTACCGGCGATATCTACGCCATCCCCGAGGGCACCCCTGTGTTCCCCCGCGAGCCCCTGGTGGTGGTGCGGGCGCCGTCGATCGAGGCCCAGCTGATCGAGACCTTCACGCTGCTGACCATCAACCACCAGAGCCTGATTGCCACCAAGGCCAACCGCATCTGCCGCGCCGCCAACGGGCGGACGGTGCTGGAGTTCGGCTCCCGCCGTGCCCAGGGCGCGGACGCGGCCATCATCGGTGCGCGGGCAGCGTACATCGGCGGCTGCGCCGGTACGGCCTGCACCATCTCCGACCAGCTGTACGGCGTGCCCACCGGCGGCACCATGGCCCACGCCTGGGTGCAGATGTTTGACACGGAGTACGAGGCCTTCAAGACCTACTGCGAGACGTATCCCACCAATGCCACGCTGCTGGTGGACACCTATAACACCCTGAAATCCGGCGTGCCCAACGCCATCCGCGCCTTTAACGAGGTGCTGCGGCCCATGGGCATCAGCAAGTGCGGCATCCGGCTGGACAGCGGCGACATGGCCTATCTGAGCCAGAAGGCCCGCAAGATGCTGGACGAGGCCGGATGGCCGGAGTGCCAGATCAGCGTGTCCAACTCCCTGGACGAGCGGCTGATCCAGAACCTGTTTCTGCAGGGGGCCCAGATCGACATGTTCGGCGTGGGCGAACGGATGATCACCGCCAAGAGCGAGCCGGTGTTCGGCGGCGTGTACAAGCTGACCGCCGCTGAGAACGAAAAGGGCGAGATCATCCCCAAGATCAAGTGCAGTGAAAACGTGGAGAAGATCACCATCCCCCACTTCAAGAAGGTTTACCGCCTGTATAATAAGGACAACGGCAAGGCCATCGCCGACTATATGACCGTGTATGATGAGGTTGTGGATGAGAACGAGCCGCTGATGCTGTTCGATCCCTACGCCACGTGGAAGACGAAGAACGTGTGCAACTTTGAGGCGCGGGAGCTGCTGGTACCGGTGTTCCTGAACGGCAAGCGGGTGTATGAGTCCCCCGCCCTGAAGGACATCCAGACCTACTGCAAGCAGCAGGTGGACACCCTGTGGGACGAGATCAAGCGTTTCGACAACCCCCAGACCTATTACGTGGACCTGAGCCAGAAGCTGTGGGACATCCAGCAGGAGCTGCTGCGGAAGAACCGGAACTGAGGGCGGAAGGCGGCTTCGTAAGTCTCATCTGAAAGGCCCCCTTGTGTAAAGGGGGCTGTCACCGAAGGTGACTGGGGGATTGTCGGTTATCTGACAACCCCTCCGTCAAAAATCGAAGATTTTTGACACCTCCCCTTACACAGAGGAGGCATCAGACCCCCGTTATCTCCACCATCCCTGAAAGGAGACCCATGAAGAAGTACCAGGTACAACAGAAGACAGAACGGCGGATCGGCGCAGGACTGCGGCTGGTGCTGGTGGCGCTGTTGCTGGCGGTGCAGATCGCGCTGGTGGTGGGGCTGTCGATCCTGCTGCAGCAGAAGATGGCGCTGGCCTATATGCTGCTGCAGGTGCTGGCGCTGATCTGCGCCACGCGCATCTACACACGCCCCGGCAGCACCAGCTATAAGATCGGCTGGATCCTGCTGATCCTGGCGGTGCCGGTGGCCGGTCTGATCCTGTACTGGCTGTGGAACGGCGAGAGCAGCGCCAAGCGGCTGACCCTGAAAAAGCTCCCCCTTCCGGCGGAGAGCCCCGCCCAGGCGGAGCAGTGCGCCGCCGCCATGACGGCGCTGGAGGAGCAGATGCCGGAGTGGGGCCGTCTGGCCTGCTATATGCAGCGCCACGGCTTCCCTTTGTACGACGGCACCGAGGCGGTGTATCTGGACACGGGTGAGGCATATCTGAGCGATCTGCTGGCCCACATGGAGCAGGCGAAGCGGTTCATCTTCTTGGAGTACTATATCGTGGCACGGGGCGACATCTTTGACCGGATGCTGGACATTTTCCGCCGCAAGCGGGCGGAGGGCGTGGAGATCAAGTTCCTGTTCGACGACTTCGGCAGCATGATGCGCTTCGGCGGCGAGGAGATCGACGCCCTGCGGGAGCTGGGCGTGGAGGTCATGGTGTTCAATCCGGTGCATCAGTATGTGAACCGGCTGTATTTCAACTACCGCGACCACCGGAAGATCGCCTGTATCGACGGCGAGATTGCCTATACCGGCGGCGCCAATCTGGCGGACGAATATGCCAACCTGATCGAGCGGTTCGGCTATTGGAAGGACTGCGGCGTGCGGCTGACGGGACGGGGCGCCTGGAGCCTGACAAGGGAGTTCATCCATCTGTGGGAGCGGATGGGCGGCACCATGGACAACGGCTATGACCTGTACCGTCCCCGCAGGGCCGCACAGGGGCAGGGCTTTGTCCAGCCCTTTGTGGACGGACCCGATAACAACCCCATCAACACTGCCGAGGACGCCTTTTTGCAGCTGATCTCCGGCGCACGGCAGACACTGACCGTTACCACGCCGTATCTGGCTATTGACGAGCCCATGATGCGCTCGCTGTGTCTGGCGGCGGACAGCGGCGTGAAAACGCGGCTGCTGATGCCCGGCATCCCCGACCACAAATTCGCCTATCTGGTGGCGGAAAGCTATTGGGGCGAGCTGATGCGCCATAACGTGGAGATATACACCTTCACGCCCGGCCTGCTGCACGGCAAGACAGTGCTGGCAGATGGGCAGATGGCCTTTGTGGGGTCTGTGAATATGGATTACCGCAGCTTTCAGCTGCATTTTGAGTGCGGCACGCTGCTGTACGGCACGGCGGTGTCCCAACCGCTGGCGGAGGATCTGGAGCGGATCGTCGCCGCCGGTGAGCGGGTGACCATGAAGCGCTGGAAAGCGCGGCCCTGGTACCACAAAGCGCTGGGCACGCTGCTGCGGCTGTTTGCCATGTGGATGTAACTGCGGAAAATGAGGAAGATCGTATGAAACTATTGGAACCGAAATACCGCCGCCTGATGCGGGCGCTGGCGATCCCCGCGGCACTGATCTGCGTCGTGTCCATCATTGCCATGATGACAGGCGCCATGGCGCTGTCCTACAGCGGTGTGGCGGCGGACGACACAGGACGGCTGTATCTGGGCCGCGGCAACAGCATCGAGGTATACGAGGCGGGGCAGAAGGTGGACACCATCAAGCCTCGGGCGAACAAAAGCTTCGTCTTCACCGTGCGGGACGGACAGCTGGTGCTGTCCACCGGCAAGACCGTTATCACTCTGGACCTGCAGGGCAGTCCCATCGACCAGCAGGAGGATGCGGACGGCGCGGTGTACAAGGAGCTGAAAACCCAGCGCCGCAGCTTTACCGCCGCGGACGGCACCGTGTATACGCTGCACCGCGAAATGCTGGCGGCGCAGGTGGTCACGGACGGCGGCCAGGTGATCTACAGCGAGCCGGTTTGGGCCAATGCCCTGAAGCCGCTGCTGGCGCTGGCAGGGCTGTACGTGATCTTTGCCGCCGGCTACATCGCCCTGGACCGCTTCGCCATGCTGGAGGCCTCCGGTGCGCTGGATCAGGCGTAAAAATTGTCGTAACGGCATCTTGACAAACACCTACCTGTGTGGTATGATGACCCTACAATCCAAGGGGTGCTGGTGCAAGCCGGCTGAGATACAGCGTATCGCCGCTGTGATCCCTCGAACCTGATCCGGATAATGCCGGCGTAGGAATGTGGTCATAGTGAAGTGTTTTTCACCGCATTGCATCGCCGCAATGCGGTGTTTCTTTTTGAGAAGGGCCGCGGCGGTCGGGATATGTTTTCTTAGGAGGTATATCAAATGAATCATCTGAAGCTTCGCGCCCTGTGTGAAGGCGCTGTTCTGGTGGCGGTGGCCCAGATCCTCAGCTTTATCAAGCTGTGGGAGATGCCCTGGGGCGGCAGCATCGTGCTGTCCATGGTGCCGCTGGTGCTGTATGCCGTGCGGTGGGGCCTTGGGCCCGGCCTGCTGAGCGGCTTTGTTTTCGGCGTGCTGCAGTTCGTGTTTGACGGCGGCTTCGCCATCGGCTGGCAGTCCATCATCGGCGACTATCTGCTGGCCTTTACGGTGCTGGGCTTTGCCGGTCTGATGGCCCACAAGAAGGGCGGCATCTTCACCGGTACGCTGATCGCCGGTTTCGCCCGTTTCCTGGTCCACTATGTGGTGGGCGCCACCATCTGGGCCGCCTACATGCCCGATGTGTTCTTCGGCATGACCATGAAATCCCCCTGGTTCTACTCCCTGCTGTACAACCTTGCCTACATGCTGCCCAACATCGCCATCACGCTGGTGGTCTTCGCCGTGGCCTATAAGCCGCTGAAGAAGTATCTTACCGGCGAGGATCTGCCCCGCGCCTCCGCGGCGGACAAAACGGATAAGGAGTCTTCCTCTTCCAAGTGGGATCCTGAGCGCTGAATCTGCTTTTCTTCTCTCCCCCTTTCGTATACTCTCTGGGGTCTGCGGCGACTTCTCCCCTGCCGCGGACCGGCCAGGACCCCCGCCATATCCACGGCGGGGGTTCTGGTTTTTCCAAAACATTCGCCGCCCGAAAACGGGCGGCGAACGTCTTTTAATCCAATTGGGGCCGCAACCAGTCGGCCAGCGTGTCGAAGAGCTTTCCGTAGCCCTGCATGGTCATATGGATGCCGTCGGCGGAGAGGAGGTCGTTCATATGATGGTCGGCCAGAAACGCCTGGCGCACATGGATCAGTGGCACATTGCTGGCGTAGGCCAGCTCCGTCACGGTGTCGCTGTACAGCTCCTGATGGCGGTAGATCATATCCTCGTCCCCCAGCCAGCGCATAATGGCGCCGCGGTCCAGACCACCGCGGCAGATAAAGCTCAAATACCGGCGGGGATCGATGGGCGGCAGGCTCATCAGCACCGGCTGCACTCCCTGCTGGCGCAGCAGGGTCAGGATCTTCTCCAGCGTCTGGCGGAAGGTCTGGCGCTGGGTATGGGGCTGGTGGTCGGCAGCGGGATCGGCGGCGATGGCGCTCCAGTCATAGTCGCTGTCGTTGCCGCCATAGCAGATCAAGGCGTAGTCGGCGTCCAGCCCCCGCTGGGCGTCATGCTCCACCAGAGACAGGCCCTTTGACACGGTGGCGCCCATTTTGGCGCGGTTGGTCACCTGCACGCGATCGGTGGGGTAGCGCTCCATGATCTCCGGCAGATGAAAATGATACTTCATCTCCTGATCCGGCACAGTGGCCTTCAGCAGTGAATCGCCGTAAATATATACCTTGCGCATGATGCGTACCTCCTTGCTGTTTTTACCTAATATATCACACAAGGTATTCTGCGTCAATACACAATTTGCCAACAGGATGCCGAAAAAAACTGTTGAATTTTCATGCAAAGGTCACAATTGGGACTTGCATACGGCGGCGATTTCGAGTAAAATAGAGGTAACAATCCAAGATTGGTAGCTGTAAGGAAGTGCTTCGCGCACGGGCTGCAACTATCACTCGGCGCCATGGCTTGAGTGTTTCAGACTTCGTTGGAAGTTTGGAACATTTTTTGCATTTGGCGGCAGTGATGGTGATTGGAACTTTTTTACAGGAGGGAAAACCATATGACTTTAGTGACCAATGGCAGACTCATCACCCGCGACAGCGAGGGGAAGGGCTATTACGAGCACGGTGCGGTGGCTTATGAGGGGGCCAACATCGTGGAAGTGGGCGAAGAGGCCGCGCTGCGGGCCAAGTACCCCCAGGCGGAGATCATCGACGCCAAGGGCGGCGTGATCATGCCCGCGCTCATCAACGCCCACACCCACATCTACTCCGCGCTGGCCCGGGGCCTGAGCATCGTGGGCAACAACCCCACCAACTTCTATGAGGTGCTGGACGGCACCTGGTGGGCCATCGACCGGCACCTGATGATGGACGGCACCCGCGCCAGCGCCACCGCCCTGTACATGGACAGCATCAAGCAGGGCGTCACCACCATCTTCGACCACCACGCCAGCTATGGCGAGATCCCCGGCACGCTGTTCACCATCAGCGAGGAGAGCCGCCGTCTGGGCCTGCGCTCCTGCCTGTGCTATGAGGTGTCCGACCGCGACGGCGAGGAGAAGTGCCTGCAGGCCATCAAGGAGAACGCCGACTTCATCACCTATTGCCAGAAGGAGAACGATCCCATGCTGGCAGCCATGTTCGGCGGCCATGCCCTGTTCACCATCTCCGACAAGACCTTTGACCGGATGGTGGAGGCCAACAACGGCCGCACCGGCTATCATATCCACGTTTCCGAGGGTATGAACGACGTGTACGACAGCCTGCAGAACTACGGCCGCCGTCCGGTGCAGCGCCTGCAGGACCACGGCATTCTGGGCGAAAAGACCATCCTGGGCCACTGCATCCACGTGAACACCGCCGAGATGGAGATCATCAAGGAGACCAACACCATGGTGGTGAATAACCCCGAATCCAACATGGGCAACGCCATCGGCATCTGCCCTGTGATCCAGCTGTACAAGCGGGGCATCCTGCTGGGCATGGGCACCGACGCCTATACCAACGACATGCTGGAGTCCATCAAGGTGGCCCTGTGCTCCCAGCGCAGCCAGAACTGCCTGCCCAACGTGGGCTGGTGTGAGGTCACGGACATGCTGTTCAAGAACAATGCCAAGATCGGCGCCAAGTACTTCCCCCAGCAGCTGGGCGTGCTGAAGGCCGGTGCGGCGGCGGACATCATCGTGATGGATTACAAGCCCTTCACCCCCTTCTCCGACGAGAATATCGACGGTCACATGCTCTTCGGCATGACCGGCCGCCAGTGCCAGACCACCATCGCCGCCGGCAAGCTGCTGATGCAGGACCGCGTGCTGGTGGGCATCGACGAAGAGGCCGAAAACGCCCATATCCTGGAAGCCGCCAAGAAGCTATGGGGCGATTTGAATCACAGAACCTATTAATACGTGGATATATTGCCGCAGCGGAGCCATCCGCGGTTAAAAGGCTTCGATTACAGCCACGGTTGGTATTTTGTGACCATATGCACCGATAAGCGCAAAAGAATATTAAGCCGCATATCCGTAGGGCGGGGTGCCCTCACCCCGCCGTGCGTAGAATTATCCGATATCGGGCGCACGATTGAAAAGCACATTTTTCGGACGAATGATATATACCCAAATGTTTCAATAAATACATTTGTTATCATGCCCAACCATGTACATTTGATCGTTGCCATTGAACCTGCCGCAGACGGCGGGGTGAGGGCACCCCGCCCTACGACACTTTCGGATATCGTTCGATCCATCAAGGTAATGGTTACACGCGAATTTGGTCCATATGGCAAACATCCTTTTACGACCACGTCATCCGCAACGAGGCAGATTATCTCCGCATCTGGCAATACATCGACAATAATCCCGCCCACTGGGCGGAGGACGAGTATTATTCTGAACTATGACAAGGAGGACATCCCATGTCTGAAAAAATGTATCCCATCCCTTTTAAGTCTCTGATGAACTGGGTGGTCACCGAATACGCCAACTGCGGCGAGATCTTCGGTGTCCGCAAGGCATATCATGCCACCGGCAAGTCGCTGCCCATTTTTGGCGAGCGTATCGAAACGCCCTTCGGCCCCGCCGCCGGTCCCAACAGCCAGCTGGCCCAGAACATCATCGCCGCCTACATGGCCGGCGCCCGCTTCTTCGAGGTAAAGACCGTCCAGAAGATGGACGGCGCCGATCTGGCCGCCTGTGTGCCCCGCCCCTGCATCCTGGCCAATGACGAGGGCTATAATCAGGAATGGTCCACCGAGCTGACCGTGCCCCAGGCCATGGACGAATATATCAAGGCCTGGTGCGCCCTGAAGGTGCTCAGCAAGGTCTACGGTCTGGGCGATCCCAACGGCTTCGTGTTCAATATGTCCGTAGGCTACGATTTGGAGGGCATCAAGGGCGAGAAGGTCAACACCTATATCGAGGGCATGAAGGACGCTACCAAGACCGCCATCTTCGGCGAGTGCAAGGCCGTTCTGAAGGAGCTGTTCCCCGAGGAGAGCGACTATATCGACGCCATTGACCCCCGCGTCAGCCGCAGCGTCACCGTGTCCACCCTCCACGGCTGCCCCCCCGATGAGATTGAGCGCATCGCCAGCTATCTGATCTCCGAGAAGCACCTGCACACCTTCGTCAAGTGCAACCCCACCATTCTGGGCTACGAGACCGCGCGCCGCACCCTGGACAGCATGGGCTACGACTACATCGTGTTTGACGAGCACCATTTCAACGAGGATCTCCAGTGGGCCGACGCCGTGCCTATGTTCGAGCGCCTACAGGCCCTGGCCGACAGCAAGGGGCTGGAGTTCGGCCTGAAGCTCAGCAACACCTTCCCTGTGGACACCACCCGCGGCGAGCTGCCCAATGACGAAATGTACATGTCCGGCCGCAGCCTGTTCCCCCTGACCATTGAGATGTGCCACCGTATCTCCCGCCAGTTTAAGGGCAAGATGCGTATCTCCTTCGCCGGCGGCGCGGAGTACTTCAACTGCGACAAGCTGTTTGCCGCAGGCATCTGGCCCATCACCGTGGCCACCACCATTTTGAAGCCCGGCGGCTACAACCGTCTGCTGCAGATGGTGGAAAAGGTGGAGCCCATGACCTACAAGCCCTTCTGCGGCACTGATACCCAGGCCATCTGCGAGATGTCCACCGCCAGCCACACTGACGTGCATCACGTGAAGCCCATCAAGCCCCTGCCCAGCCGCAAGAGCGACAAGAACGTGCCCTGGATCGACTGCTTCAGCGCACCCTGCAAGGGCGGCTGCCCCATTGCTCAGGACATTCCTGAGTATCTGGAGCTGGTGAACAAGGGCTTGTACGGCCCGGCTCTGAAGCTGATCTGTGAGAAGAACCCCCTGCCCTTCCTGACCGGCACCATCTGCGCACACCGCTGCCAGACCAAGTGCTCCCGCAACTTCTACGAGGAGTCCGTCCACATCCGCGACGCCAAGCTGGTGGCCGCCAAGAACGGCTACAGCGCCGTCATGGCCAACATCCGTCCCACTGAGAAGGTGGCGGGCAAGAAGGCCGCCATCATCGGCGGCGGCCCCACCGGTATCGCCGCCGCCAACTTCCTGGCCCGCGCCGGTATCGCCGTGACCATCTTCGAGCGTGAAAAGGAACTGGGCGGCGTGCCTCGTCACGTGATCCCCAGCTTCCGCATTGCCAACGAGACCATCGCCAAAGACATCGCCATGATGGAGAAGTACGGCGTCGAGGTCAAGTGCGGCGCCCCCGCTCCCTCTGTGGAGGAGCTGAAAAAGCAGGGTTACACCCACATTCTGTTCGCCGTGGGCGCATGGAAGCCCGGCAAGCTGGACATCGCCGGTGACGTGGCCGGTGCCATCCAGTGGATGAAGGGCATGAAGGCAGGCAACATCGCCGTGGCAGGCAATATCGCCGTCATCGGCGGCGGCAACACCGCCATGGACGCGGCCCGTCTTGCCAAGCGCAGCGGCGCCAAGAACGTGACCCTAGTCTATCGCCGTACCCGCAAGTACATGCCCGCCGACGAGCATGAGCTGGCCCTGGCCCTGGCTGACGGCGTGACCTTCGCCGAGCTGGCCGCTCCCGTGAAGCAGGCCGACGGCGTGCTGACGTGTGAAAAGATGGTGCTGGGCGAGGCGGATGCCTCCGGCCGCCGCAGCCCCGTGGGCAGCGGTGAGTTCTTCGACATCCCCTGCGATCTGGTGATCTCCGCCGTGGGCGAGCAGGTGGACGACGCCCTCATGGCCGCCAACGGCATCCAGCTGGACAAGAAGGGCCGTCCCGCCTTCAAGACCAACATCGAGGGCGTGTACGCCGCCGGTGACGCCACCCGCGGCCCCGCCACCGTCGTCGAGGGCATCGCGGACGCCGCCGCTTTCGCCGCGGAAGTCATCGGCGCGCCCCACACCTACGAGATCCCCGCCCAGGCCTACGTCACCATCGCGGACGCCGCCGCCAAGAAGGGCACCCTGAAGATGGCGGAGTATCCCTGCCAGGAGGGCAAGCGCTGCCTGCAGTGCCAGACGGTGTGCGAGAACTGCGTGGACTCCTGCCCCAACCGCGCCAACGTGGCCATCGCCATGGCCGACGGCAAGCATCAGATCGTCCACGTGGACAAGATGTGCAACGAGTGCGGCAACTGCACCCAGTTCTGCCCCTACGCCTCCGAGCCCTGCCACGACAAGTTCACCCTGTTCCAGACCGCGGAGGACATGGTGGATTCCCACAACGCAGGTGTCCTGTTCCTGGGCGGCAACAAGGTGCGCGTGCGCACCTTCGGTGAGCCGAAGGACTATGATTTGAGCGGCAAAAATGACCTGCCCGCCGATCTGGAGACGCTGATCGTCACCATTCGTGACAAATACGGCTATCTGTTTGCCTGAGCTGGCAACGATTACACCAGACTATCGGTAAAGTAAGCCGCGCTCATAAAAGCCGGCACTAAGCAAAGCTCCCCTATGCAGTTTCCTGCATAGGGGAGCTTTTTATATTCCCGTATCCTCCATTTGAAAATTTTCCTGCTTTTCAGAAAAGGCGCCGCGGAAATTCCGCGGCGCCTCTCTTTTGTCTGGTTTCTTACTTGGCGGGCTTTACGATCAGGTTGATGAGCTTGTTCTTTACCAGAATGGTCTTGACGATGCTCATGCCCTCGGTGGCCTTCTGCACCTTTTCCACGGCCTTGACGGCCTCCATGACGGCGGCCTCATCGCTGTCCACGGGAACGTTGACGGTGCCCTTCAGCTTGCCGTTGACCTGTACGGCCATCTCCACGTTGGCGTCGATGGTCTTGGCCTCGTCGTAGGCGGGCCAATCCATCTGCATGGCCATCTTGCCGCTCTTGGCGGCAAAGCCGGTCAGCTCCCACATCTCCTCCACCATGTGGGGGGCGAAGGGGGACAGCATCAGCATCAGCATGGACAGGTCGCCCTTGGTCAGACCGTTGCTGTAGAAGGCGTTCACCAGCGCCATCAGGGCGGCGATGGCGGTATTCATCTTCAGTTCGTCGATATCGCTGGTGACCTTTTTGATGGTCTTGTGGATGATGGACTCGTTCTTGGCGGAGATCTGGTCGTTATCCTCGGCCATGTCCATCAGATTCCAGCAGCGGTCCAGGAACTTCTTGCAGCCGCGGACGGCGTTGGTGGACCAGGTGGCGGTCTTCTCAAAGTCGCCGATGAACATGATATACAGGCGCAGGGTGTCGGCGCCGAACTCCTTCACTACATCGTCGGGGTTCACCACGTTGCCCAGAGACTTGGACATCTTCACAGAGGGCCGCAGGGCCAGATTGCCGTGCAGGCGGATCAGCTCCTCCTTTTCGGCCTCGGTCTTGGCGTTGCCCACGTAGTAGGGGTTCTCGCCCAGGATCATGCCGTGGCTGGTGCGCTTGGCATAGGGCTCCTTGGTGTGGACCACGCCGATGTCGTACAGGAACTTATGCCAGAAGCGGGAGTACAGCAGGTGCAGCGTGGTGTGCTCCATGCCGCCGTTGTACCAGTCCACGGGGCCCCAGTATTCCTCGGCCTCCTTGGACACCAGCTCGTTCTTGTTGTGGGGATCCATATACCGCAGGAAGTACCAGCTGGAACCGGCCCAGTTGGGCATGGTGTCGGTCTCGCGCTTGGCGGGGCCGCCGCAGCAGGGGCAGGTGGTGTTGACCCAGTCGGTCATGCGGGCCAGGGGGCTTTCGCCGTCATCGGTGGGCTCATAGGCCTCCACCTCCGGCAGCACCAGCGGCAGTTGATCCTCCGGCAGCGGCACCCAGCCGCACTTTTCGCAGTTCACCAGGGGGATGGGCTCGCCCCAGTAACGCTGGCGGGAGAACACCCAGTCGCGGAGCTTGTAGTTGACCTTTTCATGGCCGAAGCCCTGTTCCACCACGTATTTCTTCATGGCGGGGATGGCCTCGCGGACAGTCATGCCGTTCAGGAAGCCTGAGTTCACCATCACGGCGCTGTCGTCCTTGGCCACAAAGGCCTCCTTGGTCACGTCGCCGCCGGCCACCACTTCGATGATGGGCAGACCGAACTTGGTGGCGAATTCCCAGTCGCGCTGGTCGTGGCCGGGCACGCCCATGACGATGCCGGTGCCGTAGCCCATCAGCACGTAGTCGGACACGAACATGGGCAGGGGCTTGTGGGTGACGGGATTGATGACCTCCACGCCCTCCAGCCGAACGCCGGTCTTGTCCTTGTTCAGCTCGCCGCGCTCAAAGTCGGATTTGCGGGCGGCCTCGGCCTGATAGGCCTCCACCTGGGCGCGGTTGGCGATCTGAGGCAGCCATTTCTTCAGCAGGGGATGCTCAGGGGAGATGACCATATAGGTGGTGCCGAACAGCGTATCGGCGCGGGTGGTATACACGGTCACATCCTCGCCCATGTTGGTCTTAAAGGTGATCTCCGCACCGGTAGAGCGGCCGATCCAGTTCTTCTGCTGGGTCTTGACGCGCTCGATATAGTCCAGATCGTCAAGATCGTCGATCAGCCGCTGGGCATATTTGGTGATGCGCAGCATCCACTGGCTCTTTTCCTTCTGCACCACCTCGCCGCCGCAGCGCTCGCACACGCCGTTGACGACCTCTTCGTTGGCCAGCACCACCTTGCAGCTGGTGCACCAGTTGACGGCCATGGTGGCCTTATAGGCCATGTCGTGCTTGAACAGCTGCAGGAAGATCCACTGGGTCCACTTGTAATACTCCGGATCGGAGGTGTTGACGCAGCGGTCCCAGTCAAAGCCGTAGCCCAGCATCTTCAGCTGGCGGGTAAAGTTGGCGATGTTGTCGTGGGTGACGATGGCGGGATGGATATGATTCTTGATGGCGAAGTTCTCCGTAGGCAGGCCGAATGCGTCGTAGCCGATGGGGAACAGGACGTTATAGCCCTCCATCCGCTTTTTGCGGGTCACGATATCAATGGCCGTAAAGGGGCGGGGATGGCCCACATGCAGACCCTGGGCAGAGGGGTAGGGGAACTCGATCAGACCGTAGAACTTTTTCCGTGTCGTGTCGCCGGTAACGGCGCGGTAGGGCTTGGTCTTCTCCCAGTTTTCCTGCCATTTCTTTTCAATGGCCGCAAAATCGTAATTCATGCTGTTTCTCCTTCTATCTGAATTTGTTTTGGTACAATAAAAAGTCCCCGACTTCCGAAGAAGTCAGGGACGTGAAAACGTGTTACCACCCTGATTCCGCCGCCGGTCACCCGCGCGGCGCTCAGTCCCCCTTGCGTGCAAGGGGAAGCGCCTGTAACGGGGCGCGGCCGTTCCGCCCTGTTCAGACGGAAGGCTCAGGGGCCAGTATCACGCAGTACCCGCACCGGCTCACACCAGACCGCCGGCTCTCTTCCGTCAGGCATTACTGCGCTTTTTTCCCATCATTGCCTGTTTCTATGACAAAAACATTGCTCACATTGTACCCACTTTGCCGCGGTTTGTCAAGGGATTTTCACCCCAAAGCGCCCATTTTCATACAATGGAAGGAACCATGATCCACGGCGGCCCTCCGCCGCCGTTTATAGGAGGACATATCCATGGCAAATCAGGATTTTTCCCTACAGCAGCTGCAGCCCTTTCTGGACGGCAATCCGGAGCGTGGCACCCTGCGGGTGCAGGTCTCCACGGCGCTGGGCGCCTTTCCGGTGAATCGGGCGCTGGTGGAGGTGGCGGTAATGCTGGGCGGCGGCCGCGTGCCGCTGTACCGCCGCCGCACCGACAGCAGCGGCATCGCCGACGGCTTCATCCTGCCGGCAAAGCCCTTTTATGAATCCCAGAGCCCCAGCACCGCCGCCGAGAGCGTGACCAACTACGTGGTGTCGGTGAGCCATCCCAGCTATGAAACGGTCACCGACCTGCCGGTGGACGTTTTCATCGGCACCAAAACCATCCTGCCGGTGCTGCTGACGCCGGCGACCCGATAGGGAAGGAGGGGAGCCTATGCCGACCTATCCGGTGGTCCCCACCAATATCACCGTCCATCTGGGCCTGCCCGACAGCCCCGCCCCCAACGTGACGGTCCCCTTCACCAGCTACATCAAGAACGTGGCCTCCCACGAGCTGTACCCCACCTGGCCGGAGGCGGCCCTGCGGGCCAACATTCTGGCCCAGATCTCCTTTGCGCTGAACCGGATCTATACGGAGTATTACCGCAGCCGCGGCTACGACTTTGATATCACCAGCACCACCCAGCGGGATCAGGCCTATGTCTCCGGCGGCAACGTGTTTGAAAACATCAGCCGCATCGTAGACGACATCTTCAACAACTACATCGTGCGCCAGGGCAACGTGGAGCCGCTGTTCGCCGCCTTCTGCGACGGCAACCGCACCCGCTGCAACGGCCTGAGCCAATGGGGCAGCGTGGATCTGGCGGAGGCGGGCTATATTCCCTACGAGATCCTGCAATACTACTATGGCGACGATATCAACATCGTCTTTGACGCGCCGGTGGGGGACAATATCCCCTCTTACCCGGGCCGCCCACTGGAACGGGGCTCCTATGGTCAGAGCGTCCGCACCATTCAGCAGCAGCTCAACCGCATCCGTGAGAACTATCCCGGGATACCCGCTATCTCGCCGGTGTCCAACGACTATGACCGCAGCACGGAGGACGCGGTGCGGGAATTCCAGCGGGTGTTCAATCTGGACACCGACGGCATTGTGGGCAAGGCCACCTGGTATAAGATCAAGGAGGTCTGGACAGGGGTCAAGCAGCTCTCGGAGCTGGCCAGCGAGGGGCTGACCCTGACGGAGATACAGCCCGCCTTTCTGGAGGTGCTGCGCTACGGCGACACCGGCGTGGCGGTCAGCACGGTGCAGTATTATCTGGCCTTTCTGGGCTTTTTCCTGCCGGAGCTGCCCCAGATCGCCATCACCGGCACCTTTGACGACGCCACCCGCGACGCGGTGTATGCCTTCCAGAATGCCTATGGCCTGACGGTGGACGGCATCGTGGGCCGCGACACCTGGAACCGCATGCTGAACGTGTACGACCAGATCCTGCGGGATCTGCCCCAGGACTATCAGAATTTTATCGAGCAGGTGTACCCAGGCCGCTTTCTGGCTCTGGGGGACGAGGGGCGCTCCGTCCGGCAGCTGCAGCGGAATATCCGCACCATCGCCGCACGGGATCCCGCCATTCCCACGGTGGAGGTGGACGGCATCTTCGGCCCCGCCACCCAGCGTGCGGTGCTGGCCCTTCAGCGGCAGCAGGGCATCGACCAGAGCGGCGCGGTAGGCCCCGTGCTGTGGACGCGGATCGCGGAGCTGGCGTCCGGTCTATGAAAAAATTTCCGCCGCCGCTTTTCAAACGGCTGCCGCGGTGTTATACTATCCATGATAGAATATTCTCAAAAAGGAGCGACTACCGATGAAAAAAACCGTATTGCGCAGCTATGCCCGCCTGATCGCCCGCTGCGGCGTCAACATCCAGCCTGGTCAGGAGGTCTTTATCGAGGCCGACCTGGACCAGCCGGAATTCGTCAAGATGCTGGTGGAGGAGTGCTATAAATGCAAGGCCAAAAAGGTGGTGGTGGACTGGGACTACCAGCCCCTGCAGAAGATCCATTACCGCTACCGCACCCTGACCACCCTGGGCAAAGTGGAGAACTACGAGGAGGCCCGCTGGCAGCACTATGTGGATACCATCCCCTGCCGCATCTATCTCATCAGCGAGGATCCCGACGGCCTGAAGGGCATCGACCAGACGAAGATGGCCAAGGCCCAGCAGAAGCGCTACCCCATCGCCAAGCCCTACCGCGACGCCATCGAGAACAAGTATCAGTGGTGTATCGCCGCCGTCCCCGGCAAGGCGTGGGCCAAGAAGCTGTTTCCGGAACTGCGGCCCGCCGCCGCTATGGAGCAGCTGTGGCAGCATATTCTGACCACCTCCCGTGTGGATGACGACCCTGTGGCCGCGTGGGAGGCTCACAACAAGGATCTTCACGACCGCTGTGCCTACCTCAACAGCCTGCATATCGAAAAGCTCCACTACACCAGCGCCACCGGCACTGACTTCACCGTGGGCATGATCCCCGAAGGCCGCTTCTGCGGCGGCAGCGAGAAGAGCCTGCAGGGCATCGTCTTCAACCCCAACATCCCCAGCGAGGAGTGCTTTATCTCCCCCAAGCGGGGCCAGGCGGAGGGCATCGTCTACGCCACCAAGCCCCTCAGCTATCAGGGCCAGCTCATCGACAAGTTCTGGATCAGGTTCCACGAGGGCAAGGCTGTGGAGTGGCACGCCGAGGTGAACAACGAGCTGCTGACCAAGCTCATCACTATGGATGAGGGCAGCGCCTATCTGGGCGAGTGCGCTCTGGTGCCCTATGATTCCCCCATCCGCAAGTCCGGCATCCTCTTCTATAACACGCTGTTTGACGAGAACGCCGCCTGCCACCTGGCGCTGGGCATGGGCTTTGCCGACACCATCGAGAACTTCCACGAGAAGACTTTGGCGGAGTGCCGCGCGCTGGGCGTCAACGACTCCATGATCCACGAGGATTTCATGATCGGTTCCCAGGACATGAACATCGACGCCGTCTGCGCCGACGGCAAGACTGTTCCCATCTTCCGCGACGGCAACTGGGCGTTTTGAGAAAGCTCCAAAAAAATGACCTTCCCATCGGGAAGGTCATTTTTTGTGGTTCGGTCAGGAGAGGGCGCGGCGCGCCAGTCCGCTTTGCAGACTGCCCACCGCCTGATAGTTGTTCAAAATCAGCGCGTC
Organism: uncultured Oscillospiraceae bacterium; assembly: GCA_934573935.1. Taxonomy (GTDB): domain Bacteria; phylum Bacillota; class Clostridia; order Oscillospirales; family Oscillospiraceae; genus Vescimonas. The sequence continues at coordinate 24,037 of CAKTMO010000007.1, read as the reverse complement.
GGTGACGCCGTATTGGGCGATGATGTCCGCCACGCTGCCCACCTCCTCGCGGATGTCCACCACCACGATGCGCTCATAGTAGTCGATCATATAGGGGACAAAGGCGTTGCCGTAGGATTCCTTGAACACCAGCAGGGTCTTGCCGTTCTTGTTGTCGGTGGTGATCACGGTCAGGGGCTGGTCGCCGCACAGGAACATGGCGGCGTATTCGTTGGTGCCGCCGTTGACGGCCTGCCCGTTATACGACACGCCGTCGCGGTAGTACACCAAGGAATAGCCCACATGGGGGAACCGCGCCGCGGAGTAGTCCGGAGCGGCCTTCAGCTCAGCGGGATGGTCGCCGTACATATACAGTGAGCCGGTGTAACCGGTGCGGATCACCGTATCATAGCTGTCCAGCCCGTAGGGCGTGATGCCGTTGGCCTGACAGTAGGCCGCTGAGGCGTAGTAGGCCCCCAGGCTGGTCCAGTGGTGGTCGGTACGGTAGAACAGGTACTCGTCCGCGTGCTGATCCATCAGCCCCATGCAGTCCACGGTGGTGACAGAGCTGTCCATCATGTCGTAGGTGGCGCGGATGAAGTCGGCGATGCGGTCGTGGGGATCGTCATAGCCCTCCGGCGAATGATAGGCGCAGCTTTTGGGCGTGATCAGGCAGCTGACATGGATGTTGGGGTATTTGGCGGCGAACTGGTTCACGATGTCGGCATAGCCGCTGGAGCCGGCGGGATCGGGGGCAAAGTATTCCACGCCGTAGTCGCCGCACACCAGCACCGCGTTGGCGTAATAGGCGGCGATGTCGTTGTGATAGTGGCCGCTGTCGGTTTCCGGCACCACGGAGGCGGCATCGTCGGAGGAGACGGCGCTGCCCTTGCCGGGGGGGATGTACTTCTGTCCTGCGGGAACGACCTGCTGTCCGCAGGCGGTACACACGCCGTCCTCACCCACCGTGTGGCCCGGTGCGGGGCGGATGACCACGCCGCACACGGCGCAGACCTCGGCTTCCGTGCAGGTGGCAGGACCGGCGGAGGTATGGCTCAGCTGGGGCGACAGTTCAATGCCGCAGCGCAGGCAGGTCTGGGGCGCGGCGCAGGTGGCCTCCGGCCCAGGCTCATGGCCCAGCGCCGCCGTCATCACCTTGCCGCATTCGGCGCACACCTCCGGTTCCGTGCAGGTGGCGGGGGCGGTGGATACATGCCTGTGGCAGCCGCTCAGCGATAGCGCCATAGCCAGCAGCATAGAGGCTAATACAATGCATTTTTTCATGGGAAACTTCCTTTCTTGCAGGGGTCATCTCTATTACTATACCATGATTATAGTCAGCAGGACAGTATTTGGCAAGAGTTTTCCCAAGAAAGAAAAAATAGGGTGGCGTTATGCGGGAATATGTGTTATACTGATTTTTACTGACAAAACGAGGTGAAACCATGAACCGGCAATTTCCATGTCTCAACGTCCATCTGGACAGGCTTCGGCATAACGCCCAGCAGGTGATCGACCGCTGCCGCGCACAGGATATCCAGGTCTGCGGCGTCATCAAGGGCTGCGAGGGCATGCCTCCGGTGGCCCGCGTCATGCGCGGCTGCGGCGCGGCCCAGATCGGCACCAGCCGTCTGGAGCAGGTGGCTCGCTGCCGTGCCGACGGTGTAGAGGGCCCCTTTCTCCTGATCCGCATCCCCGGGCTGACGGAGCTGGCGGATACCGTGGCGCTGTGCGACATGTCCCTGCAAAGCGAGCGCGCCACGCTGGACGCGCTGGAAAAGGAATGCCAGCGGCAGGACAGGACCCACAGCGTGATCGTGATGGCGGATCTGGGCGATCTGCGGGAGGGCTTCTGGGATAAGGAGGAATTTGTGTCCGCCTGCATCCATGTGGAGCGCGACCTGCCCCATGTGCACCTTTCCGGCGTCGGCGTGAACCTGAGCTGCTACGGCTCCATTCAGCCCACGCCGGAGAAGATGGAGCAGCTGCTGGCGCTGGCCCATCGGGTGGAGGATGCCATCGGCCGCAAGCTGGAGATCATCTCCGGCGGCGCCACCAGCTCCTACACGCTGGTACACTGGCACACCATGCCGAAGGGCATCAACCACCTGCGCATCGGGGAAAACATCCTGCTGAGCAACGACCTGCAGAACCTGTGGCACATCTCCGATATGGACTATCTGCGCACCGATACCTTCACCCTGACGGCGGAGGTCATTGAGGTACGGGACAAGCCCACCTATCCCCAGGGCCAGTTCTGCATCGACGCCTTTGGCCGCAAGCCGGTGTATGAGGATCACGGCATCCGCCGCCGCGCCCTGCTGGCGCTGGGGCGGGCCGACGTAGGCGAACTGGAGAGCCTGATCCCCCTTGACGCGGGCATCACCGTGGTGGGCGGCAGCTCGGATCACTGTATTTTAGACGTGACCGATCATCCTCGCCCTCTGCAGGTGGGCGACACGGTTTCCTTCAAGCTGTGCTACAGTCATCTGCTGTATCTGTCCGGCAGAAACGATATACACGTAGAATTCTGCGAAGCATAATTATGTCATTCTGAAAAGGAGTAGTTATTATGGGTAATATGGAAGGATTTGGCGTGTTCCTGTGGAACGCTGTCATTACGCTGTTTTCGTTTTTCGCGGTGGCGCCCATCGTGCTGTCGGCGGTATCCCAGTTCGGCGTGCAGAAGCGCTTTGCCCAGACCATGATCGACGAGGGTATCATCAGCGCCGAGGAGGTAAAGCTCATCCAGCCGAAGAAGCAGATCGCCGGTGTGGTCATTTCGATCGTGGTGGTGGCCGCGCTGGTGTATACCTGCGTGAGAATGATGCCCTACGCCCCCATCTGCGCCCTGTTTGGTCTGGTGGCCGGCATCATGAAGTATCGCAAGGTGACTCAGTTCAACTCTCTGACGGTGCAGCGCTTCAAAACCACCTATAAGGACAGCTATGACGCGAAAAAGCTGAATGCCTACGTGGACAAGATGTTCTAAAACGTTTCTCATTTTATATTCTATGATAGAAAGGCGGCGAAGAACATGACAACGAGCCATCCGGAATCAGGAGAAAGAATTTTCAAAAAAGGCGAGATCATCTATCAGCAAGGCGACTATGTATCCGCCATCTTTGATGTGCTGTGGGGCCAGGTGGCCCTGTATGTGGACTACCGCAAGCCCACCCAGCGGCTGCTGAACGAGGTGGAGGCCGACGGCTTTTTCGGCATCGTGGGCTTTTTGGAGAGCCGCCCCCAGAACGCCACCGCCGTGGCGCTGGAGAAAACGGCCTGCATCGTCATCACCCACGAAAACTTCGGCCACTATTTTCAGGAGCGTCCCGCCAAGATCATGTCCATCATGCAGTACATGAGCAAGCGCATGCGCGTTCTGACCCGCGGCTATCTGGAGGCCAGCCAGGCGCTGGAGGAATACGCCGACGCGGAGCGTCTGCTGCAGGAGCGCAAGGACTGGTACGAGGAGCACAAGGACCTCTATCACCGCATCATGGGCCTGTTCGGCTTTGATTGATCCGGTAGATTCATAACTGAAGAAAACACAGGGAACCGGAACACCTTTTCAAAAGGCGTTCCGGTTCCCTGTGCAGTAGGGTATTGTGCGATCAAGAATACAGAACAAATAGCGCAGAGAAATCTTGTATTCTTGAAACCTGACAAGAGCATTAACCACGTTCCTTGGACTCCGCATTCTTCTCGTCAATTTCGCGGATATACATGTATATCGTGTTCCGTGAGACCTGCAGCAGTTCTGCGGTGCGGACGACCGAATCCTTCAGATTAAAAACACCGCGGCTGTGGAGTTCCTTCACAATGGCACGTTTTTTCCGGCCACAGGGGATCGACGGATCAGACATAACCAGTGTATGCACATCCTGCACCGTATTATGCAGCATGTCGCCGATATTATCCGCAAAGCGCTCTGACAAAGACTCCGTTTCGCTGCTGTCCGGCGTAGTCAAATTCTTGATGACGCTGGTCAGCGGTGTGTTCAGATAGAAATTGATACAGAGCAGGCCAATAATCCGGCCATGTTCTCCCATAACGGCGATCGTGGTGGAGCGCATGGGCTCTCCCTTGCTATTGGTCGTGTTGTAAGAAATATAGGGCTCGATTTGATTGCTTTTGATTCGGCTCAGCATTGTCAAAGCCAAATCCGTAATGGGCGCACCTTCACTTCGTCCGGTATGATAACCATTAATAATTTTTATCACAGAGCGATCCAAATTTTCCAGACTATGCAGCGCGATCTCGTATCCTTCGCCCAGATAGTCGGAAAGACCTTCGGAAAAGCTTTTATAGGATGATAAAATCACCCGGTCAACATCGGTTAATTTCGTCGTCCATTCTGCCATCGCCATTCTTTATTCCTCCGCTTTATATTGAAATGAAACCATCATATTGCTTTGTCGTAAAGCTCTCTAAATGGTTATTATATAACGAAAGTATTATAAAAGCAAGAAGAGTTCTACCCCTGTGCTGCAAATTATCCTGATTACGTGTGAAGTAGCGTCTTTCAGCAAATCACAGGTACTTACTTGATAGCGATAGCCTCGATCTCCACCAGCGCACCCTTGGGAAGGCAGGCGACTTCAACAGCGGAGCGTGCAGGAAGACCATTGGAAAAATACTGCGCGTATACCTCATTCAAGGCGGAAAAGTCGTTCATGTTTTTGATAAACACCGTGGTCTTGGCAACGTGTTCCAGATCGGTGCCGGCCGTTTCGAGAATGGCTTTGACATTGCGAATGGACTGGTGGCACTGGGTGACAATATCATCCCCTGCGAAAGCGCCTGTATTGGGATCAATCGGAAGCTGTCCGGAAACAAATATCATCGTTCCCTGGGTCTCTACCCCCTGGGAGTAGGGGCCGATCGCGGCGGGAGCCTGTGTTGTTGAAATCAGTTTTTTCATTATACGCAACTCCTGTTCTAATCTTTTATGGTAGAGTGTAGCAGATTATTTGCTGATGGATCTTGTATATGCCTCCAGACGATCCAGCCCTTCTTTTAATACCTCGCGGCTGGTGGCATAACACAAACGAACCCGTCCTTCCGCACCCGGCCCAAAGAACTTGGCGCTGCCAGGTGTCAAAGCCAGCTTCTGCTGCTGAAGCAGCTCGTCAACAAATGTCTGGCTGTCTTTTCCCGTCTGTGTGATATCAAAAAACAGCAAATAGGTCGCGTCTGCCTTCCGCGCCCGCAGACCCGGCATGGCGTTGATCCGCTCCACCGCATAATCCCGATTGCCTTTCAGATGCAGAAGGAACTCATCAAGCCAGCCATAGCACTGATCAACACAGGTTTTTCCGGCAATTTGAGATAGGGATGAAATGCCGCCGGCCGTAGTCATAACGGCTGATTTGTCGATTACCTTATCAAACAGTTCTTTGTCTTGCCCATATACGCAGCCGATACGCAGACCCGCCACGCAGAAGCTCTTCGACCAGCCGAAAACAGACAGTGTTTTACGGTTGCGCTGGGTGCCCAGTTCCAGAATACTGATGAACTTCTTCGGCGGATACACAATATCCGACCAAATCTCATCGTTCATGATATACAGATCATATTTTTCGGCCAATGAAAGGATGTGTTCCAGATCCTCACGGGTATACAGGGCGCCCAGCGGATTATGCGGATTACAAAGGCCAATCATCTTGGTCTTCGGTGTAATATAGCGCTCCAATTCACTCAGATCAATGTGATCCCCGTCCAGGCGCGCTGGGAACAGCACGGGTGTAGCACCGGCCGACAAGCACGACTGGCGAAACAAAAAGTCCACCGGATCGAAAACGATCATTTCGTCGTCGGGCTGCAAAACGGTCTGTGCGATCACATACATCCCTCGCGCGGCGCTGTCGATCGGCAGGATCAGTTCCGGCGGAACATCCTCATTTTTCCGAAGCTTCAGCGCCTTGGAAATACTTGCCATGAAGTCGGGCATACCGCGGTGCGGCGTATAGGAAAAATAGCCCTCCTTGGCGTAGTTGATAATCGCTTCACGAACGGCGGGATGTGCGGGAAAATCCGGATCAGCGGCGGTCAAGGGAATGACGCCGTCAGGAACTTCGGCCCACCGATAGTTAAACGCGCGTTTTTTCAGCACATCAAAATTGATGGCAGCGTTATCAAAATATCCCATACTCTACCCTCCTGTTTTGTTATACGCAAATTCTGCCGCCGCTTCACAAATAACGCGCCCGTTGTAAACGGCGGAATCCAACGTTATGTGTTCGTCTTTCCCGTGCACCAGTTGAAGCACAGTCGAAAACGGCATATCTCGAAGCAGCGGCGTATAGCCATAGACATTTCCGCCGATAAACCGGCCATCCGTACTACCCAGGATCATCATAGGCAGCAGCTGTGTTTCCGGATCCAGCCGTTTTGATACGGAATCGAGAACATCAATAAATTCATTGTCAAAACTGCTCTCATACCCCTCTTGAAAGTCGGTAACTTCCCATGTCGCCGGTTCGCCGCATAGCAGCGCGGCAAACAGGTCTTCGATCTCGCGCCGTGGGGTAGTCGGCAGCAGCTTGAAGCTGACGAACAGTTCCACAGGCTTTCCACAGCCGATGGTTTCCGCACAGAGGTGAAATTCATTCAGCTGCATGGAGCATTTTGTGCTGTATTCCCATAAATTGCGAATCGTCGGATCCCTGATCTCTTCCGGCGGCAGTATCTTGCAAAAGCGTTCTGTGGCACTGGTCAAAGTAGTGCTCGGCGTATAAGAGGTCAGCTTTTCCAATACGCGGGCCACATAATACAGCGTTTGCCCTTCCAATCCCGCTCCTTCGGCGCCTGGGTCAATGCAGATGCGAACACAAAGCGTTGATTTTTCACTTCCCGCACATAAACGGTACTGCTTCTCTCCATTATGTACGATAAAGCCGCCGCCCTCACTCCATACATAAGCCTCTGGAAACCATTCGGGATAATTTTCGGTGAGATAGGCCATTCCATAATTGCTGCCGTTTTCCTCATCGGCTGCCGCGATCAATATGACATCCCTGTGCGGCCGACGGCCTGACCGCGCCATCAGCAGCATGGCCATCAGCTGTCCGGCAGTCAACTGTTTGGTATCAATTGTACCCCGGCCATAGAGGATGCCGTCCTTTTCATAGGCCGAAAACGCGGGAACACTCCAGTCATCCGCTTCTACAACATCAATATGCGAAATCAGCATAAGCGGCTTGGCAGAGGGATCACTTCCGGAGATCCTCGCCAACACATTGGCGCGGTTTGGCGTCTTTCCAACAATGTGACTTTCGATCCCCGCGTCCGTCAGTTTACGGTGGATGTATTGGGCAATATCCTTTTCATACCCGGGAGGATTTGTGGTATCAAACCGCAAAAGGCTACGGAAGATCTCCAGATATTCCTGCTGAATTCGTTCAGTCCACATGTGAGCTCCCCCTGTCAAGAACATTGATGCATACACCATGCGCCTTACCCAACGGGCAAAGCTTCTGCTCCAGCTCAGCGCCGGAGGCGGGGGGCGATACATACACGCTTATGTCAATCCGGCAGGCATCTTCCCCACAGGCAGCGCGATAACCACCCTCCAACCCTAAAACGGACGTCAATCGCAGCTCCAGCGCTTTGGGCTTTAACCAGCTGTCTGTGCGAAGTCGTTCCATCACATGCAGGCAATTGGCAAGGCGCTCATTCGAATAATAATACGGATTATCCTGGGCGGTCTTCTTTGCACTGATCCGCAAGGCATGCGTGTGATATTTTGCGTCGTTAAGATGCACGGAATCACTTCCTTTTGGTGGATTGCCGGGTATCCCCGCAGCACCCGGCAGGTGATGCGGGGATACCCACGTATTGTGAGTCTATAACGTTTACCGCTTGCTTATGGTCACTGCGCCCATCTGGCATCGTAAACACGCGCCACCATGGTATAAGCGGCGTTCAGATCAATGGAGTCAACTGTACCAGACAAAACCCAAACATCCTTGACATCCACAACAGAGGTTGCGGGGCAGGCTGCCGCCAGCTTCTCCTGAATGGTGTAGTACACCTCAGTCGCCGCATCGCGGTCAGTTGCGCACAGGGAGGCCGCTTCCGCGATGAGGGCGTCCACCTCAGGATCACTGTAATAACTCAGGTTCATGATGGGTTCGGCTTCCGTGGTATAAGCAGCCATCCAACCGGAGGGAGATGCAATGTCGATCATCCAGTACTCAACCAGGATATCCTGACGATCCTCCAGCGTCGTGCTGCGCGCTTTATCCCACATACCATCCCATGTCATGGCATTGATGGACAGCGTTACATTCAGCTTGGCCAACTCGGTCGCCCAAAGCTCAGCAGTCTTGCGCTGCATTTCATCTCCACTCATATAGGTCAGCACCAGATTCATACCGTCGGCATAACCCGCCTCCGTCAGCAGCTCGCGTGCCTTTTCCAGATCGTACACATTGGTATTCAGATCATCCGTATGTCCAAACAGGCCTGTAGGAATATAGCCGCAGCCAATCGTGGCATGCCCGCCGCAGGCCACGTTTGCAACCTGCTCGTAGGGCAGCGCGTAGGCAAGTGCCTGACGTACACGGACATCACTGCAGGGACCGGAGGCCGTGTTATAGTTTGCGATCATATTTTTCAGCGTCGGGGCCTCCACCACCTTGCAATTGGCGGAGTTGGACAGCGCGGCCACATCCTCCGCAGGCAGCATATTCACGGCACTGACCTCGTTGGACTCAATCATCTGCCGACGGGAGGAGGATTCCGCCGCATACTTGAAGATCACAGAGTCATACTGATTGTCACTCCAGCCGCCCCAATAGTTTTCGTTACGGGACAGAACCACATAGTCACCCGCCTGGTATTGTGCCAACGTATAGGGGCCACTGCCGCAAACCTGACCCTTATTGAAGAAATCAGGATCATTCTCTACGGCTTCTTTGGAATACATGAACGAGCCATAGGAGCCGGCGCAGATGATGTCGGCGGGAGCGGCATACTTCAAGTGCAGCGCAACCGTGTAGTCGTCGATCACCTCAACATAGTCCAGGCTGTTCCAAAGATAAGCGTTGGCGCCGTTAAGGGAGATCGTCCGTTCCAGGCAGAATTTTACAACATCGGCGTTAAAAGCGCTGCCATCCGTAAACGTAACGCCCTCGCGCAGCTTAAACGTCCAGACCGTGCCGTCTTCGTTCGCTTCATAGGAAGTAGCCAGACAAGGGGTAAATTCATCAGTGGCAGGGTCGATACGAAGAAGGGTCTCGTAAACCTCATTAAAGACCATAACTTCATTCGACACAGAGCCGCTGGGATCCCACTGGAGAATGGGATCAACATATGTTGCATAGTAGAATGTGTGTGTATCCGAGGCGCTGTTGTTACTGGGGGTGTTGCCGGTGTTGCCGCAGCCGGCCAGAGCAAACATCATGACCACGGCCAGGAGCAAAGAAACAACTCTCTTTTTCATAACAAAATCCTCTCATTTGTTCATTATTTGTTGCAGGATAATCGGAAAGTTTGCCTGCGTTACAGCATACCATTTACCTTCAGGACGGCATCGGCATAGCTCTTGAAGGGGCCAACGAATTCCCCGTTCTCCATCACCTTTGTGTCATCCACCCAGACATCGCACTTGTCTGCAATGATATCCAGATGATCGCAGGAGGTCTGACCATTGGGACGCATGTCCACAGGACTGGTATGACCGAAGCCCAGGTTAATACCGCCCCACATACGTTCATTTTTGATGCCATGATCGGAGAACTCATGCAGCTTCGGCAGCAGGCCAAAGTTAATGTGGGAAATCTTGTAGATGTTCTCTTCGTTTTTGCTTTCCAGCCACGCTGTGAACTTCTTCGCTACCGTGGGATCTTCACTGGTAATGGTGTCGATCTTGCCGTCCTTGAAATTGACGGTAGTGGGCGCAGCCATTCCCCAGGGATCGGCATAAATGCAGCGCACGACCGCCTTTCCCTGCAGCGTGCCATATTTGGGGATCATATTGTACATCGCGGGCGGCGTATAGAAGCCGGGCTTATCCGCCAGACCGATCTGGGCGTTGTTGCGGTTATTGGTGTCGATCTCAAAGGTGAAATCCGTGCCGTCATGATTGGTCACACGCAATCCCTTTGCCTTGAGGATCATTTCCGCCATATAGTCGGTCATAGCCTGCATTTCGGGAGAATAACAGCCCAGCAGCATATCCATCAGCTCGTCCACGTCCATAATGGAGATGAGCATATAATGCAGATTGGGGTTATTGACAAAGGAATCTTCAAATGCGTCAGAATACAGCCAACCCATGGTGCCGGTGTCCAGCCAATAGTTGGCTTCCTTCATCATGGCCGTAAAGGGCTTATAGGCAACTACGGTGTCGGCGATCTTCCCGTGGCTGGGGGCGGGGGCGGTTTTAATGATCAGGCACTTTGCACCTGCTGCGTAGGTCTCGCGGGAAACCGCTTCGTTAATGTCGTGATGGGAACCGTAATCCGAGGTGATAACCAGCGTATCACCTTCCTTCAGCTTGAAGGTTGTGTGCACGATAAATTTTGCGATTTGTTCAATTTTCTGCTCTCTGGTCATGATCGTACCTCCTGTCTTTTCATTGTTGCGTTTTATAAGAATCCTCATAATGGCGAATCACCGCATCTGCCAGCGGAGCCAATGCGCTATGAACGAAGCGGCCATTCTCCATAATGGGAACCTCATCGATCCAAATGGAACCATTCAATACCATGCCGTCGAAGTGGGATTTCGAAATATTGCCGTTGGGCGGCGCTTCCGAGGGTGTTACGTGGCCGAATCCCCAGTTCAGCGTGCCCCAGGAACGTTCGTCCAGGATCCCCTCACCACACAGTCCCTTCACACCGGCCAGCAGCCCCAGATTGGTATGCGCAACCTTGTAAATATTCTCCTCGTTCCACTGTGCCAACCATGTCATCACAGAGTCGGCGTCAGCCTGGTTCTCACATTCTGTTCCTATGATCTTTCCGTCCTTGATCAAAATTGTCAGTGGCTTGTCCAGCAGCCCCCACGGGTCACAGTATACCGCGCTCATTACTAATTTCCCGTTACAGGAACCAAACCGCGGAACAATGTTAAACAGGGCCGGCAACGTGAAAAATCCGGGAACAGAGGCGTTTCCGATATCCACAGTGATCACATGCCGGTGCTCGATCTCAAACTCCAGATCCGTACCAAGTGCACAGCCCACGCGAATACGGGAAGCGCCGTCTACCATCCGCTTGATCTGTGCGCACAGCTCCACCAGTGCATCACAATAGTTATACACAAAGGTCTTGTACAGCAGGTCAAGATCGAGATTGGAGATCAGCAGATAGCGGATATCCGGATTTGTTGCCAGCACAGTCTCAAAAGCATCGGAATACAGCCACCCCATCGTGCCGGTATCCAACCAGCAGTCCGCCTCCTTCATCAGCGCTGTAAAAGGCTCATAGGCAATAACGGTATCTGCGATTTTCCCATGGCTGGGGGCAGGGGCGGTAATAACGATCATACATTTGGCACCCGCCTGATAGGCAGCCTTGGAAATAGCCTCGTTCAAATCGTGGCGGGAACCGTAGTCCGATGTAATAACCAACGTTTCGCCCGGTTTCAGCTGAAAGGTTCTATTGACCATCGCGTCAGCAAAATAGGTCAGTCTTTCTTCATGTGTCATGGTATCATACCTCCTGAGAATCATGCGCTGCCAGCAAGTGGCAGGCAGCGATCACGCCGTTTGCGCATCTTCGCAGCTTGGGAAGCTGCTGTGCACACTGTTCGGTGGCATAGGGACATCTGGTATGGAAGCAGCAGCCATCCGGCACGTTGATGGCGCTGGGCAAATTATCATCCAGTGTACTGATATCATCCAAATTATCCGTATCCATGCTGGGGATCGCCGCAAACAGTGCCCTGGTGTACGGATGCTGCGGGTGATGGAATACCTCATCGGAATCGCCGTATTCCACCAGCCGACCCAAATACATAACCGCGATCTTATCTGCCATGTAGTGAACAACACTCAAATCATGGGAGATCAGGATATAAGTCAACTGCAGCTGCTCCTTCAAGCTGCCTAACAGATCTAAGATCTGTACCTGCGAAACCACGTCGATGGAGGAAGTGGGTTCATCCAGAACGACCAGCTTCGGCTGCAGAACCAACGCTCTGGCGATGGCAATGCGTTGGCGCTCGCCATTACTGAATTCATGGGGATACAAGAAGGCGCCCTCCGGCGGCAGGCCCACCATTTGCAGCGTTTTCTGCACCTGCGCCAAAATCTCTTGCGTGTTCATTTTGGTCTGCACCGCCAGAGGCTCTCCCACAATGTCCTTTACCAGCATACGTGGGTTCAACGACCAGTAAGGATCCTGAAACACGATCTGAATGTTCTTGCGCTCCGCCTGCAGTTCCCTTTTGTTCAGTGCGTACAGATCCTTTCCATCAAAGAGAACCTGTCCATCTGTGGGATTTGTCAGCTTCAAGACCGTATTGACCAGCGTAGACTTTCCGCAGCCGGATTCCCCTACGATGCCAACCACCTCGCCGCGGCGAATATTGAACGACACATCGTCCACCGCTTTGACAAAGCGCTGCTCACCCCAAAAGCCCTTTCTCTTTACGGGAAAGTACTTCTTTAAGTGCTTGAGCTCAAGAATATTTCCGTCCATCAGCGTCCAGCCTCCTTTGCCAGATTACAGCGCACATAATGCTCTCCGCCCACATGGATCATACGCGGCTCCTGCATACAGGCCTCGCAGCGCAGAGCGCACCACGGATAGTAATGACAGGGCGAAGGATTTTCTCCCTCCAAAATATCAATCGTTCGCGGGCGAAAGGACTTATCTTTGGGGATCGCATTGAGCAAAACGTCCGTATAGGGATGTTTGCCTTCCTTCAGCACCTCGTGTGTCGTACCCTGCTCGACAACATAGCCGTTTTGTAAAATCGCCACATGGTCGCAGGTGGCGTAAATCAAGCCCGGGTTATTCGCAATGAACAGCAGCGTGACGTTCAGTCTTGCCTGCAGTTCTTTCAGCAGTTTCAAAATACCCGCCTGAATGGTAACGTCCAGATTGCGGGTCGGCTCATCGGCAATGATAAACTCGGAACCGCAGCTTAATGCCAGAGCGATAATGACACGCTGCCGCTGTCCGCCGCTAAGCTCGTGCGGGTACTTATCCATCACGCTTTGCACATCAGGCAGCTTAACCAAGTCTAACATTTCCAGCGCCTTATTCCTTGCCTCGTGCTTACTAAGTCCCTGATTCTGCATGATGACGTTGATCATCTGCTGTCCTATGGAATAGACCGGATTCAGCGTTGACATGGGATCCTGAAAGATCATGGCGACCTTTTTTCCACGGATTTCCGTTGCCATCTCCTTGTCGGTCTTCTGCAGAACATCCTCGCCATCAAGGAGGATTCTTCCGCTGGCATATTCTCCGGGCGGAACTTCCAAAAGCTGGAGAATCGCTTGCGCCAGAACCGTTTTTCCTGTGCCGCTTTCACCAATGAGGCCAAGTGCTTGTCCTTTTTCAATGCACAAATTCTCAATCGACAGAACATGCTTTTTTTGCCCCGACGTATTGTAGTTGATCGTCAAATTCTCGATTTGCAAATATGGCGTTCCCATTGCGGCTCCTCCTTACTTCTTCTTGGTCTTTGGGTCAAGGATCTCACGCAGACCATCTCCTACCAGATTAAATGCCAGGACGGTGACAAAGATAGCCAGGCCGGGAAAAATGCTGTACCACCATGCGTTCAAAAAGTAATTGCGGCTTGTACTGACCATGAGTCCCCATTCCGGTGTCGGCGCCTGAGCCCCAAGGCCCAAAAAGCTCAACGAGGCCAGCGTCATAATGACGTTTCCCAAATCCATGGAAACTTGAACAATAACAGGTGCCAGACAGTTTGGGATCACATGGCTTGTGATAATTTTGAAGTTGGGTGTTCCGATCGCCTTGGCGGCCTTTACGAATTGCCGCTCTTTTACAGAAACTGCCTGTCCCCGTACAATTCGTGTATAAGATGGCCACCAGGAAATCACGATCGCAATAATGGCATTTTGCAGACTGGGCCCAAGAATGGCCGCTACAGCCATGGCCAGCAGCAGTGACGGGAAACTGAGGAACATATCTGTGATGCGCATGATAATGTCATCTACCACTCCGCCAAAATAGCCGGCTGTTGCACCTAATATCACCCCGACCACTACAGAAATGGCAACACAGATCACGGCTGTTCCCAATGAGACCCGGGTGCCGATCAGGGTACGAAGGAAGATATCCCTGCCCAATTCATCTGTGCCAAACAAATGCTGTGAGCTCGGTGCCTGCAGCGTAAATGCGGCATCGGCCTGCTCATTGATCTCCTGCACAGACGGCAGGACGACCGGTGCGAAAATGGCAATCAGGACAAGCGCAAAAACAAGGTACAGCGCGATCCGTGTCAAGGTGTTACGCTTAAGAAGCCGGTAAGAGTTCCAGGCTTCTTTCAATTTTGGTTTCATTGTTTTCCATAATCTGCTGTTTCTCATAAAGTCCTCCTGCTGTTGAGTGATTCATTCATGCATCCGGGAGGCCGATCAAGCCCGAACCCGCGGATCCGTGGCAATAATCAGATCCGCAATCAGGTTCAAGATCACGTATACCACGGCGGAAAACAAAGTGGCGCCCATAATGGCCGGTGTATCCATATTCATAACAGAATTGGAGACATAAGTTCCCAAGCCCGGCCAACTAAAAATAGCTTCCACCAAGAAGGTGTTTATCAGCGTGTAGCCGATACAGGTCGCAACAACCGTCACGGTAGTTCCTAACGTATTCTTTAATGCATATTTCCAAAGAACCAGACTTTCTTTCAATCCATAGGAGCGCGCTGATTTGATATACTCTTCTCCCAAAATTTCCACCAGCGAGGCTCTTGTCATCTTGGACACAAGCCCCATGGGGTACAGCGAGATGGTTACGGCGGGAAGGATCATATGCTTAAAAACATCCCACAGCATGACGCCGTTACCGGCAAGAATACAATCCAGCAGCATAAAGCCTGTCCTCCGCGGCACATCCTGTGTCAGCATCAGCATGACGTCGATCTGTCCGCCCAGCGGAAGCCAATTCAGCAGTCGGTAAAATATCAACTGCAGAAACAGCGCCGTCCAAAAGGTCGGCAGCGAAACAGCGCCCACGGAAAAGAACCGGCAAAAATGATCCAGCAGCTGATCCTTTTTCTTGGCAGAATTGATGCCCAGCGGAATACCAATCGCAACAGCAATGATCATGGCCATCAGCACAAGTTCAACCGTAGAGGGAATATACTCTCTCAACTCATTGGTAACAGGCTGTTTTGTACGCAGCGACGTACCCAGGTTACCGTGCAGCAGGTCACTCAAATATAGAACATACTGCGTCGTCAGCGGCTTATCCAGTCCCATTTCAATGCGAGCTTGCTCTCGCTGTTCCGGTGTGGCGCGTGTTCCGACCACCTTGGAAACCGGGTCGGAAGGAACAACGCGGCATAAGATGAAAGTGATGGTAATTACACCAAATAACACCAAACACCCCAGCAGTAAACGCTTCACTATGTATTTGAGCATTTCCGTATCCTCCCTGGCAAATCTTTTCGTATGCTGCTATCGCTGTTTTTCTGTACTGTCTAAAATGCCCTGTGCATTTTTAAATCTGTTATAAATAAAAATACACTACAAAAAGTTATCTGTCAATCAAATTATGTAATATTTTATATTTTTCTCCAAATTACTAAAATTTATTAACGTTTTTAGGCGAGTTTGACTATGAATTTGTAAGTATATCTAACAATATTTTGCATTTTCAAAATTTTTTTAGGCTAAATTTCCATTCACATATATTTGAATGAAATTGCGTATTAGGAATATTTATTCATTTTTTACAACGAAATATTGACAATTATTCACCGTCCCTCACTGCGACACATTTTCCCGCCGCAAGGTCTTACGGCGGGTCTGCGTTTCGGTTCTGCGTTCTCTCCTTTTCGACCTTTTATGGGAATTTGTGAAAAATATCTTGACAAGATACCCCTGAGTCAGTATAATATCATTCGTTAAGTCATGTCTGAATGACTCTTAAAGAGCGCCCTGGATCGAGCCGGGTGCATCGGAGGGAGGGAAAAATAGATGTCCGAAATTCATGTCAAGGAAGGCGAATCTCTGGATAGCGCCCTGAAGCGCTTCAAGAGAAGCTGCGCTAAGGCCGGTATCGTTGCCGAGGTGCGTCGCAGAGAGTGCTATGAAAGCCCCAGCGTCAAGCGCCGCAAGAAGTCCGAGGCTGCCCGCAAGAACCGCAACAAGCGCTACTATTAATGAACGCAAAAAAATGACTTCCCTTTGGGGAAGTCATTTTTTTGCGTTTTTATCTGGCAGGCGGCGCAAGAGGCACGGTCACGCGGATCGCCGTCCCCTGCCCCGGCGTACTCTCCAGATGGATCCCGCCGCCCAGATCGCTGACGGCGTGCTTGACGATGGACAGGCCCAGTCCGGTGCCGCCGCTCTGCCGGGAGTGGCTCTTGTCCACACGGTAGAACCGCTCGAACACGCGGCTCTGGTGCTCCGGCGGAATGCCGATGCCGGTATCGGCCACGGTCAGCATGGCGCTGTCGCCGCAGCGGCTTACCTCCACCGTAACGCTGCCGCCGGTGACATTGTATTTGATGGCGTTGTCGCAAAGGTTGTACAGCACCTCCGACAGCAGGCGGCGGGCCGCCTGCACGGTGATGTCCTCGCCGGTGACGGTCATGGTCACGTTTTTGGCCTCCGCCGCATCGTGGAGGCCACGGACAGTCTCCTGGGCCAGCGGCAGCAGCGCCACGCTTTCGGCCGGCAGAGACACACCCTCGTCCAGCTGGGACAGGCGGATGATATCCTCGATCAGCGTCACCAGGCGGGCCGCCTCGTCGTGGATGCGGGCCACAAAGGCCGCCTGATCCTCCGGCTTCACCAGGCCGTTCTGCAGCAGCTCCGCGCTGCCCATGATGGATTGCAGCGGGGTCTTCAGCTCATGGGACACGTTGGCGGTGAACTCGCGGCGGTTGCGCTGGGCCAGAGCCTGCTCCGTCACGTCAAAGGCCACCACCACCGCGCCGGTGACGGAGCCGTTGGACTGGATACGGCTGATATCCATCTGATACTCCCGCCCCTCGCGGCAGGTGTGGATCTCACTGTGGCCCTCCGCCATGGCCTGATGCAAGGCGCGGCTCACCTGTCCGTCCCGCTCGATGGTCAGGAAATCCTGCCCCACGCAGGCGGCGTCCGTCTGAAACAGGGTGCATGCCGCCGGATTGATGCTGAGGATCTCGCTTTTCTCGTTCAGCAGCACCAGGCCCTCCTGCATGCTGCCGGTGACCTGGGCAAACTCATCCCGCTTGCGCTGCAGCTCCTGCACCTGCCGGTCGATCTGACGGCGCTGCTGGTTGATGCGGCCCAGCAGGGGCGAAAGTTCTTCATAGGTATCGTTATCCAGCGGATGCTCCAGATCCAATTGATTCAGCGGGGCCACGATGTGGCGGGCCAGCCGCCGCGCCAGCAGCGCCGACAATGCCAGCGCCAGCGCCAGCACGATCAAAAAGGGCTGCAGCATGCCCAACACCAGTACGCCCGCCGTGGCGCGGCTGATGGAGATACGCAGCACCGTACCGTCGCTGAGCCGCCGCGCCTGATAGAGCGTCTTTTCCAGCAGCGTGGCGGAGTAGCGGCTGCTCTCCCCCTGTCCTGCCAGCAGCGCCTGCTGGATCTCCTGACGCTGGGCGTGGTTCTCCATGGTCTCGGCATCGGTGCAGGTGTCGTAGCGCACGGTGCCGTCCGCCGCCACCCAGGTCAGGCGGTAGCGGTCAGAGGTCAGGGAGCGGAGATAGGCCTCCCCCTCCCCCTGCTCCATGGCGGCGGCGGCAAGGCTCAGCTCGTCCTTCAGCTGCTGCTCCTGCACACCGCAGAAGTATTCATACAAAAATCCCATGATGATCACAATGCCCGCCAGCAGCACCGCGCCGGCGGTCAGGATCATCGAGCGGAAAATTCGTTTTGTCATGGCCGCGCCTCCCATCGATAGCCCACGCCCCGCACGGTCTCAATACGGTCGCCGCAGGGACCCAGTTTTTGGCGCAGAGTGCGGATGTGCATATCCACCGTGCGGCTCTCGCCCACATAATCCGCGCCCCACACGTCGTTGAACAGCTGATCCCGTGTAAAGGCCATGCCTGGGTGGGCCAGGAACAGCCGCAGCAGCTCAAACTCTTTATAGGTCAGCGTCACCCGCTGGCCCTCCGCCGTAACGGTATGGCCCTCCGGATCCAGCGTGACGCCGCCGCCGGACAGCAGGCGGCTCTGGCGGGCGGGCGCGCAGCGCCGCAGCACCGCCTTGACCCGTGAGACCATCTCCATCATTCCGAAGGGCTTCACCAGATAGTCGTCGGCCCCCATGTCCAGGCTTTGGATCTTGTCATATTCCATGCCCTTGGCCGTTGCCATGATCACCGGCACATCGCGGGTCTGGGGCGTCTGGCGCAGATAGCGCAGCAGCGACACGCCGTCCTCGCCGGGCAGCATCACATCCAACAGCACCAGCTCCGGCGTCTCGGTCTCCAGCGCCTCGCGAAAGGAAGCGCCGTCGGCAAAGCCGCGGGCCTGAAAGCCAGTGGAATTCAGGGTGTATACCTCGATCTCGCGGATGCCGCTGTCATCCTCCACACACCAGATCATGTCCGTTCTCCTCTCCGTCATGGGTGCCGGTGACGGCAAACACCACCCAACCGGCAATGTTGGTGGCATGGTCACCGATGCGCTCGAAATACTTGGCGATCATCAGCAGGTCCAGGGCGTACTCGCCGTCATCCGGACGGCGGGCGATCCAGTCGATCAGGGTGGCCTTGACCTTGCGGAAGTCCTCGTCCACGATATCATCCCGCTGGATCACCTGGCGGGCCAGCGTCACATCACGCCGCACATAGGCGTCCACGCTGCCGGTGACCATGGAGATGGCGGCGCGGGCCATGTGGCCCACAAAGGCGCACTCCTCGCCGGAGCGGCCGTTGAGAAAGCCGATGATCTCGGCGATGTCCTCGGCCTGGTCGCCGATGCGCTCCATGTCGGTGACCATCTTCAGCGCGGCGGAGATCTGCCGCAGATCGCGGGCCACCGGCTGCTGCTGCAGCAAAAGCTTCAGGCACAAGGATTCGATGTCCCGCTCCTTCTGGTCGATACCGGCGGCACGGGGCTTCACCTGAGCCGCCAGTGCCGTGTCACCCTCCATCAGCGCCTTGGCCGCGGCAGCGATAACCTCTTCGCACAGGGCGCCCATTTCGATCAGCTCCCGATTCAGCAGCGCCAGCTGCTCATCAAAATGACTTCTCATTATCCAAACCTCCCCGTGATGTAGTCCTCCGTTCGCCGGTCCGTCGGCTGGGCGAACATCTGCCCCGTATCGCCGCACTCCACCAGCTCGCCCAGCAGGAAGAAGGCGGTACGGTCAGAGATACGGGCAGCCTGCTGCATGTTGTGGGTCACGATAACTATAGTATACCTGTCTTTCAACTCTGTGGCAAGCTCTTCTATGCGGGAAGTGGAAATTGGATCCAGGGCGCTGGTAGGCTCGTCCATCAGCAGCACCTTCGGCTCCACCGCCAGGGCACGGGCGATGCACAGGCGCTGCTGCTGGCCGCCGGACAGACCCAGGGCCGACTTTTTCAGCCGGTCCTTCACCTCGTCCCAGATGGCCGCGCCCCGCAGGGCGCGCTCCACGATATCGTCCAGCTTCGGACGGGCCGTGATGCCATGGGTGCGTGGGCCGTAGGCCACGTTGTCATAGATACTCATGGGGAACGGATTGGGCTTTTGAAACACCATGCCGATCTCCTTGCGCAGATGGTTCACATCCACCGCAGAAGCGAAAATATCCTGTCCCTGATAGCAGACCTTTCCGGTGACGCGCACGTTGGGGACCAGATCGTTCATCCGGTTCAGCGTCTTAAGAAAGGTGGATTTTCCGCAGCCGGACGGGCCGATAAGAGCGGTGATGCTGTTCTCCGGAATGGTGATATTCACGTTTTTCAGCGCCTGGGTCTGGCCGTACCAGAGACACAGATCGTCAACGGTCATAATGTCGCTCATATGCTTCTCCTCCTTTGGAAGTATTTGCCCACCAGCGCGGCGGACAGGTCGATGACCAGCGCCAGCACCATCAGAATGGCGGCGATGGCGAAGGCCACGTCAAATTCGCCCTGCTCCTTGGCGTAGACGTATAGGGCCACGGAAAGGGTAGCGCCTGCGTTTTCCAGGCCATCCTTCAGGTTGTAGAGATTGTGGGCGAAGCCCGCCGTATACAGCAGCGCCGCCGTCTCGCCCAGAATTCGGCCCACCGCCAGAATGCAGCCGGTGATAACGCCGTCCACGCAGCCGGGCAGCACCACGGTGCGGATGACACGCCACTTCCCTGCCCCCAGACCGAACGCGCCCTCGCGGTAGCTCTGGGGCACGGTCTTCAGGCTCTCCTGGGTGGTACGCAAGATGGTGGGCAGGTTCATGATCACCAGCGTCAGTGCGCCCGCCAGCAGGGACGTCTGCATCCCCAGAAACTGGCAGAAGAACATCATGCCCACCAGACCATAGATGATGGAGGGAATGCCGGACAGGGTCTCGGCGGCGTATTCGATGGCCGCCACCAGCTTTTTGTTGGCGGCATACTCCGTCAGATATACCGCCGCCCCCACGCCCAGCGGCAGCACGATCACCAGCGCCGCCAGCACGATATACACCGTGTTGAGGATATCCGGCAGGATACCGATGGTGCCGCTCAGATAGCTGGGCTTGGTGCTGAGCAGCTGCCAGTTCAGGTGGGGTACGCCCTTATAGAGCACGTAGCCGATCATAAACAGCACCAGCGCGCAGGTAAGCCCGACGCTGACGCTCATCAGCGCCCGCATAACGCCGCCATAAGCCTTCCGGCGGCGGGAGATATTGTTTTCCATGGCTTATCCCTCCTTACTGCGCTTGAGGAAGAAGTTCAGCGCGGCGTTGATGAGCATGATGAATAAAAACAGCACCAGCGCGATAGAGAACAGTGCCTGCCGCTGCAGGCCCTGTCCGGCATAGGCCATCTCGCTGGCCACGGCGGTGGTCAGGAAACGGACGCTCTGGAACAGGCTGGGCATGTTGGGGACGTTGCCGGACACCATGATGACCGCCATGGCCTCGCCGATGGCGCGGCCTACGCCCAGCACCACCGCCGCAGCGATCCCGCTCTTGGCGGCGGGAACGGAGACGCGGAACCAGGTCTCCACCGGCGTGGCGCCCAGCGCCAGCGAGGCATCCTCGTACTCACGGGGTACCGCCTCCAGCGCCGTCATGGACACCTTGATGATGGAGGGCAGGATCATGACCGCCAGCACGATGATGGCCGCCAGCAGACCGGAGCCGTCGGGAATATGAAAAAGCTTCCGGATGCCCGGCACCAGCACCAGCATACCCACCAGGCCGTATACCACCGAGGGGATGCCCGCCAGCAGGCTCACTGCCGAGGAGACGACCTCCTTCATGCGTTTTGGCGCGGCCTTGGCCAGATACACCGCTGTGAAAAAGCCCACCGGCACGCCCAGCAGGATCGCGCCCGCCGTGCCGTAAACGCTGGTGAGGATAAAGGGCAGGATGCCGTATTTCGGCTCCGATGCCGTGGAATCCCACGCCGGCCCGAACAGAAAGTCCACAAGACCGATCTGCCGGATAGCCGGAATACCGGAGATCACCAGATAGATGGTGATCAGCAGCACACAGCCCACGGTGACCAGTCCCAGAACGAGGAAAATGCCGTGGATGACAGTCTCCAGCAGCCGTTTGTCATGTCTCATACGCCACTCCTTTCTGCGGCTGTGGGGCGGCACCCCTGCAGGATGCCGCCCTTCGCCGTATGTTGTTAGCCGTTGGCAGACACTGCGCCGGCGGCGGAGATGATGGACGCCGCGTCAGCGGAGGTCGCGTAGTCGAAGAACGCCTGCGCCACGGGAGAGAGGGTCACGCCTTCCTTGGTCACCAGCACGAAGGGACGCTGCACCGTGTAGCTGCCGTCCTTGACGGTGGCCTCACTGGGGGCTACGCCGCCCACGCTCAGGGCCTTGACGCTGTCCTTGACAGCGGCCAGAGAGGCATAGCCGATGGCGTCGGGGTTCTGGCTGACGGCGGTGATCACGTCGCCGGTGGAGGTCAGCTCCTGACGGTACTGGCAGGCCTCCTGCGTGCCGGTGATGGACTCAAAGCCATCGCGGGTGCCGCTGCCGGCTTCGCGGCCGATGAGGACGATCTCCGCATCATTGCCGCCCACATCCTTCCAGTTGGTGATCTTGCCGGTGTAGATGTCGGCAATCTGCTCCACGGTCAGGTCGGACACAGGGTTGTCGGGGTGGACGATGATGGCGATGCCGTCATAGGCCAGCACGGTCTCCTTCAGGCCGGAGGACTTTTCGTCGTCCTTCAGGGCACGGCTGGACAAACCGATGTCGCAGCGGCCTTCACTGACGGCGGTGATGCCTGCGCCGGAGCCGGTGGGATTATAGCCCACGGTAGTACCGGCATTGGCGGCCATGAAGGACTCGCCCAGCGCGCCGATGACCTTCTCCATAGAGGTGGAGCCGTCGGTGGACACGGTGCCGGTGACGGCGGCGTCGCCGCTGTTGTCGTCGGGGGTGGTGTTGTCGTTGTTGCTGCCGCCGCAGGCCACCAGGCTCAGGGCCATCACCAGCGCCAGCGCAAGGGCAATGAACTTTTTCATAATGTATATCTCCTTTTCATTTGGTATCTGATGGTTTTGGATGTCTCATCCTTACAGCTATCAGCTTACGGCGGGCGTGTAAAATGGAAAAGCGCGGTCGTGTAAAATCCATGTCAAATCGCGTAATTTAGGACTTCAAAAAAATGTCAAAAATTTTTGAAATTGGGTGTTGACATTTCTTCTTATGCTTGCTATAATGTACAAGCTTGAGTTCGACGACAACGAAAGCGCAACATGGCCAAGTAGTTCAGTTGGTTAGAACGCCAGCCTGTCACGCTGGAGGTCGAGGGTTCGAGCCCCTTCTTGGTCGCCATATATGCTGCTGTAGCTCAGTAGGTAGAGCGCATCCTTGGTAAGGATGAGGTCGGCGGTTCGAATCCGCCCAGCAGCTCCACACAAACCCTGTAACCACAACGGTTACAGGGTTTGCTTTATTTTATCGTTTCTTAGTTTTGTTGGACTTTCCAACAAATTTTCCAACAAGCTATTGCTATGTCTGTTTTTGCAGTGTCGCAATGATCAATTTGGCGATGTCGGGATTTTCCTGCAGCAGACGGTATGCCTGTTCCGCTGCATTATCCAGTGGCTTTTCCTGCGGCGTATCAGCCCGTTTCTGGAAGAAATCCATCTCCACCTTCTCGGCCAACCGGCGGCGCTCCTCGTTGTTGGTATGGGCATAGAGATCGGTCACCATACGGGACTGGGCATGGCCGGTATCGCCCTGCACCGCCTTGATGTTTCCACCGCCGATCTGCAGCTTCAGTGAAGCGCTGCAATGCCGCAGACTGTGAAAGACTACCGGCGGCAACCCTGTGGCATCGGTCAGCTTGCGGAGCAGAAAGGCGATCTGCCTTTCCTCGTAGGGACGTCCGTCCTCATGGGCAATGACAAGATCGAAGTCCTGATAGCCTCTATCCAACACTCCCTTTATCTCCTGCTGCCGCCTTTTTGCCTCCACTAGTGCCAGTGCTACGGTTTTCGGCAGAAACACCTTTCGTATACTGCTTTCCGTTTTCGGCGCTTTCAGTACCATGCGCTGACGGGAAAGCCCGTCAGCGCATTCATGTGACCTTGAGGAAACCCACCAAACCGAGAAAGGAGATCGCCATGATGCAGCCGACGCCAAACGAAACCCAAATCCACACGGATGAACTGGTGGACATCCGGGAAGTATCTGTTGACAAAAATCTTCCCAAGGAAGAACGCATCGCCGCCTTTATCCGCCAGATCAAAAATCCTTACCGCTTCCGCTGCGGCGATTTCGTGGTAAACGCCTGCTTTGCCGG
>CAKTMO010000006.1 GCA_934573935.1 uncultured Oscillospiraceae bacterium | reverse complement strand
GGTCTATCAGATCGAAGGGGCCAGTGAACTTGAGCCAAACTTTCTTAAGGGATGTTCCGTGGCGGGGCTTACAGCCGGCGCGTCCACACCGGCGAGCATCATTAAGGAGGTAAACAAAACGATGAGCGAAGAAATCAAGAACACTGAAGCCATGGAAGAAAGCTTTGAGGAGCTGCTGGAAAAATCTTTTAAGACTTTAAATACAGGAGAGAAGGTAACCGGTATCGTGACTGCCATCGGCCCCACCGAGGTGCAGGTGGATCTGGGTTGCAAGCAGGCTGGCTATATTGCCATCGACGAGCTGTCCGCTGATCCCAACGTAAAGCCTGAGGACGTGGTCAAGGTCGGCGACGAGATCGAGACTTACATCATCCGCGTCAACGACGTGGAAGGCTATGCCATGCTGTCCAAGAAGCGTCTGGACGCTGTGAAGGTGTGGGACGACATCGCAGAGGCCTGCGAGAATAAGACCACCCTGGAGGGTAAGGTCACCGAGGAGAACAAGGGCGGCATCGTGGTCAACGTCAAGGGCGTGCGCGTGTTCGTTCCCGCTTCCCAGAGCGGCCAGCCCCGCGGTGCCGAACTCAGCGAGATGATCGGCCAGACCGTCTCCCTGCGCATTACCGAGGTCAACCGTGCCCGCCGCCGCGTGGTGGGTTCCATCCGTGCCGTGCAGTATGAGGCCCGTCAGGCTGCCCAGGCTGAGATCTGGAACAACATAGAAGTCGGCAAGCACTACAACGGCGTCGTCAAGTCCATGACCTCCTACGGTGTGTTTGTGGACATCGGCGGTGTGGACGGCATGGTCCATATCTCCGAGCTGAGCTGGAGCCGCATCAAGAATCCTGCCGAGATCGTTTCTGTGGGCGATCCTCTGGATGTGTATGTGATCTCCTTCGATCCCGAGAAGCGCAAGATCTCTCTGGGCGTGAAGGATCATTCCTGCAACCCCTGGGATAAGTTCATGGAGACCTACAAGGTGGGCGATGTTGCCAACGTCCGCATTGTCAAGCTGATGGCCTTCGGCGCCTTTGCCGAAGTGGTTCCCGGCGTGGATGGCCTGATCCACATCTCCCAGATCGCTGACCACCGCATCGAGAAGCCCAGTGACGTTCTGTCCGAGGGCCAGATGGTGGATGCCAAGATCACCGCGATCGACGAGGAAAAGCAGAAGATTTCCCTGTCCATCCGTGCTCTGCTGACTCCCGCCGCTGGCGAGGATGTCGAGGACGACGAGTAATCTCTATTGTATACAAAACAGACTGCCGTTTGGCGGTCTGTTTTTCTATGTCGTCACCGTGGAAAGGAGAGCTTCATAAGATGAGATAGAACCTGAGCAGGGAGGAGGGAACCACATGAGAGGGAACGGAGAGCATTGTCTCGGCATCTGCGCATTGGCTTTGGGGTTGGGGATTTTTATCGCCGCCGTTTTTCCGGTGGGCTGTTTGATGTTTCTGGTGGCCTTCCTGCTGATCGCCTGTGGTATCGCGTGTTTGAAAAGGAGGTAGAAGAATGAAGATCGTGGTTTGGAAAGCGCCAAAGTTTTTGCGGGGCTTGCTGCAGAGCATTTTCGGTATGAAGGAATAAACGGCAGAACGCCCTCATACAGTAGACCAACAATACGAATAGAGAGGGCTGGACATATATGGAATTGGGCTTGCAATTTGAGGATATTTTCTGCTATGAAGCAACAGCGGGCGTCACCACCGCACACGAGGAATCGCTGGAGACAGCCATACCGGAATACTGTCCCGATATTGCACGGATCGTGGACACTGCGGGGCGGCTGACGATTCGGGAAAAGGTTGTGAAGGAAGACCGGTGCGTTGTCTCCGGCAATGTGAAGGTAACGGTCCTCTATACCTCAGAAGAGGCAGCGGGGCTGCGCAGCCTGAATATCTCCGTGCCGTTCTCCTGCGCGCTGGATGACAGGACTCTGGCGCAGTGTGGCACGATCTGTGCAGACGGCCGCATTCTGCTGGCGGAGGCACGGGCCGTTACCTCCCGCAAGCTGTATGTCAAGGTGCTGCCGGAGATCACCGCCACCGGCTATCGGGCTGTCAAGCGCCGCCTGTGCAGCGGCGTGCAGGAGGAGCCAAGCATCCGCACGCAGTGCTGTCAAACAGATGTGACGCTTTTGACCGCAATTGCTGAGAAGGGATTTTCCTTTACGGACAGTGTACTGTTAGAGGACGGTTGTACACCGGAGGATCTGCTGCTGTATCGGATGTGTCCGTCCGTTTCGTCGGCACAGCGGCTGGGCAACAAGCTGATGGTCAAGGGCGAGATGTGGTTTTATGCCGTCTATCGGGACGGTGATCAGACGCTGCGGCAGCATTGCTGCTCGCTGCCGTATTCCCAGATATTAGATGTGGCGGAGCTGCCGGAGGGCGCGGCGTATATGCTGTTTCCCCAGATCAGCGAGTGTGACGCCCGTGTGCTGCCTGCAGAGAACGGCAACGGCTTCGGCTTGACGGCGCATGTGGACGTGTGCGTCAAGGTCTATCAGCAGCGGAATTTAACCTATATTGCGGATATCTACAGTACCCGCTGCGATACGACAGTGGAGCGTCAGGAGCTGCTTCTGCCCATTGCCGCGCCTGCACGGTTCATTACGCAGGATGCGCTGCTGCGACTGGAGTCTGAGGGCAATCAACCCTTTATCAGCGTGACTTCGGTGGACTGCACCGCGGTGGAGGTCGTTCCCAAGGAGGAACGCATGACGCTGCGCCTTACCCTGCACGCACACCTGCTCTATCTGGATGAATCCGGTGCGCCGGTCAGCACGGAGCGCACGGTGGAGGTCAGCACGGAAACCGATGAGGTGACCGGCATGGTGACGGCCTGCTGCTGTCAGTCCATATTGCAGTTTTCCGGCGGTGTGTGTCAGGTGCGTCTGCCGGTGACCTTCGCTGTTGACTGTACCGGCGAAAAGAGCCTGAGCGCCATTACCGTCGTAACGCTGACAGACGCGGCGATACCGGCGGGTCCCAGTTTGATCCTGTGCCGTATGGGGCAGGATGACACGCTGTGGGCGATCGCCAAGCGATACCATACCGATGAGCAGGCCATCCGCAGCGCCAATCAATTAGAAAATGACACTGACGCAGCAAAGTGCATGCTGCTGATCCCAAGGATCCGATGAACAGAGAAAGGGAGTGCCGACGGGCACTCCCTTTCTCTGTTTACATGGATCGGCTTTGCACGACGCCTGCCATGGGATCGTGGGTGATCGAATGCTGTTGGATCGACTTTGTATCGCAGGCAGACAGGGAGATCTCCGTCCAGGCAGTGGAATCATAGGGACGGAGGAACATACTGCGGCGGCAGATATCGTACATGACCTCGTATTGGGTATGACCATCCTTCCTACCGACCGGCATGCCGGCTTCATCCAGATGACGGTAGTGATAGACACCCTGATTGCGGGGCTCGAAGACACAGTGCAGCAGTCCGCTGCCCAGCGGCAGCATCTGCGCATCCTCCATCCATCGCCCGTCATGGTTTAAGGCTTTCAGCACCGCAAGACGTACGAATCTGTCATAAGGGGCAAAAGAGGCAGGCAGAGCGCCGCTTGCTGTCAAGTGGGGCGCATCGGGATCACCTGTCAGACGGACACCCTCCCAGGCAGGCTGGCAGATGGGGCAGTCATCGCCGCCGCGGTGCAGCTCCGGCGACTGGGACAGGAACCAGCGCAGGTTATCCAGCTGCCGTGGATACGGCGGCGAGTTGGTCAGTACACCGATGCTGTCGTGGCAATAGCATACGAGCCGCCCTGGATGCGCGGGGGCGGCGGCCTCCAGCACCACTGTGCCGCCCTGCGCATCTGCAAAGAAATAGTGCATGGCAGCGTTCACTTGGTCAGCTTCGTTGGGAACGTGCATGATCTGAATAGCTCTTGCGGTGCGGCAGACCTGAGGGACATCGGAACAGGTGGCCAGCAGGTACGTGACCAGCTCCATTCCCATGACGCCGGTCATGGCGGCGTCCGGATGCGCAGCGCTGGTACCTTCCTCCAGAAACAAAAGCCCGCCGGTAAGGCCCTGGTCGTTAATGCCGTCCAGCAGCCAGGTGTCCGCCTTGCTGTAGGAGATGCCCAGCAGGGCGTGATGGGCATGCAGCACACCGGTGGTCAGCGGTATGCCTGCGGTGACAGGGTAGGATACGGCGTGGGCGCCTGCCTCCCACACACTTGTATGCAGGTCGCAGGTGCGGAGCCAGTAGGGATTTCCCTGCCTGGATGTCAGCGTCAGGCAGGAGCAGCATATGCTATGATTCATACGATCGTCCCTTTCCTCAGTGTTTTGTCGATTAGTATGTCCCGCGGCAGGAAAAATATGAAGAGAAACCAGTCTGCGGACAAAAAGGAAAGATCGGCGGCATAGTCCGGCGGACGCGCACATAGAAATGAAATAAAAACAGCAGCGGAGGGCGGTACTATGAATCAATCCACGTGTATCTATCAGGACATGGCGGCACGGACACAGAACAGCATCTATATCGGCGTGGTAGGGCCGGTCCGAACAGGAAAATCCACCTTTATCAAGCGATTTATGGAGAGTCAGGTCATTCCGCATATCGACAATGCGTACCGCCGCGACAGGGCGACCGATGAACTGCCGCAGAGCGGCTCCGGCCGCACGATCATGACGGCGGAGCCGAAGTTTGTACCGGAGGAAGCGGTGGAGGTACATATGGATGACGGCGTGGGATTCTCCGTCCGGATGATCGACTGTGTCGGGTACATGGTGCCAGGCGCGGTAGGGCAGTTTGAGGATCTGGCGCCGCGCATGGTGATGACGCCGTGGTATGACTATGAGATCCCCATGACGGAGGCGGCGGAGATCGGCACCCGAAAGGTGATCACCGATCACTCCACCGTCGGCATCGTGGTGACAACAGACGGCACAGTGACCGATATCCCGCGGCAAGACTACGAGGAGGCTGAGGAGCGGGTCATCCGCGAGCTGCAGGAGATCGGCAAGCCCTTTGTCGTGCTGCTGAATTCCAGTGATCCGACAGGAGAACGGGCCTGTGCCATTTCCAAAGAGATCAGCGGGCGGTATAACGTAAAGTGTATGCCGGTGAACTGCCTGATGATGGACGACGCCGCTATTGCCGAGCTGATGCGGGATCTGCTGTTTGAATTCCCGCTGCAGGAGCTGGACCTGTATCTGCCCAGCTGGGTGGAGGCCTTGCCGCTGGAGCATCCCATAAAGAGCAGCATCTATCAGACCGTACGGGAAAAATCCCGCGAATTGAAGTGTATCCGTGAACTGGACGGTGCGCTGGAGGGCATGCAGTGCTGCGAGGCCATCCACGGAACGATGATCCGCGGCATTGATCTGGGCAGAGGCGTGGCGGAAGCGGAGCTGCAGCTGCCCCGCAGCATGTTCTATGATACCTTGAGCCAGCGGTCGGGGTTGACTGTCTCTGATGACGGCGACTTGATGGATCTGCTGACGGAGCTGGGCAGAGCGCGGCAGGAGTACGACAAGGTGGCCGAGGCGCTGCGCTCCGCACGGGAGAATGGCTACGGCATCGTGATGCCCAGCGTGGAGGAAATGAATCTGGAGGATCCGGAGATCGTCCGGCAGGGAGGACGCTACGGCGTGCGGATGAAGGCCAGCGCACCGTCCATCCATATGATTCGGGCGGATATTGAAACCACGGTCTCGCCCATTGTCGGCAACGAAAAACAGTCGGAGGATATGGTGAACTATCTGCTGCAGGAGTTTGAGGGCGACACCAGCAAGATCTGGAACTCCAATATTTTCGGCCGTAGCTTCCACGAGATCGTGGGGGAGGATCTGCAGGCGAAGCTGAAGCGGATGCCCGCCGACGCGCAGGCAAAGCTGCGTCAGGCGCTGGAACGCATCATCAACGAAGGCGGCGGAGGATTGATCTGCATTATCCTGTAAATCACCTGTAAAAGAGGGGCGCTATGCCCCTCTTTTGCCTTGCCATCCCAGGTGGGACGTGCTATGATAGAAGAAAAGCTGCAAGGAGGGATGCGCCATGCTGCTGGCGATCGATATCGGTAATTCCAATATTTCGGTGGGACTTTTCAGCTGTGAAAAGACGCTGCATTTTCTGGCGTCTATCGACACCGACAGCCGGAAGACAGCAGATCAGATCAGCATTGACCTGATGAATATATTTGCGCTGTATGGATTCGCTCTGAAGGATGTGTCCGGCGCGATTTTTTCCAGCGTGGTGCCGCCGATGAATTTTATGATGGAAAAGGCGTTGACCCGACTGTTGAGCAAACCGCCGATGATCGTAGGCCCCGGCGTGAAGACCGGCCTGAACATCCGCATGGAGATCCACAACCAGCTGGGAGCCGATCTGGTGGCGGACGCGGTCGCAGCGTTGGAGAAATATCCGGCGCCGATCATCGTCATTGACATGGGAACCGCCACCACCATCTCCTATATTTCCGCAAAGCATGCCTATGAGGGCGGCTTGATGTTCCCTGGTGTGCGGCTGTCGCTGGATGCTCTGTCCGACCATGCGGCGCAGCTGTCGGATATTTCGCTGCAGTATCCGAAAAACCTCATCGGCAAGAATACAGAGGATTGCATGCGCAACGGCATTGTTTACGGTACCGCCGGAATGCTGGACGGTATCATCGACCGTATCCGCGACACCATCCCCAACGAAACGCCTACCATCATAGCCACCGGCAGCAACGCGCCGGTCATCGTCCGCTACTGCCGCAACAAGGTAGTATACGACAAATATCTGTTGATGGAGGGATTGTGGGCGATTTATCACAAGAACCGGCCATAATATAGCCACAGAGAAAGGAGCCTGGATGAAAAGACGACTTCGCGCACTGCTGGCTTGCCTGATGGTCTGCGCATGCATTGTTCCAGCCGCCGCGTATACACCCCAAGTCCGATATATCGACTGTGACGACAGCGATGGCATCACCATAGGCCCTGTTATGTCCTATGATGCGATGGTGGAGTATATGGTCAGCGAGAAGGACATTCCCCACAGAGAGGCGGTGCGATCGTTTCCTGCAGCGAAAGGTTCCGCGCATACCGGTCAATATCGGGTGCTGTCCGTGGCGCTTACGGTCA
This sequence comes from uncultured Oscillospiraceae bacterium, assembly GCA_934573935.1. Taxonomy (GTDB): domain Bacteria; phylum Bacillota; class Clostridia; order Oscillospirales; family Oscillospiraceae; genus Vescimonas. The sequence goes on along the minus strand of CAKTMO010000006.1, from coordinate 65,908 downwards.
ATGGCAAGGCGTCCTATCAGCCATCTTTGGATTTCTATTGTGAGGTATCCGCCAAAGATGGCGTTTGGGGGATCGCAGCCATCCACAGGGCGCAGATCGACGGCTTCGGCAACGGCGTGACAGGGCAATTCTATGGGGATATTTCCTTTTGGCTGAGGGGGCCAGAGCGTATCGAATACATTGTAAACGGTGATTTTTATGGAACGCTGTGGCACGGCTATTATTATGATAATGGCATCAAGCGATTTACCTGATTGCAGCAAAGAAGGGCTGGAAAGCATTTTTGCTTTCCAGCCCTTCTGTTATCTTGTTTCTTATTTTGCCAGAATCTTCTTCAGCTTCGCAAAGCGGGGGAGGGAGTTGACCTTGGGCAGATCCGGTTCGCCCTGGATCAGGGGCAGGGCATACTCGATAAATTCATGGTTGACATAATTGCCAGCCTCGTTGATCCACTCGCGGGGGATCTTCTTTTCCACATTGGCGACCTCCATCAGAGGGATCAGCTTGGTGCGGCAGGCATATTTGCCGTCCTTGATGCCGCGCTCGAAGCCGATCATACGGCCGTTGATGCCGTTGACGGCATTTTCCACGGCCACCTTACCAGCCATGTAGCTCTCTTCGATATCAGTCTCAGAGGCCAGATGGGCGCCGCAGCGCTGCAGCAGGTTCAGCTCGATACCGCGGACCTTGGCGCCGGTCTCCTCTTTCAGCACCTGGGCCAGAATCGCGGCCAGACCGCCCAGCTGGGCATGACCAAAGCCGTCGTTAGCGGCCACCTTTGCCTCGGAAACAAAGTCGCCGTCGGCATAGTGAATACCCTCGGAGACGGCCACAATGCAGCTGCCCTTTTCGGCATAGACGCGCTTGACATTGTTGATGAAGTCCTGCATGTTGAAATCCAGCTCCGGCAGGTAGATCAGGTCGGGACCTGCACCGTGCAGTCCGGCCAGGGCGGAGGCGGCAGTCAGCCAACCGGCGTGACGGCCCATGATCTCCATGACCACGATCATGCCGGTGTCATACACATGGGCGTCCTGGTATACTTCCATCATCGAGGTGGCAATATATTTGGCAGCGGAGGCATAACCGGGGCAGTGGTCGGTGCCGAACAGATCGTTGTCGATGGTCTTGGGCACGCCCATCACGCGGCACTCATAGTCCACAGACTGCAGATAGCTGTTGATCTTGTTGCAGGTGTCCATCGAGTCGTTGCCGCCGTTATAGAAGAAATAGCGGACATTGTGCTTCTTGAATACCTCAAGGATGCGCTTGTAGTCGGTATCGTCCACTTCGGGATCGGCGATCTTATACCGGCAGGAGCCGAGGGCGGAGGAGGGGGTGTACTTCAGCAGGCGAAGCTCCTCCGGATCTTCCAGCCCCATATCAAACAGACGATCGTTCAAAACGCCCTTGATGCCGTTTTCCGCACCCAGTACCTGGGTGATGACGCCGGATTTCAGCGCTGTGTCGATCACGCCGTAGGCGCTGGCATTGATGACCGATGTAGGGCCGCCGGACTGGCCGATGATGCAGGCGCCGCGCAGTTCATTCATATCAAATACCTCCAAATTCATGGGTTTTTGGTGTTTACAATCGGTATTCTACCATGTATAATTCCGGTTGTAAACACTTTGTACTTGCAAAATCAAAAAAATATGATACAATGGGAATGTTCCATACAACAGGTGCAATTGTTGCGAAAATTTTATCGTGAAGGAGATATGATTATGCCGCTGGTAACATCTAAAGAAATGTTTGCAAAAGCCTATGACGGTGGCTACGCCATCGGCGCGTTCAACGTCAACAACATGGAAATCGTGCAGGGTATTACCGAGGCCTGCCAGGAGGAGCATGCCCCCGTGATCCTGCAGGTCAGTAAGGGCGCCCGCGCCTACGCCAACCACACCTATCTGGTGAAGCTGGTGGAGGCCGCCGTGGCCTGCTGCCCCGATATCCCCATCGTGCTGCATCTGGATCACGGTCCCGATTTTGAGACATGCAAGAGCTGCATCGACGGCGGCTTTACCTCCGTGATGATCGATGCTTCCTCCAAGCCCTTCGCGGAGAATATCGAGATCACCAAGAAGGTGGTGGAGTATGCTCACGACCACGGCGTTGTCGTTGAGGCGGAGCTGGGCACGCTGGCCGGTATCGAGGATGAGGTCAAGGTGGCTGCCCACGAGGCATCCTATACCCGTCCCGAGGAGGTGGAGGAGTTTGTTGCCAAGACCGGCTGTGACTCTCTGGCCATCGCCATCGGCACCAGCCACGGCGCGTATAAGTTCAAGCCTGAGCAGTGCACCGTCAACGAGAAGGGCATCCTGGTGCCGCCTCCCCTGCGCTTCGACGTGCTGGAAGAGGTCAGCAAGCGTCTGCCTGGTTTCCCCATCGTGCTGCACGGTTCTTCCTCCGTCCCTCAGGACTATGTGAAGATGATCAACGAACACGGCGGCAAGATGCCCAACGCCATCGGCGTGCCCGAGGAGCAGCTGCGTCAGGCTGCACGCCTGTCTGTGTGCAAAATTAACATCGACTCTGACCTGCGTCTGGCCATGACCGGCACCATTCGTCAGTTCATGGACGAGCATCCCGACAAGTTCGATCCCCGTGAGTATCTGAAGCCCGCCCGCGCCAACATCAAGGAGCTGGTACGTCACAAGCTGGTTGACGTGCTGGGCTGCGCCGGCAAGGCATAAATCGCTTTCATGAGATAAAAATCCCCCGACTTGGTCGGGGGATTTTTTCATATTACGTTTCCGTATAGCGCAGAAGGATCGCCTGGCATTTGCTGCAGCCGAACGCTTGAAACTGGATATCTCTGCGGAACAGGTACGGTCCCGCCAGATCAACAGTGTCGCTGAGACCAGGAGTCGGCTCAAAGCACACACCGGCGCTTTGAGCTGTCCGCAGCACGCCGGGCCGCATTTCGCCGGAGCAGTAGGGGCACTTGGGGGCCGTCATCCGCCGTCACCTCACTTGAACAGTTTGCCGGTGATGCCGTCCAGCAGATCGGACACATTGCCGTTTTGTTTGCTCAGCAGCTCTTTCAGCAGGGGGACGGCCTGGTTCAAAACGTTTTTCACACTGTCGCCGCTAATGCCGACCTTCTTGGCGATTTTTTCCACCTCATCGCTGCTCAGCAGCTTTTTAACAGCCTTGGCCACGTCGCTGTCGCCATCCAGATGCTTCATCACAGATGGGGCGGCGTTTTTCAGCACGCTGGACACATCCGTGGTGTTGACATTGGCGGACTTGCTGAGTTTTTCCAGCATGTCCTTGTCTATAACATTACCCAGCAGAGAAGTGATATCCATGGTGCTTTCTCCTTTTTACAGCGTTTCCTTGATCTTTGCCGCAATCTGATCGGCGGTCAGACCGTATTCCCGCAGCACGTCGGCAGCCTTGCCGGACTGGCCGAACTGGTCGTTGACGCCGATCTTCTTGAACTTGCAGCAGACCTTGCCCATCAGCGCGTCTGCCACCGCGTCGCCCAGACCGCCGATAACGCTGTGCTCCTCCACGGTAATGACATTGCCGCACTTCTCGGCGTACTTCACCACGCATTCAGCGTCCAGGGGCTTGATGGTGTGCATGTTGATAACGGTGATCTCGATACCCTCGGCGGACAGCAGCTTGGCGGCCTCCAGCGCCTCGTTGACCATCAGGCCGCAGGCGAACACCGCCGCATCCTTGCCCTCACGCAGCACGTTGGCTTTGCCGATCTGGAAGGGATAGTCCTCCTCAAACACAGGCGTGGCCAGACGGGCCAGACGCATGTAGACAGGGCCATGGAATTCCGTCAGGGCGAAGGTGGCTTTGCGGGCCTCATTGGCATCGGCGGGGACGATAACTGTCATACCGGGGATCATCCGCATCAGGCCGATGTCCTCAATGGACTGATGGCTGCCGCCATCCTCGCCCACAGAAACGCCGGCGTGGGAGCAGCATATCTTCACGTTGAATTTGGGATAGGCGATGGAGTTGCGGATCTGCTCATAGGCACGGCCTGCACCGAACATGGCGAAGGTGGAGCAGAAGGGGATCAGGCCCATGGTGGACAGGCCCGCGCCGATGTTCATCATATTGGCCTCGGCAATACCGCAGTCATAGAAGCGCTCGGGGTGCGCAGCCTTGAAGTATTTTGTCATGGTGGCGCCTGCCAGGTCGGCGTCCAGCACCACTACCTTATCGTTCTGGTTGCCCAGCTCTACCAGCGCTTTACCGTAGGCTTCACGGGTCGCGATTTTTTCACTCATGTCTCAGCCCTCCAATTCCTGCAATGCCTGGTCACGCTGCTCCGCGTTGGGCGCCTTACCGTGCCAGCCAGCCTGATTTTCCATGTAGGACACGCCCTTGCCCTTGACGGTGTGCGCCAGGATGCAGCGGGGCTTGCCGGGGACCACCGGCGCGCTGAGCGCCGCCTCAATGGCGTCCAGGTCGTGGCCGTCGATCTCATAGAAGTCAAAGCCGAAGGCGCGCAGCTTGGCGCTCAGGTCGCCCAGGCTCATGACCTCGTCATTGCTGCCGTCGATCTGCAAGCCGTTGTTGTCGATGATAATGGTCAAGTTGTCCAGCTTATAGTGGTTGGCGGCCATGAAAGCCTCCCAAATCTGGCCCTCCTGACACTCACCGTCGCCCAGAATGGTATAGACCTTGGTGTCCTTCTTCAGCTGCTTAGCGCCCAGCGCCATACCCACAGCGATGGAGCAGCCCTGGCCCAGAGAGCCGGTGGATGCGTCCACGCCAGGCACCTTCTTGCAGTCGGGATGGCCCTGCAGAATGCTGTGCAGCTGGCGGAAATTGGTGAATTCGTCGCGGCTGATAAAACCCAGCTCCGCCAGCACCGCATAGTAGCAGGGGGCGGCGTGGCCCTTGCTCAGCACAAAGCGGTCACGGTCGGGATTCTTGGGATCCTTGGGGTCGATACGCATATGGTTGTAGAATACGCTGGTCATCAGCTCCACCATGGACAGGGAGCCGCCGGGGTGGCCGCTGCCCGCGTTGGCGATCATGGTGATGATGTCACGGCGCACCTGCTTGCATACGCTGGAAAGTTCTGCCGTATTCATTGAGAAACCTCCAAATCAATTTTATTCCACATGCTATGTTAATGCATTTGTCCGCTAAAGTCAATGAACAGAGAAGAAAAGGGAAAGAAAAATAAAAAATCCTCTTGACATTTCTTTGAAACTGGTGTATATATGAATCATAATTCATATGAATGATTGCTCATATTAAGGAGGGCACCATGGAGATTATCAGTTCTGAAAACAATGTGATCCACGAGGACGTGGTACGCCGTGTACAGGAGCAGATGCCGCAGGAGGAACCCATCTACGAGGTTTCCGAGCTGTTTCGGGTATTCGGCGATTCCAGCCGCAGCCGGATCATTTGCGCACTGCACATTGAAGAAATGTGTGTCAACGATCTGGCGGCCCTGCTGACGATGACGCAATCCGCGGTCAGCCATCAGCTGCGTATTCTGCGGGAGGCACGACTGGTGAAAAGCCGCAAACAGGGAAGAGTGGTCTATTATTCCCTGGATGATGACCACATCGATCATATTTTTGCAATGGCCTTTGACCATATTATGGAAAAAATGGAGGGATAACGATGTCCTGCAATCACGAGCACGAATTTGAACATGAACATGAGCACGAGCATTGTTGCTGTGAGCATGAACACGAGCATGAGAGCGGCCACAAACACGAACAGCATCATGAACATACTCATGATCACAGCCACTCTCATGAGCACAGCCATGGCTGCTGCTGCGGTCATGACCACGGGCATTCCCACGAGCACGGAGAGGATGAGGAGCAAGGTGTGATGACCTATGTCCGCATGGGCCTGTCTGCCGTCGGTCTGCTGGCTTCCATCTTCTGGCTGGAGGGCACCTGGCAGCTGGTGGTATGTATCGCAGCCTATCTGCTGGCGGGGTTCTCCGTGCTGAAGGAGGCTGTGGAGAACATTTCCCACGGCGAGATCTTTGATGAAAACTTTTTGATGACCGTAGCTTCTATCGGCGCGTTCTGCATCGGAAAGTATCCGGAAGCTGTTGCTGTTATGCTGCTGTACGAGATCGGTGAATGGCTGCAGGATAAGGCGGTAGGCTCTTCCCGCGCTTCCATCAAGGCACTGGTGAACGTCCGGCCCGATCACGCCAATCTGGTCAAGGGCGACGAGGTCGTGACCGTCAAGGCGGAGACCGTCTCGGTGAATGATATCATACTGGTACGGCCCGGTGAGCGCGTGCCGCTGGATGGCGAGGTGATCGAGGGAAGCTCCTCGGTGGATACATCGGCACTGACCGGCGAATCCATGCCGCAGGAGTGGACGGTGGGCAGCGCCGCGCTGGCGGGCTGCGTCAACCAGAGCGGACTTTTGAAGATCAAAGTCACAAAGCCCTTTGGCGAATCCTCCGTCAGCCGCATCATGGCGCTGGTGGAGGACGCGCAGGACAACAAGGCACAGCCGGAGCGCTTTATCACACGGTTTGCCCGTGTGTATACGCCGGTGGTGTGCGGCATCGCCGTGCTGGTGGCGATCCTTCCGCCGCTGCTGGGAATGGGCGCGTGGTCAACGTTCATCCATAAGGCACTGGCTTTCCTGGTTATCTCCTGTCCCTGCGCGTTGGTGATCTCTGTGCCGCTGAGCTTTTTCTCCGGCATCGGCTGCGCCAGCCACAATGGTATTTTGATGAAGGGCAGCAACTATCTGGAGCTGCTGTCCAAGGCGGAGATCGCCGCATTTGATAAAACCGGTACGTTGACCCGCGGAGAATTCTCCGTTACCTCTCTGGCCTGTGCCGACGGCGTAACGGAAGCGCAGCTTCTGGAGGTTGCCGCCTGTTGTGAGAGTCAATCCACCCACCCCCTGGCAAAGTCGATCCTGAAGGCCTACGGAAAGCCAGTGGATGCTGATCGTCTGACAAAGATCGAAGAGCTGTCCGGCAACGGTATTCGGGCGACCCTGGACGGCAAGACCGCGCTGGCAGGAAAGCCGGAGCTGCTGGAGGGCATTGCCGTCACCACGCAGCCTACCGGCACAACGGCAGTCTATGTGGCATATGGCGGGCAGTATCTGGGCTGCATTGGCCTGAGCGATACGCTGAAGCCCGACACGAAGGACGCTATTGCCGCACTGCGAAAGTTGGGGCTGCATAATCTGACCATGCTGTCCGGCGACCGTCAGGCTACAGCCGACAGCATTGCCAAGGAGGTAGGGCTGGATAACGCCTGGGGGCAGCTGTTGCCGGAGGAGAAGGTCACCCATCTGGAGGATCTGCGCAAGCTGGGCAGCGTGGTGTATGCCGGCGACGGCATCAACGACGCGCCGGTGCTGGCTGCCGCTGATGTAGGTGTGGCGATGGGCGGCCTGGGCAGCGATGCCGCCATGGAGGCGGCCGATGTAGTCATCATGACGGATGAGCTGTCCCGCCTGCCGCTGGCCATCCGCATCGCCCGAAAGACGATGGCGATCGCCAAGCAGAATATTGTGTTCTCCATCGCCATCAAGATCCTGATCCTGGCGCTGTCGCTTCTTACGGATATCGGCCTGTGGCTGGCGGTGTTCGCGGATGTAGGCGTATGCATGCTGGCGATCCTCAACAGTCTGCGGGCGCTGCACACCAAATAACCATGTCTGCGCATAGAATGTGCAGGGGGGAGTGTGATGGCGCTGTTGCCCTATCGCCGTGATGAGACGGAGGCGTACGCAAGATATTGGGCCTATGGCCGCAATCCGGACTTCTATGATTACGAGAGTATCGGCGGAGACTGCACGAATTTCGCATCGCAATGTATCTATGCCGGTACCGGTGTGATGAACTTTACACCGACGTTCGGCTGGTTCTACATCAGCGCCGATGACAAGGCGCCTGCCTGGACGGGTGTTGAATACCTGCATAACTTTCTGGTACGTCCGGAGCCCTCTCCTGGGCCGGTCTGTACGGTGACACAGGATCTGGCGATAGCGGAACCAGGTGATGTGATCCAGCTGATATTCAAGGGTGATGTATTTCAGCATTCGCCGGTGGTCATCGCCAATGACGGCAGCGGCCAGGCATCGGGAATACAAATTGCCGCCCACAGCTATGACGCGAACTGTCGGCCGCTGGACACCTATGACTATCAGCAATACCGTGTGCTGCACATTTTGGGGTATTATCCGGAATAAGAAAAAGACGGAGGTCACTCCGTCTCTTTCTCTATTTTTCCTTTCATTTTCACATGGGACAGGGGATTGGCTTTTGCGGCTACCCGCAGGGACTCGTTGTCGATGTGGGTATAGACCTCGGTTGTATTGAGATGCTCGTGACCCAGCACCTCCTGCACGGCCTTGACATCCACGCCGTTTTGCAGCATCAGAGTGGCTGCTGTGTGCCGCAGCTTGTGGCTGGAATACTGGGAACTATCCAGACCAGCCATCGAAAGATGCTTCTTCACCAGTGAATGTACCATCGCGCGGCTGATGCGCTGATCCCGTTCCGAGAGAAACAGCGCGTCCCGATCCCGTCCGCTGATGGGACGGCGTACCTCCAGATACCGCGCAAGCGCGTCCTTGCACGCGTCATTCAGGTATACCACGCGGGTTTTATTGCCTTTTCCCAGCACCCGCATGGCGTCGCCCTGTATATCGCTGATATTTAATCCAATCAGTTCCGAAATACGCAATCCGCAGTTCAAAAACAGCGTAATAATGCAGAAGTCCCGTTCTTTATGTTTGCCATCCACCGCATCCAGCAGGGAGAGGGAGTCCTCCAGCGTCAGATAGCGGGGAAGGGATTTCTTCTGCTTGGGTGTATCAATATCCTTGCAGGGATTTTCTTCCAAAACATGGACTTTATTGCATAGATAGTTGAAAAAAGATCGAATCGTGGCCAATTTTCGTGCTCTGGATGCGGCATTCAGTCCTTTGTTAGAACTTTCACAATTCGCGTGCTGCACACGGTCACGGCTGAGATACGTCATATAGCCGTAAATATCCGACAAGGTAATGGTCCGGATCAGAGCCAGGTCAACATCCATAATATCGATTTGATCAAAGGGCATCTCGCGCAGCGCCGGATCGCGCAGACGCTTGATATAGCGAAAGAAATTCCGCAGATCCAGAAAGTATTCATCCACAGTGCGCTGAGAGTGCGCCTTGATGGTCTCGTGATAGCTGAGGAAATCTGCCAGAATACGCGGTGATTGTGTACGATAATCAATAGCCATGGTATGTATCCTATTAAATGTGTGTAATGGTTCCAATCCTTCACGGTACGCAGCGGATGCTTTCAACAAGTCCGTTTTTGTCAAAAACGGATCTTAACCTCCACTCGATTCAACAAAATTTTTATTTTGTTGAATCGAGTGGAGATTTTTCTCCACTCCCTATCCTAAGCCAGCTGGCCCCTGAGGGATTCTTGCTGGAATACCGCACCTTTACAGATTGCCCGACCGCCGGACACAGCACTCTTGCGCTGAACCATTGGCAGCATACATGATCCTTGCCGTCAATAGCCGCACCGTCCAGCGAATGTCTGCGGAATACGGTTGTATTCAGCTTCCCTCCTATTATACAAAAATGTCCGATGGATAACAAGTCCATCGGACAAAATTTTGTTGAATCGAAGGCATACGGGCACGCCAGCTATTGATAGATAACCGGTTCTTTCGATGCGATGACATCAATGATCTGGTCCTGCGTAAAAACGGCATAATGCTTCCAGGGGCTCGTGTGCTCCAGCAGCCCTGCATCCACCGCCAAGGGCAGGTATTCCAGCAGTCTTGATGTTTCAAACACAGCCAGGTACTTCCCTGTCCGGCTCTCTTCCGGAGCAAAAGAGCAAAATGACTCGTTGCGGATTTGATAGAGAATATAGTCTTCGAAAACGATCTCCCACGTGTCCGGCTCCGGTTCAGAAGGGGCTGCGGCGCGGCAAATAAGGATATGCAGTTTGCCATCTCCCTTTTCGCGCAGGTCGCAGAGATAAGGGGCAAGCCGGTCCTGCTCCAATATACGGCTTACCTCCGCAAAAGATAAGATTTTTCCCACAGATGCCTCCATTTTTCTGGCAGAGCAAAGGACGGCTTTCGCCGTCCTTTGTCATTACATACGGATCTTTATGCCTTCAGGCAGCGCAGAACGGCCAGCAGGATGGAATAATACTTGCTGTCGGGCGTGTCAGCGCGGCTGGTGATGATGACGGGGCAGGATGCGCCGCAAATGGTGCTGGCAACGGTCTTGCCGGCAATGTAGGTCACGGCCTTATACAGCACGTTGCCGATCTCGATAAATGGCACCAGCAGGATGTCGGCCTGACCGGCAACAGGATCCTTGATGGCTTTGTGCTTCACAGACTCCATGGAGATCGCACCGTCCAGCGCCAGAGGACCGGTCACCAGGCAGCCAGGGATCCCCCGCTCCTTGATGGCGGCGGCACTGACGGTAGAAGGCATCTTCTCCGTCACGTTCTCCACGGCGGACAGAATGGCGACCTTGGGGCAGTCGTTGCCCAGTGCCTTGGCAACGGGCAGCGCATTTTCAACGATACCGATCTGCGTTTCCACATCGGGGGCAATGTTGATGGCGGCATCGGTGATCATTACAAAGCGGCCTTCATACTCGAAGATGCCCACCTGGCTCACCAGACGGCGTGCACCGTCGGGGATCAGGCCGGTCTCGCGGTTCAGGATCGCCTTGGCAAAGCTGGAGGTCTGCAGAATGCCCTTCATGGGGATGTCGGCCTTTCCTTCCTTCACCAGCTTGACGGCGATCTTGGCGGCTTCCAGCTCTTCGCCGTCAAAATCCACGATCTCGTAATCCGCCTCGTTCTCGCCCATCTCGTGCAGCATGTCGATGATCATGTCCTTCTTGCCGATCAGGGTGCCTTCCACCACGCCCTTGCGCTTGGCGTGAACAACAGCGCTCAAAGCGGGCTCGTCGTGGGCGTTGGCCAGCGCAATGCGCTTTTTCAGATTCTGGCCCAGTACATAGGCCTCCAGATCCTTGAAATTGGTAAACATCATTTTGTTCCTCCAGATTTGTAATTTGCTCTCTGCGGATGCTATGGTCGATTTACCCGCTTATTATACACTGACGCTTTTGCAAAAACAACCAAATCTGCGCATTTTTTCTCCTTTTTTCTGTAAGCGAAAACAGTTCTTGCCTTTATGGCGGTTTTACGGTATACTATTCGTACAGATTTAACAGGAGGCTCTTTCTATGGATGATTTCTATTCCTTCATTTTTTACGGACTGATCGCCGTTGGCGCGATTTTGATCATTTCCCTGACGGTGCTGCGTATCGACTGGGCAAGGCATCCGGAAAAGTACGAGAAAGACGTAGAAAACTACGAGAAAGAGCAGTATTGGAAGAAGAAAAAGCGGGATCAGGAAGCTGCCATTAAGAAAGCCAAAGAAAAGGAAAAGGCCAGAAAGCGCCAGCAGCGCGTGGATAAGCTGAACCATTACCGCGCCATCAACGGAAAAGGCCCGCTGGCCAATCAGGAGAAATCCAATAAGAAAAAATAATTAAGACAAAAGTCCGCAGGCAAAGCCTGCGGACTTTTTACGATACCCCCTGCGCCAGTAAGCGCAACGCCTGACCGATGTTTTTCACCGGCAGAAGCGTCAAACCAGGAAGCGGCTTCAGCTCCTCCGCCCGATGGGCAGGGATCATGCAGTGGGTAAAGCCCAGCCGCTGCACCTCGGAAAGCCGCTGTTCAAGGTGGCTGATACTGCGTATTTCGCCGGAAAGGCCAACCTCTCCCACGGCTGCCAGCGTGTCCGGCACTGCCTTGTCCAGATAGCTGGAAGCCACCGCGATCACCGCCGCCAGATCAGCCGCCGGTTCTTCCAGAGTCAGACCGCCGATAATGTTGAGATAGGTGTCACATTGGCTGACCTTCAGGCCACCCCGTTTTTCCAGTACCGCCAGCAGCATGGAGGCACGGTTATAATCAAAACCATTGCTGGAACGCAGCGGCTTTGATCCCGCAGCGGGCGCCACCAAAGCCTGCACCTCTGCCAGCACAGGCCGCGCGCCCTCCATGGCGCAGGTCACGCAGGTGCCTGGGGCGTCAGTGGGGCGTCCGGATAACAGCATTTCTGAAGGGTTCTCTACTTCTCGCAATCCGCAGTCCATCATCTCGAACACACCGATCTCGTTGGTAGCGCCAAAACGGTTTTTTGCCGCCCGCAGAATGCGGTAGGTCATATGCTGGTCGCCCTCAAAGTACAGCACACAGTCCACCATGTGCTCCAATACCTTCGGCCCGGCGATCGCCCCTTCCTTGTTGACGTGGCCGATGACAAAAATGGTGATATTCTGACTTTTTGCCAGCTGCATAAGTGTTAAGGTACATTGCTTTACCTGACCTATGCCGCCTGGGATTCCGTCATTTTCTTCGTTATACAGTGTTTGGATCGAGTCGATGATCAGAACGTCGGGTTTTTCCTGCTCCACGCAGGACAACACGTCGCCCAGCTGTGTTTCCGACAGCACCAGCAGATTTGGCGTATCCACCCGCAGACGCTCGGCACGCATTTTGAGCTGACGGGTAGATTCCTCACCAGAAACATACAGTACGCGGCAGCTTTGCCCCAGTGTCTGGCAGATCTGAAGCAGCAGCGTGGATTTACCGATCCCCGGCGCGCCGCCTACCAGAACCAGCGACCCCTCTACCGCACCGCCGCCCAACACACGATCCAATTCGCCCATGCCTGTGGAAAACCGAAGCTCGGTTTCCGATGCCAATTCCGTAATGGGATGCGCCTTTACGATCCGTGCAGTGGAAGAGATACGGCCGCTTCCCTTCCCTGTTTCCGTTTTCTGCTCCACCATGCTGTTCCATGCACCGCAGGCAGGGCACTTCCCTGCCCATTTGGGGCTTTCGTTACCGCACTCAGTACAGAAATAGATCGTTGCCTTTTTCATTCGTATCACCCGTTTATTGATATTGCAGATAGCCGCAGCCAATGGCTACCGCCAGCTTTGTCTGGTATTCCGGACGCAGCAGCTGTGCCGTTTCCGTCCTGTTGCTGAGAAAGCCGCACTCCACCAACAGCGCCGGACACTGTGCGTGGGCCATGATATAAATATCCTTCCCTATGGGCTTGGTCGCTTTTTCATTATCTGCGTTGATAACGTTGTTCAATTCCCGCTGGACTGTTTCCGCACGGGCGTCACTGCCTGCCATTTTGCCATAGAATACCTGCGCTCCGTGAACATTCGGATGTCCTGGCAGCGTATTTTGATGAATACTGATCAAGCAGCCGTTCGGCACGCTGTTGATCAAAGCCACCCGATTTTTGGTGTCACTGACCTTTTGCTGGCGCAGCGTTGCACAGTCCGGATCGGCAAGAGATGCCTCGTCCGTGCGGGTCAGCACTGTTTCCTGCCCCATCAGCGCGAAAAAATCCCGCAAGCGCAGGACGATCGCCAAATTGACGCCGCTCTCCGGCGTACCGTCATCTGATAGCGCACCGCCGTCAGCACCGCCATGTCCCGCGTCAAGAATGACCACTTCTCTGGTGGGGAGGTTCGTATAGGAGAAAGCCTGGACTACCGCAGGTGTGTCCGTCGCCAGCAAAAACGCGCTTATCGCCAACAACAGAAATGCTGCGGCTCCCATCGCCCATTTTCGGCGGATCAGCAAAACCATCACACCACCCCTTTCGGGGCAATCTATTCCGATACTACCGATATTATGCATTGTATCACAAACGTTTGCAAAAAGAAATCCCCAGTTTTGCGGCCGCGGCATATACTGGCATGAGCCGTTACAGGCTGACCTACGCTTAAAAGGAGGAACACTTTGTTGTATATTGAACAATCTATTGCCGGCAGAGTTCAGACGCCGGCAGCCGCGCCGGCAGAGCAGACGGCTGTGCCGTCTCCCGCTGCGCCGGTAACAACGGCCAACGCACCACGTATGAGCGTTGAGACCGGATGCGGCGGTAAAAACGGCAGCTTACCAGGGGCCTGTGCCGCTATGGCCTTCCCCTTTATCGCCATGCAGGAAAACGACCCGAAACGCTATGATAACCGCGAGGCGCTGCAGCGCGGAACGCTGTTTCCAGGCCTTGATCTGCCGTTTCATCGAGAGCTGAAAACCCGTTTTCCGGCAGCAAACACCCATCTCTCCGAACTGATGGCATTGGACTTTGCAATTGACGAGCTGGGACTCTATTTGACCACCCATCGGAACGATCAGGAAGCCCTGGCGCTTTACTGGAACTATGTCCGTCTTGGGCAGGAGGGCCGCAAAAGATATGAAGAGATGCACGGCCCACTCCTGCAAACGGACATCACAGAAGGCTCTTTCAAGTGGCTGGATGATCCCTGGCCCTGGGATGAAGGAGGAAACGAATAATGTTTGTCTATGAGAAAAAGCTGCAATATCCCGTAAAAATCAAAAACACCAACCCCAAGTTGGCCGCCCTGATCATCAGCCAATACGGTGGCCCTGACGGCGAGCTCGGCGCATCGCTGCGTTACTTGAGCCAGCGCTACTCCATGCCCTATCCGGAATTAAAGGGCCTGCTGACCGATATCGGCACAGAGGAAGCGTCATGCGCCCTAATTTTGGCGCGGTACTTCTCCAGACCGTCCAGCACATACGTCCATTTGGCGGGCAGCAGATTCAATGCCACCTCTACCCTGCCGTCCTGATACACGGTCATGTGGTGCAGCAGACGGCCATAAAAGCTGTCGTCCGCTGTCTGGCCGGTGACGATACTGGTAATGGCGGCGCGAATGTCCGGCTTGAGCGTTCTGGTGTCGGTATCCAGCTTCTGCCGCTGGCGGATGGCTTCCAGCTTTTCCTGTGTCCGGCTGATCTCCGCTTCACAGCGGGCTTTGGCCCGTTGAAAATCCGATTTGCTGAGGGTCTGGTCAAGGAAGCGGTCTAGGATCGCGTCACTGCGGCTTTGCAGCTTCTCCAATTCCAGCTCCAAGCGGCGCAGTTCCTGCTGACCGTCATCTCCGCCGTTGGATAGCACCCGCTCCACGATACGGGTAAGGTCGGAAATGATAGCCTTCTTATCCAGCGTCACAGCGTCCACAGAACGCCGCAGGATGTCCATAGCCACATCCTCCCGTATCTGGCGGCCTACGCTGCATCCCAAAAAGTTCCCTGCTCCGTCTGTGCGGCGCAGGCCCTCGTTGGTGGCGGTGAAGCAGCACCAGCGGCGGTAGGAATCGCCAGCCTTGCGGGTCTTAGTGCGGCGGACAAAGCTCTTGCCGCACTCGCCGCAGCGTATCTTGCCGGACAGCGGATAGCGGTTGCCGTGGCCGCCGCTGCCCTGCGCTCGATTGCGGCGGCGCAGCTCCTGCTGGACAGCCTGCCACGTTTCGCGGTCGATGATGGGTTCGTGGTGATCCTTGATCTCCACCCTCGGCTCCTGACCGTGGTTGTAGTGCTTTTCGTGGGTCAGGAAATCCGGCGTGTAGGTCTTTTTCTGCACCAGATCGCCGCAATACTTTTCATTTTTCAGAATCTTCGTCACGGTGGCCGACGACCAACTGCATTTTCCCCGGCTGCTGAGAATACCCGCTTCCCGCAGCTCACGGGCAATCGTGCCGCAGCCCTTACGCTCATCCAGATACTTGCGGAAGATCAGACGAACGATCTCCGCGCCCTCCGGATTGATGGTCATCTTGCCGCCCTGCACATCGTAACCCAGCAGCGAGCCGCCGAATACCACGCCCTGCTCCATACTGCGGGTCTGTCCCCACTTGGAGCGGTCGGAGGTCTTGCGGCTCTCCTCCTGTGCCACGGAGCTCATGATGGACAATCGAAACTCGCTGTCGTGATCCCGTGTGTCGATGTTGTCGTTGAGGAACAGAACGCCCACGTCCCGCCGCCGAAGCTCACGGGTGATTTTCAAAGCGTCCACTGTATTGCGGGCAAAACGGCTGACCTCCTTGGTCACGATCAGATCGATCTTTCCCATCTCCGCTGCGTGGATCATGCGGTTGAACTCCATTCGCTTTTTGGTAGAAGTGCCGGAGATGCCCTCATCGGCATAGATACCTTGCAGCTCCCAGTCCGGTTCACGCTCGATGCGCTCACGGAAATACCGCTGCTGGGCCTCGAACGAGTTGGCTTGATCCTCCTTGTCCGTGGACACGCGGCAATATGCCGCTACTTGTAACATACAATCGCCTCCTTTCCTCAAGTATAGCGCAAAAAGCTGCTGTATACGAATGTGTGACATATGTTAGGTTTAATTACTTTACATTCCTTTGCGTTCCAGCATTCTGACACATTCTTCATATTGCTGCTGGGTGAGAATGCCCTGTTCCTGCAAGGAGAGCAGAACGGATCGCTCATACGCCAACATAAACTCCCGGTTGACTGTGCCATCGTCTTGCTTTTCCCATAATTCCGGCTTGCTTGCCATCCCGCTCCCTCCTTCCTTAGAACTTATGCGCGTGGCGGGATAAATTTGTTTGCCGTTTCTCCGAGTGCGATCTCCGGCCTGACAGAGATACGCTTCCTTCTTCTTGGCACGCTCACGTCATAGACGGTTATGGCCTGCTTCCCCGAAAAAGGAATGCCCCGGCGGTCATTTACTTGTGTGGAAGTCCGGCCGTTTCACTTTCCGCTTCCACTAAAAGCATAGCAAGCGTTGACGGGAATCGCAAGATGTGGTAAAGTAATTATGTTGAGAATAATATTCCACATTTGAAGTTTAATAGAATAGAACAAGGGGGTAAAAGCCTTGAGAGCACTGTATTGTTTTAGTTTTGGACCGAAGAAAGAATTCATCGAAACAGACCGGAAGCCTGTGGAAAATCGACTTGGTACTGCCTTTATTACCTTTTTGTCCACGGATTTTGTGTCATTACAAAAGGCACTGTTATCTATCGATGAAAAATGGACGACGAAAATGACGATTCATAGAACCTTACAGAAAGTAATTGATCAGCTCACGCCGATCCATACTTTCTTTGAGTATCTTCTGGATTACTCTCTCCATAATGCTGACATCCCCTACCGAGAGCTTGCAGATAAGCTGAGTGTTTTGATCGAATCCCAAAACCGGCTTCGGGAAATCGCAGACGATGTTTTTCTATTAAATGATTCTGGCCAAAGTGCAATGCAGCGCTTGTGTCTCTACATGAGTAAGTCGCCTCAAAATGCGGCGCTCTTTTTGAGGCTTCCCGATTTGATGAAAATAGAACGAAAAATCTATGTAAATGGCCGCTCATTTTACCCCATCCTTTTCGCTGACCGCGTTTATGAGCCACCAGCAGATGTCCGAATCGCACGAGTTGAAGGCTCTGATAATATGGAAGCTGCCTTCTTGACGGAAGTATTGGAAATGGCTGAGCAGAATGTTATGATTCAAAAGTGCGAGTATTGCCATCGATATTTTCTCCCCTATTCCTCAAAAGCCCGGTACTGCGATCACATTTCCAGCAAGAAAGGAAAAACCTGCAAGGAACTGGCCGCAAAAGAGAAGCATGAAAAGAAAATTGCCGCCGATAAAGGCTTGAAACTGATTCGGCAGCAGATCAAAGCATATGATATGCGGGTACGCCGTGCCCCGACTGTCTACACGGATGAAGAATTTCAGAAGTGGAAGGCCCATACGGAACAGGTGCGTGACCTGTATGTTGACGGGAAATTGACCTATAACCAACTGAAAGCGCTTACCGAGCTGCCTCCCCGCAAGTAACGTGGTTCATGGTAATTTTCTGTTTTCAAAACGTGGTTTCTATGGTATAATGTACCTATTCTTTGGAAAGGCGGAACACAATGGAGTATTTTCTGAAACAATTTGATAAGCCGTTGCTCAAGTTTTCCGCCACCACGGACACCAGCGAGCCAGAGATTCAGATTCTTTGGATCGACGAGGAAAGCAGAAGCCTGCTGCCGTTGGATCTGACGCTGACACCGGATGGCTTGAGCCGTTGGCTGCGCCGCCGCACCATTCCCAAGAACCGCGCCTATGTTCACAATCTGCTGGCAAAATGCGGCTTGAATCTGAACCGTCCTCTGTCTATTATCAATATTTGTAAAGGTCTATCCCTTAACGACTGCTATTGGGTCGTGCAGGCGGATAACGGCGATATTTTTGAGAAAGTCAACCTCTACGATAATCCTTTCAGCAATGTGCTGGCTGAACTGGCCTTCACCGGCTACGGCAGCAGTCTGCGCTCATCCCTGTTCTCCAGCCCGGAGTTTACAACAAACGGAATGCTGCGTAAGTGCTGGCGGCGGATTAGCGGCAAGGTCTATCTCTATAAGGGCGGCACTGAAGGCGCGTCCAACACAGGCTTTGAGCCGTACTCGGAGTTTTACGCCGCGCAAATCGCCGCCGCCATGGGCGTTCGGGCAATTCCCTATGGTCTCTCCTGCTGGAAGGGCGTTCTGTGCTCCACCTGCGAGCTTTTCACCAGTAAGGAGTATTCCTACATTCCCGTGGGCCATCTTGTCACAAAGGGCGGCATGAACGCCGTTAAGGCGTATTACGAAAGTCTCGGCCCGGAGTTCACTGCGGCGCTGCGCGAAATGCTGGTGTTCGACGCTGTGATCTGCAATGTGGATCGCCACTTCGGAAACTTCGGCGTGATGGTGGACAACCAGACAAATACCGTTGTCTCCCCTGCCCCGCTGTTCGACCACGGCAATTCGCTGTTCAATTTCGCCGGTATGGACGCCTGGACAAGCGACGCGGCGCTGGAGGAATACATCGAAACGCTGGCTCCCAGCGTATACGATGACTTCCTCGGCACGGCAAAAAGCGTTCTGACGCCGGAACTGCGGGAAAAACTGCGGCATCTGCTGACGTTCCGCTTCAAGAAGCACCCACGGTATAACTTGCCCGCAAAGCGCCTGCGGATGATCGAAAAGCAGGTACAGAAACGGGCGAGGGTTTTGTTGGATATGTAACAAGAAAGGCCGCTGACATTTGCCAGCGGCCTTTCCTATTGCGCCCCATGCGGGGCGCGACCTGTAGCCAGCAGAAGGAACAGGCGTATATCTGATTTCAATCCACGCACCCCTTGCGGGGTGCGACGGCGCTGATGTACACGGAGGAGGTGTAACGATGGCATTTCAATCCACGCACCCCTTGCGGGGTGCGACGCTTAATGGGCCGCAGTTTACCAGATACCTGCTATTTCAATCCACGCACCCCTTGCGGGGTGCGACGTGGTGGGCCTACTCAGATTGACGCTAACACTTTGATTTCAATCCACGCACCCCTTGCGGGGTGCGACCCGAGCTGATCTCCACCCCGCCGCTTTTCAGCGTATTTCAATCCACGCACCCCTTGCGGGGTGCGACGTGTAGCTGCTGACACCGGTGCCGGTGCGGAAATATTTCAATCCACGCACCCCTTGCGGGGTGCGACGAGGAACACCTCCACGACGCTGTATGTGCGGGAATTTCAATCCACGCACCCCTTGCGGGGTGCGACGCTGTGGGCTGTACCAGTATGTTGCGTTTTTACCATTTCAATCCACGCACCCCTTGCGGGGTGCGACTTGTGCTGCTCATTCATCTTAATAGTCAAGCAGAATTTCAATCCACGCACCCCTTGCGGGGTGCGACTTGTCAGGCTGGTAAACAGTCTGCGCCGTGAGGATTTCAATCCACGCACCCCTTGCGGGGTGCGACAGCAAAAATACACAAAAAATCTTCTGCATTTTTGCAATAACAGACAATAAAAGTAGAAAAGATAACGTGCAACGTCGCCTATCAGAACGTTTTCCTTATAAAACCGGGAGCATATACTTGCAAAAATAGGTGCGAACCCGCCTGATACTTTCTGTTCGCTTGCCCTTTGCACTAGACCATCAGTGTGTCCTCCGGCAGATACGTTTGCTTGCAGCCAAAATGCTCGATCTTCTTTTCGTACTGCTTTCCCAAATAGTAAAACCGCAAACTATCCCGCTTAGGATCCATGATTTTACAAAGTGTATTTTGCAGGCTGCGGCACTGCGCTGTGTCCAACAAACACTCAAACACAGAATTCTGCACCCTTTGGCCATAGTTGACGCACTGCTTGGCTATCTGCCGCAAACGCCGACGCCCAGCGGCATCCTCTGTATTTACATCATAGGTGATCAATACCAGCATAGGTTCCTCACTTCCATAAAAACGGCGGATAGTCGTCCAGATCACCCCGCAGATACCTGGCCAACAAGAGACTCTGCACATAAGGAACCAGCCCCCAAGGAAGCTTCTCCTCCAGAAACGGATGAGTGATCGTTTCCCTTTTGCGCTCCTGCCATTTCTGCAAAAAGCTTTTACGTACTGTATCCGTCAAAAATACAGCACCACTCTCCCGGAAATCGAAATCCTCTGGCTTTATGACGCGGTTATTGACCATCGTCAGCACAAAACGATCCGCAAAGCAGGGACGCAGCTCCTCCATTAAGTCCAGCGCAAGGGATTCCCGCCCCGGACGGTCGCGGTGAAGAAATCCTACATAGGCATCCAGACCGACACTTTCCAAAGCGGAAGCGCAGTCGTGTGCCAGTAGGCTGTACGCAAAGGACAGTATCGCGTTGAAGGCATCCAGCGGTGGACGGCGGCTGCGCTCCCGGAAAAAGAAGGTATCCTTCCTCTGCAAAATCATGTCATCCAGTACACTGAAATAAGCAGTTGCACCGGCACCCTCCAAGCCCCGGAGACTGTCGAGCGAGGTTTCCGCCGTGATCTGCGGCAATAAGCCCTGTAGCTGCTGTGACACCGCCGCAAAGCGCTCACTGTCGATCCGCATGGCATGATCCCGTCGGGTACGCTCTACGCTCCAACGAGCGTTATAGACCTTGCCCAAAATCATCATTCGCGCCACGCGGCAGCTTCCGGAGGGATCGTCGGCGACCCGGTACTGTGTCCTGCGCAGCAGTACATTTCCCTGCATTTGTCCGGAGACACGGGCGAGGAAGCGTCCTCTCGGCGTACAGAAAGCCAGCCCGATCTCCCGCTTGGCACAGGTGCCCATCAGTGCCGGTGAAGCGCCGGAGTAAGAAAAGGACACAATGCTTTGCAGCGTATGGAGCGGATAGCGGGCAACGGCCTCCCCGCCCCGGTTAGCCACCACATTCTCGCCATCAAGTGAAAGGTACACATCCTCCGATGTGACGAACAAGGTATTCAAAAGCTGTCTCATGGCGTCACCTCCAGATGCTCCCGCAGATAGTCTGTGACGGATCGTTTCCGCATCAGCTTTGGCAGACACAGCTCCTTGAGAGAGCAGGCGTTGCAGGCCTTTGTCGGTTTGACCTTCGGCGTCCAGCCACGTTCATACAGAGTATGCATTTCCTCAAGAAGCGTCTTAACCTCCTGCCGCAGCTCTGGTATGAATTCGACCTCTGTACGGCGGCGCGTCTCGCCGTAGTACAGCGCGCCGGTCGGGATATCGCAGCAGAGCATCTCCTCCAGACACATGGCCTGTCCGCAGAGCTGCAAGGCGTCCGTGGTGTCCTGCTTGGGCTTGCCGCGCTTGTACTCCACCGGGTAAGGCTGCCACAGGCCATCTCTGCCTTTTAGCGGAATACCCTCGGCGCCGCGGTGGAATTCTAGCACATCGCAGGCGCCGGAAACGCCCAAAGTCGGGGAGAATATCCGCATGTCCCGTGTAATGAGCAGGTCGCCGCGACTCTCGGTGAAGTCCTTATCGTGAGCCCGCTCGTGGAGGATCGCACCATCCGTGGTGCGGTAATTCTCCGCCCATTGATTTTCGATATGGATCAGTGCCCATTGCCTGCGGCAGAATTTGAAGTGCTGCAAGCCGGAGAGCTGGAGAAAGCTCTCCTCCGGATAGATCACCCCAGCCGCGTGCAGGTAACGCCAACGGGCAAAGCTGCTTCGTCCACCGTAACGGTGTAGTCGCCGTAGCTTCTGGGGACGGTGACGCCGTCCTTGTGAGCGGCCTTCACCAGATCAAACAGCTTATGGGCCGGAGCGCAGCCCAGTTCAGAGTCGTGCCTGAATATGATCAGCTCACGCACGGCCATCTTGCCGCGGGCGGCGGAGTGGTCATTTTCAAACATATTCAGGATGGCCGTCCACAGCAGGTTCAGGTCATCCTCAGAGAAGCCGGTTGTCTTGCGGGCCAGATTGGCGGAGACATAGCCCTCCGCCCGGTACAGGCCATAGGGAACGATGTACTTGCGGCCCATTTCGGTGCCTTTCTTCTCCGCGTCCGCCTCCGTGGTGATGGCTACGCGGGTGATAGTGACCTCCTGAGGCATGATCGGGTCAACGCTGCGGGCAAAGCCCAGCTGCACCGGCCCGCGCACCTGTCCGCAGTTCAGCGCACCCTTGACAAAGGTAGTCATTACCGCGCCGAAGGTACGGATATCGTAGAAATTCCGGCACATGAAGTCCCGCAGCTTTTCGTCCAGATGCTCGTCCTTTTTCTTGGCGTCCTTCAGCTTATCCGCGTCCACGCCCACATAGGCGCAGGCCTCCTTGTCGCTGCTGTTCAGAGGTACGCCGTCCTTGATGTAGATGCGGTAGCCCTCCTTCCCTTCCTTCGCCATCTCCACATAGTTGCGGATCTTTCGCTTCAGGCAGACGTCCGTCACCAGACCGTAGCCGGTCTCCGGGTCTACGCGGGGCATGTTGCCCGCGTCGGGGTCGCCGTTGGGATTGCCGTTTTCCACATCGAAAAATACCACAAATTCATACCGGTTCTTAATGGGCTCAGACATTTTCATTCTCCTCCTTTTTCGTATACCGCTTCTGTGTCTGGTGATAGTAGCCAAGGTCGAAAGCGCCTTGCTGGGCCAGCGTCATGCGGGTGGGGTAACTCTCGCTCAACACGCCCTTCAACGCGCTGACCTGCTTGTCGAAATAGACGCGCTGTCCGGTCTCCAGCTTCCGCAGATGCTTCTGATAGAGATTGTTCAGCACTGGGAAAATGCTGGCGGGCATAGTCGCCGCCGAGTTGAAATACTTATCCTTGATGGTTGTATTGATGCCGGGATTTGCCGCCTGCTGCGCCGCTTCGTAAACAGAGAACAACCGGCCCAGCGTGTAAGGAATGTTGGTACTGGCTTCGTTGAGACTCACGGTCAAAACCTCCTCTGGACAGTCTTTATGTGGATTTTTCAGATAATACGCCTTGATGATGGCCGCGCGGCCCCAAGTAATATTCCGCTCCGCGCGGATCCGCAGCATGACAGCCTTCAGCAGCGACGCGGGGTACAGTCCGCCGGAAAAGACGGCCCGCGCTGTAGCTCCTGCCATGGCCGGTGAGGGTGACTTATCCTTGGAATTGAGATTCACCGTCTCCCGCAGCAGCGCCCACAGGGACAGCACGCCGGGTTTGGCGTAGGCGGGCTTCACGATCTCCAACCGCTCATAGTGTTCATTGACATTCCGCATCAGCTTACCGAAGCTGTCCCGCAGGAAAAATCGGACAGAGAGCCTGGCCGCGTTGGGCGCCAGACCCAGAATGTAAAAGGTACGGTTGGGATCGACACCCAAGTCATTGCAGGGCAGTCCTTTTGCCAAGTCTCTCAATGCTGCGCGCAGGTCATTGTCCGATATGGTCGATGGCATTTTGTCAGACATGAAGGACATGAACAAGTCCTGATAAACCGGCTCTGCGCCCTCAGCCCAGCAGACGATGGTGGTATCGCCGATGACCTGCACATTGTTTCTGTCTGCCAGCAGGTGGTTCAACGCGGCAGTGTAGGCGAAGGCCGCGTACTTGCCTACCGGCGCATTATAATTCTGTTCCCGTCCATAGGAGCAAAAGGCCGGCGCGTTGAACGACACCAGTGCCGCGCCGCTGGACTGGGCGTCTCGCACCCCCTTGATGGCGGGGTGGGTGGCTGTGATCTCGTCCTCGCGTCCGGTGACAAGGCACTGCATTTTCACGGCGTCCTCGTCCGCGCCGTCCCGATACCGCTGCCATGCCTCACGGATGGCGGTATCCTCATGAGAATAGTAGCCATCCACCCGGAACAGCAGATTTCCGCCTGCGGTGACTGCCTCGTACTGTCCGGCCAGGGCGGGGTGTTCCATCGCTTTTTCCGGTTGCCAGGTGTCGAAGAAAGCCAGAATCGCTTTGGCAATGGGCGAATCCACGCCATCCAACACAGCATGGTGCAGGCTTGCGGCGGCACGGAAGCAATCCCGGCTGCGCTCCGGCTTCCCCTTCTGGTCAACGCCCAGCAGATAGGCGGAGTTATCCCACAGGAAGTTGGAATCAATACCAACAGTACGCTTTACCGGGGCAGGTAATTTTTCGATCGTCTGGGGTATTAGAGTCTTTCCCTTTTCGGACGGCTGTTGAATATTGATAATCTGCGTCACCTGACCGTCTTTATCAAGGCACAGGGCGAAGCTGATCTTTGCCGGGCTCCAACCGGGAGCGGCAATCTCGCCGCGCCGGAGAAGATCCTCATAATACCGCGTTAGCGCTTGCAGGATCATCCCCTCACCTCCTTGCTGTCCCACGGCGGCACGGTCAGCACGCCATCCGTCAGGCTGGCCCGGAAAAACCGAGGCGTGATGTTCTGGGCATCGCTGTAGTCCATATCCCACAGCATCCAGCCAAGGTCACGAACGCCCTCCAACTCATCCGGGCAGGGCGGCAGTTCTGTGCAGCGGCGAAAATGGGCTGGAAACTCCCGCGTGCCAAAATAGGGCGCGCTGTAACACTGGCCACGTTCCAAACGGCGCTTGATGATGTCCTGAAACTTTCCTGCGTTGTCGCCGGGCGCCGCGCTCTCCGTCAGGTCAAAGTGGGCATCGATCACATAATGTACGTTCCGCAGCACCATGGCCGCCCGCTGCTGGATGCTCTCCGGCGTAGCAAGATACAGTTCTCCTTTTCCTTTTTCCATGACGGTTTTTACCTTGCGGGCACTGATAGTGTCCTTCACCTCATTGCGGCGAATATTGGTGAAGCGAATGGGACTGCACACATGAATTCGGTCAATGCGCCATTTCATGCCAGGATGCCAGTAGATGCTTTCCAGCAGCCCTCGGGCCGCCGACGGCGTCATGACATCATAGCTGACGCGCTCTGTTTTCATCTCCGGCCGCGTGAATAGCGCATAATCGCCCCACACTTCCACTTGTATCGCCATAAGATCACTCCCCCCTCTTTCTTTATAAAATATAGCTTACATGGTATGTTGTCCAATAAAACGGACATCAGATAAACTCCGCCTTACCAGTCTCCGGCTCCAGAGACAGGCCCATGGTCTCGCTGTACAGCGTCAAATCTGTCAATATCGCGCTGTCGCTGTCCAGTGCGGGAACCTCCCGCGCCGTCAGCAATGCGCCTGCATGATGCAGCGCCTGAAAGTGCTTATCATATACGGAGACGGCATAGCGGCCCAGCTTACGGTACAGCCCCTTGGAGCACTCGCCGTCCTGCAACTGCCGGAGCAAGGTCGCACCCTCGCCATAGGGAATGTAGACGGTGTATGTATTCTGGTCGATGAGATGGAATGTCTCCGCCACCGTCCGGAACGGAAATTCACAGCCCTCGATGCCCTGCGTAAATGCCTTGATAACGCCCTGCTTATCCAGCGCGTCGCCGGTCAGACCGCGCAGACTGTGAAAATAGCGTGCCATCGTCTCAGGCGCAGCAGGCTCACGATCTTCTTCCAGCGCTTCTCTGGCCGCACCGATGGCGGTTTGGAACAGCAGCGGCGGCAGCTCCGTCCGCTCAAAGATTGTGACAACGCTCTCGTCCGCAGGACGCTTTCCTTCACGGTTGCAGCGGCCCGCCGCCTGCATGACGGAATCCAGCCCCGCCAGTTCCCGGTACACGGCAGGAAAATCCACATCGACACCCGCCTCGATCAGCGAGGTTGACACCACCCGGCACGGTTCGTCCCGTCTCAGTCGTTCTCTGATCTCAACAAGCAGTGCCTGACGCTGGGCCGGGATCATCAGGGTGGACAGGTGGTAGCTGCCCTCCGGCGGCAGAAGCGCATATAGGCTTTGGGCCGCCTTACGGCTGTTGACGATGCAGAGGACTTGCCGCTGCCCGCCCAGATGCTCCGCCAGCGCCTCATCGGTCAGCGTTCCAACCTGCCGGAAGGTCACGCGGCGGAAGCGGTCATACAGTGCAGCCGTCTGCGGGCAGAGTTCTGTTACAGGACGGTCTGGCGCATAGGTATGCAGCAGGTCGTCCAGTGACGGCTGCGTTGCGGTACATAGTACCACCGTGGAATGAAATTGCTCCGCCAGTGAAGCCATGGCCGCCACACAGGGCCGCAGATGCGGCAGCGGCAGCATCTGCGCTTCGTCGAAGATAATGACGCTATTGGCCAGATTGTGCAGCTTACGGCACCGGGAGGAGCGAGCGGCATACATGGACTCAAAAAGCTGTACTGCCGTGGTGACCACCACCGGCATGTCCCAATTCTCCGTGGCCAACGCTTTCCGGACATCCTCCGCCGGTGCGCCGTCGAAGAGGTCGAACTGCACACCGGAATGGTGCTCCAGCACATTGCCGCTTCCCAGAATATCCCGGAACACCTGGGCGTTCTGGTCGATGATAGAGGTATACGGAATCACATAAATTACCCGCCGCATCCCGTGTTCCACCGCGTGGCGCAGCGCAAAGGCCAGCGACGTCACCGTTTTTCCTCCGCCGGTTGGGACTGTCAGCGTGTAAATGCCTTTTGGTTTACTGCTCGCTCTTATACAAGTATTCAAGATTTCACAGCGCAGCTGATTCAGCTCTGTCTTGGGCTGCTGCCATGGTTCGATATACGCCTGCAGCCGTGCTAATAGCGTAGGGATATCATCGTATCCGCCCCGACCGCGTTCACCGTTCATGAACTGCTCCGTATCCAGAAAGTCGGCATCCACCAGACAGGAATAGAGCATTCGCATCCAAAACGAGGCTTGCAGAGGAGTCAGCTTCTGCGCTGCCGAGACCGTCGGCGGCGGTAATGTTACGCCGCTGTCACCGCAGCGCCCCAGGCACTGTTCGTCGCGTCCTTTCAGTAGCCGTCCATAGAACGTCCCGTCATCTTTCCGGGCTGTCCGCATGTTGCCAAAATCCGGCAGGCCGCCGTGATGTCCTGCCACGCAGGCGGAAACATAACGGCTTCCCCGCACGGCACAGGCCATCGCGCCCGCCGTGGCGTGGTCAACAATGGGGCCGTCATTCAGCAGACGGTTTTGAAACTCTTCTGTGCATTTACCGATGTCGTGGGCCAATCCTGCCAGTTCCCCGTCAGCGTCCGCCCCAAATGCCGCCGCAAAACCGCGGCAAAGCTCAGCCGTACCCGTCAAGTGCTGGGCAACCGTCTGATATTTCTTATTGTCATTGGCACTTTCCCGAACATGTGCATAGTACTGCAAAACCATCACCCCTTCTACGCACGATTCACTTCACTCCTTGAAATGACTTACAATTCTTCCGCCTTAAATGTCGTATATCCCTCGTAATAATAGCTGTGGTCGATGCCCTTCATAAAGATCTCGCGGCTGTTCACGTCGCTGGTAAGGGCGTCTTTCAACAACACCTTGATCTCCACGTCTTTAATAGGGCTGCGCTCCATGGCAAGGAGATAGTCCTCCTTGTCTACCTTACTCCAGTCCACCACCTGACCGATGCCACTTTTCAGCATCAGGTCAAGCCAGATGCGTGTGCTGCGGCCATTGCCCTCGCGGAATGGATGGGCGACATTCATCTCCACATACTTCTCGATGATCTCGTCATAGGTGGACTGCGGCATTTTGTCGATGTTGGCCAGCGCCGCCTCCAGATAGATCAGCGGCGCAAAGCGAAAATTCCCCTTTGCCAGATTCACCGTGCGAAGCTGCCCCGCAAAGTCGTAGATATCCTCAAACAGCGCCTTGTGGATCGCTTGCAGAGAGGCAAACTTCCCCGGCTCCAGCTTGTCCAGTGTACCGCTTTCAAAAAGCTCAACTGCTTTCTTTTTACTGATACGCTCCTCCTCGCGGGCAAGCTCGGCGGAGCTGGTGATGCCTAATTTATTCTCAAGAGCCATAATTTTCCCTCACTTTTCCTTGCTGGCAGTGTTCAGAGCTGCCTTCACATATTTCCCGCTTCGCACTCTTGCGTCCTTGGGCTTCTCGGCGTCTGCGGGGATGGCCCAGACGTAGCCGATGCGGATCGCACCGGGGATGCGTTCCTCTTTGCAGAGAACTTGAATACGGCGTTGGGTGATGCCCCACTTCTCTGCTGCCTGTGTGATGGACATATATTCCATGGACATTCTCCTTATCTCAAAAATAGCAAAAAGCAGCCCTGCGGAAAGCACAGGACTGTTGCATAGCGCGGCTGGTGATTGGCCCTGTCGCAGTTTTTTACTGCATATATTATATACCTTTCTGCGAACAAAGTCAAACAAACCGTGCCATTCTATACATGAAATTTGCACCTGGACGGGAAAATCCCGTTTAGGTGCAAATTATTGATATTGCGATAGCGGGGGTATTAGGGGGGCTGTCCCCTTAACAAGCGCATTTTGCTGTCAAAATGCTATGCTTGCGGAAACAGATTCCGTATCGCACTCGCAATACGGAATCTGTTTCCCCCTACAGCGGAAGCTTCTGCGCCTTCATGGCGGCTGATCGTGCAAAACACGCAATTTCTATTTTGCTTTTTTGGCTCCCTCACGAAGCCACGAAGCGTACAGTACCATCCGAAGATAGGCTGACCGCCCTAATCCGCTGGCCTGTGCCGCCTCGTCCAAACGCCTGTATTCCGCTTCTGTCAATCGAAGGTTGACTTGTTTGCTTCTGATCTTATTCTCTTTCATAATCATTCCGTCCTTTCCTGTCACATTCAGTTTCTTAACCAATCAGTTTTATTCTCTCTGTCTTATTGAACGCCGAAAACCGGCGATCCGGCAACACTGAATATCGGCGTATCAGAACACCGAAATTCAGGATCACATCTCACGGGCAAATGGCTGCGGATATAATCGGGAAGGCTTTCCAAGGCCCTGCCGCCTGCGATCTACCAGACCATAATCTTCCAGCGAAGCCAGAAGCTTCTCCGCCTTACCGTGGGCGCAGTTGAGGCTTCGCATGATCGTCTCTATGCTGAAATAGATGTAGGTGTTTCCCTCGCGATCTCTCCAAAAATTCCGGTCGGAAAGCGTCATTCTGTCCACTAACATACCGTAAAGCAGCTTTGCTTCACATGGCAAGTCTTTATAGAAGATATGCGTAAATAACAGCTTGGGAACGCGGTAAAACGCATAGGTCTCGGATTCTGATTTGTAAAAATAGTCCATTTTATGCTCCTCTGCAAAAAAATAGCGGAGACAGGCCACTTGACCTGTCTCCGCTTGCTGATGTGGTATTGATTTTTACCGGCGAAACTGTCCTCTCGCCTCGATGGCGTCCTCATAAGAGTACCTGTCCCGCATCGTCTCTCTGGCGATTCCGGCAGCAAGGCAAAAGCCCGCCACAAAGCCCTCGAAAGACGCCGCTTCACAGTGTGCGTCTGCCGCGTCCACAATACGCAGAAGCTGCCGACGCTGTGCATCCGGAAGCTGTTTGCTCAAGCGCTGGTATCGCTGGTCATGATGCTGTGCCTGACACGCGTTGCTGCGGCAGAACTCCGCCCAAAGCGCCCGCATATACTGATAGTTCCTCATGATATATCCCGCATGATCTCAAGAGCCGCGCTTTTGATGTTGTTCATCGCGCCGATCCACGCCATAGGATCACGCGCTTTCAAGTCCTCGTCAATGCCCTGTGCTTCCGCCATCTGCCGGATGATGAAGCGCAGTTGATCTTCCTCGCTGGCGTCCGGCTCCGGCGGCACCAGCAGACATGGGTAATACTGCTCACCGCGCAGCTCATAATAAATTTCATTCCGGCAGATAGTCTTCGGTAAGGGTTCCTGTAATCTTTCGCTCATGTGATACACCTCCTGCGGCTATTTTACAGGGCCTGTCCGTATAACACCAGTGTACAAAATCACCGCTCTCCCCTGTTCTTCGTCCTGTAGCGGGTCTCCAGCAGCTTGAGAATTTCCCGTTCCATTTGCTGGGCGGAGTAATTGCGCGGAAAATACTTTCGCAGGGACTCCGTTTTAATCCGCACCTGCTCCTTCTGGTTGGGCTTTTCTTCGGTGAGGATCGCGTACAGCACCTCCGGCGTCAGCTTAGCTTCACGGGACAACTGCTTCATGCGGATGGCCTGTGACAGCGATGGCGTGGCATCCTCCTGCCCGATCAAGTCCCACAGCTCTGCCTGCTCCTCTTTGGTGAGATAAGACAGCTCTACGGCAGGCGAAAAGGCGATGCGGCCATCGTCTACCATTTGCAGCAGCGGCGGGACGAGGTTGGTCAAACGGATGTAGTTCTGAATAGTCCTTGCGCTAACGGATTCGCGTTGTCCGATAAGTTCATCAGTTCTTGACTTCGTGCAGACTTTGCACGAAGTTGCTTTTCCCTGATGCTTCATCGCCTCCAGTTTCATTTTGTAGGCAAATGCCTTCTCGCTGGGCAGCAGATTTTCACGCTGGAGATTGCTGTCCACCATCAGGATCACCGCTTCATCGTCGGTCATCTCCCGTACCAACACAGGAACAGTCTTCAGCCCCAGCTTCTGCGCCGCCAGACGCCGCCGGTGTCCACTGACCAACTCGTAGCTCTCCCCTTTTGGCCGCGCCAGCAACGGCGATAATACACCGTGTGTGCGGATACTCTCCATCAGTTCTGACAGGGCGGCATCCTCCCGCACCTGATAGGGATGGTTCTGGAACGACACCAGCTTGTCCGGTGGAAGCTGCTGAATGTACTCCTTCACTCTGCCTCACCTCCCTCTGGAAGTACGGCCATCACATCGACGCGGTAGTGCTTGCTTACCCCACGGTGCCGGTAATCGGTTGCAAAGGAACAGAGCCACCCTGCCTTTCGCACATTCGCATTTTCGCCGGTTTCCGCGCCTTGAAAGCCTTGTGGCACAAGGCTTTCCGCGATTTGTGGCATTTTCGTTTCCCCAGTCGGCACAGAGGAACTGGGACACCTGGAGATGATCGGCACCATCGTGCACCAGCTGACGCGGAATCTTAGTGAGGATGACATTAAAACCGCAGGCTTTGACGCCTACTTTGTGGATCACACGGCGAGTGTCTACCCCACGGCGGCTTCCGGTTTTCCTTGGAACGCTGCGTCTATGGCAGTCAAGGGCGACCTGATCGCCGATCTGACCGAAGATCTGGCCGCGGAACAAAAGGCGCGTGTTACCTACGACAACATTCTGCGGCTCAGTGACGATCCTGATGTGAACGACGTCATCAAGTTCCTGCGTGCCCGTGAGATCGTACACTTCCAGCGCTTCGGCGAGGGACTGCGTCTTGCCAAGGAGCGGATGGATCAGAAGAACGTATACTATATCAATCCCAGCTTCGATCAATAACGGCTGCTCTTCTGCTCTCTTCGCCGTAAACAAAAAACACCCGTGTGCGCAACACGGGTGTTTTTGTTCACAGATAATCGTTATCAATCAATGGGAACCAGAGAGCCGATCACCACATAGCGGGCGTTGTCAAACTCGTAGGAGCAAGTGGACAGTGTCACCGTCTTGCCGGTGGGCGTGCCGATCTTCGACGTAAAGTCGGACTTGGCCGCCATAGCCTCCAACTGTTCCTGGGTCAGAGACGTATTGTAGATCTCGTCGTCATGCTCACAGACAAAGCCGGCAAACAGATCCAGACGATAGTTCTGGCTGGGGGTGTAGATATACATATAGGGGTGGGCAGCGTAATAGGACTTGTCCGTGTGGTAGTTACGCAGGTTGGCAAACATCATGCCGGTCTTCATGTTGTGACCGTAAATGATGGTATTATTATCCGAGAAGGAGCCGCTGTTCAGCTGTTCCACAAAGATACTGCCGTTGTTGTTGGTATTGCCCTCGCTGTCGTGGGTCAGGTAATAATCATTGCCCTTGCCGTGCTGGATCGCATACTTGATATTGGTGTTGGCGGCATAGATAAAGCCAACAACATCCGGATACTTTTCAAGCATCTTATCAAAGTTCACCGTAATGGAATCCTGATCGGGAGTCTTCGTATCATCCGAAGTCGTTCCCTGTCCATCAGTGGTGTCATCAGAGTTGGCCGGCGTGATAAAGTCATCCAGCACGCCCTGCTGCGCATCGGCTGCCGCCGCCTGCTGTCTGAAATAGCTGATGATCTTCACGGCGGAAAACACCAGCACGCCCAGCAGCACCACTAAGATCACATAGTATAAAGCGCGGTTCTGTTTTTTTCCTTTTCTGCGGCGGGCACCTGCGGCGCGTTTTCCGCCCTCTTGATATTCGGGATAGTTTGTATTATTGTTCATCAAACAAGCCTCCTTGTCGTATAGAGTATTGTAGCAGATTGTGTCTCACTTTGCAAGCTATATTGGAAATTTCTCTTTACTTAGCGGGACAAATGGGATAGAATAGTGATGGAAAGCTAATATAAAGGAGCACCTATCATGATCTATTTTAACAGCGACTATCTGGAAGGCGCACACAGCGCCATCATGGCGCGGCTGGCCGAGACCAATATGATGCAGACCATCGGCTACAGCGAGGATGAGATCTGCGCCTCCGCCCGTGAGAAGATCAAGGCGGCATGTCAGGCGCCGGACGCCGACGTGCACTTCCTGGTGGGCGGCACCCAGACCAACACCACCGTCATCGCCTCGATCCTGCGGCCTTGGCAGGGCGTGATGTCCGCCGTCAGCGGCCACATCAACTGCCACGAGACCGGAGCTATCGAGTCCACCGGACATAAGGTCATCACCCTGCCCACGGACGATGGCAAGATCACGGCCCAGCAGATCGCCGACTATGTGGAGTGGCACAAACACGATGAGTCCACCGAGCATATCGTCCAGCCCGGCATGGTCTACATCTCTCAGCCTACCGAGACCGGCATGCTGTACAGCAAGGCGGAGCTGACTGCCATTTATGATATCTGCCGCGCCTATGGCCTGCCACTGTTTATCGACGGCGCCCGTCTGGGCTACGGTCTGGTATGTGAAGCCAACGACATCACCCTGCCGGAGCTGGCCCGTCTGTGCGATGTGTTCTACATCGGCGGTACCAAGGTGGGCGCTCTGTTCGGCGAGGCGGTGGTCATCATGAATCCCGCGCTGAAGAAGGACTTCCGCTTCATGATGAAGCAGCGGGGCGGCATGCTGGCCAAGGGTCGTCTGCTGGGCATCCAGTTCGACACCCTGTTCACCGACGATTTGTACTTCAAGATCGCCCGCAATGCCATTGACATGGCCTTCCAGATCCGTGACATCTTCGTATCCAACGGCTACCCCCTGCTGTTTGACTCCCCCACCAACCAGCAGTATCCCATCATTCCCGATGATGAGTTGGCGATCCTGGGCAAAAGCTTCGGCTATGAGTACTGGACGCGGGTCGATGCCACCCATTCCGGTGTGCGCTTCTGCGGCAGCTGGGCCACCACGCAGGAGAATGTTGATGCGCTGCGTCAGGCAGTCAATGCCCTGAAACAATAAGGGCTATCCCAACACTATATTATAGACGTTGAAATAACGGCAAAGGTTTCACCCTTTGCCGTTATTTTTTATAATTTTCGCAGGGAGATATCCCGCACCTGCACGTGAACGCCGTTTCGTTCCGCCAGTTCAGCGGCTTTTTCCATCAGCAGTTTTTGATGTTTGGCGGCAAGCTCGGCGGCAAGCTGATCCCGCTCCTCCTGTGTTTTTCCGGCCAGGTATTTGTTGTAGATCAGCTTTTTCAGTCCTTCGACGCTTCCCGACAGCCTGCCCATCAGGCCGCCTTTTTGGGCAAGCTTTTCCGCGGCCAGAGGAGCTGCCAGCTCCACAACGCCGTCATAATCCAGATCAGAGATCAGAATTTTCACTTCCAGCATAGAGGATCTCCTTTTTCTCCTATGATTTACAGAAAAAATGCCGGAAGCAAGCTACCGGCATTTTTGTCAGCATCGCAAGGCTGTTTATGCCTTGGGGCCAGCCTTGACCAGAGCCTTACCGGCCTCGTTGGTCTCATACTTGGCAAAGTTCTTCACGAAGCGGCCGGCCAGATCCTGCGCCTTGTTCTCCCATTCGGAAACATCGGCATAAGTGTCACGGGGATCCAGAATAGCGGGATCCACACCAGGCAGTGCGGTGGGCACCTCAAAGTTGAAGTGGGGGATCGTCTTGGTGGGCGCGATCTTGATGGCGCCGGACAGAATGGCGTCGATGATGCCGCGGGTATCCTTAATGGAGATACGCTTGCCGGTACCGTTCCAGCCGGTGTTGACCAGATAGGCCTTGGCGCCGGACAGCTCCATCTTCTTCACCAGCTCTTCGGCGTACTTGGTGGGATGCAGCTCCAGGAAGGCCTGGCCGAAGCAGGCGGAGAAGGTCGGGGTCGGCTCGGTGATGCCACGCTCCGTACCGGCCAGCTTGGCGGTGAAACCGGACAGGAAGTAGTACTGGGTCTGCTCCGGCGTCAGGATGGACACGGGAGGCAGCACGCCGAAGGCGTCGGCGGACAGGAAGATCACGTTCTTCGCCGCGGGAGCCGCAGAGATGGGACGCACGATGTTCTTGATGTGGTCGATGGGATAGCTGACGCGGGTATTCTCGGTGACGGACTTGTCATCAAAGTCGATCTTGCCGTTGGCATCGACCGTAACGTTCTCCAGCAGCGCATCGCGGCGGATGGCGTTGTAAATATCAGGCTCGGAATCCTTGTCCAGATTGATGACCTTGGCATAGCAGCCGCCCTCGAAGTTAAACACGCCGTTGTCGTCCCAGCCGTGCTCGTCATCGCCGATCAGCAGACGCTTGGGGTCGGTGGACAGGGTGGTCTTGCCGGTGCCGGACAGGCCGAAGAAGATGGCGGTGTTCTCGCCGTTCATGTCGGTGTTGGCGGAGCAGTGCATGGAGGCGATGCCCTTCAGGGGCAGGTAGTAGTTCATCATGGAGAACATACCCTTCTTCATTTCGCCGCCGTACCAGGTGTTGATGATGACCTGCTCACAGGAAGTGATGTTGAAGGCCACGCAGGTCTCAGAGTTCAGGCCCAGCGCCTTATAATCCTCCACTTTGGCCTTGGAGGCGTTGTACACCACAAAATCAGGTTCGAAGTTCTTCAGTTCCTCAGCGGTGGGCTTGATGAACATGTTTTCCACGAAATGAGCCTGCCATGCCACCTCCATGATGAAGCGGACAGCCATGCGGGTGTCCTTGTTGGCACCGCAGAAAGCATCCACTACGAACAGGCGCTTGTTGCACAGCTCGTTGACGGCGATATCCTTCACCTTGGCCCAGACGTCCTCGCTCATGGGATGGTTGTCGTTCTTATAGCCCTCGCTGGTCCACCAGACGGTGTCCTTGGAGTTCTCGTCCATGACGATATACTTATCCTTAGGAGAGCGGCCGGTGTAGATGCCGGTCATCACATTCACGGCGCCAAGCTCGGTGACCTGGCCGACCTCATAGCCGGTCAGATCCTTCTTGGTCTCTTCGGCAAAGAGCTCTTCATAGGAAGGGTTGTAAACGACTTCGCTTACGCCGGTAATACCGTACTTCTTCAGATCGATCATGTTGTATTCTCCTTTTCAATAATTTATTGTAAAATTATGTTGTTCGGAATGTTCCCCCATTTTGAGGGTATTGTTATTATACCACAGCTTTCGCGGATATTCTACTGTTGAAAACACATAAAAAATCTTACAATTATTTAGAAAACCTAACAAAAAATAAGGCTATCTGCACAAATGCAGCAGCGCCTCCAGCACGCCGCCGCCTACCGCAAGCGCTTTGTCCGACGCGGTAAAGCAGTACTCCTCCCTGCAGCGCGGATCAACGTCACCGGATTTCATCCCCTTGTGCACCGGCGTCCCATCCGCCAAAAGGCCCCTCAACACGCCGTCAATGGTGCAGCACATGGGCTTGCCGTTCACCGTTCCCGCCACATCGCCGGATTTCACCAGTGCACCGATATCCAGCACCGTATGGAAGATCCCGTCATCCGGCGCACGCAGCACCCGCTCGCCGGCATAGCCGCCAATCAGCCCTGGGATGTTGGTGTTGGGCAGCGCGCTGCCCTGGTAGATCACGCGGCCCAGCGTGTGTCCGCGCATGGTCTCCACCACGGCATGGCAATCCTCCCCCGCGGTAAAGCCCGGGCCGATCCCCACGACCACCGGCGCATCTGTCATGGCGGTGCCCAGATTCCGCTTGGCCAGGATGGCGTCCACCAATGCGTCAGGCCGCAGCGCAACACGGCAGGCGCACTCTGGATCGGCCAATACGGGGATGTCGCCTCGGGCCATGATCTCTTCTGCCGCGTCGGCATCAGCGGCGCATATGGCCCGAACGCCTTCTACCTCCGTCTCGCCGTGGACGATGGCCTGTGAAAAGCAGACCGTGCGGCGAATGGCGGTGGGTCTCGGCAGATCGGTCATCACGACCTGGAAGCGGGCGCGATACAGCCGCAGGGCGATGCCGGTGGCAATATCCCCCGCGCCGCGGATCAGTACACGCATAGGGCGTTTTCCTCCTTTTTTCTTTTCCATGAGAATAGCACGTCCGGTCGGGATAGTCAATCATGCTTGACGATTTCTTCCGAGGCTGGTACAATATTCTTATGAAAGAATTACGATACAACCTATCCTGCCGCCTGTTTACCGATGCCAAGTGCTTCGGCCCCGGCGTTGCTCAGCTGCTCCACCGTGTGGAACGGCTCCATTCGTTGCGCGCTGCCGCGCTGGAGATGGAAATGGCCTATTCCAAGGCGTGGACGGTCATCAAAAACGCCGAAAACGCGCTGGGCTTCAAGCTGTTGGACTCCACCGCCGGCGGCAAACATGGCGGCGGCGCATCGCTGACCGCGGAGGGTGCCGCCATGCTGACCGCCTACGACAGCTTCTGCAAAGAACTGCAGGAGTACGGCGACAAACTGTTCACCCAGCGGTTCAAAGATTTTCTCTGATCACATCATATCCCAAAATGCCGCAGGCTTCCATGCCTGCGGCATTTCCTTATGTATGTTTTTCTGTGCATTTTCCGCAGTGCCGGCAGTCGCGGCAGCAGCCGCCCCGTCCCTGCTTCCGGCAGGCGTGTACCGCTGCCACCACAGCGGCGATCACCGTCAGCACCACCAAAATCGTGGCTCCGTTCATCAGGCCACCCCCGCCAGCAGCATGATCGTCCGCAGCAGGCACGCACAGACCCAGGCGATGGCACACTGCAGCGCCACCATGCACAACGCCCACTTGCCGCCCAACTCACGCCGGACGGAGGCGATGGCCGCCACGCAGGGCGTATACAGCAGACAGAACACCAGCAGCGGCGCGGCAGCGCCCACCGTCAGCAGTGTGGTAATGCCGTCGCCCACCAGCACCATCAGCGTGGAAACCACGCTCTCCTTGGCAATAAAGCCGGTGATCAGCGCCGTGGAGATGCGCCAGTCGCCAAAGCCCAGCGGCTTGAAAACAGGTGCGATACGGCTTGCCACCAGCGCCAGAATGCTGTCCTGGGAGTCCTGTACGATCTGCAGATGCAGATCAAAGGTCTGCAGGAACCAGATCACGATAGTCGCCAGGAAGATCACCGTAAAGGCACGCTGCAAAAAGTCCTTGGCCTTGTCCCAGAGAAGCTGTCCCACATTCTTTAAGCCCGGCATGCGATAGTTGGGCAGCTCCATCACAAAGGGAACAGCCTCACCCCGAAACAGGGTGTTTTTGAAGATCAGCGCCACTAAGATCCCCACAGCAATGCCCAGAAAATACAGTCCGACCATCACAAGGCCGCTGTGCTTCGGGAAAAAAGCAGCGGTGAAGAATCCATAGATCGGCAGCTTGGCCGAGCAGCTCATAAAGGGCGTCAGCAAAATGGTCATCTTGCGGTCACGCTCCGAGGGCAAAGTGCGGCTGGCCATGACGCCGGGAACTGTGCAGCCGAAGCCGATCAGCATGGGCACAATGCTGCGGCCTGACAGGCCGATCTTACGCAGCAGCTTATCCATCACAAAGGCCACACGCGCCATATAGCCTGTGTCTTCCAGCAGGGACAGGAAGAAAAACAGCGTCACAATGATAGGCAAAAAGCTCAATACGCTGCCGACTCCCGTGAAAATACCATCCACCACCAGCGAGCGCACCGCCTCGTTTACCTCCCACGACACCAGCGCGTTGCTGACCAGCAGCGTCAGCCATTGGATGGCGTTTTCCAGCAATCCCTGCAGCCACGCGCCGATCACATTGAAGGTCAGAAGAAACACCAGCCCCATGATGCCGATAAAGGCGGGGATCGCGGTGTATTTTCCCGTCAGTATCCTGTCAATCTTCTGGCTGCGAAGGTGCTCCTTGCTCTCGTGCGGCTTGATGACTGTGGCGTCTACCAGCTCCTGAATGAAGGAAAAGCGCATATCCGCAATGGCGGCAGCGCGGTCAAGACCCCGCTCCGTCTCCATCTGGACGATGATATGCTCCAGCATCTCCCGCTCGTTCTGATCCAGCGCCAGCGCTTCCAGTACCCGATGGTCGCCCTCCACCAGCTTGGTGGCGGCAAATCTGACAGGGATCCCCGCCTCCTCCGCGTGGTCGGCGATCAGATGCATGATGGCGTGCAGGCAGCGGTGCACCGCGCCGCCGTGATCGTTCATACCGCAAAAATCCGTGCGCCCCGGTTTTTCCTGATACTTGGCCACATGGATCGCATGGTGAACCAGCTCGTCCACGCCCTCGTTCTTGGCGGCGGAGATGGGCACCACAGGGATGCCCAACAGGGCCTCCATCTCATTGATGCGAATAGCGCCGCCGTTGCCCCGCACCTCGTCCATCATATTCAGCGCCAGCACCATGGGGACATCCAGCTCCAGCAGCTGCATGGTCAGATACAGATTCCGCTCGATATTGGTGGCATCCACAATATTGATGATGCCGGTGGGCTTTTCATTGATGATGAATTGTCGGGTCACGATCTCCTCACTGGTGTAGGGTGACATGGAGTAAATGCCGGGCAGATCCGTGATCTCCGTGTTGGGATAATCGCGGATCGCACCGCTCTTTCTGTCCACCGTCACGCCGGGGAAATTGCCCACGTGCTGGTTGGAGCCGGTCAACTGGTTGAACAGCGTGGTCTTTCCGCAGTTCTGATTGCCCGCCAGCGCAAATGTCAGCGTGGTTTCTTCCGGAAGCGGATGTTCCTCCGCTTTGCTGTGGTATCGTCCTCCTTCGCCCAGGCCGGGGTGCTCGCAGTCGATGCACGCATCCCGTTCCTTGGCTGTCCGCACTGCCGGTTTGATCGGCGTCACGGTGATCTGCGCAGCGTCCGACAAACGCAGCGTCAACTCGTATCCGTGGATCCGCAGCTCCATGGGGTCCCCCATGGGCGCAAACTTCACCAGCGTCACATCTGCGCCAGGGATCAGTCCCATGTCCAGAAAATGCTGACGCAGACCGCCCTCGCCCCCCACCGCAGCGATGCGGGCCGACTGGCCGATGGCCAGAGTATTCAACGTTATCTGTCTCTCTTGTCCTGTCATAAAAATATCCTTCCGTTACTCTTATCCATTGTCACTTAAAGTGTACCGTATTCCACCGGCGCCGTCAAGAGAGCGGCCGATGAAAAAGTAAAGCAGAACAAAAGTGCCACGCGTTTTCAGGACAGTGCGTTTTCCTCCGCGCCCTGCCGTATTCTGTGGCGGTGCATATAGCGGTAGTCGCCCTTCAGGATATTGCGCACAAACGGCGTCATCAGCACGGCGTCGGAGGCAATCCACGCGAAGGGATCGGCGGCGCACAGGGCATAGAACGCCACCGGCGATGCGCTCGCGTCAATGGTGCCTCCGGCAAACAGCGGCGGCAGCAGCAGGCTGACCACGATCCGCGCCACCAGCTCCGCTGCCCCTGCGCCAAGGACAAATTCCGACCTGCCGATCCCCTGCACGCAGTTGCGCACTGCAAAGATAAAGCCCAGAAACAGATACATGGAAAAGTCCACATAGAGCAGGGCATTTCCGTATCGGATGGTATCCGCCGTCACCTTATCCGCACTGAGAAAGATCCGCAGATAGAACTCGCTGCAGGTCAGCAGCAGACCGATCCCCGCGGCAGCCACCGCCAGAATTGCCATCATCACCAGTGCCTGAAGGGTCCCCCGTTTGATGCGGTCCGGCTTTCCCGCGCCCAGATTCTGGGCGGTGAAGCTGGTCATAGCCGCACCCAGGCCGTTCATCGGCGTCATCATCAGGTTGGAAAGCTTGTTGGCCGCGCCAAAGCCGTTCTGCGCCGCGTTGGAAGCCATGACGCCGTCCAGCATGTCAAAGCGTACCACCATACTCTGCATCACGATGATACC
Source organism: uncultured Oscillospiraceae bacterium (assembly GCA_934573935.1). GTDB lineage: Bacteria > Bacillota > Clostridia > Oscillospirales > Oscillospiraceae > Vescimonas. Next base: position 25,638 of record CAKTMO010000006.1, on the reverse strand, counting down.
CACCGCCAGAACAGAGAACTGCAGACCCAGCGGGACGCCCTGCGTGATATGGCGGCGGATATCCCACCAGGTGACGCGCCAGTCCTCCCGATGCGGCCGGATGTCCGGATACCGGAACAGGGCGTAAATAAAGCAGGCCACCGTGCTGATAAGCTGCGCCGCCACCGTGGCCACCGCCGCACCGGTAACACCCCAGCGAAAGGACAGGATAAACAGCAGATCCAGCCCAACGTTCAAAACCGTGGAAAACAGCAAAAACAGCAGGGGCGTAACGGAATCGCCCAGACTGCGAAGGAATGAGCAGATGAAATTATAGAAAAGCTGCGCGCCGATGCCCGCAAAGATCACGGCGCAATACGTATGGGCGGCCCGATAGACCTCCGGATTATCCGGTGTAATATGGATCCACGCCAGCATAGGGTCCAGCAGCGTCAGCGCCAATACCGTCAGCAGCACCGTCAAAGCCGCAGACAGCAGGATCTGCGTTGCCAGCGAGCGGCGCACGCCCCGCTGGTCGCGGCAGCCTACACTGCACGAGGTAATGACGCAGAAGCCTGCGCTTACGCCAAAGGCAAACTGTAAAAAGATAAACACCAGCGATGTGGTGTCATTTACACCGGCCACCTCCTGGGCAGTCAGCGTCTGGCCCACAATGGCGGCGTCGCTGATCGTATACACCTGCTGCAGCAAATAAGAGAGAATAATCGGCAGCGAAAAGATCAGGATGGTCTTCCAACACACGCCCTGCGTCAGATCCACCGGCTGAAAAAGCGACGACGTACCAACATGCCTGCGCGCCTGTTCCATGGCTTGTTTCCTCACTTTCCTTTGCATTTTGCTGACCGATTATAATGCTCCGCTCTCAGAAAGTCAAGGGAAGCTTATGTGGAAAAAGCACAATTACGCAGTGTGGAATTTGTTGATATTAACAATGGGACCGTGGCAATGCACCACGGTCCCATTCTTCTATTCTTTTACGACTGCACAGGCCGAAACGTCATAATAGCGCAAACAGTCCACCACCTGCCGGTCCATACGCTCGCCGCACACGGCGATGGGAATGGCCGGCGGGCAGCTGATCGCAGCGGCAGCCGAGATGCGCCCCAGGCATTGCTCCAGCGGCAGTATTTCGCTTTCCCGCATCAGCGCACAGCGCGGGGGCAGTACCTGCTCCGGATGCGGAACGGCCGGCGGCGGCTGGCAGACGGCCGGTTTCCGCGGAACGCCGCAAAGCGTGCGCTTTAGCTGCGCCAGATCCCTTTCCCCGTTTGCGGGTGACAGCATCAGTACCACATGATCCGCATCATAGAATTCCGGAAACATCCGATATTCCTCCAGCAAAGCGGCGATCTGCGTGCCGGTATAGCCGAAAGACTTCGGGCAAAGCGTTATCTTCAGCGGCTCGTCTCCTGCCAGAGAAAAGCCGTGGGCTGTCAAACGGTCTTTTAACGCGCTGACACGGGGCAGAAACGCTGCCAGCTTCTCCTGAAACTGCGCCATCCGGTCGTTGGCGGCGTCCAGCGACTGCAAGATCAGATAGGACGGACTGCTGGAGCCAAACAGCGACATGGACGCCTTCGCCTGCTGCCTCAGCAATTGGGGTGCGGCAGGCGAAATGTGCAGATACGCGCCGCCGGTGATAACGCCCAGTGTTTTGTGGGCGGAATCGCAGCACATATCCGCGCCAAGATCCATGGGATGACGGGACTGCGGCAGAAACTTCAAATAGGCGCCATGGGCGTTATCCACCACCAGCAGCACGCCGTACTGATGGCAGACCTCTGCGATGCCCCGAATGTCCTGAATGTTGCCCAGATAATCCGGACTTGTCAGATATACCGCCGTGGGGTGCTCTATGGTGCTTGCCAACATACGGCGCACTTTCTCCGGTGTAACAGGGCAGCTGACATAGGTATCGCCCTCTGTATCAGGGTAAAGCCACCGCACCTCCAGATCCAGCAGCGCGGCGGCGTTGATAAACGCCTTATGGGCGTTGCGGGCCGCTAAAATGCAGGGCCGCTCCCCTTTCGACGCGGCGTACAGCGCCGTCAGGTGCAGCATGGTCTGGATGCACAGAGTCGATCCGCCGGTGGCGTACACCGTGTGGGCGCCAAACAGCGCACCGGCCTGTGCCTCGCTCTCCGCAATGATGCCGTGGGCGGTGAACAGCTCATCCGCGCCGTCGATCTCCGTTATATCCAGCGGTTCAAAGCCCAACAGGGCCTCCCCTTTATGGCCGGGCATATGAAAACGGACAGGACAGCTCTGCGTATACCGGCGAACAAAATCGCAGATGGGGGCGCTCATTGCGCCGCACCCAGTTCGCGGGCCACCGCCACCATGATGGCGCACTCCATACGCTTGCGGAACAGCTCGCAGCCCGCCTCATACACACCTCGGACAGAGCCGGTAGCATGATAGGCGTTGGCGGCGCAGCCGCCGGAGCAGTACAGCCGCGCCCAGCAGTCCTTGCACTCCTCGTGGGCATAAACGTTGCAGGAGGCAAATTCCTCCTGAATGGCGTGGTTATCCACGCCGTGCCAGATATCGCCCAGCTTGAATTTCTCATCGCCCACAAACTGGTGGCAGGGATACAGGTCGCCCCAGGGCGTCACAGCCATATACTCCGTGCCGGAGCCGCAGCCGGAGATCCGCTTGTAGATGCAGGGGCCGCCCTTCAGGTCGATCATATAATGATAGAAGGTAAAGGGTCTCCCCTCTTTGTCCCGCTGCAGCATCAGTGCCGCCAGCTTTTCATACTGCTCCATGACGATGGCTCTGTCCTCTGCGGTCAGTGCAGAGGGGTCATCCGCCGCGGTCACCACCGGCTCCATGCTCAGCTCGGAAAAGCCCAGATCCAGCATGGTCTTAATATCCTCTAAAAAATCCGGATTGGCGTGGGTAAAGGTGCCGCGCATGTAGTAGTTCTTTCCGCCGCGGGCGTCCACCAGCTTCTGGAATTTCGGCACGATCTTCTCCCAGCTGCCGTTTCCGGCGTAGTCCACGCGATAGCGGTCGTGGATCTCCTTGCGGCCATCCAGACTCAGCACCACGTTGCTCATTTCGCGGTTGGCAAATTCGATCACGTCATCATCGATCAGTACGCCGTTTGTCGTCAGTGTAAAGCGAAAATGCTTCCCATGTTCTTTTTCGATGGAACGGGCATATGCCACCAGCTTCTTTACCACATCGAAGTTCATCAGCGGCTCACCGCCGAAGAAATCCACCTCCAGATTGTGGCGGGAGCCGGAATTTTCAATGAGGAAATCCAGCGCCTGCTTGCCCACCTCAAAGCTCATCAGGGCACGATCGCCGTGATATTTGCCCTGGCTGGCAAAGCAATAGGAGCAGTTCAGGTTGCAGGTGTGGGCGATGTGCAGGCACAGGGCCTTGATAACGCCGGAGGTACGGGCCTTCAGTTCGCCCGCCATGGGCTGAAAGGTATCGGCTGTAAACAACTTGCCTGCCGCCTTCAGCTGGGCGATCTGGTCGTAGCACGCGCCGATCTCTTCCGGCGTCACGCCCTCGGCGGCGTGATACTTTTCCGCCAGCTTTTGGACAATGGTCTCGCGGCTGTCCGTCTCGAACATGGCGATGATATCATAGGCCAGCTCGTCCACCGCGTGGACAGAGCCGGAGCAAATATCCAGCACGATGTTGTAGCCGCCCAGTTTATATTGATGAATCATACTTATATTCCCCTCACGCTAAAAATGCCGCCCAAAAGGGGCGGCATCATAGTTTCAAGTACCCGTTTACTTGGTTTCCTTGTTTTCGCAGGCCTGATTGGCAATACCGCAACTGGTCTTGCAGGCAGACTGGCAGGAAGTCTGGCACTCGCCGCAGCCGCCGTTCTTGGCGCTCTCGCAAAGGTCACGAGTCTCGATGGTATTGATGTGCTTCATGATGAATGTCCTCCCATGTGATTATCTTATAAAGTTATATCACACCGCTGTGCGCTTGTCAATCAAAGTCGCGGAAATTTCTTGCGCTGCCGCCGTCAATTTTGATAAAAAGCTTTGACGAAATTAACAAACTGGTGGGTCTGGCCGTTCATCGGCGCACCGCGGCGGCAAGCAACGTACAACGAACGCCGCACACCGGCCTCCGGCAGCGGAAATGTCATCAACCGTCCGGACTTCACCGCATCTTCGGCGGCTTTTTCTGAAATAATGGAGATCCCCAGCCCGCCGGCCACCAGATTCTTGATGGATTCCTGATCGTTGAGCCGCGCCGTAATGGTCAAGTCGCATTCGTCCACACCCATCTGCTCGAAATAGGCAGACACGCATTTCTTGCTGCCGCTGCCCTTTTCCCGCAGCAGCATCGGCTCGCGGCAGATCTCCGGCAGCGTCATGGCGCCTTTTTCGGCGAAGCCGCGAAAATGCTCGTTGACCGGCGTGATCAGCACCATGCGATCCTCATAAAAGGGCGTCAGCTCCAGCGCCTCCTCATGCATATCCGCGCCGATCAGTCCCACGTCAAACGCGCCGCACAGCAGGCCGTCCACGATGCCCTGACTGTCACTCTGGAACACAAGAAACTGCGACGTGGGCCGTATGGCACGGAAAGCGGGCAGTATCTCCGGAAGGATGTAGGCGGAGGGAATGGTGGACGCACCGATGCGGATCATTTTTTCATCCTCGTCGCTCCAGCTGCGCATCAGGTTGTCCCGCAGATTCACGATATTGCAGGCGCACTCGTACAGCTCCTGACCGCGCGGCGTTACCTCCACGGACTTGGTGGTGCGGATGATCAGGCTGGTCTGAAATTCCTCCTCCAGCTGCCGCACATGGGTGCTGATGGTAGGCTGAGACAGGTATAATTTCTCTGCTGCTTTTGTGAAGCTTCTGTACTTTACAACGGCGCAAAATGATTGCAATTGCTTCAGTTCCATGCCGTCCTCCCGCACAAATCACGCAAAGCGGCCAGCACCGTATCCACCTGCTGCGGCGTGTTGCGATACCCGAAGGAAAACCGTACCGTTCCTGTGGGAAATGTCCCAAGTGTTTTGTGGGCATTGGGCGCACAGTGGAGCCCCACGCGCACCATGATGCCATATTCCCGCTCCAGAGCATCGGCCATCAGCGCGGGATCCAGTCCCTCCGCCGTTACGGACACCACGCCGACACGGTTCAGCGTGTCCTGCCGCCCCACCATGCGCAGGCGCGGGATCTCCAATGCGCCGTTCAGGAAGCGCTCTGTCAAGGCCAATTCGTGGGCCCGCACCGCTTCAATGGATTCCTGCTTCAGCCAGCAAAGGGCGGCATGCAGCCCCATAATGCCAGGAAGATTCATGGTCCCCGCCTCGAAACGATCCGGCATGAAGGACGGCATCCGCTCCTCATGACTGACGCTTCCCGTGCCGCCCGCGATCAGCGGCGTCACCTGATCCACCAGCTCCGGCTGAAGAATAAAGCCGCCGACGCCCTGTGGGCCCAGCAGCCCCTTGTGGCCGGTAAAGGCCAGTGCGTCAATGTGCATCTCCTCCATGTGGATCGGCAGCACCCCCGCCGTCTGGGCGGTATCCAGAATAAACCGTAATCCGTGGCGCTGACAAAACGCCCCCACCTGCGCCGCCGGCATCACCGTGCCGCAGACATTGCTGGCATGCAGCATCACCACCGCGCGGGTATTGGGACGCAGCAGCGTCTCCATTGCCGACACATTCAGCGTGCCGTCCGCGCCGCAGGGAATGCGGTCAAAGGTGACGCCCCGCTCCTCCAGCTGTACCAGCGGACGCATGACGGCATTGTGCTCCATCGCGGAAACCAGCACGTGGTCCCCCGCATGCAGCAGGCCCTTCAGCAGAACATTCAGGCTCTCCGTAATATTGCGGGTAAAAACCACGTTGCGGCAATCGGGGCCGTGAAACAGCTCCGTCAGCAGTTGACGGGTATGCAGCACCGTCTCCTCCGCCTGATACGCCTCGTCATAGTCGCCGCGGCTGATGTTGCAGCCGCAGTCCCTGATATAATGATACACCGCCTCGGCCACGCCCTCCACCTTTGGAAAGCTGGTGCTGGCATTGTCCAGATAGATCCGTTCCACGGTCTCGCACTCCTTTGTTTTTCTTGCTTTTCATTAGCTTACCACACATTTATTGGAAACGCAAATCTTTTTAGTGGATATATCTATAATTGATATTGGACAATCTATCAACCAGAGTGGTATCTTATGGTAAGATTATTTTATAAAGAGGAGAAATATCCAAATGAATGTCAAACGCGAACGAATTCAAATCGTGGTTGCCGGACTGATCATCGGTGTGATCGCATCGCTGCTGGTCTTTTTCGGCAATCCTGCCAACATGGGGTTCTGCATCGCCTGTTTCCTGCGGGATACCGCCGGTGGTCTCGGCCTGCACCGTGCCGCCGCTGTGCAGTACATCCGGCCTGAGATCATCGGCCTGGTGCTGGGCAGCTTTGTGATGGCCCTTGCCAAAAATGAGTTTTCCGCCAAGGGCGGCAGCGCTCCCGTCACCCGCTTTGTGCTGGGCTTCTTCGTCATGGTGGGCTGCCTGATGTTCCTGGGCTGCCCCTTCCGTATGATCCTGCGTCTGGCAGGCGGCGATCTGAACGCGCTGCTGGGCCTGCTGGGTTTTGCGCTGGGCATCCTTGCCGGTGTGTTCTTCCTGAAGCGGGGCTATTCCCTGAAGCGCACCTATGCCCAGCCCAAGCTGGACGGCGTGATCTTCCCCGTTGTTCAGGTGATCGTTTTTATTCTGCTGGTGGCGGCTCCCGCCTTCATCTTCTTCACGGAAGCGGGCGGCGGCCCAGGCGCCAAGCACGCTGCTGTGGCCATCAGCCTGGCAGCCGGTCTCATTGTGGGCGCTCTGGCCCAGCGTACCCGCCTGTGCATGGTGGGCGGCATCCGTGACGTCGTGCTGTTCCGTGAGCCGAAGCTGCTGATGGGCTTTGGCGCCATTCTGGTCAGCGCACTGGTCTGCAACCTGATCCTCAACGGCGTAAGCGAAGCCACCTTCTTCCACCTGGGCTTTGAGGGCCAGCCCGTGGCCCACACCGACGGCCTCTGGAACTGCCTCGGCATGCTGCTGGTGGGCTTTGGCTGCGTGCTGCTGGGTGGATGCCCCCTGCGCCAGCTGGTGCTGTCCGGCGAGGGCAACTCCGACAGCGCTGTGACCGTTCTGGGCCTGATCGTGGGCGCTGCTTTCTGCCACAACTTCGGCCTGGCCTCCAGCGCCGACGGCCCCACCAGCGCCGGTAAGATCGCCGTGATCCTCGGCATCATCGTGGTAGCGCTGATCGCCTGCCTGAACACTTTCAAGAAGAAATAAGGAGATACCGATATGAAAGTAATCGACGCACGGGGTCTTTCCTGCCCCGAACCCGTTGTACTGCTGCGCAGCGCTATGGAGAGCAAAGAGCCCTCCTATCAGATCATCATAGACAACCACGCCTCCCGCGAGAACACCACCCGTTATGCCCAGCATCAGGGCTATCAGGTCGCTGTTTCGGAAAAGGACGGCGAGTGGACGCTGACCTTTACCAAGTGATTTACATCGTTACGTTTTTCTCCCACTTCGGCGCAGTGCGGTACAAGCAGCTATGTCAGCAGCAGGGCGTCTCCTGCCGGATGATGCCGGTGCCGCGCAGTCTCAGCAGCAGCTGCGGCACCTGCGTCCGCTGTGAGGACCGCTATCTGCCGCCTGACGGCCCATGCCTTGACGAGATTGAACAGATTGCGGCATGGGATGGACAGCAATACACCACCGTGTATCACACCGATGCCCAGGAGGACTGAAGCATGGAAACTGAAGTGAAATTGACCAAGCTGGCCTCATGTGCCGGATGCGGCGCAAAGGTGGGCGCAGGAACACTGGTGCATCTGCTGGAGGGTTTCCGCACCCACACCGATCCCCGTCTGCTGGTGGGCTTCGACAAGTCCGACGACGCCAGCGTATACTATCTGGACGAGCATACGGCGCTGGTGCAGACCACCGACTTTTTCCCGCCCATTGTGGACGATCCGTTTCTGTACGGCCAGATCGCCGCGGCCAATGCCATCAGCGATATATACGCCATGGGCGGCGAGCCGAAACTGGCGCTGAACATCATGTGTATTCCCGAGGCAATGACCGCCGACATGGTGCAGGAGCTGCTGCGGGGCGGTTACGACAAGGCCTACGAGGCGGGCGTTATCATCACCGGTGGGCACACCATCCACGGCGCGGAGCCTATCTATGGCCTTGCGGTGTCGGGATTCGTGCATCCTGACCGCATCCTCACCAACAGCGGCGCGCGGCCCGGCGACGTGCTGATCCTCACCAAGCCCCTAGGCGTCGGCGTATTGACGACCTCCGCCAAAGCGGGAATGGTGTCCGAGGATGTGATGGCGCGTATCTACCGGCAAATGGCCACGCTGAACAAGACCGCACGGGACATTATGGTGAAATACCGCGTTCACAGCTGCACCGACGTGACCGGTTTCGCGCTGCTGGGCCACAGCTTTGAGATGGCCCAGGGCAGCGGCTGCACCATCCACATCCAAAGCGCCGATGTCCCCTTCCATCCCGAAGCCTGGGAGCTTGCCGATATGGGCTTTCTCCCTGCCGGCGCTTACCGGAATCGGGAATATGCCGAGGCAGGCGTCACCGTCCGCAATGGCGTCAGCCGCACGATGCAGGATCTGCTGTACGATCCCCAGACCAGCGGCGGATTGCTGATGGCGGTGAACGCCGCCGATGCCGCAGCCTGCCTGAAGGAGCTGCGGGACGTGATCCCTGACGCGGCCATCGTCGGCCATGTTACCCCCCGCGAGGAAAACTGGATCATTCTGGAGTAACAAAAAAGGAACGCTTTCCCATGGGAAAAGCGTTCCTTTTTGTTATTTGAAAAACTCAAAGCGGGGCTGATCCTTATTGACATAGCCCACCTCGATCTGGATGCCGTCGCCGAAGTAGCGGTGCAGCAGGTCGATCAATTCATCGGCGGCCTTGTGGACCTCCTCCTGATTCACATCGGAAAAGCCGTCGATGGGAAACAGGATAGCCTTGGTCTCATTGGTGATCTTGCCGCGTTCGGACTGACGCCATGTCCAGCGGCGGGTGCGGATCTCGTTGCCGGAGGCATAGACAGCCTCGCCCACATCAGGCGTCTCCTCCTCGGTGCTGCCAAAGGGGATAAACGTATCTCCCTCCTCCGCCAGACGCACATCTAGCCCCTGGTCAATGGTATCCAGGTCGTGAGCCCCCATAGGCAGGCGGTACTTGATGGACACGGCGTTTCCCAGATCCACAGCGGCGTTGATATGCGGGAAACCTTTTCCCTTGGCAATGCGGGTCAGCAGCGCCTCGATGGAGCACATGAATTTATTGGGATTGATGCCCAACGCGGTAAATGCAGTGCGGTACGGAACGATGTCCTCCGTCTCCTTCGGCTTCTTTCCGGTAAAATACGCCTCGCAGGCAGTCACATTCTCCGCCAGCATCTGCTCCAGCTCCGGTATTTCGCGGGTATTGTCCAGCCCGCGTACCGCCACGGCGCCAAAATACGCGGTGGGCAGCTTCTCAAAAAACTCCGTTGACACCTGATAGTACATAACATTGCCTCCTTCTATCTGCGTACCCTGACGCAAAAATATATCTTGCAAGATATGATATCACTTTTCGCCAAAAATGCAAGCCCAAAAATAATTTTATTTTCGACAAATTCTATTGTTTTTCACTTGCATTTTACTGCGCATGTTACTATAATAAACTTGCATTTTGCAAGAAGCAATATATTCAGGAGGCACTTATGCTCTCTATTCAAAAAAAGTCCCTGGTGGATATGGTATATGATAAGCTGCGGGAGTCCATCATTCAGCTGCAGCTCCCTCTCGGCTCAAAGCTGAACGTCAACGAGCTGCGGGATCGCATGGGCGTCAGCTGCACCCCTATCCGCGAAGCCATCAACCGCCTGCAGCAAGAGGGGCTGGTGGTCTACGAAAACAACGTGGGCGCCCACATCATCTCACTTGCGCCCCATGACGTGATCGAGATCCAGCAGCTTGGCATGACGCTGCACAGCGCCGCGATCCATCTGGCCATGACCTACGGTGACCGATTGACCATTGTGGAGCAGTTGCGCAAGCAGCTGGAGGATTACGCCGATGCCGAGACCGAACACGACGAGGTGATGGCCTTCAAGGAATTTCTGGGAGCCTATTACCACAATTGCGGCAACCGGCGGCTGGACCGGCATATGCTTGCCATCCAGGGTCAACAGCTATTGCTGCGCTATATTTACGCCTCCTGCATCCCACAGCGCGCGGCGGACATTGAGATCCTTCAGCAGATGCTGCTGGACACCATGAACGGCGATGCCGACGCGGTATGCGCAACGCTGCAGACCTACTCCGACCAGATGACCCGCGTGGTGGAAACCGCGGTAACGGAATTATAAGCCCCTTACAGACACAGAAAAGCCTCCGGCACACATCGCGTGCCGGAGGCTTTTTATCAAATCAGCATAGGTGTGGGAGATGAATTAGCCGTTCTGACGCATCTTGGCGAAGCAATCGCTGCAATACACAGGACGGTCGGACTTGGGCTCAAAGGGAACCTTGGCCTCGCCGCCGCAGGCAGCGCACACGGCAGTGAAATACTCACGGGGACCGCGGGCAGCGTTCTTGCGAGCGTCGCGGCAGGCCTTGCAGCGCTGGGGCTCATTCTGGAAGCCGCGCTCAGCGTAGAACTCCTGCTCACCGGCGGTGAAAACGAATTCATTGCCACACTCTTTGCAAACTAAGGTCTTGTCTTCGTACATGATTTTACCCTCTCTTTGAGAAATATATTGCGTTCAGCCTTTGCTGGAATCGCCGGATGAAAGTTGCCGCCCGATCTTGCGGCGTATACGCTGCACAGCATTTTCCACAGATTTCGGTGGTTTGCCCACAGTCTCTGCGATCTCACGGCAGGTGAGACCGTCCAAATAGTACCCTAAAATCTCAGCTTCGAAGGCGGATAACTGTTTGCATGCGTACTCCAGCAGACCGGCGGTTTTTTCCCTGTCGATCAGCAGAACCTCGGGGTCGTCCTGTGCAAAAGCGAGACTGACGTCAAAGAATGAGGGATTCAGGGGGATCGCCTGATTCAACGGCTGATGCTTGCCCGACGCAGCGGATTTCAGCACCGAATAGAGACGCCGGCGGATACACACCTCGGCAAAGGTGCAGAAGGACGCGGACTGCGCGGGGTCATATTCGCGCATGGCCTTGATCAGCCCCACCATCCCCTCCTGCAACAGATCCTCATTGTCGCCGCCGGCAAGGAAGTAGGGACGGGCGATGCGGCGCACCAGCCGGTGATACCGCGCCGCCAAAACATCCTCGGCATTCCGGTTCCCCTTCTGGCAGGCGGCACAGAGCTGCTCGTCAGCCAATGTCTCTAAAAAATCATAACGATCCTCTTTGCTATTTACCATTATCTATTATACCTTTTCGATAATTCATTTGTCAAGCTATCCGAGAAAATTTGTGAAATAGTTGTGATCTCCTATATCTTTTTGACCAATTCCGCCAAATCCGCCGCCGTTTCGTGGGCCAATTCATCGGTTTTGGCTTCCACCATCACGCGGATCAGCGCTTCCGTACCGGAGGGACGGATCAGAACACGACCCTCGTCGCCCAGCGCCGCCTCTTTTTCCCGCACAGCCTGCCACAGAAGGGGCGACGCCATGATGCGTTCCTTCTCTCCCGCTGTGTGAGGCAGCGCCACATTGATCAGCTCCTGCGGATACTGTGCGCAGCACCCCGCCAGCTCAGACGCGGTCTGGCCGGAGCCCTTCAGCGCCTTGAGAAATTGCAGAGCCGTCAGCTCGCCGTCACCGGTGGTGGCATACTGGCGAAAGATCATATGGCCCGACTGCTCGCCGCCGATGGCGTAGTCACATTCCACCATTTTTTCCAGCACGTGCCGGTCGCCCACATCGGTGCAGACCAGCTGGATCTGTTCGCCGCGGCAGAACTCGTGCAGCCCCAGGTTGGACATGACCGTGGCCACCATGGCATTGTTGGTCAGCTTCCCCTCCTGCCGCAGCGCCTTGCCGCACACAGCCATGATCTTGTCGCCGTCAATGGTATTTCCCTTTTCATCCACCAGCAGGCAGCGGTCCGCATCGCCGTCAAAGGCAATGCCCAGCTGGTACTTCCCCGCCACCGTCATGGCGGAAAGCTGTTCCAGATGGGTGGAGCCGCAGCCGCTGTTGATATTGACACCGTCGGGATCAATGTTGATGAAATCCGCCATCACCGGCAGGCGCTGAAACAGATCGGGCGCCGTGGCGGCGGCAGCGCCGTTGGCGCAGTCCACCAGCACCCGCAGGCCGGACAGGTCGCAGCCGATGGTGTCCAGCAGATAGCCGATATAATCGTCATGCATCTCCTGCGCGCCATTCCGGCAGCGGCCCAAGCCGCCTCCGGTCATGACCGGCAGCTGGTCGTGGCGCAGGATCAGCTCCTCCACACGGTTCTCCATCGCGTCGGGCAGCTTATAGCCCTGGCCGTTGAAAACCTTGATGCCGTTGTACTCATAGGGATTGTGACTGGCGGAGATGACCACGCCTGCGTCCGCCTTCTCCTGCACGGTCAGGAACGCCACAGCGGGGGTGGGGATCACCCCTAACAGCAGCACGTCGCCGCCTGCCGAGCAGATGCCGGCGCTCAATGCCGCCTCCAGCATATCCGAGGAAATGCGTGTGTCTTTTCCGATGGTGATCAGCGGCTTGTGGCCCAGTTCTTCCCGCAAAACAGTGGCCACCGCCTGCCCCACATGAAAGGCCAGCTCCGCCGTCAGGGTCGTGCCCACCACGCCGCGAATACCGTCTGTGCCAAATAATTTGCCCATTTTCAACTCTCCCTTACAGCTCCAATTGCGTTTGTCCGGAAAACGCCATGTGCAGATGCTCGTAGGCCTTCTGGGTCACACAGCGCCCACGGGGCGTGCGGGTCAGGAAACCCAGCTGCATCAGATACGGCTCATACACATCCTCCAGCGTCACGGACTCTTCCCCGATGGTGGCCGCCAGCGTATCAAGTCCCACCGGACCGCCGCCGTAATTCTCAATGATCGCCCGCAGCATCCGGCGGTCCACCTGATCCAGTCCCAGATAGTCCACCTCCAGCGCCAGCAGCGCGCTGTCCGCCACCTCGCGGGTGATCACGCCGTCGGCCTTCACTTCCGCAAAGTCGCGGACACGCCGCAGCATCCGGTTGGCGATACGGGGCGTCCCGCGGGAGCGGCGGGCGATCTCCATAGCGCCTGCCTCCTCGATGGGCACCTCCAGAATACCGGCGCTGCGGGTCACGATCTCCTGTAGCTCATCCGGCGTATACAGCTCCAGCCGCAGCGTCACGCCAAAGCGGTCCCGCAGCGGCGCGGACAACGAACCGGCGCGGGTGGTAGCGCCGATCAATGTAAAATGCGGCAGATCCAGACGAATCGAATTAGCGGAGGGCCCCTTGCCGATAATGATATCAATGGCATAGTCCTCCATGGCGGGATACAGGATCTCCTCCACGGCGCGATTCAGCCGATGGATCTCGTCAACGAAGAGAATGTCGTTCTCGCTGAGATTGGTCAGCAGTGCCGCCAAATCGCCCGGCTTCTCAATGGCCGGACCGGAGGTGATGCGGATATTGACACCCATCTCGGCGGCAATGATCCCCGCCAGCGTGGTCTTGCCCAGCCCAGGAGGGCCGTGCAGCAGCACGTGATCCAGCGACTCGCCGCGGCGGCGCGCCGCCTCGATAAATACAGACAGGTTTCCCTTGGCCTTTTCCTGGCCGATATACTCTTTCAGCGTGTGGGGCCGCAGAGACCGCTCCTGCGCGTCCTCCGGCAGAAAGGTGGTGGACACAATAGGCTCTTCATAGATGTCGTTTCCGTAATCAATGCTCATGCTGTCCTCTCCTTCACTTCACCATACGCTTCAGCGCCTGGCGGATGATCTCCTCCAGCGGCAGGGCGGTCATGTCGATGCCCTTCAATGCCGCCACCACCTCGGCGCCGCTGTAGCCCAGTACCGCCAGTGCCGCCGCCGCCTCCTTGGCTTTATCGCCAGGAACGGCCATCACCGGCGCGCCGCCGCCATCACCCGCCGTAAAGAAGGATTGCTCCTTGGCCAGCTTATCCTTCAGCTCCAGAATGATCCGCTGGGCGATCTTCTTGCCGATGCCAGGAACGGCAGTCAGTGTCTTTTCATCGCCCATCACCACCGCCATGGCCAGATCCGCCGGCGTGATGGCGGACAAGATCGCCAGCGCCGCCTTCGGGCCGATACCGGACACATTCAGCAGCAGCCTGAAGCTGTGCAGCTCGCCCTGGCTGGAAAAGCCAAACAGCTCCACGGCATCCTCGCGGACGCTCATATAGGTGTACAGCTTGGCCTTTTCGCCCTTTTTCAGCTGTGACAGCGTATAGTTGGTGGTGGCGCAGGCATAGCCCACGCCGCCGCAGTCGATGACCGCCAGATTTGCCTCGCGCTCGGCCACGATGCCGTTAAGATAGTAAAACATAGTCACACGGTCTCCTTCACATTGGGATCGCTGCGCCGCAGCAGGCTGGTGGCGCTGCGGGCATGGCAGATGGCGATCGCCAGCGCGTCAGCCGCATCGTCCGGCCGCGGGATGGCCTTCAGCTTCAGCAGACGGCGGGTCATGTCCATCACCTGCTTTTTCTCCGCCAGGCCGTAGCCCACCACGGCCTGCTTGACCTGCATGGGTGTGTATTCATAGATGGGCAGATGCAGCTTTTCCGCCGTACACAGTATCACGCCCCTGGCATGGGCCACCGCGATGCCGGTGGTAATGTTCTTGCTGAAAAACAGCTCCTCGATCGCCATTTCGTCCGGATGAAACGCTTCGATCAGCTGCTGAAGATCGCTTTCGATCAATGCCAGACGGGCGGCCAGCGGCATACCGGCCGGTGTATTGATGGCGCCGTACTGTATCATTTTCTGTGTGGCTCCGGCGCAATCCAGCACGCCAAAGCCCACAATGGCGACGCCTGGATCGATCCCCAAAATACGCACAGCGCTCCCTCCCCATAATAATTCAATCTATTATACTCTTTTTCCCCGCCTGTGGCAACCATAATTCGCCGCAAAGGCGGCAAAGGGCAAAAAAAGTACAGCCCCGCAAACCGGCTGGGCTGCACTCTCTATGTGATCACGCTCTGGGATGTGCCTTTTGATACACGTCCTTCAGCTGCTTCTGCGCCACATGGGTATAGATCTGGGTGGAGGAGATATCCGCATGCCCCAGCATTTCCTGAATAGAACGCAGATCCGCGCCGTTTTCCAGCAGATGCACCGCAAAGCTGTGGCGCAGCATATGGGGCGTGATATCCTTGGTGATCTCCGCCTTCTCCTGATAGTGCTTGATGATCTTCCAAAAGCCCTGGCGCGTCATACGGCTGCCGTTCATGTTGACGAACAGCGCCCGTTCCGCCTCATCCTCCAGGATCCTGGGGCGGATGACCGTCATATACTCCCGCAGCGCCTTGACCGCCGCCGCGTACAAGGGGATAACGCGCTCCTTCCCGTTGCCGGCGCAGCGGATAAATCCCACCGTCAGGTTCACATCCTCCACGTTCAGGCCGATCAGCTCCGACACCCGTATGCCGGTGGCATACAGCAGCTCCAGCATGGCGTGATCCCGAAAGCCCTTTTCATCAACACATTTTGGCTGCTCCAAAAACAGCTCCACCTCGCGGTCAGTCAGCACCTCTGGGTATTTCCGCTGTACCTTCCTGCCGGATACCGTCTTGGCCGGATCGTTCTTCACCCGTCCCGACTGCGCCATGAACTGATAGAACGACCGGATCGATGCGGCGGAACGGGTGACCGTGGCCGGTGATTTCCCGCTGCTGTCCATATATTGCAGATATTCGCTGATGGTCTCCTTTTTGACCTTTTTCCAATCGGAGATACCCGCGCCAGCCAGCCATGTCTTGAACTGGTTCAGGTCACGGATATAGGAGTTCAGCGTATTGCTCCGCACCTGTTTCTCTTCGGCCAAATAGCGGCGGTAATCCGCAATATGATCGGCCATATACGCATCTCTCCTTTCCTCTCAGATAATCCGGCTCAACGCCAGAGAAAACAGCTGCGGGACTACCATCGCTTCCAATACGATGCCCAAAACCAGCAGCATCAGGCAGACCACCAGTCTTCTGCGCCACAAAGCGGCGCCGTCGCCCCCGCCCTGTCTGTGCAGGCGGAGCAGCGCTCTGTCCATCGCCCACTGGGCGATCAGCAGCGTGCAGGGCAGCAGGATCGCCGCCCGTATCCCAAACGCCGCCAGAGACAGCAAAAAGCCGTCCTGTCCCAGTCCGTTGGCAAGGCACGCCACCGCAAAGGACAACGTAAACCCCTGCCACGCGCAGACCAACGGGATCAACACCGTGCCAAAGGCACAAAAACTCAGCAAAAAAAGAACAGCCGGCTCCCGCAGATAGGCGACGGCCACCCCCAGCAGCGATGCTCTGACCGTGTCGCTCTGCGCTGTCAGATGCGCAAGGCCGCGCACATACTCCGCCAGCTCGCCGCTGACCGTCGTGCGGGGCACCAGCTGCCCGCCTACGATGCCAACGGCAAAAAACGCGCACAGCAACAGCAAACGCGAAATCCGCGGCTGCGATGCCTGCGCTCTATGCAACACCTTTCGTAGCTTCATGGCCGATCACTCCCTCGTCCCAGCATATGAGACAAGCCGGAGAAATAGACGCCATCCACTGCCATCAATACTATAGGGCAAATTCTTCCTCTCCGCAAGGTCTTTCTGCGAATTCCAGAATTTTTGTCAGTTATGTCAAAATATTATGTAAACAGCATTATGTAAACCTTGTCAATCGATCAAAAATCCGTTCGTCTCTCCTCCCCGCACATGCGAAATGTGGTGAGAAAATTACAGCCGCCCCACCAAATATGGAGGAGCGGCCGTTTTTCTGTTGAAGTCCTCATTGGCATCTTCTTGTCAAGCGCTTCCTGCGGCGATCGGTCAATTTCGTGATTTTCACCATGCCCCATTATGTCGCCGATCCGGCACGCCGCCTGACCGCCGATGCTTTGACCCTGTGCCGTTTTTTCCGCCGTCCGCTCCGCAGCATATAGGAGAGCATTCCGCCGCCCAGCATCGCCAGCGTGATCCCCAGCCCACGGGGCTGGAAGCTTAACGGCTGCGAGCTGGCCAGCGCCGCCGCCCATAAAATGCCGTACAGCAGCGCCACAGCCGCCAGCGACGCAAGCCGTCCTCCCTTCCCTTTTCCGGCGAAGAAGCCCGCTGCAAACGCCGTCATGCCGCAGCCGCCGTAGAGCCATCCATCCACCATTGTCAGCGACAGCACGCCTTTCGTGACCAATAACGCCCCCAACGCCGTCCATAGCAGGAGCAAAACCACCCCCAATGCCACCGCGATCCATGTCCGCTTTCCCAAAACCACCCCAAGAGACATCGCACGTACCCCCTTATCATATTCCTCTTGTCACTGTATGCCCCGCCGCGGCGGTTTATGGCGGCGGAGAGAAAGAAAAATGACGCTCTCGAATGAGAGCGTCATTTTTTCTTTAAGGGTTTTACTCCTCGATCTTCGTTTCCTCTGCGGCAGCTTCCTCCACAGTGGTCTCCTCCTTGGGAGCCTCGACTTCGGCGGGAGCCTCCGCTTCATCCTTCTTGGCGGGCTTCCGACCGCCGCGCTGCATGGCGGCAGCCTGCTCGTCCAGCGTACCCACCTGGCCGATGGCAGACTTCAGGAACTCAACGCGGACGCGATCTTCGCTGGTCTCGATGACCACGGTGCGGTCCGTGATGGAAACAACGCGGCCATACACGCCGCCGATGGTGGTCAGCCAGTCGCCTTTCTTCAGGGAGCTGCGCATCTCTTCCGCCTGCTTTTTCCGCTTGTTCTCAGGACGGATCAGCAAGAAATAGAAGATCGCCAACATCACGACGATCATCAGGATAGAGGACATGCCGCCGCCAGCCGTGGTGGAGGTGGCTCCGGATTCGGCATACGCCGTTGTGATCAGATTGAACATAGGGGATACTCCTTTTTCACAGATATCTTAATTATTATACAGAATACTTGTCCTTTTGGCAAGGGGTTTGGCAGCACTTGGCAAGAAAATTTATACTTTTTCCGCCAGCTTCCGGCTGTACTCGGCGCGGAAGGCATCAAAGGCGTTCTCATCCAGCGCGTCGCGGATGCGCTGGGTCAGCTTGTTATAGAAATACAGGTTGTGCATCACCGCCAGGCGCATGCCCAGCATCTCCTGTGCCGTAAACAAATGGCGCAGATAGGCTCGGCTGAACTTCCGGCAAACGGGGCAGTCGCACTGGGGATCAATGGGGCCGTCGTCCAGCTTGTACTGGGCATTTTTGATGTTCATGGTGCCCTGCCAGGTAAACAGCTTGCCATGGCGGGCATTGCGGGCTGGCATCACACAGTCGAAGAAATCCACACCGCGGGCCACGCCCTCGATGATATTGCTGGGCGTACCCACACCCATCAAATACCGCGGCTTGTCCGCAGGCATATAGGGCTCCACCGCGTCGATGATCTCATACATCACCTCAGTAGGCTCGCCCACCGCCAAGCCGCCGATGGCAAAGCCGTCGCAGTCGATTTTTGCGATCTGCTGCATGTGCCAGATCCGCAGGTCGGCGTAAGTAGCGCCCTGATTGATGCCGAACAGCATCTGCCTGGGATTCACCGTATCCGGCAGCGCGTTGAGCCGGTCATGCTCCGCCTTGCACCGCTCCAGCCACCGCAGTGTCCGCTCGCAGGACGCTTTGGCGTAGTCGTAGGGCGCCGGATTCTCCACACATTCGTCAAAGGCCATGGCGATATCGCTGCCCAGATTGGACTGGATACGCATACTCTCCTCCGGCCCCATAAAAATGCGGTGTCCATCCAGATGAGAGGCGAAGGTCACACCTTCTTCCTTGATTTTGCGCAGACTGGCAAGGGAAAATACTTGAAAACCTCCACTGTCCGTCAGGATGGGGCCATCCCATCGCATAAACCTGTGGAGGCCGCCCAGCGCCTTGATGGTCTCGTCGCCTGGGCGGAGATGCAGGTGATAGGTGTTGCTCAGCTCGATCTGACAACCCAGCTGATCCCGCAGGTCAAAGGCGTCGATACCGCCCTTGATGGCCGCCTGCGTCCCCACATTCATGAACACCGGCGTCTGCACCACGCCGCCATGGGCACACTGAAACTGTCCCCGCCGTGCGCGGCCCTGTTTTTTGATGACTTTGAACATTCTATTCTCCTAATTTCTATGAATCAATAAAAAATCACATCGGCAAAATGAGCTAAAGACACAAAAGCGAATATAGCTTACTCTGTTTTTCCCAGTATTCACAACGAGGTGCGGCAGTCACGACTGCCGCACCTCAGTCTAAAACCACGTTTCTTCAGGCAATGTCTTCCACCGCCACCGAATGTTCGTACAGGTACTCCGGTGCAATATCAATGTCGCCGTCATTCCAAACAGTCACGCCATAATCAATATATACGCCTGCAAATGTGCGCTCATCGGCCAACGGTGCAAAACCGGCGTCCTTCAGCAGCGGCGTAAAGTCAAAAACTTTTACTTCTCCCGTTGTAAATCGGAGCCAAAGCTTGTGACCGGTCAGCGGACGAACGCCGCAGACCTTGATGACAGGCTCCTGTTCGCCTGCATACGCAATTCCGTTAGAGATATACATAAGCGCGTTCCTCCTTATCTCAGCGGTTCGATCTTGCCGAATGGGATGTTTTGTACCGCCTTGTTCCATGCGGCGTAGAGTTCATCCTCGTGGATGGCCGCCCACGCCTGTACCAGTTTCAGTTGTTTGACCGGAAGACTACCCGCGATCATTTCACCATCCACGCCGACAGATGCTTCGTACTCATTATAATGCACATAAAAGTGCGGTTTATGATGCTTGTCGGTATCGCTGAAAGCATCTTGATCACAATATTGTAAAACCTGCAAAGCTCCGGCATCTGCATCCCTCCTTCGGTTTCCATTATACATTTTCTGAAAACACGCGTCAATATAGTATGCCCGTGTCTGTTCTATCTCAATGAATAAACATCGCATCACCGAAGGAGAAGAACCGGTACTTCTCCCGTACCGCCTCCTGATACGCCGCCAGCACGTGTTCCCGTCCCGCCAGCGCCGACACCAGCATGATCAGCGTGGACTCCGGCAGGTGGAAATTGGTGATCAGCGCATCCGTCACCTTGAACCGGTAGCCAGGATAGATGAAGATATTCGTCCATCCGGCGCTGGCCCGCATGGTGCCGTCCTCTCCGGCCCAGGATTCCAAGGTGCGGCAGGAGGTGGTGCCCACGCAGATGACCCGTCCGCCATTGGCGCGGGTGCGATTGATCAGCTCCGCCGTCTCCTGGGGGATCACGCAGTACTCGCTGTGCATCTCGTGCTCGGTGATCTCATCCTCCTTCACCGGACGGAAGGTGCCAAGCCCCACGTGCAGCGTCACATAGCCGACACCCACGCCCATAGCCTGTACTTTTTCCAGCAGTTCTTTTGTGAAATGCAGCCCCGCCGTTGGTGCGGCCGCGCTGCCCACCACTTTGGAATACACCGTCTGATAGCGCTCCCGATCCTGCAGCTCCTCCTTGATATAAGGCGGCAGCGGCATCTTGCCCAGCCGGTCCAGCACCTCCAAAAAGATGCCCTCGTAATCAAACCGCACCAGGCGGTTGCCGTCCGGCAGCTCCTCCGTGACCTCTGCGGTCAGCTGGCCATCGCCGAAGGACAGCTTTGCGCCCCTGCGCAGCTTTTTGCCGGGCCGCACCAGACACTCCCAGGTCTTGTCGCCGCGGTCGATCAGCAGCAGCACCTCGCAGGCGCCGCCTCCAGGCAGGCGTTGGCCCAGCAATCTGGCCGGCAGCACACGGGAATCGTTCAGGATCAGGCAATCTCCGGCATGCAGATACTCCGGCAGATCAAAAAAATGCCGGTGTTCCCACGCGCCGGTGCTCTTGTCCAGCACCAGCAGCCGTGATGCGTCACGCCGCTGGATCGGCGTCTGGGCGATCAGCTCCTGGGGCAGATCGAAATAGAAATCATGTGTTTTCATGCTCTCGCTCACTTCTGATGGAATATAGTGTTTCGTAATTTTGTATCTTACCATACTTCTTCCCTTTCTTCAACCGTTTTCTGCCATCCCCGCATTTTACAAAATATTTCATTGAATCCTTCGGTTTATCGTTGACGATAGCTTTCCTGCGATGTATAATGGTAAAAGTAACCATGATCCCCCATCCGTACAAACGATTTTCAGGAGGAAACGTACATGATCAATACCATAAACGGCATTTTAGAGGCCGCCAAGGGCGGTAAGACCGGCGTTATCGCCGTGGCCGCCGCTCATGACCAGCCCGTCATCGAGGCGGTGGTGGAGGCCCGCAAGGAGGGCATCGCCACCCCCATTCTGGTGGGCCATGTGGACGAGATCAAGGACATGCTGTCCGGTCTGGGCGAGAATCCCGACGATTACGAGATCATCGCCGGTGACAGCGACACCGACTGCGCCGCCAAGGCCGTGGCCCTGTGCGCTGAGGGTAAGGCCAATTTCCTGATGAAAGGCATTCTGGGCACCGCCGATCTGATGCGCGCCGTATTTAATAAGGAGTGCGGCCTACGCACCAGCCATCTCACCACCCACTGCATGTTCTACGAGATCCCCGCCTACGGCAAGATGGTGATCCTCACCGACGGCGGCGTCAACACCTTCCCCGATCTGGACAAGAAGGCCGAGATCCTGGAGAATGCCGCCATGGTGCTGCACGCCCTGGGCTATGAGAGCATCAACGCCGCCTGCATCTGCGGCGCGGAGGTGGTCAACCCCAAGATCCAGTCCACCGTGGACGCCGATGCCCTGGCCCACATGACCGAGCGCTGGAGCAAGTACAACATGAACGTCTGCGGCCCCGTGGCTCTCGACCTGGCGGTCAGCAAGGAAGCCTGCCACCACAAGCACTACACCGCCCCCGGCGCAGGCGATGCCGACATTCTGCTGGTGCCCAACTACGAGGTGGGCAACGGCATCGGCAAGGCCGCTTCCCTGTTCGGCAACGCCAAGAACGCCGGTATCATCTTGGGTGCCAAGGTGCCTATCGTGCTGGTATCCCGTGCCGACAGCGCCGAGTCCAAGCTGGCTTCCATCGCCGCCGGCAGCGTACTGGCCCAGCGGATGGAGCTGAACTGAGACTGCCGGTTGTTTCGTTTGCATAAATTTTTCCGTTAAATTCCTTTTTCTTTGATAAATACTTGACAATCAAAGAAAACACTCGTATAGTAATAGTTGGTCACGCATGCGTTTGAGCCGCATGCGGAAAAATAAAAAAATAGGAGCTGTTATCATGGTCAATCAGGAATATTACACTCTCGGTACTGCCCCCTCCGTCATTCGCCAGCTGTTCGCCTATGGTCTGGAGCAGGCCAAGGTCGTCGGCCCAGAAAATGTCTATGACTATTCTCTGGGCAATCCCAGCATCCCCGCCCCCAAGAAGGTCAACGAGTCCATCAAGAAGATCGTGGACGAGACCGATTCCATCAAGCTGCACGGCTATTCCATGGCCCCCGGCTTTGAGGAAGCCCGCGCCGCCGTCGCCAAGGATCTGGCCGCCCGCTTCGGCCTGGATGTAAAGGCCAGCGAGCTGTTCTTTACCTGCGGCGCCGCCCCCGCCCTGATCTCCATCATCAAGGCCCTGATCGTGGATGCCGACACCGAGATCATGGCCATCGCCCCCTTCTTCCCTGAGTACCGCCCCTTCGTCAACGCCAACGGCGGCAAGCTGGTTGTCGTTCCCGCAGATACCAAGGCCTTCCAGATCCATCTGGATGAGGTGGAGAAGCGCATCACCAAGCACACCCAGGCCATCATCGTCAACTCCCCCAACAACCCCTCCGGCGTTGTGTACACCGAGGAGACCCTGAAGGGTCTGGCCGCTCTGCTGGAGCGCAAGAGCGCCGAGTACGGCCATCCCATCTACATCATCGCCGACGAGCCCTATCGTGAGCTGGTCTACGGCGGCGTGAAAGTCCCCTTCATCCCCTGCCTGTACAAGAACACCATCGTGTGTTATTCCTACTCCAAGTCCCTGTCCCTGCCCGGTGAGCGTATCGGCTACGTCTACGTCCCCGGCTTCGCCGACGACAGCCATGCTGTGTACGCCGCTATCTCCGGTGCTGCCCGCATCATGGGCCACGTCTGCCCCCCGACCCTGATGCAGAAGGTCATCGAGTACTGCGCCGAGGAGCGCCCCGACCTGGTTGCCTACGATGAAAACCGCAACCTGCTGTACAACAGCCTGACTGAGATGGGCTATGAGTGTGCCAAGCCCGACGGCGCCTTCTATCTGTTCGTCAAGGCGCCCAACGGCGACGCCAACGTCTTCTCCGAGAAGGCCAAGCTGGGCCACAACCTGCTGGTGGTGCCCGCTGACGGCTTCGGCTGCCCCGGCTTCTTCCGCCTGAGCTACTGTGTGTCCAACGACATGATCCGCCGCAGCCTGCCCGCCTTCAAGGCCATGATCGAATCCTTCAAATAAGCGCTGCTTATAGAAAAACTGCCGCATCCACAAGGATGCGGCAGTTTTTTTCATGAATTTTAGGGATTTTTACCCTTGTCAACTAAAATCCGTCCCGCTATAATAAAGTGCATATTTTTTAAGAAAGAGGTGCTAAGGCATGAGTAAGGTTTTCATTCCCGCCGGTTACAAAACGCCGCTGTCTGTCTACGAAATGCAGCGTGCTATCGAGTTCATCAAGAGTAACTTTCAGGTCAATCTGGGTCAAGCGCTGAATCTGCGTCGGGTCTCCGCCCCCCTGTTTGTCCGTGAGGACTCCGGTTTGAATGACAACCTCAACGGCGTGGAGCGCCCTGTTTCCTTTGATATTCCCGACGTCGGTGCTAACGGCCAGGTGGTGCATTCTCTGGCCAAGTGGAAGCGTCTGGCCCTGAAGCGTTATGAGTTCAATGTCGGCAAGGGTCTCTTTACCGATATGAACGCCATCCGCCGCGACGAAGAGGTGGATAACCTCCACTCCGTCTACGTGGACCAGTGGGACTGGGAAAAGGTCATTTCCCGTGAGGATCGCAACGTCAACTTCCTGAAGCAGACCGTCCGTGCCATCGTGGGTGCCGTTGTGGAGACCAACGACGCGCTGCAGATCGCCTTTCCCAGCCTACATACCAAGCTGGAGCGCGAGGTCTATTTCGTCACCACCCAGGAGCTGGAAGACCGCTGGCCCGACCTGACTCCCAAAGAGCGCGAGCACGCCATCTGCCGTGAGCATCATACCGTGTTCCTCATGCAGATCGGCGATAATCTGAAGCGCTCCGGAAAGCCCCACGACGGCCGCGCCCCCGACTATGACGACTGGTCCCTGAACGGCGATATTCTGCTGTATAACCCCATTCTGGACAGCTCCTTCGAGATCTCCTCCATGGGTATCCGCGTGGATGAGGCCGCCATGGACTATCAGCTGAACGCCCGCGGCTGCAACGACCGCCGTGAACTGCCCTTCCACAAGATGCTGCTCAACGGCGAGCTGCCCCTGACCATCGGCGGCGGTATCGGCCAGTCCCGTCTGTGCATGCTGATGATCGGCACCTGCCATATTGGCGAGGTGCAGGCCAGCCTGTGGGATGCCGAAACCGAAAAAGCCTGCGCTGACGTCGGCATCATGCTGCTGTGATCTTTCCGCAAGCCTATAAAATGCCCCCGCCTTTACAGGCGGGGGCATTTTTTCTGCATTTCGTATTACTTCAGCGAATCCTCAAGATTCTGCAATCCCTCCAGCATGGTGTCAAAGCCGGAGAAGTCACAGTTCACCAGAATGTCCTCCGTCCGCCGCACCTCCTGCAGCAGCTTTTCGTTGATAAAGGCATATTGCCCCCGCTGCGCCTGACACCAGCCCCGCTGCTGACCAATGATCTGGCGCAGCCGCTCAATGGCCTGGGCACGGAATTCCTCCGTGCGGCGGTGGGCGCTGATCTCAATGTCCGCAATGTGCTCCTTCAGACTCATATATTCGCTGGCCGCCGCCCGCAGTCTCTCGTTCTCCACGTGCAGCGTCTCCTTCTCGCAGCGCAGGGCGTCTGCCTCCTCCTTTGCGGTGTTCAGCTCCGCCCGCATCATCTCCAGCTGCTGCTGCAAGGATACCTGCTCCGCCTCATCCTGCCGCTCCTGCTTTCTCTGGGCATGCAGCGTGCGAAGCGCCTGCTCCATCCGTTCCTTATCCTCACGCAGCGCACCGTTTTCTTTTTCCAACGTCTCGATCCGCTCCTGCGTCTCTTTGGCGGATTTTTCAATATATTTGATCACATCGGTCCGATCAAAGCCGCCAAACATACACGTTCTGAAATTCGTGCTCATGGTTTTCCCCTCCGCCAATCATGTATAAAATCTTTTTCTTTACGATACCACAATTTCTCCCCTTTGACAACCCGAAAAAAATCAAAAAAAGCAAAAATACCTCTTGCTTTTTTTGAAAAGGTATGTTATTATGAGCAAGTCGTCTGGAGAGACATGCGCCGTTAGCTCAGCTGGATAGAGCGTCTGGCTACGGACCAGAAGGCCGGGGGTTCGAATCCCTCACGGCGTGCCAAAAA
>CAKTMO010000005.1 GCA_934573935.1 uncultured Oscillospiraceae bacterium | reverse complement strand
TCACAGAGGGTGCCTACGGTTACGGTCAGCAGCGATTGCAGGAAACGCTGGGGCTGGACGATGAAGCCATCTATGAGTTGGACGGCTACATGGATTTTGAGAAATACGGTCAGGACTGCATGGAAAACGACTGCGTGACAAAAACAGAGTTCGGCCTGCTGCGCCGCTTGGAGCCGCCCTTTTCGGAGCAAGTGCAGAGCACCGGCCCCGATATGACGATGGGAGGGCTAACATGAGCGGGCGCTATGCCTCTCCGCGAGGCCCTCCCTTTTTGTTTTCTGAGTTCCGATTCTTTCCGTTGACTTGTTGAAAGTTGTGTGATACTCACAAACGCGCAGCAGCCGTCGCCGATAAACACGGCGATGCCCAGCGCTACCACCGTCAGTGGGAACACAACGGTGTTGGCCGCGTTGCCGTAAGAGCCCAGATAGCTTGCGTTGGCGATGAAGATCTGGTCAACGATGTTATACAGCGCGCCCACCAGCAGGGAGATGATGCAGGGAACAGCGTACTGCCCCATGAGCTTTCCGATACGCTCCGTTCCCAAAAACTGATTTCCGATATCCATAAGGATCACCTTTCCTTTCAAAATAAGAAATGCGCAAGTCCATCAAAATCCGGACTTACGCATTTCTGCCACACGATCTGTTTATGGAGTTTTACCCATTTCCGCAAAAAAACGTGCAGCACTTCTGCAACTGGATTTACGCAGAAACGCCACACGCTGTATAGCTATTATAGCGGATTCAACGGAAAATTTCAAATGTTTTTTCTGCACCATCAGTTGACAAGGGCAAACACGCCTGCCAGCGTGTCTTTTCGGCGCTTTTTGCTCTTTTTACCTTGGCGGGCGCCAGCCCGCCTGCGGCTCAAAAACCAAAAATCACTCGAAAATCCATCGCTGGCAGGTGCGAAGCATTTCTGTCCGTCAAAACCGTGTCTGCTCTTGTCAACTGATGGTAAAATGGCCTGCAATAAAAACATCAAAAACAGAAGGGCTTCCCCGTGCCAAAGGCAAATTTGAATCCGTTAGTTTTACCGCCATTATTCCCGCGCCGGTTTCTTCTGGCGGGTCAAGGCCGGATGACCTTATTACTATGAAAAAGTTAGCGTCTACAAAAGGAATGACACGCTTTCGCGTGTCATTCCTTTTGTATGTATGGAATTTGGGGGAGAGAAAAGATGATCGTTTGTAAATGCCTTACGCGGCGGCGTTGGCATTGCGGCGGGCGGAGCGCTCCTCGTAGTCCAGCTCCAACAGACCGGCCTTACCGGCGGCCCAGGCGGCCACGGCGCCGAACACTACGGGCAGGTAGTAACCGGCCTGACGGATAGGCTCATCAGCGGCGGTCATCAGGAAAGAGGTAGCGACCACCAGAACGAGGGAAACGATAGCGGTCAGGATGTAAGTGTTGATGTTCTTCATGGTAGATTCCTCCTTAAAGAATGTTTTTATGTTTTGGTTTGGGGTTGCTTTCCTTTTGTGACTTTATAGTAGAATATTTAACAGGAAAAGTAAAGCTATGGAATGTGATAGCGGATGTTAGAAAAACTGCTATCGAAAAAGAGGGACACAAAACGAAAGACGGCCATTTACTTGCGGGAGATTTTACGCTACAATAGAGAAAAAGGCAGTTGGCGGCAATGCTGTCGGGCAGGGAGATAAGACATAGAGAGATCGTGATGAAGAAAAACCGCAGGGAGGTGGTGGCGGTGTATTTCGCATATGGAGAAACTGAGCTTTCCTATCTGCGGCAAAAGGACAAGCGGCTTGGCGAGGTCATTGACCGCATCGGACAGATCGACCGTGCGGTAGATACGGACTTGTTTTCCTCTGTTGTGCATCACATCATCGGACAGCAGATCTCCACCAAGATCTGGCCATTCAACGGGGCTTGCGCATGGTCTACCATCACCGCAGCATCGACCGCAGGCTGTTTGAAAAATACCGCCGCCGCTTTCATCCCTATTGCAGCGTGGCAAGTCTGTATTTGTGGGCGGTGGCAGGCGGCGCGATCCCTGAGATGAAAGACGATAAGCCAAAGAGATAGAGGAGGTACACACCATGACGTTCATTCAGCATTACGACTCCCCGCTGGGCGGCATTTTGCTGGCGGCGGACGAGAGCGGCCTGACCGGCCTGTGGTTCGACGGGCAAAAATACTTTGCCCGCGATCTGCCCGCGGAGCGTGTGGAGCAGAACACGCCTGTTCTCTCAGAAACCAAACGCTGGCTGGATATCTACTTTGCCGG
This sequence comes from uncultured Oscillospiraceae bacterium, assembly GCA_934573935.1. Classification (GTDB taxonomy): domain Bacteria; phylum Bacillota; class Clostridia; order Oscillospirales; family Oscillospiraceae; genus Vescimonas. The sequence continues at coordinate 79,230 of CAKTMO010000005.1, read as the reverse complement.
TCAGGAACCGGACTTTACGCCGCCGCTGCACCCCGTCGGCTCCGCGTTCCGGAGAGACGTATGGGACATTCTTTTACAAATCCCCTACGGGCAGACCACCACCTACGGCGAGATCGCACGGCGGCTTGCCGCAAAGCAGGGCCTTCCCCGAATGTCCGCCCAGGCGGTGGGCGGCGCGGTGGGGCACAATGAGATATCCCTCATCATCCCCTGCCATCGTGTGGTCGGCACCAACGGCAGCCTGACCGGATATGCGGGCGGAATTGACAAAAAAGTGAAGCTGCTGGAATGGGAACACACCGATATGACCAACTTTTTCGTGCCGAAGAAGGGCACCGCACTTTGATACGCGGGTCGGAGTAAGCGCCTATATTGCTATTATCGAAGGTAAGGTATATATGAAGATCGCAGAAATATTGAAAAAGATGATCGCCGTTTCCGACGGCAATATCCACGACATCGACCACTTCATCCGTGTGTGGACGTATGCCAGGACCATTGCCGAGCTGGAGGGCCTGGACGCGGAAACGCAGGATATCCTTGAGGTCGCCGCTATCACCCATGACATCGCCTGTCCGCTGTGTCGGGAAAAATACGGCAATACCAACGGAAAGTATCAGGAGACGGAGGGCGCCTCCATGGTGCGGGATTTCCTGCAGGATACCGGCCTGACAGAAGCGCAGATCGACCGCGTGGCCTTCCTGGTGGGGCATCATCACACATTTACCGATGTCCAGGGCAGCGACTATCAGATCCTGCTGGAAGCGGACGACATTGCCAACGCCACCGAAAATGGCTATGAGCGCCGGAATGTGGAGAACTTTATCCATAAGATCATGCGGACAGAGAGCGGCAAGGCCCTTGCCGGAGCGGTTTTCCGCATCTGAATACGGAAGGATCATCTTATAGAGAGTACAAAAGAAGTGACACGCGAAAGCGCGTCACTTCTTTGTTACATGATGCCGGAGCGCTCCTTGCTCTCGGCGATGGCGGCGTTGAGCTTGCGGGCGGGGTAGTACACCAGCAGGCCGAAGGCCGTGAACACCACGCACATGCCCAGCAGGATCAGGGCGCAATTGCGGTAAGTATGGCCGTACATGCCGCCGATGGTCTCGCGGATCATGTCCATACCGTAGTGGAAGGGCATGATGACGTACAGCTTCTGGAACAGGGCAGGCAGCACATGGACGGGGTAGGAGCCGCCGGAGCCGGCCACCTGCAGCACCATGATGATCACCGCCAGGGCCATGCCGATGTTGTCCAGGGCGTAGACCAGGCCGAAGTTCATCATGGCAAAGTTCAGTGAGCACAGGCAGCAGGCCAGCACGAACCGCGCCGGTTCCACGCACTGGATCCCCACGAAGTACAGACAGCCGAAGGCCGTCACCAGCGCCTGCGCCATGCCCACCAGGAAGAACATGGTGAACCGGCCGAAGTAGCGCTCCACAGCCCGATAGCCCAGAAACTGGGGCTGCTTCACCGGCACCTTGATCATCACCGCCGCCAGCAGCGAGCCCACGAACAGCGCCAGCACCGTATAGAAAGGCGCCATGGCGGAGCCGTAGTCGCCGATCTCATAGGCGATCTCGGTGTTCAGCTGCACCGGCGAGGACAGATAGTCCGAAAGACTCTCGGGGTCGTTGTCCAGCATGTCGCAGAATTCCTGAAAGGCGGCGCTGTCGGTCACACGGCGTACATCCGCCTCCAGATCTGCCAGATAGCCGGACACGGTGTCTGCAAGGGCCGCGCCCGCCGCCAGAGAGGTCTGGGACTGGCTCAGCGCGGCGGCATAGCCCTCCAGCGTGCCGGACAGCTCGCCCAGCTTGCCGGTGCCGCTGTGCAGCAGATCCTGCACAGCGTCCAACGCGGCCAGAGCCGTGTCGTTTTTGCTGTGGATGTAGTCGCTGACGTTCCGGTTGCATTGCAGGGCGGCTGCCCGAATGTTCTGGCGGGCCTGTGTCAGCTGCTCCAGCAGCGCGTCCTTTTCGTCGGCGCCGATACCCGCCATCACCTGCTCACGCAGCTGTGTCAGGGCGGACACCGCCGCGTCGATCTGGTCGGACAGCTGGGGGGCAATGGGTTTCAGGGCTGTCAGGCGGCTGATGGCGTCGTCGATCTGCCGGGCCAGCGCCTGCTGCAAAAGGGTGGGATCTTCTTCGGTGCCCCACTGCCGCAGCTTGTCCTCCAGATCCACCAGGCTCTGGTCGATGGCGTTCAGCACCGACAGGGTGTCGTCGGAGGCGTCGTCTGCGATGTCCGTTCCGGTGGAGACCATGCCGCCGATGCTGTCCACGGTATCCGCCGCGTTGACCAGCACGCCGTTCACATCGTCCACCGTCACCGACGCCACTGCCAGCAGGTCGTCGGCGTTGTCCATCACCGTATCCAGCGACAGCAGGATATCACGAAGCTGTCCCAGCTGCGTCCGGCCGTCCTGTAATTTTTCAACGAGCCCGTCGGCGATGTCCTGACTGTCCAGCCCCAGGGCGTGAAACACGGAGCTGGCGGTGGTCAGCGCACCGGCCACCTTCTCCACGATGGTGCTGTTGATTTCCTCCTGCACGGCGGTCTTGGCCTTGCTGGTGATCTTGGGGGCGATGGCGTTTTTCTTCTCGTTTTCATAGTACTGGATCTGGGGGTGCTTCAGGTCGCCGTCCAGCAGACTGACGAAATCGCCGGTAAAGTCCTCCGGTACGATCAGCGCCGCGTAGTAGTCTCCGGCGCAGACGCCCTCCAGGGCCGTCTCCTGATCCTCCACGAAGACCCAACCCATCTGGTCGTTGCTTTTCAGCCCGTCCAGCACCAGAGAACCGATGTTCAGCTCCAGCCCCAGCAGCTCGGTGCCCGCGTCCTCACTGGCCACCGCCACCTTGATGTTGCCGGTGGAGTCGGGGCCGTAGGGGTTCCAGTTGGAGAGGATGTTGAACCAGGCGTACAGGCACGGCACCAGGCACAGGCCCAGCATCACCACGACGGCCACCACGCTGGCGGTCAGCCGCTGCCAGTCGGCGCGGAAGATGTTCCAGATATGCTTCATCACCGGTCCACCTCCCCACTGTCAGCAGGCGTCTGCTCTGCGGGTCCGCCTGTCACCACGGGGCGGGCGGCCCCTTCCGGCATGGGCAGGGTGACGGCCTGCCCAGCGTCGGCGTTTTCCTCCGGCTGCTGCGCCTTGTCCTTTCGCCGCAGCAGCTGGGGCAGGCGGATAGCCGGACGCTCCAGCTGGGGCAGCGCCGACAGCTGGCCCAGATCGGAGAGCTCCTCCTGGGTGATGTCCTGCAGCTTCTTCTGCAGCTCATAGTCCATGTATTCCACACCGATGAGATACGCCGCCAGGGCGAACATGGACACGATCCATAGGATCAGTGTGAACACCTTGTTGCCCTCCGCCAGAAACATCAGCAGCATCAGGCCCAGCGTCACGATCACCAGTGCCCGCATGCCGGTGCGGATGCGGTGCTGGTTGCTCCGGTGCAGGGCGGTCACCTCCTCCAGCAGCCGGTCATACAGCTGATGGTACTTTTCTTCTGTTGTCATGATCCGGCCACCTCCTTACAAGAGCTCGGTCTCTTCCAGCTTGGCCTCCATAAAGTGGTTCAGCCCCATAAAGGGCCGCCGCACCAGAAGGCCGATCACCAGCGCCGCCGCGGCGAACAGCAGCAGATACGCCAGCTGCGTCATGTAGTAATTGCCGTACAGGCCGCAGATGCACTCCCGCATGGCGTCGATGGCGTAGGGGAAGGGGAAGAAGCGGTAGATTTTCTGATACACCTCCGGCAGCAGTTCAATGGGGAAGGTGCCGGAGGAGCCTGCGATCTGCAAGACCATGACCACCACCACGATGGCCTTGCCCACGTCGCCGAAGGACAGGGCCAGGGAGTAGATCAGCAGACTGAAGGTCAGCGCCGTCAGCGAGCCGGTAAGATACAGAAGGCCCGGGTGCAGGCATTGGATCTTCAAAATCAGCAGGTCGCCGGTGATGATAATGGCCGCCTGCAATTGACTCAGCAGGAAGAAAAGGATGTAGCGGCCAAAGTACAGCTGGGCGGGGGTGGGGTCGATGAGCCCGTCCTTTCTGGCGTGAGGCTTCACCAGCGACACCAGAATGACGCCGCCCACCCAGATGGCCAGCACCGTATAGAAGGGCGCCATGGCGGAGCCGTAGTTCTCAATGGGGTACACCGGCGTCACCGTGGTCTGCACCACCTGAGAGAAGTACTGGCCGTACGCCTCGGGATCACCGCCCAGAATGTTCAGCAGGGTATCCATGTATTCCTCGTCGCTCAGATCCTGCAGCTTGTCGATGGCCTCATCCACAGAGCGGGACAGGCCGTCCGCGGCGGGCCGCAGCAGCGCCATGGTGTCCTCCAGCGCCAGCGCGGTGTCGGACAGTGCGTCCTGCACCGCCTGGGCGTCGCCGCTGAGGGTCTTGACGCTGCCCATGGTGCGGGACACCTGCCCCATGACGTTTTCCAGTTCCTTCCGCAGCTCATTGGCGGTGGGTGTCAGCTTGCCGGTCATAGTGCCGATGGCGGTGACGATGGTCTTGCAGTCCCGAATGGCGGTCTGGATATCCTCGTTGTCCGGCAACGCCGCCAGACGGCCTTGCAGCGTGTAGCACCTGGCCGCCATCTCACGGGCCAGTTTGGCGGCCGCGTGGCCAAGCGGCTGCTGCTCCAGCCGATCCGCCCACGCCGTCAGCTGGTCGCCCAGCTGTCCCATGGCGGCGGCTGCCTCCTCAATGGCTTTGCGGGCCTCCTGCAGCTTGCTGTCGTCCTCGGCGGCCTGCTGGAGCTTGTCCAGTGCCCGCTGCACCTTTTCCAGCGTCGTGAACACGATCCGGTCGATCTCCGCCACTGTCTGCTGTAAGTGTTCACCGTCGGGCAGATTGCTGTTGATGTCCTGAATGGCCTGTGAGAGCTGATCGGCGTCAAAGTCCGTGCCGCCCTGGCCCGCCGCCTCAAAGGCGTCCATGGTGGCGCGGCAGCCCGCCAGCAGGTCACGGGCCTGATAGAACACGCCCTTTACCGCCGTCTCCGGATCATCCTCCGTCAGATTGGCGGCCAGCAGGTTGGCCTGGGTCATCACGCCGCCAACCACCACGTCCAGATAGTTCTCGTTGATGGTGCGCTTCAGGCTTTCCACCGCCGTATCGGTGATCTTGGTGGCTACGGCGTTCTTCTTGGCGTTTTCGTAGTAGGTGAGGGAGGGCTTGCCCGTCCACTCCGTCAGCATGTGGTACATCTTATAAGAGAAGTCCTGATCAATGACCACGGCAGCGTAGTAATCACCGGCGTAGACGCCGTCCTTTGCCTGTTCCGCGCTGTCCACCACCACCCAGTTGATGCTGGTGGCCTCCCGCAGATCGTTGACTACGTCCTCACCCTTGTTGGTGTATACGCCGTCCTCGTCGGTATAGCCCTGATCCAGAGACGCCACGGCGATGGAAATACCGCTGGTGTTGCCGTAGGGATCCCAATTGGAATAGATGTTCAGCCATGCGTACAGGCTGGGCAGCAGCACGATGCCCACTATCACGGCGCAGGCGAAAAAGCATTTGCTCAGCGTTTTCACGTCGGTTTTGAAAACCGTCCAGATATTCCGCATAGTTCCTCCTGTCTGTTTTTTAGGATGCGATCCGTTGACAAAACCGCTTGCCAACTGCTGGTATCATATCATCATTGCAACATTTATGCAAGAAGACCACGGAGGAAAATCGGTTTTCCTGCCGAATGGGAAAGAAGCAGAGTGCTTTACGCAGATTTGCGTAAAACACTCTGCTTGCGTGATGGGATCTCTACGGGGGAGGCTTTGCGTTTCCGTTTATTTCCCGTGGTCGTGGAGCCATTGATAAATGGTTTCAGCCGACGCTGCGTTCATCGGCGGAGCCATTGCCGCGCGCAGCGCAGAAAGGTGGGGCTGGTCGTTCAAAAGCGCCAGGGCGGTATCGGCGATGGACTCCGGCAGATCCGCCGTGACCGCCATGGCGTTGTGCAGAAAGAAGGCGAGGTTGTACTCCTCGCAGCCTGCCACAGCGTCAATGAGTACCATCGGAAGCCCCGCCGCCATTGCCTCGGAGGTGCTCAGCCCGCCGGGCTTTGTCAGGAAGAGATCAGCCCCCTGCATAAGCTGCGGTACATTGCCGACCTTGCCTGCAATATGGATCCGCGGATCGTCTCCCACCCGCTTCCAAAGCTTTTCGTACAGATCGTCATTGCTGCCGCACACAACGGTAAGCTCCTGCGCCGCGGTAAGGCGGGTGTCGAGATAGGACACGATCTCCGCCATGGGGCCGCAGCCCATGCTGCCGCACATCATCAGAATGTGCCCGTGGGCCGGATCGATCCCCAGACGGGCTTTTCCGACATCCGGCGGGACCCGCTCATAAAATGCGCGGCACACGGGAATGCCGCTGGCGACCAGCTTGTTACGCGGTATCCCGCATTGCGCGAATTCTTCCGTCAGCGAGGACGCGGGAAGAAAATACCAGTCCAGCGCGGAGTCCGCCGTGCAGGGCGAGCAGGTGTAATCCGTGGAGATATGGCTGGTGGTCAGCCGCAGCTCCGGATGCCTGCGGCACAGCTCCGTCAATGCCAGCGCGGGGAACACGTGGGTGCAGATCACATTGTCGTAGCCTCCGGCGAGAATGTATGCATACATGCGCTCCGCGCCGGAGGACAGGTATTTGTACAGCGGCGTTCCATCGCGGAAAATGTCGTCGTGGGTTTCCGCGCTTTGATACCCCGCCCGAAAGAGCTTGGGCGCATGCCGGTATATCCGTGTGTGCCAGTTGGCGATAAAGCGGGACGCCCGCTTCGAGATGAACTGCAGGGCGTCGGTAATGTCGCAGGTTTCGCCGTGGGCCTGGTAAGCCTCCTGGATCGCCGACGCGCAGGAGTTGTGTCCGGCGCCCGTGTTGCAGCTCAGGATCAAGGTTGGCATGTTATCGATTCTCCTATTTGTTTTTTCGCTGTTTCATGATAAGCAGCTTTTGCAGGCGCGGCCGGTTATAGCGCTGGATGATGATAAACGGCAGATTGCCCAACAGAATATAGAGCGCGGTCATGCAGACCCCGCCGATCCCCGGCCATATGCTCAGCAGGGCAAGCCCCAGAAGGGAGAGCGTGAAATGCGTCCACTCCGCCACGCAGGTCTCCTGGATCATCCGCGGCAGATCGTCGAAAGTTTCGCGGGTCAGCCGTTTGGGCGGCATGATCCTGCGGAAAACGCGGCTCATATCCGGCACCCTTGCCTGCCATTGCTTGACATGCAGCCGCTTCCACAGCTTCTGCTCAAAGGGGGCGCAGCGCCAGGGGAAGCGCTCGGCGTGGAACCAGCGCTTGGGAAGCAGACGTCCGATCACAAAAAAGAGAACGCCCAAAACCGCCATATAGAGCAGGCAGAAAAAGAAAGGTTTCATCTTGTGCCCCATTGCGTTACGCATCGTAAGAGGCCCAGAACTGCCGCACAGCCGCTTCGTATGACGGGCGGTCCATATAGCAGCTCATGCCGTGGTCGGCCTCCGGTACCACCAGCAGGCGGCAGGGCGACGCGCAGGCTGCCTGATTTTCATAGGCCATCCGGACCGGCACGAAGTGGTCGTCTCCACCGTGGATCAGCAGCACCGGCTTTTTCGCGGCGGCAAGGGCGGTCAGGGTGGAGCAGTCTTTCGATCCCATGGACAGGCGCTTGCGGCAGAGGCAGTCGGCGATCCTGCCGCCCAGAAGGAAGGGGATGTGCAGGTTCTTCCGCGCCACATGCCGCCAGATGGCGTAGGGCGATGTGTACGCCGAGTCCGCGATGATACCGTGAACGGCGTCCGGCAGCGGCAGATCCGCTGCCATCAGCACGGTGGCGCCTCCCATGGAGACGCCTGCCAGATAGATGGGCAGCGCCGTACCGAACCGTTCCACCGCCCACTGTGCCCACGATAGGCAATCGTCACGCTCTGTCAGGCCGAAGCCGATATATGCGCCCTCGCTGTTCTGCTGGGCCCGCTGCTCCACGTAGAGGACGCTGCACTTCTCCTGCCGCCAGAAATCGGCGATCATGCCGAAGTCCCGATACCACGCGGAGTGCCACCCGTGAAAGGCCAGAAGGATCCGCTTCGCGTCGGGGCAGGGGAACCAGTGGCCCACCAGCTGCAGGCCGTCCCGACTTTTCAGGGACACCTCCTCGTGGGGCGCAGCGGCCAGCTGCTGCGCGGCGGCCTTTTGCGCGGCGCGGAAGGCGTCGTTGGGCGTCTCGCCGGTCAGGCGGGAGCTGCCGCCGCTTTTCTTTCCCAGACGGGGCGGCTCACGGTTCATGGCCACATCCATCAGAAGCCTTGTCACGCCATAGGTGGCCGCGCCGTACACTGCGGCGGCGGAAAGGGCAACTGTGATCACTTTTGTTGTTTTCTTCATGGTTCAGGTCCCTCCGTGGAAATTCTGAATAGACAAGTAATGGCGTTTTATGGTAAACTGAGTACCAGCAAGCAAGCGGCGGGAGGTTTCATATGGCGGTCAATGCAAAATCCATGATAGCCGATGCGTTTATCAAGCTGTCGGGAGAAAAGAACATCGACAAGATCACCGTCAAGGATATCGTGGACGAGTGCGGCATTTCCCGCCAGTCCTTCTATTATCACTTTCAGGATATTCTGGAAGTCATCGAGTGGTCGGCGGAGCAGGCGTTTCAAAAGCTGCTGGAGAAAAACATGGCGGCAGATGATTCCGAGGCCGTTTTTCACGATTTTATCGTGGCCTCTGAAAATGCCAATGTCCTTCTGCACAAGCTGCTCCACTCACAAAAGCGGGAGGATATCGAGCGGATCATGGTGCGCTCGGTCCGCACCTATCTTCAGGAGCTGATGGCCCGAAAGGGCAGGCAGGTGGCGCTTCCCTATGAGGATATGGACATCGCCCTCAGCTTCTGTACCTACGGCATCGTGGGCCTGCTGCTGGAATACTGCGAAAAAAAGGATTTTGACAGGAAAAAGCTGGCAAAGCAGATGCACCGTCTCCTGACCGGCCGCATGGAGGAAAAAGGCAGCAAGGAAACATAGGGGCTGTGGGCAAACGCCTCTTTTCCATTATCATAATAGCAGAGCGCCAGCCTTTTTGCTATGACTATTCTCTGCATTTTGTCATGACAAATCCCCCAAAGTGTCAACTTTTTTGACATTTCAGGGAATTTGTCATAACAGCGATCATCTCTGCCCGTCAAGGCGGAAAACACAAAACAGGAATGACACGCTTTGGCGTGTCATTCCTGTTTTGTATGGTTGGATTTGGGGAGAGAAAACAGAGGGGCGTTGATCGGGAACTTACGCGGCGGCGTGGGCATTGCGGCGGGCGGTGCGCTCTTCGTAGTCCAGCTCCAGCAGACCGGCCTTACCGGCGGCCCAGGCGGCCACGGCGCCGAACACCACAGGCAGGTAGTAACCGGCCTGGCGGATAGGCTCGTCAGCGGCGGTCATCAGGAAAGAGGTAGCGACCACCAGAGCGAGGGAGACGATCGCGGTCAGGATGTAAGTGTTGATGTTCTTCATGGTAGATTCCTCCTTAAAGAATGTTTTTATGTTTTGGTTTGGTTTTGTTTTCCTTTTGTGACTATATAGTAGAATATTTAACGGGAAAAGTAAAGCTATAGAATGTGATAACAATTGTTAGAACGACTGTGAAACGAGGGAGACGATTTGGTATCTGCAAAGTCGCTTTTCCTATGAGTAAAACCTCCTATTGCTCAGGTAAAGGTTTGGTGCCATTACCAAAGCAATAGGAGGTTACCGATGAAGTGTCCTGTGTTATTTCTCCTTACCGATCGTCAGTTGTGTACAGAGATTGATCGCAGCCAGTGCGGACACAATGATCGTCAATAGCCAAAAGCTGCTGTCATCGGTTTTGACAAAGGAAATGACCGCTAAGGCTGCCTGCGCCGCAGCACTCGCTACAAAATACCACTTCCGTGCCGGAGACGTCCATGTGATATTCTTTTGCCTCCGCACTTTGAATGCATGCAGCACAGCAAGAGCAATTGCCGCTTGTACAAGGATGGTAATTACGATAAAAGCCATACGCAACCCTCCGAATGTAAATGTGTGTCAGTTTTTATATTAGACCTTCAAATCTTTAATCAGAATACGATACAGCGCGACGGCGGGCGCATAGGAGCAAACACCTGCGATAATCAAGGATCCTCCGGCACTGTTCCATTTCCATATTGCCAGGGCAACAATGATCGCGTAGGAAGCAAGCCCTGAAACAGAAAGCAGAAGCAGTTTCCCGCTTAACTGCGACAGCTTTAGTTTCCTGCGGAAAAGCCCTGCACAAATGAGCGCAAAAGACCCCGCCAATAAAAGAATCGTCACAATCTTCGCCAGAATAATCTCCATAATCTTCCCCCCTTTTCGTAATAGGTGATCGTAGTTTTGCTGAGAGACAATCTTTACGGAGACCAAAGTGTATCACCTATTACTGATGTTATTCCAATAATCATCCAATGCCGGTTTATTTTCAATGGCAAATCCATTTTGTTCTCTCTCGTTACTCCGGCAAAACGAAGTTGATGAATAAAAACACAACCAGATTATTTACGGCGTGAGTACAAGTAACCAAAGCTAAATTGTTCGTTTTTTTATAAGTAACACCTAATATCAAGCCGATAGCAAAATATAGCAAAAAGTCAATAGAAATTTCAGCATGCATACAGGCGAATATGCAACTGCACAGAAGTATGCTTATCCAGGGGCGGTGTCCTTGCAGATTTTCCTCCATCCTGTTTTGAATGATTCCTCTGATTATTGTTTCCTCGATAATCGGCGCAAAGATTACGGAATCAAAAAACATGCCTATCGGAAAAACAGCGGTATAATTGTTTAGTATTTCCTGATTTTCGGTGACTTGTGATATCCACATGCCGCGTAATAAAGTCATAAGAATATTAGCACTTAGAATGACGACCGAAGTCAGAAAAAGTTGTTTTGCAAAATTTGTACCGATTTTTTTGAACCCGTTGCGAAATACATCTCGATACAAAAGGCATGCCATTGCGGCTAACAATGCATTGACTATCACGGTGGTATATGCCATGACCACAACGATTCTCTCGTCGTCGACAACTGCACAACCTATGACAAAAGCAATGACAAATGTTCCAAGGTAGGAGCATATCAAAATGGAGCTTCGGCTATTTCGCAAAACCGTCATCCTTCACTTCTAATTAGAATTAGGATATGACGGGGACTATCCCCACCATATCCGTTTCCGGATTATCTGCCGACATAGATCCGCCACAAAGCAGTACTGCGGCAGGGGTCATTCTGTTGTACCCCCAGTTCGCACGATGATTAAGTATTCATGTGGGATTATGCTTTTCATTTGGCGCGAAAAGGACGCCACACAGAGCGGATAAGACGTACCCTATTGAAATAAACCATTGCATCAAGTTGTAGTTCTTGAGAAGCAGAAACAGAAGTGCTGCGAGTAACAACACGACAGTGACAGAACTCATACCAATAAATAGGAGATTTCCTATTTTCCAACGAAATGGCTTACCGCTTCGCTTATTTGCCAATGCCTTACCTAAAAAGAAAAGTGAAGACAACACAAATAGAAGCATGATTCCTGCGTGCCAATTGATCTTCATTTTGATCCTCCTATCTGAAATGCTTAACGGTCTGCATAGGCAGATGTCGCTATCCAAGGACAATGCCTATGCAAGCAATAAAGTTCAAAAATGTATGGAAAAGCCACGGAAAGCAAAGATTCTTTGCCCGTGCATAGATAAGACAGAGACCGAAACCAAGTGTTCATTACAGCGACGCCATATACCGCCAGCTCTTTGTGCCCCTGGGTACGCGAAGCGGTAAAGTCCCGCGGTTTGGCCCTTGTCACATGTTCTGAAGCGCAAAGGCGATGAGATTGTTAAAACTATGTATACAGATCAAAAGGAAAATGCACTGTGTCTTTTCATAAATAGCTCCCAACAAAAGACCGACGGGAAGGTATTGGATCAAATCTACAGGAGTACCGGTATGCAGCAAGGCAAATAGCGTTCCTGCGATTATTACAGAAATCGGCGCGCCACCCCGTTTGATCCGCTCTCGTAGCCATCCTTGCAGAATAAAACGGAATATGGTCTCTTCCACGATCGGCGCACAGAGTACCGAAACAAAGAAAGCAACGATTGGGAGTGTTGCCGCCGTAGCGTTCAACGCTTCTTGATTTTGTGTGAGCAGGTCTCCGCCTATCTTTGCCCGAAGCAAGCCAAAGAGAAGATTCAGGCCGACCATAAGCGACCCTCCGATGGCCGCCGCTGTTATAAGTTTTCGTGTTCCCATTTGATGTGCGCTGTCAATGAAATCTCGGGAATAGAGAAAGAGCGCGTATGCCGCCATTGCGGAGGAGGGAAAAAGCCTTTTCCACGCGAATGTGTAAATTTCATTCGCACCGGTGAGCGTGTTCAGAAATACGCCGAGAATTGTTGATACAAGAAAGACAACAAAAACGCATAGTAGCATTTTCTTACTCTTAGACATAAGGGTTCCCACCCTTTTCGGATTACTTAGTTCTTGCGGAGCGCCCTGATTATGATAAATCCACTCATAAGAAGAACAATAATAGGAATTATCTGCTTGAGAAATGGAATATCCAGGACTTTGTATACCACCACACTCAAGATTGTACCGACAAGGAGCCCCGCCACCAGGAGAAGTACTCGTTTACGATCCATTTTCAGCCTTTTACCTTTCTGCAAAAATACGAGGTGCCACAGCTCACCGCTGTCTACAATATACTACTGCATCGTGGCGCGCACAATTGACAAATCAATCAATACAGGGTGATCTTTTACCAGCGCTTGAAAAGGAAAATGTGCGTTTTTTCACTATTTTGATAAAAAGAGCCAAGTGTGCCGGGAAATTCTCTGTTTTTCAAAACAATTTTCACTTTTGATATATTGCACAAGCATATTACATATATTAACTGCTTATTTCAGAGATTTCTGCAACTTATTTCGCCTAAAGAATCTCCTGAAATGCAGCGGCTAAGGACTCCGGAGGTTTTCATAATCTGCTGCAGATTTAAGCAATACACGTCAGAGCATTGGTGGTATGATGATCCCACGTTATGGCAAAGGTCGCGTGGGTCACAGGCGCATCCGGCGGCATTGGAGAGATGGCCGCGCGGTGTATTGTCATATAATCGCAAAACCGCCTCAAGCAATGCGCTTGAGACGGTTTTGCACAGATTGAATGTTTTAAGGAGTGATCCGACTCGACCGTTGTTTTGCGATTGGGGTGCCAATTGCGCTATCTCTCAAACACTGTCTCCCCGTTAAACGTCAGCTTGCAGATGCGTTCCGGCTCAATGGGTTCGTCGAACCGTGTCAGGAACATACAACTGTCGTCGGTCTGCGCTGCGATAAAACCCCACCGGCTCGGAATGAGGTTGCCATTTGCGTCAAATATCTCGAATCTTCCGGTATCGGCGGTGGAATCCACATAGCTGTCGAAATAAACCGCCATGGACAGCTTGGAGCATTCGATCTTTTTTGCCAGCAGCTCCTCACCGGCATAGGACAGGGGAACATTCTCCGCCAGCACCTCGCTCTGTACGGTGACGGGCGTTTCGTCCAGCGTGACCTGCCATTGCCCCGGAAGCACGGTGGTAAGGATCTCCTTTCCGCCCCAGTGCATCTCAAGATAGGGAAGCGCCTCTTTGTCAACGGCCACAAACTCCCAGATATACTGCCAGTCGGCGTCACCGATATCAGGATCAAATGCGTCAGGTCTGCTATAACTGACACCTGGCTCCGGACGGATGATGGTGCCCGTTCGCGTGTCAATAAAATACCAGTTTTCCCCTGATGACCATTCACTTGCGCTCACCGGCCCCTTCATGACCAGCTGTAGGACGCCGTTCGTCCAACCGGCATTGCAGATGGACAGGCCGCCGTAGGGCAGCTTTATATCCGCGTTGCCCGGCTGCCATAAATACCGTGGAGACCCATTGCCGGCGTAATCCAGGCATTGCGGCAGATTGGCGTTTTCTCCGGCGTTTTCCACCATCTCCGCCACATTGAAGTCTGCCTTCACATCCTCAAACAGTTTTTTCTCCTGCCAGTTGGAGAAGCCCATCACAAGGCCGTTGGCGCTGTTGCCCGCCTGCCAGTCGGCCAATACGACGCCCTCCAATTCGTTCTCCGGTACGCCGTCCCTCCGCTCCAGAAAGTACGGCACGTAGGCGCCGGACATCATCTGGCCGGGGAAATACAGGTCGAGTTCGGCAAATTGACCCTTTGGATCAAGCACGGCTCCCTCGTTGGCCTTCACGGAATAGAGAAGATATAAGGTTCGCTCGTCGGAGATCACCTTTTCCACCTTGATCTGCAGTTCCTCCGTGGCCGCGGGCTGCTGCAGGGAGAGCACCGGCACCTCATCCTCGTCGCCGATGACGGTCTGGCCGGGGGAAAAGATGTCGCGCCACGACAGCGGGATCCTGCTGATGGCAAAGGCGGTCACGGATAAGGCCAATACGACCAGCGCCGCCACAACCGCGGCAGATAATTTGGGGAAACGTCCGATCCTCTTCCGGCCTGCTTCTGCGCCGGCAAAGTCAAGGGCTTCTTCCAGATACGCCGTATCAATGTCTCCGATGGCGGAAGCCAGCCGATCGGTTTTGCGCTCCATCATAGCGATACCTCCTTTAGGTGCTGATGTAATTTCCGGCGGATCCTGCCAAGCCGGACGGATGCGTTATGCGCGGTGATGCCAAACGTATCCGCGATCTTCGGCAGCGGCTCCGCGAGCCAGTAACGCTTGACGAACATAACTCTGTCATCGCGGCTCAAGGCGGAAAGAAATGCGTTGATCTGCGCTGTCAGTTCGTTTGCGGAGAGCTGCTCGTCCAGAGAGTTATCCGGGATGCAGGCTTCCAGTTCCGATAAAGATACCTCGAACCGGCTGTCCCGTTTCCACGCGGAATTGGCCCGCAGCTTCTTCAGCGAGAGGTTGCGGACGATGCGGCAGATATAGGCTCTCAGCGGGTCGGGGGAGCGGGGCGGAATACTGTTCCACGCGCCAAGCCAGGCATCGTTCACACATTCCTCCGCGTCCTGAGGATCGTTCAGAATATTGCTGGCGATTTGAAAGCACAGGTCTCCATATTTCCTGGACAACTCTGTGATCGCCTCCTCTGAGCGCTGGAAAAACAAGCTTATGATTTCTCTGTCATTCATAGATGCTGTGCGACCTCCTTTTTCCCTATATACATATAATACCTTTTTCCAAACGCATGTCACAGAATTTGCGGATTTTTTACATATTTGGCAGCAAGCACAACTGACGGAAAGGCGGTGAAAAGCAAAACCTCCGGTGAAACCGGAGGTTTTGCGGAGTTTGAGCTGCTTGATAAGGGAAACAAAGAGAAAAGACTTTTGTTGTCCTTGCGCGGAATGAGTATAATGAAGCCATCAAAGAAATGGGGAGGACTCTCAGATGATCCAGAGAAAAGAGCTTGCCGGCGTTTTGCCGCGCTATCAGGATTGGCTTGTCGAGCAGGAGCGAAGCGTACATACCGTTGGAAAATACCTGCGGGATGTGCGGCAGTTTCTGGCGTTTTTAGAGGAAAACCACAGCCAGCAGGTCAGCAAGCAGGAGGTTATCGCCTATAAGCAGCGGCTGCAGAAAAAGCATCGCGTCAGCAGTGTGAACTCCATCCTTGCGGCGGTGAACGGTTTTCTACGCTTCGCGGGGTGCGATGAGTGCCGCGTGAAGCTTGTAAGATGCCAGCGCCAGCCCTTTATGGATGACAGCCGTGAATTGACAAAGGAGGAATATTTCCGCCTGCTGCACGCCGCCCGCCGCAAGCACAACCAGCGGCTGTGTCTGGTGATGGAGACGATCTGCGCAACGGGCATCCGCGTGTCGGAGCTGCCCTATATCACGGTGGAGGCGGTGCGTGCGCGCAGGGCGGAGATCACCTGTAAGGGAAAGCGGCGCACCGTGATCCTGCCCAAAAAGCTGTGCAGCGCGCTGGCGCGTTACGCCGGGAGCTGCGGCATTCAAAAGGGTTATCTTTTCCGCACGGCGTCGGGCAAGCCCCTGGACAGATCCAACATTTGGCACGCTATGAAGCGGTTGGGGCGGGAGGCCGGTGTGGCGGAAAGCAAGATCTTCCCCCACAACTTGCGTCATCTGTTTGCCAGAACGTTTTATGGCCTTGAAAAAGATATCGTCCGTCTGGCAGATATTCTCGGCCACAGCAGCATCAATACCACCCGCATCTATACCGCCGTCAGCCGCAACGAATATGCCAGCAAGGTGGAGCGGTTAGGCCTCGTCGTATAGAGGGCATACAAAAAAATACCACATAATTTGCATTATGTGGTATTCCTGCCAAAGCCAAAAGTTTCCTTTTCGCATAGTAGTCTTATGTTACGACAAAAAGCGCAGAAAGTCAATATATATTGACCTGTTAATTAAATAACAAACACTTTATTAGGCCATATAATGATCATTTTACATATCCAGCGCATGCGAAACGAGCCGGATCCTCCTACGCGATAGGTGTATCCGGCTTATCGAGGTTACCCGCAGCGAAAAAGATCTGTCAAAAATAAATCGTAAAAAAAGCAAGCCAGACCGCCGCTACTTTCATACCACATAATGCAAATTATGTAGTGGAATGAAAGTCCGGCGGTTGTTTTCTTGCAAAATAGAGGTACGCGGCCAAGATCATTGACAGAAAGGGGAACTGAGCATGGAGCAGAATCTGGAGTCCTATCTCAAATCCATGAAGATCAAGACAAAGTCTTTCGGTGGATATGATCCGGAAGACGTTATTTTGAAAATGACTGAGGTAGCGAAGCTTGCCCGCAGCGAGGGGAGCGGCGGTCAACTGGAGGAGTACCGCGCACAGGCGGAAGCCGCCTTAAACGAGGAAAAGCAGCGGTGCCAGGAGATGGAACATGCGCTCTCGACCCAGGAGGAAAAGCTTCGCCAGACGGAGGAAGAACTGGCGGAAAAGACGAAGCAGCTTTGCCAGACGGAAGAGGAGCTGGCAGAGAAAACAAAGCAGCTTTGCCAGACGGAAGAGGAGCTGGCAGAGAAAACAAAGCTGCTTTGCCAGACAGAGGAGGAAAAGCAGCACCTTGAGACGGAGCTGGAAGAACTGCGCTCACAGCGCACCGCGGTACAGCCGGAGGCTGCAGCGCACGCCGCAGTGTGTGCCGAGCCTGCGCAGGAGGAGCCGCTCTTCGGACAGGACAGCGATGCGGAGAAGCTTCGTGTTCTGCTGGCCTCTATCGAACTGGCCAAGTCGGATATCCTCGCCCACTACAAGGAACAGGCCATCAAGGACGCGAATCGCATCCAGGCGGAGTCGTTCATTATAGAGCAGAAGAACAACCAGCTGCAAAAAATGCTGGAGGAGGATTCCCACTCTCTGTCGCTGACGCTGGATACCCTGCTGACGCAGGCGCAGCAGATGAAGAACCAGCTTATGAGCCTGTGCGCCAACGAGAATGGAACCGCAGAATAACGCCGCTGACATACTGCTGGACAAGCTGCTGGAACTGCGGTTGGAGGCGATCCGCCGCAAAAAGGCCGCCCGTGCCGCGATCCTGCGGATCGTGCTGACCGCTGCGGCGGCGTACCTCCTGTTCGGTGTGGTGTGCGGCGTAGGCTTTGTCAAAGGCGAATCCATGGAGCCTGCGTTGTTCAGCGGGGATATCGTGCTGTTTTTTCGCCTCCGTTCCCACTATGCCGTTGGCGACATCGTACTGGTGCGGACGGATGGCAGCTATATCAAGCGGGTGGCGGCGCTCCCCGGACAGACGGTGGACATCGACAATCAGAAGACCCACCGCCTGCTGATAGACGGCGCACCGGCGGTGGATGACTATGCCCGCGGCGACACCTTTCGCAAGACGGGCTGCAGCCTGCCGCTGACGCTGGGAGAGGACGAATATTTTGTCCTGGGGGATTCCCGCGAGAACAGCGTGGACTCCCGTAATTTCGGCGCGGTGCGGAAAGAGCAATTGTGCGGGAAAATTATCGCCCTGCTGCGTATTGAGGGCTGAATAGTGCAATGAGAAAGAAACATATCGGTGCGCTCGCATGGCTGCTGGCTATGCTGCTGACGCTGAGCGCCTGCGGAGGCGGTGGTTTGCCGCCTGACGACCCCTTATACCCCTCTCAGACAAATCTGGCTGAGCTGCATATCGAATCCGCCTGGTCAGTTGGTATGACCGGCAAGGGCGTAAAGATCGCCCTGATCGACACCGGCGTGGCGGAGCATCCCGATCTGAACAGCAGACGCATCACCGGAAAGAGCTACGTGGATGAGGACGAGAGCGACCTCACCGACAAGGTGGGACACGGCACGTTTATCGCGGGCCTTCTGGCGGCGTCGCGGGGCAACGGCAAAGGCATTGCCGGAATGACAGACAGCGACCTGGTTGTCCTTAAGGTATGGAGCACCAGCGGACAGGCCAGCGTTACCGCGCTGGCGCAGGCGATCCGTGACGCGGTAGATGTATACGGCTGCGGCGTGATCAACCTCTCCATGGGAACGCCCAACGACAGTGCGCAGCTGCGCGAGGCGGTGGATTATGCGGCTCAACAGGGCGCCATATTGGTGGCCTCCGCCGGCGGCGACAGCGAAACGCCGGTCTATCCTGCCGCTTATGATGCCGTGGTGGGCGTGGACGCCCTGAACGCGGCGGGCGAACTGCCGGAGACTGCCGCCCGAAACGGCAGCGTGTTTGTCACCGCGCCCGGGGAAGAACTGGTGAGTCTGGGCGTCAACGGCGGCTACGTTCACGGCGGCGCGGGCGCCAGCTATGCGGCGGCGCAGGTAACAGCGCTGGCGGCCATCGCCAAACAGTACCAGCCCTATCTGACAGGCGAGGGCTTTATGGAGTTGCTGAAAACCACCGCCGTCGATAAAGGCGCGGCGGGCTATGATACAGACTACGGCTGGGGAGCGGTGGACGCCGCGCCTCTGGTCGAAATACTGAGCAGTCAGGGCTGACGCCCTGCATAGAGAAAGAGAACCACAGCAAGGGAAAGGAGAACACAACCATGATACGAAAAAAGACCGCACCATCGTATCGCCTGATATGTGTGGTGCTGGCGGTGGTACTGCTGCTGGCGCTTGCCGTGCCCGGTTTGGCGGAGCACCAGTGGTCGAATCAGATCCACTCTTTCGAGAGAACCGACCCCGTCTATGACGAGACGGTGGAGCTGGGAACGGCGCGGGACGCGCTGCACCTGCCCGATACCCTCCGCGCTATCGTAGGCATTCCGGAGGAGATGGATGTCTCCACCTTCCTCCAGGCAGCGCCGGAGGCCGATACCAGCGACGGCTCGGAGAGCTTCGACTACTACTGGTACGGCTACGTGGCGCCCAAGGGCGCCGACGCGTTGGTGGAAGCGGGCGAAAAGGCCATCTATACCATCTACTACGCCAACGGCGACCTGGCCTACCGTCTCTACGGCTCTATCGAGGGCAGCGAGAATCTCTGGTTTGCCTGCGATGAGGCTGGCAACATCACCGGCGCGGTGCTGGATATCCCCGTGGAGTGGAGCGGCAGCTACGACGGCGAGACCGCCGGCACGTACACATTCACCGCCCGTGTTTCCGGCGAGTCCTCCTATCACTGGAGCGGCAGCGCCCCCACGGCCACCGTCTGTGTGTTACAGAGCGACAGTCCTGATGACGACCACAGCGACGAGCCCGTCTGCACCTGCGGTGCCCAGCCCGACGAGAACGGCGTCACCCTCCACGCGGAGGACTGCCCCTGTTACACCGCGCCGGAGCCTGCCTGCACCTGTGGTGCCCAGCCCGACGAGAACGGTGTTACCGTCCACGCAGAGGACTGCCCCTGCTATACCGCGTCCGAGCCTGTCTGCACCTGCGGCGCCCAGCCCAGAGAGGACGGCGCCGTCATCCACGCGGAGGATTGCCCCTGCTACGTCTCCAAAGAGATCCACTGCACCTGCGCGGTGGGCGAAGATGTTGTCTCCTCCGACCACGACGCAAGCTGCCCCTTCTATCAGGCGGCGCTGCTGTGTACCTGTGGTCTGGCGACCAACGAGCCCAGCGAGCAGCACGCGGAGGACTGCCCCTGCTATGTGCTGCCGCTGACGGACTGCCACTGCGGTCTGGATGGCGAACCCATCGCCGCCGATAACTATCCCTGGGCCCATCAGGCGGACTGCAAGTATTTCAGCCCCATTGAGTGCATGTGCCGCGAGCAGGTGGCGGTTGAGATGGAGGACTATGACCCTGACAGCAACACATACCTGGGCACCCATACGGAATATGTGCCTGGTGACTTTTCCCATGTTCACGATCCGGAGAACGTGACTTGCCCCCTGTACGGCAAGGACACCGTCCGTATCATCAAGCTGAACACCGGCGAGGAGTCCGTCATGTCGGTGGAGGACGCGGAGCGGCTGGTGGCGTATCAGAATACCCACGGAGCTTCCGACAGAGATATCTATACTGTGGCGCGCGATCCTGAACAGGAGGACGCCACCCGGGAGGGCGCAGAAAATGCTGCCCAGCAACAGGAATCCACCGCCGCCATGTACCCCGCTTTAGGCTGCATCTCCATCATTGAGGGCAGCGAACAGGCGGGCATGGGCGGCTTTTCTCTGATGTCCGTTAACGGCAATGGCGGAACGGAGGATGATCGGGGCGATGCATTGATGAGACAATATGCCCCTACCAGCGGCAACGCAGCCGCAGACGATAGTGACCCCGAAGTGGTCGACTATATCAAGAATACCCTTGGAGGGAAAACTACAGATTTCTATGAATATGGCATTTCTGGCGTATGGCGCGACTATGTGTGCACCATCTGGCAGAATAAGGTTATGCAGCAGTTTTCCTGGACGCCCAACAGCAGCATTGAATTTCATGCTCGGGAAAGAGAAGGTTGGGCTTGGAGCGGTATGGTCGCCGATGAGACTACGGGTGATGTAACAACCAATCCCAAACGGAGCCCCGTCGAAACCACCATATATGAAAAAGATGGAAAAACGATAAAAGAAGTCGTTTGGATAGTCTATTCCGGTGAGCAGCTGCTTTACGCACTGCAGCACTACAAAGATAATCAGGTCGTCCGACTGGGCGACAACATTGACCTGAATGGTATGCATCACAGCTGGCCCGGTGTTACAAACAGTAGTAATAACACGATCATTGATGGCGCGGGGTTTACCATTTATAACTATGGCAATGTGTATGATTCCTCGGACAAAACGACAGACGATCAAAAAAAGGATACTGTGAAGCGTCCGGTTTTCTTGAATCGAACTGGTACGAACAGCGCCTGTACGATCCAAAATCTGAACTTTGTCACCGCAAAGATCGTTCAGCCGATGTGTTCCTACGGTGGGTTGTTCCAGCGGTTACAGAGCGAAAGTAAACAATATGAACCAGGCACAGTGAACCTAACCATGACCGACCTCACTTTTGAGAGGTGTCTGAACTACTCCGGCGTATACAACAATTATAAGTGGAAGGGGACGGACGGTAAGACAAGATATAATCGTTTCTTGATCTGGGGTTCTTCAATTATGGGACAGCCTGGTACGTCCCCATTGGATAGCGAAGGGTTGTATAAAAGCTTCTCGGCAAAACGGGTGTATTTCATAAACAATTATATGTTCGGAAAAAACCATGTGTCGCTGGGATTCTTATGTGTTTATAACGGCAAGATGGAGAACTGCGCCTCCATCGGCTGTATGCTGGTCGGTACGGGAGGACACTCCGGCGGCTTGCTGCCGTGCTCTACCAATAAGACAAGGGTTGAGAAGTGTTTCATCTCCGCAGAGATGTATGGCGCGCGGGATATCTATGGCCTCGGCGGAGCTTCTGCCGTGGATCAGTGCTATACCACGGGAAAAATGGAAGGATATAAGGATCTTTCCGGCCTTGGCGGAGGGTACAGAAATCCTGATGTGGCAAACTCAAGAGAAGTGCCCGACGTACGGAATGTGACAAAGAGCTACAGCACCATGCTGGTGGGCTTGCGTACCGAGGCGCGGAATATGGCGGGCTTTGCCACTGGTGTTCATGGCAATTTTAAGGACTGCTATGCCGCTGGTGAGGTGGGCAGTCATACCACTCCGTTGGAGAAGGTAGAACTTTCCGAGGAAGATGCCGACAAGAAAAACGTGGGCGGCTTCGGCTCCTACGCAAACAGCCGTTCGGAAGGCTTAGACGCTTCGGGCAGCTATACCAACTGCTACTACGACAAGCAGACCACCGCCATGCGTGAAAACGCCCTCTGGGGCTGGAAGACGAATGAGAACATCACCGGTCTGCTGACCAAGACATCGGATAAAAACAAGGCCGCAAATGGAGGCAATTCTGTCGGCATGGCCAGCGGACAGAATTTCGGCCTGGGGCCGCAGAGTGAGGGCGTTTGGAGTTATTCGCCAGAGCACTACCCCCAGCTGCAGGTATTCTCCGGAGCGACGAATAATTCGACGGCTTGGGGCGGCATGGAAATGGCGCAGCTGGTGGAGGCTGTGTCCAAAGCCTCCACCGCCACGGTGTTTTTGAACACCTGGGAGAAGGGCTACGATTGGGACGAAAAGGGTGTCCGCTCGGCGGAGAAAGTCGACTATAATCGTGAGCCCGATGGAACATCCCATAGGGCGGACAAATACACCTACGACACCGTCCGCGAGATCATTTCTCCCTTCACCGTCACCAACACCACCGGAACATGGAAGGAACTGATCACCGGCGGTGCGAAGACCCGGCTGGAGGTGGTGGGCGGTACGTCCCAGAGCGCCACCACAAAGAACATCGTCATCAAGGGCACCAACGGCACGGTGGAGGGCCCCGGCATGAACTGGTTCTCCGTCTCTGAACAAGTCGGTAACGAGACAGCCAGCCGCCCCCTGCGCCTGACCGGCTACATGAGCATCGACGCAGGCGATGACCGCACAGGTGAAAATGCCGTAGAATCCGGCGCATATTACAACCACAGGAATGGCGTCACCCTGACCATGATGGACAGCATTGAGGAAAACCGCGTGCTGGGATGGGATGACACCAAGTACTGGTCAACAGCCAAGCGCGCTGGCTATCCTACTGAGAAGGCGACAGGCAAGTCACCGCTCAGCCCCTACTACTATGGCGTACCCACCGACCACGAAAATCATCTGAAAACCAACTTCTCCGCCTCCATCGGCGCTATCCTGAACACCGAGATCTGGCGTGTGGCAAAAACGGAGGATGGCGCGTATATGCAAGACGGAGACGGGTACAGCTTCAACTGCTCCGTCAAGGTCACCGGTGAAGGAACCAGCGGCATCTCTGGAGCAGACCCTACCAAGGACGAGAAAAAATGGAACGGAAACGACCACTTCTTTGTAGACGAAAATCAGATGTATGAGGTCAGCTACTACTGGCAGCTGGCGGACGGCCGCTATGTGACCGACAGTAAGTTGGTGGAGATCATTCCCACCACGCGTTATCTGACGGTGGAGGCTCAGGCTGGAGACGACCATCCCATCACAACGGCTCTGTATCTGGAGGCATATGAAGGTGATAAAACAACGGTTGTGAGTAGTGGTACGACTCGCGGTTCGGTTATAAAAGAAGGTATCCCCGTAGAGGTGCCTTCCACCGCCGTGTGGAAAAAGGCGAATTCAGACGCTGAGATTACGAGAATTGAGATCCAGATGAAGGATGCTCTATATGTGCAGGGTAGCAAGACAATCAGCAAGGAAACGATAGAAAAGGTAACGGTCGACAATCCCGCGGAGATATGGATTCCCATTGAATACTTCTATACCGCAGACGTGAAACAAGCGAGCGGTGGTCAGACATTGCGCGAGGAGTCCCATTCTACCACGGCTCTGGTGCGCTATGACCTGTGTGTGACGGAGGATGGTACCTATTACATCATGTTCAACCGTGAGCACAACGGAGGAAAGGAAACAGAGACGGTCAAGCTTCCTGATTTTCCGGCAGATATGGATGAAGAGAAGAAAACTGAATTGGAGAAGGAGTTCGAAGGCCTGAACTTCAAAGACATGCACTACAACGTGCGCGTCGTCATCACGGTAGAGGAAAACGCCTACGTTCAGGTGAAGAAGGTCGTCGACGGTTATACGGAAGCCATGAAGGATCAGACCTTTACCATCAACCTCACCAGAACGAACACGGGTGAGTCCATAGCTCAGGTGAACCTTAAGCACGATGGTACCTCCAATTTCATCAAGGTGCCCATTACCGGCAGCGATGCCATCAAGCTTAGCGAGGTGCTGCCGATGGAGTTCCAGCTGGAGAGTTTGACGTTTACGCAGCCGGAGGGCAGCAAGGCTGTACTGACTAATGATGGCACGCTGACGCTGCACGCCGGAGACCGCGTTACCCTGATTGTCCACAACACGTACACAGGCCAGGGTTACTTCAAGAGCCGCACCCAGAAAAACAACACATTTTGGCCTGCGACTTGAGCGCAGAGACAGAGAGGAGGTAGATCATGAGAACAAAAACGCGGGCCTGGTTTGCTTTGACCGGTATGCTGGCCCTGCTGTTGATCGGCGTTGCCGGCTTTGGCGCGGCGTGGGCGTGGAATACCCACCGCGCGCAGCAGGTGAACCAGCTGGAAAGCCGCACCGTCTCTGTCGCTGTAGCGGAAGAGTTCCCCAGCAACAGGGTGGAAAAGGGAACAACCAAAAAAAAGACAGTCACGGTGCAGAACACAGGCAATGCCGCCGCTTTCGTCCGTGTAAGCTATGCGGAGTACTGGACAACAGCTACGGAGCAGCTGGCAGGCGCTACCAATGTGAAACAAAACTGGACAACCGACTGGAAGAACGACTTTAAGCGTCATGACGACGGCTGGTACTATTACAAAAAGGTGCTGCCGGCCGGTGGAAGCGTCCAAGTGCTGGAAAGCGTGACCTTCCCAGCCAGCGTGACCGCTGGCGCGTCGTACCACCTGGACTTCCAGGTGGAAACGGTGCAGGTCAGTGATGAGGCCGCGGTGAATACCGACGCCACAAAGACACTGTTCGGCCGTACCGCTGAGGTGACTGACATGACCACGTCCTACGGCGCCGTTACCGACGGCACCGTCACGTGGACGAACTAAGGAGGCGGAAGACAATGAAAAAAAGACATTTTCTGCTGCTTCTGGTGATCGTGCTGCTGCTCAGTGCCGTAAGCAGTACATGGGGCTATCACAAAACCGCGTCCCCCGTGGTTAACCGCATCAGCACCAAAAAGAGCGGCGTCACCATGCGCGAGGTGTTCAATCCGGCGGACAAGTGGCTGCCGGGTGAGACGAAGGAGAAGCAAGTCTCCTTCAGCAACAGCGGAGAGCTGCCTCAGGTGATCCGTTTCAAGTGCGAAAGCGCATGGAGCGAAAGCACGTTGAACGGAATCGCCGATGCCCCTGTGCTGACTCTGACGCAGAAGCCCACGATCCAGTTTTCTGGCACGAAAAACTGGCAGCAGGTGGGTGACTGGTACTACTACAAAAAGGCACTCCAGCCCGGTGTAGTCACTGAAAACGCCATCAGCGCGATCAAATTCGGCAGCGAATTAACCAACGGCGGTTACGATGGCAAACAGGATTATTCCAACAAGCGCTACACGCTGACGGTGATAATAGAAGCGCTGGACGTGAACCAGATCGAGACAGAGGCAGGCTGGGGCATGACCTTTACCGCTGCCGCTGACGGCGTCTTGACATGGAGCGCAAGCAATCAAACCCCTTAACGTATGTATCCCCGCAAGGGTTCAATACATAAAACAAACACAAACAGCGAAGGAGAAAAAGAAAAATGAAAAACCGCAAGACATCTATCATTGCACTGGTTGCACTGCTGGTGGTTGCCCTCGTCGGCAGCACCGTCGCTTACTGGAGCCAGTCCAGCAGCATCGAGAACCCCTTTGACACCAACACCTACGGCTCCACTATCGTGGAAAAGTTCAGCCCCCAGGACGGTGAAGACTGGCAGCCCGGCGTGAAGGTCAACAAGGACGTCACCGTGAAGAACGAGGGCACCACCGACATTCTGGTGCGCGCCAAGCTGGATGAGACTTGGACGCTCAAGGGTCAGACGACCCCCTACAAAGTGGTTAACCCCAAGAATGTCTACGTTGAGGGCCAGAATTCTGAAACTGACGGCAAGTGGGACAGCGATGCCACTGTTGTTATCAAGCACTTTGCCGATGGTATGAACAAGTGGGTACTGGGTGAGGACGGCTGGTACTACTACACCGACAATCTGAAGAGCGGTCTCACTACGGATAAGTGGCTGGATGCCGTGGAGTTGATGGACAAGGCTGATATGGGTAAGAAAGTCACCACCTTCAAGGTGACCACTGATGCTACAGTGACCGATAGTACCACTTGGACTACGTTGCCTGAAGGTACGAAAGAGGTTCCTGCTTACCTGACCGCAGACGGTAAAGGTAGTGAAACCATGGTGGCTGGTGCCAAGCCCGTGACCTTCAGCAAGAAGGAGACCAAGACCGACCCCACTGATCACGGCTACAGCAATTCCAACTATGTTCTGACCGTTACCGTGGAGACCGTGCAGGCCACTCAGGAAGCTGTGGAGGCTGTCTTCAACAAGGACGGAAATTTTGTCAAGCCCGGTGCCTGCTCTTGGACGCTGCGCAACACCGCGGCTGAGGCCAACAACAACTAATCAGCCGTGAAACGCAAAACAAAAGCATGGCTTGCCGCGGGGCTGTCGCTGCTGACGGTGCTGGGCTGCACTTGGGCCTATTATACCAATGAAGCCCACATGAATAACCAGCTGCAGACCAAGACCTACGGCAGCACCATTACCGAGGAATTTACCCCCCGCGATGACTGGCAGCCCGGCCAGAAGGTGGATAAGATCTTCGCCGTGAAGAACACCGGCGAATATCCCCAGGTGGTTCGCGTGAAGATGGAGGAGACCTGGGCGCGGAACAGCCAAGCCTTTAAGACCATCGACTCCACCACGAACAAAAGCAATATCACCACTGTAAATCAGCAGGATGCCACGGATGGCAAGGTCGATAACGACAAGACCGTGGTGTCCAAGGAGCTCGACAGCACCAATTGGACGTTCAACTCTGCCGATGGCTACTGGTATTATAACACCCAACTGACCGCGGGTAGTGAGACGCAAGCGCTGCTGTGCGCCATTACGCTGGATAAAGATGCCGATATGGGCAAGTATACCGTCACCAGCTACTACCATGAGGGAACCGCCGCGCTCAACTTTGAGCCCGGCGAGACTGGTGATGATAAAACGGCAACCGGTGGCTGGAAGTCCTTCGATGGTGCAGTACCCGCACCCGGGAATTCTAACAACAAGATTTTTACCCGCACGATTTCCAAGTTGGATCCCAACGCAATGGGCTACGCCGGCGCGGATTACACCCTGACTATCACCGCGGAAACATGCCAGGCGACCCTGGCCGCGGTGCAGGAGGAGTGGAAGCTGACGACGATGCCGGCCAATACTACCTGGGATCTGAAGTAAGGAGCAACAATGAAAGTGGTTTCTGCTGTGGTACGGGCATTGACATGGCTCGTGCTGACGGTCATTGCGTTGACGCTGCTGCTGATCGCGCCGCTGGTGGCGGGTTATCATCCCGTGGTGGTGCTGTCAGGCAGTATGCTGCCCAGCTACCCTGTGGGCAGCGTGACCTATTATAAAAGTGCCGCCTACGAAGATATCGCGGTGGGTGATCCTATCACCTTCCGCATCGGGGAGGATGGCGAGCTGGCGACCCATCGCGTGACAGCAAAGGACGACACCGCGCAGAGCTTTACCACAAAGGGTGACCACAATGAGACGGAGGATGTGAACCCCGTGCCCTATTCGCGGGTAGCGGGTAAGACCACGGGGTTCGCCATCCCCTATGTCGGTTACTTTGTGCGTTATGCCCAGCAGTGGTATGTGTTGGGCGCCTGCGGCATTATTCTGGTGCTGGATATTCTTCTGACGCCGGAAAAAAAGAAAAAGACCGCCGGCGAGACGGTGTGGGAGAAGCTGCAAGGGCTCTCCGACGAGACGTGATCGCATGCGTACAAATGAGGAATAGGAACATGAAGAAACGAAAGCGGTACCGGGTGCTGGCACTGGCGGCGCTGCTGGCGTTGGGGATCATGGGCGGAACCGTCGCCTACGGCACCCAGACGCAGCAGGCTGTCAACGAATTCCGCACCGGGGAATATGCGACGGAGCTGGTGGAGGAGTTCGTGCCGCCCAGCGACTGGCAGCCCGGTATTTCTGTGAATAAGGATGTAAAGGTGCGCAACAACGGCACGGTGCCCGTGTTTGCCAGTATCAAGCTCCACCAGAGCTGGGTACGCAAGGAGAACGTCACCGACGCCGACGGAAACATCGTCCCCCCAAAAAAGGGCGAGAGCATCCCGAACACCTTTCAGACATCGGATGGAGAAAGCTATGCCGCGCTGATGCAGTGGGGCAAGAATGTTGTTCTTCTGGACTTTGGCAAAGCGTCGGGCAGCACGGCCCGTCTGGGCCTTCCTACCGTGTCCAAGGTGAAGGATGCCGCCGGAAAATGGCTGCTGATGCGCGAGACGCCGGACAGTGACGGATATTTGACGTTTTATTACATGGGCGTGCTGGATAAGGGCGAGGAAACCCCGCTCCTTTTGGATGGCGTGACCATGAATCCCCAGATCCAGGCAGTCACCCTTGCCACACGGACAGTGTGGGACAAGGCGGCGCAGCAGTGGGTTACCACCAGCACCAAAAATCCCACCTATGATTACCAGAGCTCCCGCTTTACGCTGACCGCCACCATGAACACGGTGCAGGCCACGGCCTCCGCCGTGAAAGCTGTGTTTGGCGATGAGAGCGGGGCGGATCAATCCGTTATCAGCTATCTGAAAACTATTGCCGTTTCCGGCAGCGATGCGGATTACAGCCGCGATGACAGCGTGGCTTTGAAGAAGCTGTATCTGGAGGAGAAGAACGGCGTGTTGACCTATACGCCCTCCAAGCCCGAAGAAAACTGGTTTATGAGCCACCTGAACATGATGCCCGGCGAGGTCTACGAGGACACGCTGGTGATCGAGAATCAGACGGACAAGAGCTGTAAGGTCTATCTGCAGGTGGTGCCCAAGGAGAAGCAGGACAAGCTGCCGCGCGATCTGCTGGAGCGGATCGCCATGAAGGTCTATAACGGCGACAAGCTCATTTACGATGGCACGGCGCTGGGCAAGGACTATAAGGGCAGCATCAACGACCTGCAAGAAGTTGTGTTGCTGGGCGAATACGGCGGCAAAAAGAGCGGCAAGCTCCGTGTGGAGTTGACGCTGGATAAGGATACGCCCATGACGTACGCCGATCAGCTGACGCAGATCGACTGGAAGTTCATCGTGGAGGATATCACGGATGGAACGAAGGGATCGGATCCGAAGACCGGCGACAATATGAATCTGCTGCTATACAGTGCGGCGGTGCTTGTTTCCGGCGCGGGGCTCCTCCTGATCTTCCTCCAGAAGAAGAGCAGGACTTCTCGGCACTGAACTACGGAAGCAAGATGACAGATCAAACTCCCCTCCCCATACGCTGCGGCCCGGACGCGTTGACGAAAAGAAGACTGCGCAAAATTTGAAAAAGCAACCAAAGCGGCACGCAGCGGAAAACCCCGTCTCAAACAACAGGTTTGAGACGGGGTTTTTTTCTGCCGAAAGGGATCCGGTAAAAAGCATTATTGATTTTTGGCGGAAATATGATACGATGGTAGAAAAGCGGGCCGCGCAGGGAGATACAGGATCGGAACGCATTTCTTTGTGCGGCGTCGCTGCGGAATGACACGAAGTCGGCGGAGCCGGGAAGGTCTCCGCCGATTGACAGAGCGTTACACGATATATGTTGTACCATTGAAAGAGAAAGGAGCAGCCATCATGACCTACAACTTTGACGAGATCATTGACCGCCGTCATACCAACGCCGTGAACACCGACGGCTTCCGGAGCAGCCTCTTCCATGCGGGCCCCGAAAAGGCCTTCCCCTATAAGGACGATGAATTTGTCCGCATGTGGGTGGCCGATATGGAGTTCGCCGTGGCGCCGGAGATCCTGGACGCCATCCGCAGCCGCATCGACCGCCGCATCTTCGGCTACACCGGCCTGTATGATGATACCTATTACAACGCTTTTTCCCAGTGGTGCAGGGAGCACTACGACTGGAGTTTCCCGCAGGAGCAGATCTGCGTGACGCCGGGCATCGTTCCCGCCCTGTATCAGCTGACGGAGATCCTGTGTACCAGAGGCGAAAAGGTGCTGGTGCACACCCCAGCCTACGGCAGCTTTGCCAACGCGGCGAAGTACGCCGGTGTGGGTGTGCTGACCTCACCGCTGCGCAAAAAAGGAGACGGCACCTTTGAAGTGGACTTCGAGGACTTTGAGAGGAAGTGCGCCGATCCCGCCTGCAAGCTGGTGTTCTGGTGCAATCCCCAGAACCCCACCGGCCGTATGTGGACGGAGGAGGAGCTGCGCCGCGCCGGTGAGATCATGCGGAAATATAACCTGTGGGTGGTGTCCGACGAGATCCACTGCGACCTGATCCGCTGCGGCCGCCGCCATATCCCCATGGCTAAGGTCATGACGGACTATCCCAAGCTCATCACCTGCATGGCCCCCAGCAAGACCTTCAATCTGGCGGGTCTGGCCTTCTCCAACGTCATCATTCGGGATGAGGGCCTCCGCCGCCGGTTCAGGGAGCGGGACAAGCTGTCCGGTCTGGTGAATCCCCTGTCCTTGGCCGCGGCGAAAGCGGCTTATGCGCACGGCGGCCCGTGGCACGAGGCGCTGAAGGCCTATCTGGATGGTAATTTCACCTTTGTAAAAGAATTCCTTGCCCGTGAGCTGCCGGAAGCGGTCATGTATATTCCCGAGGCCACCTACCTTGCCTGGATAGACCTGGGTAAGTGCCTGCCGGAGACCACCGATATGCCGGACTTCTTTGCCAATAGGGCGGGGGTGCTGCTGGAGGGCGGAGACGATATGTTTGTGGGCAACGCCGACGGCTATGTCCGCCTGAATCTGGCCATGCCCCGCAGCATCATCGAGACCGGCCTGACCCGCATGGTGGAGGCCATCCGCAGGGAGCAGCGCGGGACGGCGAAAGAATGATACCTCGCACCTGCACGCGCCGACAGAAAGCACGATGAGAAAAACGGAGACGCTCTGCGTCTCCGTTTTTGCGATTCTTGACACGCGCCTTCAGCGGCCGGACAGTCAGCGCGCCCGCGCCAGAGCGGGGATGTCGCCCACGCCGTTCAGCACGATGCTGGGGCGGTAGGCATAGGTCTTCAGCGTTTCGGGGGTGGACACACCGGAGAGCACCAGCACCGTGGACATGCTGCTCTCCATGCCGGAGATCACATCGGTGTCCATGCGGTCGCCCACCATCACCGCCTCGGCGGAGTGGCAGTGCAGCATCCGCAATCCGGTGCGCATCATCAAGCGGATTGGGCTTGCCGCAGAAATAGGCCTGCTTGCCGGTGGCCATCTCGATGGGGGAGATCAGGGCGCGGCAGGCGGGGGCGATGCCGTTTTCAATGGGGCCGGACACATCGGAGTTGGCGCCGATCAGCTTGGCGCCTGCCATCACCAGATTGGTGGCTTTGGTCAGGGTGTCCAGGGAATAGGAGCGGCCCTCGCCTACCACCACGTAGTCGGGGTTCACATCGTTCATGGTGATCCCCGCGTCATACAGGGCGTTCAGCAGTCCCGCCTCGCCGATGGCGAACACGGAACAGCCGGGGGCCTGCTCCTTCAGAAAGGCCGCCGTAGCCAGAGCGCTGGTGTAGAAATGCTCCTCCGGCACGTCCAGTCCCATGCGGGTCAGCTTCTGGTTCAGCTCACGGGGGGGGGTATAGCCGCTGTTGTTGGTCAGGAAAAGGTATTCCTTGTCCTCATCGTGGAGCCACTAGATGAACTCCGCCACGCCGGGCAAAATGCGGTTGCCGTGATAGATGACGCCGTCCATATCGCAGATAAAGCCTTTTTTCGCATTGAAATCCAAAGGAGCAAACGATTCCATAGTTCGGATCCCACCCTTCATTTTGATCAGCTTCTACTATACCATGTCCCGCGGCAATCGTCTATCAAAAAATGGTAAAATTTGAATAAAACCTGCTGTTTTTCCCGCTGACAGCGGGCTCAACTGACGGTCAGGGATTCCACCACCTGCAGCAGCGTCTCGGCGGGGCCGTTGATGATGTAGCCTAGCCCACCCAGGCGTCGCTGCCGTTGATCTGCCAGAGCACCTGAACGGAGCCGTCTTCGTCGGTGGCTATATAGCCCTCGGTATCGCGCAGGGTGATCTTCTGCGTGGCCGCCCCGCCGTTTTCCAGATAGAGACTGCCGCAGGAGAGGTCGTAGACGCCCACCATGAATTCCACACCGGCGCTGTTTCGATAGTATTCCGCGTATCCCATTTCCCCGCTCTCCGCGTGATTCAGGGCAAAGCCGTCGGGGATCCATCCCACGGTCAGCGTGGGCATGGGCGTTCGACCGGCGGCAAGCTGCGCCTCTGTGGCGAAGACCTCGGTATAGCTGTCGAACACTTCTGTTACCAGGTCGATGGTCCGCTGCCGGAACTCCGGCGAGGCGGCGAAGACCACGGTAAAGAGCATCATTGTCACCAGCACTACCACCGCTACCTTGCCGATCACACGGGAAAAGCCCCGCCCAAATGTCTTGCAGCGCCGCCGGAGGGTCTGCCGCTCCATGCGGCCGTGGCAGCGATTCGTCAGCGTGTGGGGCACGGCCGGTGCAGCGTCCAGCTCCGCCAGCGCCCGCGCGCCCTCCGCTGCGGCCACCTCCTCCAGCAGTAGGGCAAAAACGGCGTCCTCGTATTGTCTGGTCAATTCCTCATGTCTGGTCATTTTCCTTCGCCTCCTGTTTTTCAATAAGCTTCCATGCCCGCCTGCGGGCACGGGTCAGCTTCATCCGCACGCTGTCAATTTTGCAGTGCAGCTGCGCGGCAAGCGCTTCGTCCGACAGGTTCAAAAGATACTTTCCCTCCAGCAGATAGCGGTCGCTTTCCGGAAGCAGAGGCCACGCGGCCTTTACCCGCCGGCGGTTTTCCCACAGGATCATCAGCTCATCCAGCGACAGCTCCTGGGCGGGAAGCTCCGCGGCGCTGACCTCCTCCATGGGCGCCGCCTGCTTTTGGCGGCTGCGCTCCTTTTGCAGATAACGGATGGCGGTGTTTCTGACGGCGGCCACCAGATAGCCCGCCAGAACGCAGCGCTCCATGCCGCGCAGGGTGGACGTCTTGCCCATGAGCTTTACCACGCACTCCTGCACGATCTCCTCGGCGTCCGGATGCGAGGCGGTGTATTTCAGCGCGGTGGCATACAGCAGGGATTCGTATTCCTCATACAGCCTGCCCATAAACTGCCGGTCATCCGGAGATTCCGGCAGGGCCGCGATGATAGGCAGCATCCTGATCCCCCGTTCTGTTGGTTTCTATCAGATTAGACCGTTTTTTGGGGAAAATGCAACACCTGCCGTGAGGAAGTTTTGGCAAAAGTAAAAAACCCTTGACAGATTTGGTCTAATAGGTTAGACTATCTGCAAGGTCTAACGAATTCGACCAAGGAGGACATGACGATGGACACACCCAAGATCTTTGACAGCGAGCTGAGATTCTGCGAAATACTCTGGCAGCACGAACCGGTGAAGAGCAGCGAACTGGTGCGCCTGTGCGCCGATGAGCTGGGGTGGAAGAAATCCACCACCTACACCGTCATCAAACGGCTGACGGAGCGGGGCGTGGTGCACACGGAGAACGCCGTGGTCACGGCGAAGGTGGGGCGCGAGGCGGTGCAGCAGGCCGAGAGCCGCGCCTTTGTGGACAAAAACTTCCACGGCAGCCTGCCGGGCTTTCTGGCCGCCTTTGTGGGCGGCAAGGGCCTGACGGCGGCGGAGGCCGACGAGCTGCGGCGGATGATCGACCGATTCGAGGAGGAGAGCCATGGCTGACGTGTTTGGCAAGGTCCTGGAGCTGTCCTGGCAGGCGGGGCTGATCGCTCTGGCGGTGATGGCGGTGCGGTTTTTGCTGCGGGGAAGGGTGGCCCGCCGGTGGCTGTGTCTGCTGTGGGCGCTGGTGGCGCTGCGGCTGGTGCTGCCGGTGAGCCTGACGGTGGAAAGCTCCATGAGCCTTCAGGCGGCGGAAGCGCCGGTCAGTCAGGCGTATCACGAGATGCAGCGCACGACGAAGGCCAGCGCTCCGGCGGTGCAGGCCATCCCTACGCAGACAGCCGCCGCGTCCGCGGCGGACGCCCCGTCCCTCGCGGACGCGCTGCCGTGGCTCTGGCTGGCGGGCATGGGGTGCATGCTGCTCTACATGGCGGCAAGCCTGCTGTGGATGCGGCTCTCGCTGCGGCAGGCGGTGCGGGTGAAGGGAAACATATACCGCTGCGGACGGTGGCGCACACCCTTCGTGCTGGGTATCCTGGCGCCCCGCATCTACGTGCCGGAGACGGTGGCGGAGAAGGATCTGCCCCTGGTGCTGGCTCATGAGCGGTGCCACATCCGCCGGTGGGATCATGTGTGGAAGCCGCTGGCGTTTGTGCTGCTGGCGGTGAACTGGTTCCATCCGGTGCTGTGGGCGGCCTATGCCCTGCTGGGGCGGGACATGGAGAACGCCTGCGACGAGATGGCCCTGCAGCACGCGGACGCTGCCCAGCGGGCGGCCTACTCCCGTGCGCTGGTAAGCTGTGCCGTCCAGCCCAGAATGGCGGCGGTATGTCCCCTCGCCTTTGGCGAGGTTGCGGTGAAAGAAAGGGTGAACAATGTGATCAACAAAAAATCCTCTGCGGTGTGGGCCGTTGTGGTCCTGCTGATCGCGGCGGCGGCCATCGGCGCGTGCCTGCTGACAAAGCCCGGCAAATGGAAGCTGTCGGATGCCCAGACGCTTTACGCGCTGCGAACGGAAAATGTACACGACCAGGCGGCGGTAGACGCCATACTGGAGGCACTGGATATGCGGGAGCTGGGCGGAGGATCCACGATAGAAAACACAGATGAGACGGCCACCTATACGTATTACTCGGAGCTCGGGCAGAAGGAGGGAGCCACCGGCATCACCGTCCGTCATATTTTCAACGAGCTGCTGGGATCGTGGGACAGGAACAAAAACGCGGAGATGCATCTGCGGGGCTATCTGGCGCTGGCGCTGATCGACGGTGCGGAGTGGCTGGAATGGCAGGCGTGGGAGCCGTATCTGAAAGGCCCAACGGAGATGGGCGGATTCTGGATGCCCATCATGTATGCAGATACCTATCGCCAGGAGATCGACGCGGCGCGGCAAAGCGCGGAGGGTCTGCGGGCGTTCATCGACCTGTTGGAGCGGGAGAAGAAAGCGGGAACGCTGGAGTCTGAGTGGCGGTGGGCCGGGATGGGGGTGGACAGAAATCCCCTGTGGATCAACGACGACGGCGCGGAGATCCCGTGGGATCTCCTGGTCAGCGGGCACATCTGCTGCGTCAGCGCGGAGGAATACGGCATCGTCTATGACCAGGCGCATCTGCCTGACTGGGACACCGTGCCCCTGGCTTACCTGTGCGCCTATTACCTGAACGCCGATGGGGTATATGCCCAGCAGGCCATGGAGACACTGACGGCACGCTATCGGCAGATGCCGGAGGTGGTGCTGGGCTATTGCAAGACACTGACCGGCATGGCGGACCCCCAGGGCCGCGGCGACGCGGCGGCGGTGCTGCAGCAGCTGCTGCAGATGGGCACAAACGGATGAGCCTGCTTCAAATGCGATCAGAATCCCCCTCACACAGAGAAAGCGCCATCCTTTTGGATGGCGCTTTCTCTATGGCGGCAAAAGCTTTACTTAAATTTTACCTTACCTGGATAGACAGCGCCGCCGCCAGGCGGTATACTGCCGTTAAATTTGCGTTGCATCCGCCCTGCGCGGAGCGACAGCAGGAGGTATGACAAATGAACAACCGCTTTTCCCGCCTGACGGCACTGGGTATACTGACCGCGCTTGTGGTGGTCCTGCAAACGGCAGCTACCTTTATCCGCTTCGGCAGCTTTCCCATCACGCTGACGCTGATCCCCATTGTGGTGGCCGGTATCCTGTACGGCGTCGGCAGCGGCGCGCTGCTGGGCACCGTGTTTGGGCTGGTGGTGCTGGTCATGGTGCTGACCGGCGCGGACGCCTCAGGCCAGATGATGCTGGCGCTGCATCCGTTGATCACCTCCGCCGCCTGCGTGGTCAAGGGCGCGCTGTGCGGCACGGCGGCGGCCGCCGTATACCGGCTGGTATCGCGCCGCAATGAAAAAGCGGCGGTCATCGCGGCTGCCGCTGTGTGCCCGCTGGTGAACACCGGCGTGCTGTATCTGGTGCTGGCGCTGTGTTTCGATACCTCCTGGGCCGCGGTGCTGTCGGCGTTCATGAGCGTCAACTTCCTGCTGGAGCTGGCGGTCAACATCGTGCTGGCCCCCGCCGTGCTGCGGATCGTGACGATGCGGAGGCGGACGGCATGATCCTGGCAGTGGACGCAGGTAACAGCAACATTGTGCTGGGCTGCATGGAAGGCCTGACGGTGCGGCGCACCCTGCGGTTGGCTACCGACCGTGCCATGGACGCCGCGGGATATACCGCCGCCCTTCGGGCGCTGCTGGCGCGGAACGGCTATTGCAGCACTGATTTCCGCGGCGCGATCCTCTCCAGCGTGGTGGCGGCGGTGACGGAGCCGCTGCGGCAGGCGCTTTCGGCGTTGACCGCCGCCCCTGTTCCGGTGGTGG
The DNA here is from genome assembly GCA_934573935.1 of uncultured Oscillospiraceae bacterium. Taxonomy (GTDB): domain Bacteria; phylum Bacillota; class Clostridia; order Oscillospirales; family Oscillospiraceae; genus Vescimonas. Next base: position 42,444 of record CAKTMO010000005.1, on the reverse strand, counting down.
GCGATACGGTGAAAAGCGCCATCCCGCTGCGCATCGACCGGCCGGAGACCATCGGCGCCGACCTGATCGCCGCGGCGGAGGGGGCACTGGCGCAATACGCGCCGCCGCTGATCCTGGTGGATATGGGCACGGCCACCACCTTTTCGGTGCTGGATGAAACCGGCGCCTTTCTGGGGGGCGCCATCGCACCTGGCGTGCATCTGGGGGCGGAAGCCCTCGTCCAGCGGACGGGACTGCCCATGGTAACGATGACTGCGCCCCAAAGCCCTCTGAGCCGCAGCACGGACGACTGTCTGCGCAGCGGCATCGTGCTGGGCGCCGCCGCCATGGTGGACGGTATGCTGGACCGGCTGGAGGCGGCACTGGGCATGTCGGTGACCGCCGTGGCCACCGGAGGGCTGGCAGGGTGCGTGATCCCCCACTGCCGCCGTCTGGTCATCCTTGACGACGACCTGCTGCTGCGGGGACTGGCGGTCCTGTACGGCGCGACCGCACCGCAAGACCGGTGTGCGGCTTCTGATGAATAAACAGAGAAGGACGGCTTACGCCGTCCTTCTCTGTTTATTCACATGCTGTTGTCAGGATGCCGAAGCGGTCGTGGATCACATGGCGGGGGCAGGCTACCGCGCATGCGCCGCAGCTGAGGCATTTTTCATAGTCGATGACTGCGCGGAACTCCTCCACATGAATGGCGTCGGCGGGGCATTGCTTCACGCACAGGCCGCAGGCGATGCAGCTGACGTCGCATACCGTGCGGGCGCCGGTCTTGGTGGCCGGATCGAAGCCCTTGTCCCGATTGGAGCACAGCACCGCGATGCGGTCATCCAGCCGCCGCAGGGCAATGAGCTCGCGGGGGCATTTGCGGGTACACGCGCCGCAGCCGATGCATTTTTCTTCATCCACCTCGGCGCAGCTCAGGGCGTTGATATGGATGGCGTCGAATTTGCATGTTTCCACGCATACGCCGCAGCCCATGCAGCCATAGGCGCAGAGCATTTCGCCGCGTTCGTCTCTCTTGGCGCGGCAGCCGCCGCTGCAATGAACAGTCGCCGTCCTGGGCGGGAATTTACGTTTGATGGCCATGGGTCATTCATCCTTGTCTTGTCAAATTTGCACCACCCTCCGGCGGGAGCGGACACGCTCCTGTGGGGGATGGTGCGTTTATTATAACATATCCCATGCCGTTTGCCAACTGAAACGTTCGATGTATCCCGTTTATGCGCGGTTTTTCTCCGCCAGGCGCAGCCCGAGGGCGTACACGGCCTCGCCGATGGCCACGCCCAGCGCCGCGCCCGCCAGAATATCGCTGGGATAGTGAACGAACAGGTACAGCTGCGAAAAGGCGATGACCGCCCAGCCGAATTTCCGGGTGGTCTTCGTCAGCACCGTGGCGCCGATGACGGAGGACAGCGTGTGGCCGGAGGGGAAGGAGTAGTCCGTGGGCGTTGCGATCAGCAGCGTCACGCTGTCATCCAGCCAGCAGGGACGGGGGCGGGCGATAAGGTTTTTCAGGCACACGTTGCCCACCAGCACGCCTGCGGCCAGGCCCGCCAGCAGTATCACGCCCTGACGGCGATATCGCTTCGTGCAGAGCATGCCGCCCGCCGCCAGCAGCCAGATGGCGCCGCCGCTGCCCAGCAGCGTCAGCTTCGGCATCAGCACATCCAGCAGCCCGCAGGAGAGATTGTCGTGGATCCAATAGAGGATCGTCTGATCCAGATTCATGCCGCGGTCACGCTCCTCTCCATGCGCCGCCGCAGCAGCTCCAGCCCCACCAGCAGCCCCGCGCCCAGCAGGAAGGCCAGCGGCCGGAACGATGCCGCGCTCAGGGGCGGCTTGGGCGTTTGCAGCTGGCGAGGCCCATGGCGATAGCGTACAACGAGCCCAGCATCAGTCCCAGAATGAACCAGATCATGGCGGCGCGGTGCCTCTGCAATGCGGCGCGGATGGCGTGAATGGACAGGGCCACACCGGCAATGACGCCAAAGCCCAGTGCCATCAGCCCAGGCAGCACATGCAGGTCAAGGCGCAGCAGCTGGCGGATGGCCTGGATCACCGGCAGGTACACGCCGGCAATCAGCAGAACGGAGGAGCCGGAGATACCTGGTAGCACTATGGCGGTGATGGCCACCGCGCCGGAGAAAAACAGGTACGCCGCGTCCCCGACGCCAGGCTGCGCCATGTCCACCGCCAGCAGTCCGGAGCCGGAGCGCAGCAGGGTCAGCCCCACCACCAGCGCCGCGCCCAACAGGGCGCAGGGCGAAAGCCGCCACCGGCGCAGGGCGTCCCGCTCCGCCATCGCCACAAAGGGGATGGATGCCACGGTCAGCCCCAGAAACAGGCTGCTCATGAAATAGATGTGGTCGGCAAACAGCCCTGCCAGCAGCGACACGCACAGCCCCATGCCGACGATCCAGCCGACGCCCAGTTTCAGAAGATAAAGAAGCGCGGCCTTACGGGCGGCACTGTTCCGTCCGAACAGATCGTGCAAGGCCGTTGATAAAGCGGTCATAAAACCCCAGAATAAACGCCACCGTGCCGCCGGACACGCCTGGCACACTGTCTGCCAGCGCCATACAAAAGCCGTGAAAGGGTATCAGAAGCATAAGCAAACCTCCTATAAAAACAGTTCCCTCCATCGTGGATGTATCCATGATAGAGGGAACCGTTAAATCACCGATAAAGGAAAGTTAAACAAAGGTTAAACCGACAGGCGGTAGCCCACGCCCCATACGGTCTGCAGCAGCTGGGGGTGGGCGGGGTCGTCCTCCAACTTCTCCCGCAGGCGGTTCATATGCACCGCCACGGTGATGTTGTCCCCCAGGGATTCCAACCCCCAGATCATTTCATACAGGTCCTCGCGGCTGAAGACCTGCCCAGGGTGGCGCATGAGGAATAGCAGCAGCTCATACTCCTTGTTTTTCAGTGGGATCTCTGTGCCGTTTTTGTGACGCGGCGGCAGGCGGTGTCCGCCGCCAGCGGCCCCGCCGTCAGGGTGACCGGCTCCGCCGTCAAGGGCTTCAGCCGCCGGTACTGCGCCAGATGGGCCTTGACCCGCGCCACCAGGACGCTGGGGGAGAAGGGCTTTTCGATGTAATCGTCCGCGCCGTAGCCCAGGCCGCGGATCTTGTCCACATCCTTGCCCAGCGCCGTGACCATAAGAATGGGGATGTCCTTGACCTCCCGCACCCTGCGGCAGATGGAAAAGCCGTCCAGCCCGGGCAGCATCAGGTCAAGCAGCAACAGATCAAAGGGCTGCTCCAGCGCCGCCGTCAGGCCGGATACGCCGTCGGCGCAGAACCTCATAGCCGCTCAGCGCCAGATAGTCCCGCTCGATGGCGGCGATGTCCGCGTCGTCCTCAATGATGAGTATTTTCGCCATGCTCTCCCTCCTTTGCCAGCGGCAGCGTTATCACGACGCGCAGGCCGCCGCCTGCGGCATTCTCCGCCCGCGCGCTGCCGCGCATTTCCTCGCAGGCCTTTTTCACCACCGCAAGGCCGATGCCGCTGCCGGACGCCGTTCAGGCGGCGTCGCCCCGATAGAACACGTCAAACAGGCGGGGCAGCTGCTCCGGCGGCACGCCCGCGCCGTCGTCGGTGAAGGCGATGGCCGCCATGCCGCCGTTTTCCTCTGCCGTGATGCGGACATGGACGTCCGCCCGCCCGCCGTACTTGCGGCTGTTGTCCAGCAGGTTCACCGCAATGCGCCCCAGCAGCTCACGGTCCGCCAGCACGGTCATGTCCGGCACGTCCAGCGTGACGGAGAGGCCCTCCTCTTCGGCGATGATCGCCTCCAGCGCGGGACGCAGGGCCAGGGGTTCCGGATGCACCAGATATTGGCTGACGTCCATGCGGGCAAAGGCAAACAGCCGGTTTACCAGCGTTTCCATATCCGCCTCCTTGGCGTAGATGGTCTGCAAATACCGCTGGCGGCTGGCTTCGTCCTGGGCCACGCCCTCCAGCAGACCTTCCGTGTAGGCGCGGATGGCGGTCAGGGGGCTTTTCAGGTCGTGGGACATGCCGGCGATCAGCTCCTGCTTCTGCTGCTGGGCCGCCTGCTGCTGCTCCAGCGAGGCTTTCAGCCGCGCCGCCATCTCGTCCACCGCGTCGCAGGCGGTTTTGAACTCGTCCGGCTGGCGGTAGGCGATGGGGCTGTCCAGATCGCCGTCCCGAATACGGGCCACCCCCGCCGTCAGGGTGTCCAGGGGCTGGGAGATGTGGCGGAACAGGCTGCGCGTCAGATAGAGATTGGTCAGCGCCACCGTGCCCAGCAGCAGCAATACCGCAACGGCGGCATAGCCGCACAGCGTCAGCTTGAAGCCGTGGAGCACGTGCTCGATCTGCACCACGGCTTCGCGCAGCGTCAGCAGATTGCACCGCAGCAGCAACAGCGCCGCTCCCAGCCCCAGCAGCAGCAACACCGCCGCCGCAAGGATCGGTATTACCAGCATGGCGATGTTGGACCGCGCCAGTCTCTTTTTGATGGTCATGCCCATCCCTCCTCCGTGTCGATGGCTCCATTATAGCATATCCGGCGCGGAAGTGTTAAACAGAGATTAAATCACGTGCCGCCAAATCGGGGAAAAAGACGGGAAAAAGAGACGCTTGCGCGTCTCTTTTTCCGATATATCCGCAGGCGGCAGGGAGAGCGCCGTCCTTTGGAGGCTATTTAGTTGCCGCGCTTTCTGCCCACCCAGGCCATGCCGGTGACGCTCAGCAGCGATGTATGATACTGCTGTAGAGCAATACCGCCGCATTATTATACCGACGGGGACGCGGCGCTGTTTTCCTTTTCCAGCGTCTCCAGGACTTTGTCACGGGAGCGGTAGACATGCTCCCGCATGAGCCTTTCCGCCAGAACGTCATCGCCGCGGGAGATGGCATCGATGATGTTCTGATGCTCCGCCAGAATGGACTCGCGGGCCGCCTTGTCCTCACGGTATGCATGGGTGAAGATCGTAAACTGCGACCGCACCTTGACGGCGGCGTCCGTCAGTCTTGAATTATTGGCAAATTCGTACAGGGTGACATGGAAGGCGTCGCTGAAGTTGTTCCACTGCTCCGCGTTGTCGTCCAGACAGCTTTTCGCCTGCTGCTGCAGCAGACGGAGCTTGTCCGTCAGCTCCTCGATCCTGCCGGACCGCATGGCCATCCGCATGGCCATCCGCAGGGCCATCACGTCCAATTCGGCCATGAAGTCAAAAAGCTCGTCCATGTCCCGCGTCGTCAGCTGGATCACGCTCATGCCCACATTGGGCTTATAGTCGATAAGGCCATCCTGCTGCAGACGGGCCAGCGCCTCCCGAATAGGGGAGGAGCTGACGCCGTAGCGCTCATTCAACATTTTGATCGTCAGCTTTTCTCCCGGGGCCATGGTTTTGCTGAGGATCTCTTTGCGGATCTCACGATAGATCTGCTCCGTAACGGTCTGTATTTTTGCAGCCATAGTAACTCCTTATAAGGCATCTTAATATCCAATTATTCAATTATAGCACAAACCGCGGAGAGTAGCAACATAAAATGCATTTTGTGCAAAGATCCTGCAGCGGGGTACGGTGATTTTGCACAATCAGGAGGCATATCATTTTGCGTTTTGCATATTGCAAAACGCAAAATGATATGCTATCATGATGACACCCAAACTTTTGCCAGAAGGAGGTATTTTCAGAATGAAAGAAGCAATTTATACATTTCCCGCGTTTTCCGGTCCCAGCAGGGTCTTGAAGTTCGATGCGGAGAAGTGTGTAGGCTGCAACACCTGTGTGGATGTATGCCCCATCGACGTGATGATCCCCAATCCGGAAAAAGGCAAGGAGCCCATCGTTGTGTTTGCGGAGGAGTGCTGGTTCTGCGGCTCGTGCGTGAACGACTGCCCGAAGGAGGCCATTACCCTGTGCAATCCGACAAAGCAGAACATTTCGGCGGTATGGGTGGATAAGGCGACCGGCAAGGAGTACCGCGTCGGCATGAACGACCCGCTGCCCCCCAACACCAGACCCTCGGCCGGAAGGCAATTGAAGTAACAACAGAAAAACGAGTGATTGTGTGCTTACTATGGAGGAAATATGAACGATAACAAAAAGAAAATCGGCTTATTCGGGTGCATTGTCCTGGCGGTCGGCTCCATCATCGGCAGCGGCATCTTCGGCACCCTTCCCGAAGGCATCAATGAAGTGGGCAACACGGTAATACTGGCCTTCATCTTTGCCGCGATCTATGTGATCGCGCTGCTGATCCCCGACGCCTATTCCATGTCGGTCATTCCCAAGTCCGGCGGCGCGTTTCTCTATTCCGCCAAGCTGATCTCCCCCTATGTGGGCCTGTTTATGGTCTATCTGGGCTTGGTGCATCCTTTCCTGGTGGCGTCCTTCGCAAAGATGTTCGCGGTGTATTTTACCGCGCTGGTTCCGGCGCTGGCACCCTACGCGACGCTGTGCGGCGTTGCGATCCTGGTGGTGTTCTTTATTCTGGCCTACTTCGGCAATGATATCTTTGCCAAGTTCAGCACCATCATGGTCTTTGTGCTGCTGGCTGCCATCGCCGCATATGTCATCCTGGGCGTCCCCCATGTGGACGTCAGTAAGCTGGCCCTCAGCAAACTGGCCGGCACCGGCATTTCCCTGACGACGCTGTCGGCGACCATCGTGATGGTCTCATCGACCCTGAACGGCGCGGGCAATGTGGCTCAGATCGCGGATGACCTGAAGAATCCTTCAAGAGATATCCCCCTGACGCTGATCATTGCCCCGTTCGCGGTCTCCCTGATCTACATCATCATGGCAGTGGTCACCGTCGGTATTATGCCCAGTGCGACCATTGAGAGCCTTTCCGAGATCGCGGCCACATATATGAGTCCCGCGCTGATGACCTTCTTCATCGTGGGCGGCCCGCTGTTCGGCATCCTGACCTCCCTGATCCCCGTGATCATGATGAGCAACGCAGTGCTGTATTCCGCGGCGGAAAACAAGGTGTTTCCGGCATTCACCGCCAAGAAGAACAAGTACGGCACCCCTGTCGTCATGCTCTGCTACCTGATCGGCGTGGCCGTCCTACTGGTGGGCACGGGCGTCAACTACGGCGTGATGATGAAGGTCTTTTCCCTGATCGTGGGCCTGTGCGCCATCCCCAAGTGTTTGGTGCCCTTCTTCCTGCGCAAGAGATACCCCCACGCCTGCAACCATCCCGGCCTGAAGCTCAGCCCCACGCTGATCGTCATCGTATGCGCTTTCGCGGTGATCGTGGACGTCTATCTGTCCATCGGTACCATCATCAATCTGGGCGCCCCTGCGTGGATCGCGTTTGCCGTGATCCTGGTCGTCTCGCTGATCTACCTGTTCTTCCGGATCAGAAAGCTCAAGGGCGACGGCTATGATCTGATCAAGGATCTTGGCGCGCCCTATCCCGAATGGGAGGCCCTGGAGGCGAAATGGGCGCAGGTGGACGCGGAGTCCGCCGCAAAGTAAACACAAACAGACAATGACTATTGATCGGGAGACAAAATATGAATTGGCATGAATATGTAATGAAGGCAGGAAAAGCTCCTGACTGGCCGTATGAGGTGAATTACGGCAAAGAGAATGTCTATGAATCCGATGTCCTGATCGTCGGCGGCGGCGTCGCGGGATGCAGAGCGGCGATCGAGGCGGCAAAGTATGGCGCCTCCGTCATCGTGGCGGACAGAGGCGACAGCAGAAGAAGCGGCCGCGGCGGTGCGGGCGTTGACCACTGGCTCAACGCGCTGACGAACCCCTGCTCCACAGTGACGCCGGAGGACTATACGGACGGCACGCTGGAACAGAGCGGCGGCTATACCAACGGCATCGCCCGCTATATCTCCGCCAAGGAGGGCTGGGATACCCTGCTGGAAGCGGAGGAGATGGGCGTTCAGATCAGAGATCTGGACGGCGAGTTCGACGGCGCCCAGTGGAAGGATCCGGAGACCGGATTGATGTTCGCCTATGACAACAAATCCAGATTCATGATCCGCATCTACGGCGCAAGGATCAAAAACTGCGTGGATCGCGAGATGAAGCGCAAGGGCGTCAAGGTCGTCAACCGTGTGGCGATCACCTCCTTCCTGACGGAAGACGGAAAGCAGGGGGGACGTGTCATCGGCGCCACCGGCGTGAACGCCAGAACAGGGGAGTTCTGCATTTTCAAGGCCAAGGCCGTGGTGGTCAGCACCGGCGGAACGAACCGCATCTGGAACTTCTCCCCCGAGGTGACGGAGAGCGCGTCCATGTACGACCTGAACCTGGCCGGTCTGGGCTGGACGGCGGGCATTGACGCGGGCGCGGAATTCTGCATGATGGATCATGTGGTGCTGGACAGAAAGCCTGGCCACGCCTATATGCCCTACAGCATCGGCAACTCCGGCGACACCTGGTATGGCGCCAAGGTGGTGGACGCCAACGGCAAGGAAGTGCAGATGTACAATGCCCGCGGCGAACAGGTGGATATCAGCCAGATCATGAGCCGCAAGGAGGACGACAAGTTTGTGTTCTGCCCGGGGATTGGCACCATCGGCATCTCGGCGGACAGCTCGTATGACGAGTGCGTCGTGGACCCGAAGCTTCCGGCAAAGATCCGCTCCGGCGAGTACAAGCTGCCGCTCTATGTGGATTTCCCAGGGACGGATCCCCATGACCGGCGCGCCATCTTCGGCCTGATGGTGGGCAACGAGGGTAAGACGCTGGCCTCTGTCTATAAGAACTACACCCATTGGGGCTTTGATCCCGATAAGGACATGATCCAGTGCCCCATCCTGGCGGTGGACGATTTCAGGGGCGGCATCTTCTGGGGCAATATGCGCCATGCACCGGCCGCCGTCCGGATCCTGGGCGGTTCCGGCGGCTACCTGACCGACTGGCGGCTGATGACCAATCTCCCCGGCCTTTTCGCGGCAGGCGCACCCTGCCTGTTCGGAAACGGCAACCACGGCGAAGCCCACACAACGGGCCGCTACGCCGGTCGTCAGGCGGCCATCTTTGCCCGCGGGCAGGAGATCACGGAGCCGTGCCGCCGGCAGATCGACAGGGAAAAGGAGGACTGCTATCAGTCCGTGACGAACCCCGGCGACATCGGCTGGAAGGAGCTGAACTATGCCTCTGCCAGAGTGATGCAGGACTATTTCGGTCCGGCGATCACCGAGGACGTGCTGGACGCCGGTATCAGACGCATCGACAGCCTTGCCGAGTGTGAGGGGCAGCGCACCTACGCCGCCAACCCCCACGAGCTGGTCCGCGCCATCGAGAGCAAGGCGCTGCTGAAGCTGGACAGATTCGTGCTGGAAAGCGCGAAGGCCAGAAAGTCCAGCAATAAGGTGCTCAACTTCACACGGCTCGACTATCCCGAGGACGATCCCAAGTGGCATGAGTTCCTGCCCATCCACATGGAGGACGGCAAGGCGGTGGCAAGAGAGATGTCCTGCTACTACTTCAAGGAAGCGCCCTACGCGGATAATTACATCGAGAACTACAAGAAATACTGCGGTCTGGAGCAGTGACCGGATGGAGATCCCTCCTCTGCATGCCGGTGGTGCGCTCTTCTCGCTGCCGGCACATAATGAAAAAAGAGACGCGTAAGCGTCTCTTTTTTCTATCCTCATCAGGCGGCAAGGGAGAACGCCGCCTGTGCAGGAAGCTTAGTTACCGCGCTTCTTTCTGCCCACCCAGGCCATGCCGGTGACGCTCAGCAGCGCAGTGACAGCGTACAGGGCGACGCCCATATCGCCGGTGTCGCTGGACTTCACCGTCTTGTCGGTGTCTGTGGCAGAGCCGGTGCTGTTCGTCGTGCCGCCGGCAGGGAAGCGGCGGGAGGTGTGGCCCCGTTCGGGCGTGAGCTTCGGAATGGCCCGCGTCTCAGTGTGAGAGGCGTCGTTCCGGCACGTCCGCGTCTCCACGCCCTCGGCCCTGGCCGTGGCGGGAGTGGTCACGGTCCACTGGCCCCAGTCGTGGCCCAAAGGATCGCTGTAGGACTCGCCGCAGATCTCACAGACGGCCTTTTCCGTACAGGTGGCCGTGCCGCCGCTGTGCTGGCAGACGTAGCGGCACTCTGTGCAGGTCCCGTTCTCCCACTCATGGTCTTCTTCGGGAACCACTTCCTGTCCGCACTTGGAATACTTCTGCTGATGCGTCTCTTCGGTCGTTATCCACTCAAGCATGCACCCGTCCGCGTGATTCTGGGGTTTCTTTGCGCCGTATGCAGTCCCGCAGTCCGTGCAGACGGCCGCTGCGATGCAGGTGGCCGTGCCGCCGTGGCAGTTATCCGTTTCTTTGTGGCTGGCGTCGCGGCTGCAAGTGCGGGTGTGGGTGCCGTTGTTGTTAGAAGTCCATGCACCGTAATTGTGGCCGAGAGAATTACCGGACTCGAAGGTCGCTTCACCCGCCGTACCCTCGGAGCTCAAGCCGCAGACAGCACAGGACTTGTAGTACACAGCCTTATCCGTGCATGTGGCTTCGGATTTCAGATACGTTTCCTCCACCGTTTCCGCCGTGAAGCTGTGGGCACTCATTTCGCCGTATGCAGCCCCGCAGTCCTCGCAGATGGCCTTTGCTGTGCAGGACGCTGTGCCGCCGTGGCAGTCCTTCGTCTCGGTGTGGCTGGTGTCGTTGCTGCAAATGCGGGTGTGGGTGCCGTTGTCGTTGGAAGTCCATGCGCCGTAATCGTGGCCAAGGGCAGAATTGGCCTTTGTAAAGATTTCTGTGCCCTTTTCACCGCAGGCGCAGCTCTTGTAGTAGACAGCATCGTTCTCACAGTCGGCTGCGGTTTTCAGATACGTATCCTCCGCCCTCTCCGCCGTGAAGCTGTGTTGCGCAAAAACAGCCTGAATGATCACATTGCTGGCAGGCATAGTAAACCCATCTTTACCAGACGCATCTTTTGTGATGGTGATACCACCGCTGATCACATTCCATGCCATGAAATGATAACCTACACTGGGCGCAGGAGTCAGGGTGATCCGTTTGCTTGCTGCTGCACGCGAGGAATCCGCAGTGGCATGGCCGTTGTCGGTGCCCTGAATGATAATGTCATACTGCCGTGCGTCGAGGTACAGCTTTTGGTCGGTTTTGTACACCACCTCTGCGCCTGCGTCATCCGCGCGGAAGAAGCCGCTGTAGTCCGTGGCGTAAGCATTAGAGAACGCCACCGGATAGTTCTTGCTTTCGGTGGTCACGCCAATGGATGCGCCAGCTTCCATGCTTCCGCTGATGGTCAGCAACTTGCCGCTGGGCAGGTACACATTGCTGGCCGCACCGGAGACGGTGTTGCCCCGTACAACGGGTGCGCCGCTGATCTTCAATTGGCCGCTGTTCGAGGGGTTGACATAGATTCCGCCGCCGGCCTTTGCGGTATTCTGCTCGATCCTACCGCCGGAGAGGTTGCAGACCGAGCCGGTGCGGTAGATATACACGCCGCCGCCGTTGCCAGTGGCCGTATTGCCGGAGATCACACCGCCTGTCATGGTCAGAACAGACGGCTCACGGTTCAGATAGATGGCTCCGCCGTCCACAGAACGATTACCGGTGATCGTGCCGCCTTTTAGGTAGAAGGTGGAATTCTTGCCGTACACATGCACCGCGCCGCCCTCTGAGCCAGCATAATTATTGCTGATCGCGCCGCCGGTCATGGTGGCTGTCACGCCCTCGTAGAGATAGACCGCGCCGCCATATTGACTGGCGCTGTTGCCGGTGAGCTTTGCGCCGGAGAGGGTGATCGTGCCTCCGGCCATATTGATCACGCCGCCGTCGCCTTTTGTGGCCTTGTTGCCGGAGATGGTGCCGCCCACCAGGTTGATGGTGCCGCCGCATTCGGAATAGATCACGCCGCCTTTTTGTGCCTCATTGTTGGCGATCGTACCGCCGTACATATTCACGGTGCCGCCCTTGTTATCTTTGTTGTTCAGGAAGATGGCGCCGCCGGAATTTTTGCCGTTGTTGCCGGAGATCTCGCCGCCGTAGATGTTCAGCACGCACTTGCTGTCATCCAGCGCGATGGCGCCGCCGCCACCGCTGGTGGTGACCTTACCACCGGTGATCTTGCCGCCAAAAATGTCTACAGTACTTGTATAAATGTAAATGCACGCGCCGCCCCAGCCGCTGGTCGCGCCCTTAATGGTGCCGCCGCCTGCGCAGTCGCAGAGGACAAGCCGTCCGCCGTTTTTGACCTGGATCTTATTGGTGCCGTTGCTGGCAAAGGTATTTCCGCTCAGGCAGAGGTAAAGGGTCGTGCCGTCCACCACCAGATTGCTGTTGATGGTCACATTCTGCGTCAGATACACATAGGCAATTCTATTCGTATACGCAATAGCGTCCGTACCGTTCCACGCGGTAAACACCTGCGGGGTATGCGCGGTATGATCCCCCGCCGCAACGTCGCCGCCGCAGATGCAGTGCTCGTGCTGGAAGGTCCAGTGGGCGTAGAGGGTATGGTTTCCGCGTATGGACACAGTGGTGGTCTCCTCCACCTTCGTGCCGCCGTCCTTTTCGGTAAACCAGCCGTCAAAGCGATAGCTGGCCCGCGTCGGCGTCGGCAGTGTGCCATAGGGCGAGTCGGGCTGAACGAATATGCTCCCTTCGCCCGCGCTCAGCGTACCGCCGTTCGGGTCGAGGGTAACCTTGACCGCAGAAATGGTGCTGCGCAGATACAGATTATAGTATTCGTCATCTTGTTGTATCTCCAGCATCCCGTAATCCGGATTGTCGCAGAAGATGCGATCATGGTATAGCTGAGCCCGAGCCTCCGTATTGATTTGCAGACCATTCAAAAGGACAGATGCGCCATTTTTGGTGATGCCGGTGAAGTAGACGCCGATCTTTGCGTCTCCGTCCGTGTTTATGGGAGAGGTAAACACGATCTGTGTGTCCGGATCGCTGAGATAGAGGTTGTTCTGGGCGAAATTGACCGTATTGTCATAGATATACGGAGTGATTGGACCGCTGTTTCCATACACGTTGCCCATGTATATGATCTTTGCAGACGCATACGGCTCCAGATAGAGGCCGCCGCCCGCCTCGGTGGCGGTATTGCCGGTGATGCGGCAGTTCCGGTAACCGATATAGCAGACGCGGACATACGCGCCGCCGCCCCGCTTGGCGGAGTTGCCGGAAATGGTGCTGCCGTAGAACTCGCAGCGACCGGTATTCTGGCTGTAGAGGTGGCTGCAGTAAACGCCGCCGCCCTCATTGGTGGCTGTGTTGCCGTTGATCTCGCCGCCGTTGAGATGGAACTGTGCGCCGGAGACGGCATAGATACCGCCGCCATTGGTGGCTTGGTTATTCGAGATCATACCGCCGTTGATTGTGACAGACCCAGCAGTGGCATAGATACCGCCGCCATTGCCGGAAGCCTCGTTGCCGGAGATCGTGCCGCCGTGCATCGTAAAGCTGCAATTGTCGTTAACGGCCACAGCGCCGCCGTTGCCGGAAACGGTGTTGCCCGTCAGCGTGCCGCCATAGAGAGTAACGTTCGCATACTCGGCGGCACGGATGCTGCCGCCGCTAACCGTGGAGCCGCCCAGCGTGCCCGTGCTGCCGCAGTCGCACAGATACAACTCCGCGGGATAGCCCCTCTCGCCCTTCAGCGTGATGGCCGGTTGTGACGGATCTGCACTCGTGAAGCTGTAGCCGTTCAGGCACAGATACAGCATCTGCCGCGAGCCCAGCGTCAGATTGGCCGACACATTGCCGGTCAGATAGACATAAGCAACATAACGCGTATGGGAAGTGTATTCGCTGACCTTAACCAATTTCTGTTCGTAGTTAATTGCGCTCTTGCCGTCCCACGCCTGCCATTCCACGTTCTCGTGGGTGTGATTCAGCGTGCCACCGCAGATGCAGTGGTTGTAGTGGGCCGTGACGGTGATAGTGACAGGATCGGACGTCGTTGACGCGAAGTTGTCGGTTTCCGCGGTGTGGGCGTAGACTTTACGTTCGCCTGTCGTGTTATCGATTTTTTCAAAGGTAAAGTTCGCGTCGATCTTGGTGTCAGTCTTCGGAGCGGGCGTTTCGCCGGTCATCAGATAATACGTCACGGCCGCCTCTTCCTGCACACCCTCCACAGAGAGGATCGGCAGGACCTTCTCGCGGACACCGCAGGTGTCCTGAGAGAGCTTCACTGTGAAGCTCTGAGCATCCTTCTGTCCCTCCGCCGTCAGCACCAGCTTGGCGGTGATGCTGTAGCCGTCCGCCGTTGCCTTGCAGACGATGGTGCGCTTTCCGGCCTTGATGTTCTCCAGCGTCAATTCCGCCTCACTGCCCAGCGATTTGCTGGGCGTTTTTTCGTTGTACCAGCTGTAGGACACGCCGGAGGCGGCAGTGCCGTCCATATCCTTTGCGGCGGCGGTCAGGGTGATGGTATCATCCTTATTCGCGGTCAGCGCATAGCTGCCGTCGCTGCCGGTGACCTTATCGCCGGTAATGGCAAGGGTGGCCAGCGGCGCGTAAGCCACGGTCACGTTCTCAATAGTGCTGTCGGTTGCCGCGTCGGGGTGAAGCCAAGTGCTGCCCTGTTTGTAGCAGTAGAACTTGTCGGCGCTGTCCGTGTGCAGAAGCCCACCCGCCGTGCCGTTTTCGCTGCTGTTGGTGATGCTGCCGTAGGTGCCGTTGCCGCTCTTGAGCACCAGCTTGCCGGTATAGCCGGTCAGAGCGCTGATGGTGCCGTTGTTGACAACGGTGACAACGCAGTTTTCCGCGTCATTTACCTGGATTGCGGAAACCGCCACGCCCGCCTTGACCTTCACAGTGCAGGTCTTGCTGAGGGTGATGGTGTCGTTATAGTCGTCGTTGATGGTAAGCTCGGCGTTACCGGACATCGAATCCAGCGCGGCCAGCGCGTTGTCCATGGTGTTGTACCACGTGGTTCCACTGCCAGCCCAAATACCCGCAGCGGCCTTCTTGCCGCAGACCGAGCAGATGCCGTTGGTGGTGTATGTGTGTTTAGCCAGCGGCGCATTGGTCTCAATGGTCGTCAGCTCATTTTTGCCATCCGCATCGCTGAATTTCAGCTGGCAGCGCTCGCAGTGCCAGTACTCCACCGTACCCTTGGCAACACAAGAGGGGGCTTTCGCATCAAAATGCGTCATATTATGCCCAAGCGGAGAAAAATAGAGCATATCCTTGTCTGTTTTATATGCATCGTCACAATCTTCTCTGGTGAAAAAGCTCTCGCAGCCCTTACACTCCCAGCAGCGTGTCGAATAGTACCATTCCGTGCAGGCAGAGGCGGCATCATAATCATGGCGCACGATTTCAGAGATCCCCTTATCCGACGTCAGCGTAAAGGAAATAGAGAAATCCTTGGTGCCGCTAGGTGTAAGGGCTGTCGGGATCGTCGCCGTGAAAGACTCGCTGATCTTCTTGTGGCAGAACTCTACCTTCGTATCTGTGAAGGTGTGTTTTCCACTGTAGGAAAAGAACGAATCGTCGTTGCCGTACAACTCGCACGAAGAATTGGTGCAGCGATACTGCACCTCATATTGGATCGTGATCTTTTTGTCCGATTTCCACTGGGAAATGTCAACACCGGTCACTTGTAAGCTTCCAAGCTTGCCGGTGTGCCCATCCGCACAGGAGAAGCTATCCGCGTTGAGTGTGAATGTCGCCTCACCGCCTTTGGCACTTCCGCCCTCCGCCAGCGCCGTCACCGGCATCAGGCTGAATACCATGCAAAGCACAAGCAAGGCGCTGAGCAGTCGTTTCTTCATATGATATCCTCCCTATCGTTCCTTTTCTGTCCTATCCTTCTATCCAATTGGTGCGCATGCCAGAATTATACCATACCGGCGGGGAATGCACAAGGGCTTTCCTCAAATTCTTCAAGGCGGAGCCGCCTCCGGCGGGCAGGAAAAAAGAGACGCTTTCGCGTCTCTTTTTCCTATCTCCAGGCGGCAAGGGAGAACGCCGCCTTCCGTGGGAGCGTTGTTATCTGCCGCGCTTCCGGCCTGCCCAGGCCATGCCGCTGATGCTCAGCAGGGTGGTGACGGCGTACAGGGCGACGCCCATATCGCCGGTGTCGCTGGACTTCACCGTCTTGTCGGTGCCTGTGGCAGAGCCGGTGCCGTTGGCAGTGTTCGCCGTACCACCGGCAGGGAAGCGGCGGTTGGTGTGTCCGCCGTCGGCCCGCTCCGGCTGCGTGGGGTCAGGCTGCGGCTGGTCGGGCTGAACGGGAGCCTCCTGATACGCGATGACGTACTCGGAGTACAGTCTTGCGTGGATGGTGATGCTGGTCTTGTCGGCGCTGATCTCGATATATTCGCCCTTTTCATTGGGCGTGGTGGTCAGCGTCTCCACAGCACCGTCGTGCAGGCGGTACACCGTGTAGCCGCCCTTGCCCTGCAGCGCTTCGGGAAGATGCACCAGGGTCTCCAGCAGCATGCCGGTGTCGCTGATCTCCGTAATCTCAGAGGCTTCACCGCTGGGCTTGACGATCTTGCTGACCTCCAGCTCCAGCCGCAGGCCCAGAGAATCGCCGTCGGCAAGGCTCTCGCTGATCTGGTCGGAGGTCTGTTCTTCGTCCGTCTTGGTCAGGGTCAGCTTGATATCCACGCTGCCGCCCTTTTTCACGATCTCCTTGTCGGCGTCCGTATAGACCTCACCGGCGTCGGGATCGGTGAACAGCTTTTCCAGATTGCCCACCACCGCCTCCACGGCCTCCTGCGGGTCGTCGGACTTGACCTCCACGATGGAGTTGGTCTTACCCACCGGCATGGTGATGGTCTCCACCGTGACGTTCCTGTTCCGGACGGTCACCTTGACAGTCATGGTCACGCCGTCCTTGGCGGCCACAAGGTTGTAGTCGCCCGGCGCAATGTTGTTGAAGCCGTACCGGCCGTCGCTGCCGGTAACGGTGGAAGCCAGCTGGCGGTTGCCCAGCATCAGCGTCACGGTCACGCCCTCGAAGGGATCGTCCGCGCTGGTCCGCACCTCGCCGGTGATGTCATAGGTGCGGGCGGGCAGCTTCGGGATGACGCGGGTCTGGGTGTGGGAGGCGTCATGGCGGCAGGTTCGTGTCTCCACACCCTCGGCAAGCTCGGTAGCCGGCGTGGTGACGATCCAGTTGCCCCAGTCGTGGCCCAGCGCAGCGCCCTCGGTGACGGCGCACCGTGCGCAGGTCCTGGGCGTGGTGCAGGTGGCGTCCGTCCAGTCGTGGCCCAGTGCGGACTGCTCCTGATACGTGGTGTAGTCGCAGCGCGTGCAGGTGTCATAGGCCTTCCAGCCGATGGATAGACAGGTCGCGTCCTTCGCCTCGTGATGTACGGTGTCGTGGCCCAGTACGGGCTGTTCCTGATACGTGGTATAGCTGCAGCGCTTGCAGGTGTCGTAGGCGTTCCAGCCGATGCTTGTGCAGGTGGCCGCCTGCGCCTCGTGGTGGATGGGGTCATGGCCCAGCGCGTCTACTGTCTGCGGCTCCTCAAGCACCTCGTTACAGACTGAGCAGCGCTTGCCCTCTGTCTTACCATTTTCCGTACAGGTGGCGGGCACGGCGGGGATAGGCTCCTTCGTGTGGCCGGTGGCCTCGCGCTTCACATACGTGGTATAGTCGCAGCGCTTACAGGTATCATAGGCGTCCCAGCCGAACTCCGTGCAGGTGGGCGCCTTGGCCGCGTGGTGTTCCAGCTCATGGCCCCGTTCGGCTTCGATCACATATCCGCACTTCGCGCAGGTCTGCGCGGTTGTGTCGGTGGCCTCCGGCCCCGGGGTGTGGCCGCTTTCATCTGTTCTGCCTGCGCAGCGGCTGCATTCATGCCAGTGGCCGCTCTCGTCCTTGCTCCACTCTTCGGAATAGTTGTGGCCCAGCGTCGCCAGTTCCTGGTACGTGGTATAGTCGCAGCGGGAGCAGGTGTCATAGGCGTTCCAGCCAATCTCCGTACAGGTGGGAGTCTTGGGCTCGTGGTGGACGATGTCATGCCCCAGCGCGGGGGTGGTCTTCTGTTCGCGGCGGAGTTCGGTTTTGCATGTCGTACAGTAGACCACCTCGTCGTAGCTGCCGCTTTCCAGACAGGTGGCGTCAACTACGTTTTCCGTTACGGCAGCGCCGGAGGTATGGCCCGTGGCGTTAATAGTCGCGCCGGTCTTCACATCGTCGCAGCGGGAGCACTGCATATCGGACTCCTTGCCATCCGCCGTGCAGGTGGCCACTGTGCCGTTGTTAAGGGATACGGTGTAGTCGTGGCCCAGAGGCTGACCGTCCGTGACTTGGCAGCGCGTGCAGGTTTTGGGAGAGAGGCAGTTGGCAGCCGCCCAATTGTGTCCCAGCGCAGAGTTGGTCTCAACATTTACCTTCGTCTGTACCGCAAATGCCGAATTTGTGAAGGTCGCCGTATACTGGGACAGTTCAGACAGAATGCAGGTCCTATTCTGCGTCACCGTCACAACAGCCGTGACGATCTCCGTCTCGACATGGCTGCCGTCACGCGAACAGGTGCGCAGTGCCGTGCACTTGTCGCCGTCCCAGCTGTAACTGGGCGTGCCATAGCTATGCTGCAAAGCGTCCACGGATTCCGTCTTCGTCGCCCCGCAGGTGCAGGTAAAGAGCTTCACACCGGCGGCGGTGCAGGTGGGCTCGGTGGTCACAGTGCCGTTATCCCAGGTGTGCCCCTTGGCGGGGATCGCCGTTACCTCACTCTTTGCGTCGCAGCGGGAGCAGTGCTTGCTCTGACTGCCCGCCGCCGTACAGGTGGCAGCCTGATCCACGGTGAAGTTCGCATCCCAGTCATGCCCCTTGGCGTTAATGGATTCCGTCTTCGTGGCCTTGCACACGGTGCAGGTAAAGAGCTTCACACCCTTCTCAGTGCAGGTAGGCTCGGTGGTCACAGTGCCCGCGTCCCAGCCGTGGTTGCTCTTTTCGGTCGTGGCATCACAGCGGGAGCACTTTTCCCAGTGCTGCGTGTTGTCGTTCTGCTGCACGCTGAAGTCATGTCCCAGCTTGTTTGCAGTGACCACATTTTCCTTCGTCTGCTGCTTAAACGCCGCATTCTCGAAGGTTGCCGTATAGGTGGAAAGCTCCTCCAATTCGCAGGTTTCCTCCCGCGTCACCGTCGCAACAGCCGTGACGGTCTCCGTCTCAATATGGCTGTCGTCACGCGAACAGATGCGCCGCGCCGTGCACTTGTCGCCGTCCCAGCTGTAACTGGGCGTGCCATAGCTATGCCCCAGCGCATTGCCGAAGGTAAAGGTTTCCGTTCCCTTTTCACCACACTCGCAGGAGTAATAATACTTCGGCCCCTCTGTGCAGGTGGCGGCAGATGCAGAATACGTGCTGCTGCTTACCCTTTTATTAAAAGTGTGGTTCACCTTTTCACTGGTGCTGTCGCAGTTCTTACACGTGTGCCAATGCTGCCCGTTGCCTGTTATCCACTTGTTGTTGAAGCTGTGTTTGCACACCCTGAGGAAAACGACGTCCCCCTCAGTGTCAGTGTACGTGCTGATGGGCGTATCATCGTTTTCGTAGGTAAAAACGCTTAGGTCGATATACTGACTCTTGCCCTCGGCAATATCCCTGTAATTATTATTTCCAGGAGTGCTGGCCGTAGTCACACCGATGCTGCCCTCACCGCCGGTCAGCTTGCCGCCGATGTGGAGAGAATCCTTGGACATCCACAGGAGGACATTATTTGGCGTACCGCCAGTCAGCTTGCCGCTACTATTGATCGTGCCGCCCTTGGTGTTGCCGCTGATGATCAGCTTGCCGGAAATGGTGACCGTTGTATCTCTGATACTCACGCCACCGCCGCCCTTTCCGCTGCTGCCAGCCATATTGCCGGTGATGGTGCTGTCTTTGAGTGTAACGTCGCCTTCGTTCACAAAAGCAATTCCGCCGCCACGATCACCGGCCGTATTGCCGGTAACGGTGATGCCGGAGATGCTGCCGGATGTATTGGATACACACATGCCGCCGCCTTCACCTTGATCCGTGCCGAAGCATTTATTATTGGAGATGGTGCCGCCGGTCACCTGAATGGTTTTGCCACTGATATATACACCGCCGCCACGGTATTTTTCGCACGTGTTTCCGGTGATTTCACCACCGTTCATGATGAAATGACCGTTTTTCACATATACACCACCGCCATTGGCAGCGTTAAGCGCTTCATTGTCACAAATGGTGCCGCCATACATGGTAAAACTGCTATCCTCGTTCACCCGTACGCCGCCGCCGCCCTCAGTGCCAGAAGTTGTTGTGAGTTCATTATCGCGGATGGTACCACCGTACATGGTGAAACTGCCTATAGATTGGGAGCGGGAGCTTTTAAAGCCTACAGTCACGCCGCCGTTGTTGTTGGCGATCTCGCCGCCGTACATGGTAAAAGATCCGCGTGCTGCAACACCTCTGTCGCCGGATCTTGTACCATCATCTTTTAGGACATGGGTAATGCAGCCCTTTTTACCGTTCGGCTCACAGTCGCAGAGCGTAAGTGCCCCATCATCAGCGATATAAATTGTATAATTATACCCGCTCTTTGTAATAGAATGTCCGTTGAGACAAAGATAAAGGGTTTGGTTGTTACCAACGAGAAGGTAATCGCTGCGCGTTACATCCTGTGTCAGATAAACATAAGCAACGCCGTTCGCATCATATGTAATGTCTTTTGTTCCGTCCCACGCTGCCCACGTTGGCTTCTTGTGTCCGCTCTCCGTGCAGGTTGTCTTTCCGCAGATGTAGTGCTTTTGATGGCCTGTCGCCCCCTCCGCCTGCACGCACAACATGCTCAGCACCGTTACCATGCACAGCACCATGCACAGTATCCTCTTTCTCCATGTCATGATTCACACACCCTTTCGTGATCTTGCTCCTTCGGGTATACCCGAAGGGCGCGCCGCCCACGGGCGGCGCATGTTTCCCCAAGCCATCCTCTTGACAGACGGATGGTTTTCCTTATAATGGTAGTATAACCCGTTCACCTGTGAACGAAGCAAGAGCTTTTTGGGAGAAAAACAGAAAAAATGGACACAAAAAAACTGTTTCAGATCACCGAGGCGGCCCACGCCTGCGGCATTTCCCGCAGCACCCTGCTGCGGATGGAGGAAAAAGGCCTGCTGACCCCCGCCTACACCGCGCCGGACAGCGGGCGGCGCTATTACGACAACCACAACGTGGCCCGCGTTTTGCAGATCGAGAAATTCAAGGCCATGGGCCTGGGGGCGGAGGAGATCGCCGCCTATTTCGTCCACGGCGGCGAGGCGGCGGAGCTGCTGGCGGTGCTGGAGACGCGGCTGCGCAGCCTGCAGCGCAGCGTGGAGGAAATGCGCCTGCGGGCGGAAGAGACCGCCGCCGTCTCCGTGCAGATGATGACCCTGCCCGCCGTGACCTGCTGCATGCGCCGCTGCGAGGGCCACACCATCGCGGAAAAGTACGCCTATATGTACGCCTTTTACAGCGACTGTATCAAAAGGGGGTGCGTGCTGTCCGACGAGCCCCTGTTTACCCTGTCGGACCGGCACGACTATTGGGAGGGCTACATCGGCGACACGCCCTATCCCATCTACGTCTGCGTCCCCGTCCGGCCGGAAAAGGCTCCCAAGGACGCGGTGACGCTGCCGGAGTGCCGCGCCCTGTCGGTGCTGTACTACGGCGACTACGACGGCATGGACGAGGTGTGGCTGACCCTGGGGCGTGAGGCGAAAAGCCGCGCCCTGACCCCCGCGGGCCTTCCCCGCGTGATGGGCATCGTGGCCCCCTACACAGGCCGCGAGATCGAAACGCGGCGGTACTGCTCCCGCCTCGTCCTGCCGGTGGCGGAGGAGGGGGAAGGGGAGCCGCAGCAAAGCGCCGCGGACAATTGACAAAACAACGTCTTGACATGTGACCACTCGGTAACTATAATAAGGTTGCCGAGTGGTTACTTTTATCGGAAAAGGAGGACGATCATGGCCGGAGGCACGAAGGAACGGATCCTGGAGACCGCGCTGGCGCTGTTTGCCCGCAGCGGGTATCTGGGCACCTCCATGAGCGACATCGCGAACCAGCTGGGGATCACCAAAGCCGCGCTGTATAAGCATTACGCCGGAAAGCAGGAGATCCTGGACCGGATCATCCAGCGCATGCGCCGGATGGACTATGAGCGGGCGGAGGCCTATGACATGCCGGAGACGGAGCCGGACGGCTTTGCCGAGGCCTATCTGCACACGCCGCTGGAGCGGATCCACGCCTACAGCGTGGCGCAGTTCGACCACTGGACAAAGGAGCCGTTTTCCGCAAATTTCCGGAAAATGCTGACCCTGGAGCAGTACCGCGATCCGGCGATGGCCCAGCTGTACCACGACTATCTTGCCACAGGCCCCACCCAGTACATGGCGGCCATCTTCCGCAAGCTGACGGACAGTGACGAAGCCGCCATGCAGCTGGCCCTGGAGTTTTACGGGCCCATGTACCTGCTGTACAGCGTCTATGACGGCGCGGCGGACAAAAGCGCCGTCGCCCCCCTGCTGGACGCCCACATCGACCGCTTTATCCGCCGGATCGAGGCCAGCCGCTCCGGCGTGCAACATTTCGGCGAGGTCAAGCGTTATGAGAACAGGAGTCTGTAAAAAGACAGAAAAAGGGGGCATATGATGCAGAAAACATTGCTTCAAAAGCTGGGACTGCTGGGCGTCGTCAGCCTGCTGTCCTACACCGCGGCGGTGATCTTCTCGCCGCTGGCCTATCCGGACTACGACTGGATGGCCCAGGCGGTCAGCGACCTGAGCGCGGCGAACGCGCCGTCCCTGACGCTGTGGAACCAGCTGAGCGCGCTGTATAACACGTGCGAGGTCCTGTGCGTGACGGTGGTGTGCATCGGCATACAGGGCCAAAAGACCAGACTGCTGCGCACGGGGATCTATCTGTTCGCCGTCATGGAGTGGATCTCCGCCGTCGGCTACCGGATGTTCCCCCTCAGCGACAGCGGCTACGCCGGAGCCTTTCAGGACGTGATGCACATGGTGGTCACCGCCGCAGTGGTGCTGCTGTCCATCGTGTCGCTGACCGTTATCATCCTTGCGGGTGTGAAAAACAGGGAATGCCGCTCCTACGGCGTCTGCGCAGGGATCGCCCTGGGGATGATGCTGGTGGGGGCCGTGGGTATGAAGCTCGTCCCCGCCGCGTACTTCGGCGTGGTGGAGCGCTTCAGCGTTTTTGCCGCCACGGGCTTCAATGCGGCGCTGGGCATCCACCTGTTCTGCGCGGATACCCGAAAAAAGGAGGTGAGAGCCGCGTGACCCATACGATCTGCCCCCGCGCGCTGGAGGCCATCCGATGAAGCCCGTCAGTATCGACCCGAAAACCACCGCCCGCGCGGAAGCCTACGAACTGTGGATGAACGCGCCCAACCCCATGGTAACGTTCTTCAAGACACTGGACGTGACGCCTCTTGTCCGCCTCAGCCGCAGAAAAGGACTTAAATTCAACATGCTGCTGTGCTGGTGCATCGGAAAAGCCGCCGGTAGGGTCAGGGAGTTCTATACGCTTCCCGTGGGGCGGCAGTTGCTGCAATATGACGCCCTGGCCGTGAACACCATCGTCAGGAACCAGACCGGCCAGGTCAGCTCCTGCGACGTGCCCTTTTCCGCTGACCTGACGCAGTTCAGCGCTGACTATCTGCGCCTGACGCGGCAGACGGCGGAAACCTGCGAAAACCACGACCTGACCGACAGCATGGTGATCGGCACCTCCGCCGTCGTGGACACCGAGATCGACGGAGCCGTCGGCATGAACAGCGGCATTTTCAACAACCCCTTCCTCATCTGGGGAAAATACCGCCAGGGGCTTTTCCGAACAACGCTGAAGCTGTCGTTCCAGTTCCACCATACCCAGATGGACGGCGCGCATGCGGGCCGGTTTTTACAGCTTTTGCAGGAGACCATTGACACAATATCATCAAATAGTTAAGGAGAATTTTTTGAAACTGACTACTTTAGCGCTGGAGCGTGTGGCCTGATCGGGAGGTCTGGCAAATCCATTCACACGCCATTCCTCCCGAGGAACCGGTCATACATCTTCAGGAGGAACAAAATGAACCGCGAAAACAAACGCAAAACCTTTGAAAAAGGCTACTATAAGACCCATGCCTGCCACGACAGCTTTACCTGCAAGGTCTGCGGCAGACTCTGCACACCGCAAAACGCAGGCAGCGACCATCGCAACCACTGTCCCAACTGCCTCAGCAGCCTCCATGTGGACAACGAGCCCGGCGATCGCGCCAGCGACTGCGGCGGCATCATGGAACCCGTTTCCGTCTGGGTGCGCAAGGGCGGCGAGTGGGCCATCATCCACCGCTGCAAGCGCTGCGGCGCCCTCAGCTCCAACCGTGTGGCAGCGGATGACAACCCCATGAAGCTCATGTCCATCGCCATGAAGCCCCTGTGCGAGCCGCCGTTCCCGCTGGAACGCATCGAGGAAATGACCGCCCTGATGGGCGGCGACGGGCGGTTACAGTAGCCCCAAGCGTCAGACAGACGAAAAGCAAGGCCTCCGGCACAGCCGGAGGCCTTGCTTTTCGCTTGTATACAGGCAGGCGTTACACCTCGGTAAAGGTATAGCGGACCACATAGCCGCTCTCGTTGCCGGTGGTGATGACGACGCTGCCGTCGGTGGTTTTTCCCATATCGCGGATGGGAAAGCGTTTGTTCTGCTCCACATAGGCCTGGGGGCTTTCCGCCTCCGCCTCGATGATCGTCCGGATGGCGTGCTTCGCGCCGCCGCAGGGCGTCATGGATTCCACGATGATCTCGTATTCCGCCATTCTGCGCGCCCCCTTATCCCACGACCGGCGCGTCGGGCCAGTAGATGACATAGCACTCCTGCATTTCACCCATGAAGAAGAAAATATTCTCCCCCATCTCGATATGCTCGCCAAAGGCCAGATCCGGCACGAACAGCCGCCCGCTGGTGCGCTTGGGGCCCTTGATGGTAAAGCCCTCCGCCGTGGGATGCTGCCGCAGCTCGTTGGCGGCCTCCTCCAAGCCTGGAAAGTGCAGCGTCCGCTCCAGCTCCGCAAGCTGTGTTTCGCCGTTGATGTAAATCAGATTGTTTTCGTCCTTGAACCAGTTGATACGCATGGCATAGCCCTCCTTGCTGCTTAGAGTATACCATGCTTTTTCTGTTTTGTCACCTGTGCGCGGAAAAATCGCGCCCGACCAGAGAGGCGGTCGGGCGCGGTCCGGAAAAGAGTATACAGCACAAAAGGAAAAGAATGTCGCCGGAGATCAGATCTGCAGCGCAGCCTCCAGCGCGTCGCCGGTGGCCAGCACGGCGTTGCCCGGGGCCTTGGCGGCCTCGCCGATCACCAGTACCTGACCGGCCACCTTCTCGGCAGTCTCCTTCAGGGCGGTGTTGGAGCGGGAGCCCGTAGCCAGCACGATGTTGTCATAGCCCCGCAGGGAACCGGCCGTGCCGTCCGCCAGCGCATAGTCCACGCCGTCGGCATAGAACTGGGTCACCTTGGCGCCGGGGCGCAGCAGCACGTGGTTTTCCTCGAAATTCTCGAACATGTAGCGGCGGTTTTCCGGCGTCACATCGGCGGCGATCACGTCCTTCATCTCAATGACCGCCACCTGATGGCCGCGCTCCACCAGATACTCGGCGGCCTCGCAGCCTACCATGCCGCCGCCAACCACCAGTACCTTCTGCCCCATGGGCGCCTTGCCGTCCAGCATATCCTGAGCGGTCACATAGCCGCAGTCGGAAAGGCCGGGGATAGGCAGGATCAACGGCGTGGAGCCGGTGGCCAGAATGATGGCGTCGGGGGCAAGAGACCGCAGCAGCATCTCGTCGGCCTCCACGCCGCAGCGCAGATCCACGCCTGCCAGCTGGCACTTGACAATCATGGAGCGGATGGCCTCCGTCAGTTGCCCCTTGCCGGTGGGATAGGCGGCGATGCGGAAGTTGCCGCCCAGCTCGTCGGCTTTCTCTATCAGCGTCACCTGATGGCCGCGGACGGCACAGGCCCATGCGGCGTACAGTCCGCCGGGGCCGCCGCCCACTACGGTGACGCGCTTCTTCTACGCAGCGGGAGCCAGCTCGCTTTCGCGGCCCACGCAGGGATTCACCGCACAGGTGATGGCCTTTCCGGCGAACATGTTGGGCACGCAGCCCAGCAGACAGCCGATGCAGGGCGAGAGCGTCTCCAGCTGGCCGTTCCGCGCCTTGGCGGGCAGCTCAGGATCGGCAATGCTCTGTCGGCCGAAGGCGATCAGATCGGCGCGGCCCTGCTTTACCAGCAGCTCAGCGTACTGGGGCTCGGTGAACCGTCCCACGGCGATGACGGGCACGGACACCGCCCGCTTGATCTCCGTCACCAGATCGGCGTTAAAGCCACCGTGGGTGACGCCCGGGGCCCACATGAACTCGTCATACAGGTGAACGGCACGGGTCACATGCAGGGCGTCCACGCCGCACTCCTCCTCCTCCAGATAGGCCGCCACCGCCGCCGCGTCCTGCACGCTCTGGCCGCCCTCCACCTCGTCGCAGGCGTTGATGCGGCACAGGATGGGCAGGTTGCCGCCGGTCTTGCGGCGGATATTCTCAATAATGAGTCGGGGCAGGCGCATCCGGTTTTCAAAGCAGCCGCCGAACTCGTCGGTGCGGTTGTTGGTGCGCTGGGAGATGAAGGTGCTGACCAGATACCCGTGGGCACAGTGCACCTCCACCATGTCGATACCCGCCAGCTGGGCGCGCCGCGCCGCGTCGCCGTAGCACTCGATGATGCGATAGACCTCCTCGTTGGACACCGCCTGGGGGATCTCCCGCCCCGCCGAGGCGGGCATGGCGCTGGCGGCCTTCAGGGGATAGCCCGTCAGGGCGGAGTTGCCCTCGGGCCCTGCGTGCTGCAGCTGGATGGACACCTTGGCGCCATAGGCGTGGCAGGCGTCCGCCACACGGCGGAAGCTCTCCACCGTGTCGTCGGAGAACAGGCAGGGCTTTCGGGGGCCGCCCTTGGCCTCCTGATACACCACCGTGGACTCGATGGTGATCAATCCGAAACCGCCCTTGGCCCGGGCCTGATAGTAGGACAGGGACCGGTCGCTGAGAGTGCCGTCGGTGTTGGCCAGATTGTTGCCCATAGGGGGCACCACAAAGCGGTTGGGAACGGTCACCGTGCCGATCTGCACGGGAGAAAACATGGTCGGGAATTTCATCGTCGCACCTCACTTCCTCAAAATCGCGTCAGGAGAAAAACTTCTCCAGCACTTCCTGGGCGGGCATATCCTTGCCGGTGAACAGCTTGAAGGCCGCCACGCCCTGCCACAGCAGCATGCCGATGCCGCCCACGGCGGCCTTGCAGCCCGCCGCCTTGGCCTCCTGGATCATGCGGGTCTCGCGGGGGTTGTACACTGTGTCCGCCACCAACAGATCGGCGCGGAACAGGGCGGGGTCGATCAGGGTCTCGCCGTCCAGGGGCTTCATGCCCACACGAGTGGCGTTCACCAGAATGTCGCAGCGCTTCACCGCCTGGGCCAGCGCATCGCTGTCCTCCAGCGGAATGTTGAAGGCCAGATAGGCCGCGTCGATGCCGGTGCGCTGGAAGCTGTAGTTATACATGGCGGGGGAGCCGGAATGTCCCACGGGGGAACCGATCAGGCAAAAGAGCTTGGTATGCCCGGAAATTCTGCTTTCCATACTGTGATCCTCCTATCTCTATTGTCAATGTTGTGTTACTTTTCCAGAACCTCAGGCCATGCCTGGGCCAGCACGGCGCGGGTGGCGTCAAAGTTGGCCTTGGCCGCTGCGGCCACGCCGGTGGCGAGAATTTCATCGCTGATGACCTCCACGCCGATGGTATACTTTCCGGCGCGGTGGCACAGCTCCCGCAACTTCTGGGCCGTGTGCTCCACGGAGTAGTTCTCCATCAGCCCGCAGTTGATGTGGTTCACGCCGAACAGCTGGCACATATGAAAGCACATCTGCTCCTTGTACTTCTGCTCATGGGAGCGGTGGTCCTCC
Organism: uncultured Oscillospiraceae bacterium; assembly: GCA_934573935.1. GTDB lineage: Bacteria > Bacillota > Clostridia > Oscillospirales > Oscillospiraceae > Vescimonas. The sequence continues at coordinate 14,526 of CAKTMO010000005.1, read as the reverse complement.
GCCCACTGGACGATGTACTCCACCTCGGTGACCTTCATGCCGTACTTGTCCAGGATCGCCAGAATGTCGGCGTCAAACAGACCCTCGTTCAAGGCGTCCACATAGGTCTCCGCCCGCAGGCCGATGCCCTCAAAGCCCGCCGCCTTGGCGGCGGCGACCCGCTCCTCAAAGGTGCACTGATCGCCCAGGGTCCAGGAACTGATGGTGATGGGATACTTGTGAGACATGGTAGCTTCCTCCTCAAAATACGTTTTCTATTTGTGTGTTATTTCGTATTGATCTGCCGCAGCACGGCACGGCAGACCTCTTCAATGGCCAGATCCGAGGTATCCACGGTGATATCCGCGGCGGCTTCGTAAGCGGCGCGGCGCTGGGCCATCAATGCGGCGATGTCCGCCACGTTCTTTTTGCCTTGCAGCAGGGGCCGTTCACCGCTGTCTTTGACCCGCGCCAGGATCACCTCCGGACGAGCGGTCAGCAGCACCACCGTGCCACAGCGGCGCATGGCATCCACGTTTTCCGGCCGCATAGCCACCCCGCCGCCGCAGGAGACCAGACAGGCGCGCTCCGCGGCCAGCCCCGTCAGCAGCGCCGTTTCACACTGGCGAAAGTACGCTTCGCCTTTTTGGACAAAGATCTCCGGAATACGCATGCCCTCCTGTCGGGCGATCTCCTCGTCCATCTCCATGACCGGCAGCCCCAGCATCCGCCCCAGCGCGGCGGAGACGGAGGTTTTTCCCACGCCCATGAAGCCGATAAAGAATAGCGTCCTCATCTTATTTCACCTGCGCGGCCCGTTCCCGCTTCTGGCAGATGTTCAGGTATACCGCCAGCAGGATGCCCACCAGCGTCACCGCCATGTTGAACAGCACCACCAGTCGGGGACCGTTGACGCCGCCCACGCGGGTCAGCACACCGGCCACGCTGATGACGATATAGTTGGCCACGCTGGAGGAGATCATCACAATGGAGGTGATGACGCCGCGGTTCCTGGGGAACATCTCATTGGCCACCGCCGTCACCAGCTGCAGCACGCCGCCCGCTGCGAAGAAGCCCAGCAGGAAGCCGCCCGCCAGACAGATGACCGGCTTCTGGATGAAGTAGATGGCCGCCAGTGTCGCCAGCGCCACGCAGGGATAGATCACCAGAATTTTGGCGGGCTCCACATTCCGCTTCAGCAGCGCCGCGCTGACAAACAGCGCCACTACGATGCCCACGGAATAGAAGGACTGGATCTTGCTGGGATCCGCCAGACCGTACAGGGCGCCCAGCTCCTGATTGCAGTTCATCCACAGCATGAACGTGGTGGAGGTGGTGAAGCCCAGACACACCAGCACGATGGCCGCGGGGGTGAAATGCATCTTCTCGCCCTTCTGTCCCTTGACCTTTACCACCTTTTCAAAGGGCGGGAAAGGCAGGAAAGCCAGCAGCACGCCGTCGGCGATGATGATCACCGCAGTTGCGATGAAGATGGTGCGGAAGGGCAATTCATGGGCCGCCACAAAGCCGATGGCGAAGGGCAGCAGAAACTGGGCGATAGAGATGGCCAGCTTGGTGAAGATGTTGGTGATGGTGCCCTTTTCCTTGAAGATCTCCATGCAGGAGGGGGTGATGCTGGTGTCCAGGAAGGAGTTGACCATGCCACTGACCACCGCCAGGGCGTAGCCCACATACAGATTGGGGCAAAGGTGATGCCCAGCAGGAAGATGGCGTACAGTCCGCAGCCGATCAGGGCGGAGAGCCGCCGGCCCAGCCGGTCGCTGAGAGGACCGACCACCGGAAAGGCGATCAGGCGGCCCAGCCCGATGGCGGCGATGACCGCCACCACGCCGGAAACGTCATAGCTGCCGTCGGTCAGCGTCGATGCCCCCCACAGGGCGGCAAAGTTCTGCTTGTACTGTCCCATAATAGTGGCGGACACGCCCAGAACGAAATAGGTGATGTACAGGGCCGGCGCCGTGGGGTAATACTTGCGGGAGTCCACAGTCTGGTTCATGGTGATGTTCCTTTCTCTTCTCTTGATTGTTGTCAGGTGTACAGAAGCGTCCATATCTCCTCGATGGGCATCTCCAGGCCGCTGTACAGCCGGAAGGCCTCCGCCCCCTGGCACAGCAGCATGCCCAGTCCGTCACAGGTGCGGCATCCGGCCGATCTGGCGTCCCGCAGCAGCTTCGTCTCCGGCGGGGCATAGACCACATCGGTCACCACCAGCTCCGGCTGGAACCAGCTCCGGTCGGTGATGATGCTGTGCTCCACCTCCGGCGCCATGCCTACCCGCGTGGCGTTGGAGAGAATGTCGCAGCGGCTGACGGCCCTGCGCAGATCATCTCCGTCGTCCAGATCATGCAGAGACAGCGTGCATTCCGGCGCGGCCTGGGTGATGGTCTGCAGCGTCTGCACCGCCGCGCCCGCCTTCTCCTGCGTCACGTCAAAGGCCAGATACGCCCAGTCAAGTCCATACCTGGCGAAGCAGTGGTTGTACATGGCGGGGGATTTGGAATGTGCCACCGGCGTTCCAATCAACCCCAGCATGGTGGTGGTTCCTGAGAGCTGCACGCTCATCGCCTCCTCTTCGCCGCCGTCTGTGGGGCGGCTCGTGTTGTCTGGCTCCACTGTACCGCAATGCCAAAGAATTAACAAATCAAATTTTTTCACAAAACCCATAGATTTCCTTTATGGTTTGTTGTGTACTTGGTGCAGGAAAGGGAGGAATACCGGTATGAATTTGTTACATTTGCGCTACTTTGTGGAGTTGGCCCATACCCAGCACTACACCCGCGCGGCGGAGCAGATGTGCATCACCCAGCCCAGCCTCAGTCACGCCATCGCCCAGATGGAGGGGGAACTGGAGGTGCCTCTGTTTGAAAAACGGGGCCGCAACGTGGCGCTGACCCACTTCGGCCAGCAGTTCCTGACCTGCGCCCAGCAGACGCTGGCCACGCTGGACGACGGGGTGGATGCCCTGCGCCGTGTGGGCAGGGGAGAGGGTGTGATCCGCCTGGGCCTGCTGCGGAAGCTGGGGGTGGATTTCGTGCCGGATCTGGCCTCCCGTTTCCTGGCGGCTAATCCGGAGAAGAATATCCGCTTCACCTTCCACACCGGCGTCACCAGCCAGCTGTTAGAGGGCCTGCTGGCCCACCGGTATGATCTGGTGTTCTCCTCCCGCCCCGCGCCGGAGATGGGCCTGACCTCCATCCCCGTGGAGCAGCAGGACCTGGTGCTGACCGTGCCCCGCAATCACCCGCTGGCGCGGCTGCACACCGTGGATCTGGCGGACACGCTGCCCTATCCCCAGGTCTATTTCAGCAAGGGCAGCGGCCTGCGGGATGTGATCGACGGGCTTTTCGACCAGATCGGCGAAAGCCCCCACATCGCCTATGAGACCGAGGAGGATCAGGTCATCGCCGGACTGGTGGCCCACGGCTTCGGCATCGCCGTGGTGCCGTATATGGAGATGCTGCTGCGGCTGGAGGTGAAGATCCTTCAGATCGTCCATCCGGTGTGGGAGCGGAATTTCTACATGGTCAGTGACGACCGTTCCTTCCAATCCCCTGCCGTGCGCCAGTTCCGGCAGTTTATTCTGGACGGAACGTCACTGGAGACCTGCCCAAATGCACGGCGCGATATTTGAACACATAGATGTGCTCTATGGATATCATTGGAAAAATGCATAGAAAAGTCGGCTGTTTTCCAGGAAAACAGCCGACTTTTTGTGCAGAAAACAGGCAGAAAAAGTACCGCAGCAGTGACAAAAGAGCGAAAAAAGCACCGGCATCCTCAGAATACCGGCGCGTTCCCTATCGTAAGCGGGATCATTTGTGCCCTTCGGCGGCGATCATGTGCATGGCATGCTCCAGTGCGCCGATAACGGCGGACAGGTTTTCCCGCGCCGCCTTCTCGGAGCCGGGCAGGTTGATGATGAGACTGCTGCCCCGTGTGCCCGCTACGGCGCGGGACAGCATGGCGCGGGGGGTGATCTTCAGCCCCTCCACCCACATGGCCACGGGGATGGCGCGGATCTCCCGCTCCAGCACGGCCAGCGTAGCCTCCGGCGTCACGTCGCGGGGCGAAAGCCCCGTGCCGCCGGTGGTCACGATCAGGTCGATGTGCAGCTCATCGGCGCAGGAGCAAAGCGCCGCCTGGATCTGCGCCTGCTCGTCCGGCACGATGGCGGTGTGGATGACGGAAAACCCCGCCTCCTCCAGCATCCCGCGGACGGTGGGGCCGCTGGTGTCCTGCCGGAGTCCCTGACTGCCCAGATCGCTGACGGTGATAACGGCTGCGGTATAGCTCATAACGTGCCCTCCTGTTTTTGATAGCCAAGTGAAGTTGAGATCATGGACGCCGTGGCGCAGACCCGCTTCACGGCGGTGTAGAATTCATCGGAATGGGTGCTGCGGAACATGCCGATCACGCCGACGGCGTACCGCACCTTGCCCTCCACCGTATAGACCGGCGCGGAAATGGAGCGCAATCCGACCTTATATTCGCCGTTTTCGATGGCGTAGCCGTTGGTGCGGCATGCCTCCACCTCCTGCATCAAGGCGGGCGGATCGGTGATGGTGTGGGGCGTAAACTGCGTCATGGGCTGGGCGTACAGCAGCGCCTCCGCACCGGCGCGGGACATGTGGGCCAGAAACACCTTACCCTGAGACGTGCAGTAGATGGGCAGCCGCGCGCCGACCTCCGACACGATGCGCAGCTTGTCCCGCGCCTCCACCTGGTCCAGCGTGATCACGCTGCCCCCCTCGCAGATGGAGAGCATCACAGACGCGCCCGTCTGCTGGGAGAGCAGCTCCATATAGGGCCGCGCCACCAGTGAAACATCCCAGGAGCGCTCCACCTGCCGGCCGTATTCAAACAGCCGCAGCCCCAGCGTGTACTTGCCCTCCGGCGTCTGCATGATAACGCCGTATTCCCGCATGGTGGTCACAAGACCGAACACGGTGCTCTTGGGATAGCCACTGCGCTGCGATAGTTCCGTCAGCGATTGCGGGCTGCCTGCCTGACTCAGCAGCTGCAGCAGCTCCATGGCCTTGGCGACGGACAGGATGGTATTTCCGTCCATGATGCTTCACCTCGATTCTGTCTGTATCATAGCGGATACGCGTGGGACTGTCAAGATAATCCGACAAAATCGGTTTTGCATACGACAATATCGGACAAAAGACTTACGGGAGACGGCGACATTTGCTACAATATCCCTGTATTTTTGGCATGACGGCGCGGGAGGTGCTGGAATGAAGCTCATCAGAACGCAGGACGCGGTGGGTCATGTACTGTGCCACGACCTGACCCAGATCATTAAGGATCAGTATAAAGACGCGCGCTTCCGCAAGGGCCATGTGGTGACGGAGGAGGATATCCCCGTGCTGCTGAGTATGGGGAAGGAAAATCTCTATATTTACGAGATGACCCCGGGTATGATGCATGAAAACGACGCGGCGGAGCGCCTGCTGGCTCTCTGCACCAATGACAACATGACCCGCACCGAGGTGAAAGAGGGCAAGATCGAGCTGAAAGCCGCCTGCGACGGCCTGTTCCGTGTCAAGAGCGAAAGGCTCCTGGCTGTCAATTCCCAGGAGGATATCATGATCGCCACGCGCAAGGGGAATACCCCTGTGCGAAAAGGCGATAAGCTGGCGGGCATGCGCGTGATTCCTCTCATCATTGAGGAGGAGAAGCTGCAGAAGGCGGAGCAGGCCGCGGGCGATGAGCCGCTGCTGGAGCTGCTGCCCTATACGAAAAAGACCGCCTGCATCGTGACTACCGGCAACGAGGTGAAAAAGGGCGTCATACAGGACACGTTCACTCCGGTGGTCATCGACAAGCTGAAGGCCTACGGCATCGAGACCATCGCCACCGTGCAGTCCGGAGACGGCGTGGAAAATGTGCGGGACGCGGTGCTGGCCATGCGGGAAAAGCAGCCGGATATGATCCTGTGCACCGGCGGCATGAGCGTGGATCCCGATGACAACACACCTGGCGGCATCCGCGCCAGCGGCGCGCGCATCGTATGCTACGGTGCGCCGGTGCTGCCCGGCGCTATGTTCCTGCTGGGATATTTTGCGGACGGCATGCCTGTGATGGGCCTGCCCGGCTGTGTGATGTACGCCGGTGCGACGATCTTTGATCTGGTGCTGCCGCGTATCGCCGCAGGCGTTCCCGTCACCCGCGCGGACGTGGTGGCGCTGGGCGAGGGCGGCCTGTGCCTGGGCTGCAAGGAGTGTCACTATCCCGTCTGTCCCTTCGGCAAATAAATCCATCATGCGCCCGCGGGGCGCATGACTTTGAGATTCGTTATCCTCACAAGAGAATTGCGATACGATAGAATAGAAACACCAAGAAAGGAAAACCCAAGATGAAAAAGTTTATCTCCCTGCTGCTGGCGCTGGTCATGGCGCTGAGCCTGGTGGCCTGCGGCAACAACAATGCCGACGCCAACAACGACACTGCCAACGACGATCAGACCCCCGCCGAGACCGTGGAGCTGACCGTGTTCGCCGCCGCCTCCCTCACCGACTCCCTGACCGCCATCGGCGAAAAGTACATGGCCGAGAACGAGAACGTGAAGATCAATTTCAACTTCGATTCCTCCGGCAAGCTGTATACCCAGATCACCGAGGGCGCTTCCTGCGACCTGTTCATCTCTGCCGCTCCCAAGCAGATGAACCAGCTGGACGGCACCCTGAAGGACGACGCCGACAAGAACCCCGAAGGTCTGGACATGCTGGTGGAAGGCAACCGCCTGGACCTGCTGGAGAACAAGGTGGTCCTGGCTGTGGCCGAGGGCAACGACAAGGGCATCGACAGCTTCGATAAGCTGGCCGAGCTGCTGAAGAGCGGCGACGTGATGCTGGCCATCGGCAACGAGGACGTGCCTGTGGGCCAGTACACCAAGAAGATCTTTGCCTATTACGAGATCGACGAGGCCACTATCGCTGAGAAGCTGACCTATGGCTCCAACGTGAAGGAAGTCACCACCGCCGTGTCTGAGGGCACCGTGGACTGCGGCATCATCTATGCCTCCGACGCTTACTCCGCCGGTCTGACCGTGGCTGCTGAGGCTACCGCTGATATGTGCGGCCAGGTCATCTATCCCGCCGCCGTGCTGAACACCTCCGCCCAGCAGGAGGCTGCCGCCGCGTTTCAGGCTTACCTGCAGGGCGCTGAGTTCGAGAAGGTGCTGTTCACCCCCCTGAGCAAGTAATCTCATACTCCCATCCCTTTATCGGGCAGGGCGCTTCACGCGCCCTGCCCACATCCCGTTTTTCTGGAGGTCTCCCATGGATTGGTATCCCCTCTTAAACTCACTGCGCATCGCCGCTGTTTCCGCGGTGGTGGTGTTCTTCGCGGGCATCGCCGCGGCGTACTATATCGCCAAGCTCCCGCGTTTGGTCAAAGGTATTCTGAACGTGATTTTGACGCTGCCCCTGGTCCTGCCGCCTACGGTGGTGGGCTATCTGCTGCTGCGTGTACTGGGCCCCAAGCGGCTCATCGGCGCATGGGTGCTGGAGACCTTCGGTATCCGGCTGGTGATGACCTGGTGGTCGGCCATCTTCGCCACGGTGGTGGTCTCCCCCCCTGATGTACCGCACCGTCCGCGGCGCGTTCGAGGCTTTTGACGAAACGCTGGCCTATGCCGGACAGACATTGGGCCTGTCCAATACCTACATCTTCTGGCATATCCGCATGCCCTACTGCCGTCAGGGCGTGCTGGCGGGCGCGGTGCTGGCCTTCGCCCGCGCACTGGGCGAGTACGGCGCCACCAGTATGATCGCCGGTTATACCCCCGGCAAGACTGCCACCGTGTCCACCACCGTCTATTAGCTGTGGCAGGTCAATAACGACGCCCTAGCCCTGAAATGGGTGCTGGTGAATGTGGGCATCTCCGCCGTGATATTGCTGGTGGTGAACATGCTGGAGAAGAAAAACCTGCTGGCCGCTTCCGGCCGTGGAAGGAGGCAGACCGCATGAGCCTGATCGTGGATATCGAAAAGAAGCTGGGCAGCTTCACCCTGCACTCGAAATTTGAGACCGGCAGTGGTACCATGGCGCTGCTGGGGGCCTCCGGCTGCGGCAAGAGCGTGACCTTGAAGTGCATCGCCGGTATCATGACCCCCGACAAGGGCCGCATCGTGCTGGACGGCGAGACACTGTTCGACAGCGAAGCGCATATCGACCTGACGCCCCAGCAGCGGCGGGTGGGCTACCTCTTCCAGCAGTATGCCCTGTTCCCCAACATGACCGTGGCCCAGAACATCCAGTGCGGCATCCGCACCGGCAGCCGCGCCGAAAAGCAGCGGCAGGCAGCCGAGCAGCTCCGCTGCTTCCAGCTGGAGGGGCTGGAGAAGAAATACCCCGCCCAGCTCTCCGGCGGCCAGCAGCAGCGTGTGGCCCTGGCCCGCATCCTGGTCTCGGAGCCCCGGGCCATCCTGCTGGACGAGCCCTTCTCCGCTCTGGACAGCTTCCTGAAATGGCATCTGGAGCTGGAGTTGTCCGACCTGCTGGCGGAATTCAGCGGCCCCATCCTGTGGGTCAGCCATGATCTGGGAGAGTGCTACCGCAATTGCCAGTCCGTCTGCGTCATGGAAAACGGCCGCTCCGGCCCTGTAACAGATATGGACACTCTGGTGCGTCATCCCGCCACCCAGGGGGCTGCCCGTCTGGCGGGCTGCCGCAATTTTCTTCCGGCCCGCCGCTGTGAGGGCGGCGTGTCCCTTGACGGCTGGAACCTCCACCTGCCGCTGCAGGCAGAGGGTGAGCAGCTTACCGTGGCCATCCCCGACAGTGCCGTTACCTTGGGTGAGGGGAGCTGCCCGGCGGAGGTCTGCCGTGTCATCCGCGGTCTTGACGGAACGGTGGTGCTGCTGCGCCCCGCGCAGCAGCCGGACACGCCGCCGCTGCGGGCCGTGCTGCCGGAGGGAATGACCGTGAAGCTGGGACAGACCCTCACAGTCTCTCTTGCGGCGGAGCAGTGTTTGTGCTACCTGCCTCTTGACAATTCCACACGCAGCCCTTATAATGTGATCACATTATAAGGAACGGCCAAACAGAAGGGCTGCCGTAAGGCGGCCTTTTCAAGCTAAAATAGTTAGTTCGAGCTAACCATATAAAAAACCGCCCACAGCGCGCCGCCCCTGGACGGGACGCCGCCTGTGGCAAAAGCGGGAGGTATCAAAATGAAAGAGAGCTATATCACAAGAGATTTCCGAAAAACGGCTGCAGAGCGTTTTCCGGAGCAGGCGTCCGCGCTGAACGCCGCGTTTGACGCGCGGCTGGAGGCCCTGCGGGCGGAAAACGCAGGCGCCACAAAGCAAAAGCAGCGTCATCTGGAAAGCCAGATCCTGCCCGGCATCGCGGCGTATGAGGCGCTGCAGCGGGCCATGCCCAAGGACGAAGCGCTGCAGACCATTCACGGCTATGTGGAGCAGCGTGCCTGGCAGACAAAGAAAAAACTCCTCAAGCTGATGTGCATACCTGGCCTGTACCGCCGCGTTCCGGCCATCTTTGCCGATCAGACGCCGAAGCTGTTTGGCAAAACGGCGGGCTTTGCTGCGCGGGAGAGCCAGACCTCCGGCGGCGTCTGGCGCATTGATATGACCCAGTGCCCCTATCACGATGCCAGTGTGCGGTATGGCTGTCCGGAGCTGTGCCACTGCTTCTGTGACAGCGATGATATCACCTATGACGGCCTGCACCCGAAGCTGCTGTGGCACAGGACGAAGACCCTGGGCCGCGGCGGCGACTGCTGCGATTTTTCCCTGAAGCTTACCAACAGCTGACGGCGGTTTTGCGGCATTTTGCGGGACGGAAATCTCGTATTTTTCGCAGTTCCATGATATATATAGTACAAGCAGCCGCCGGTAACATCGACGGTTGAAAATAGGATACGATCAGGAGGTAATCTACGATGAAGAAATTAGGTCTGTTCGCCGCTGGCGTGCTGTTCGGCACCGCCGGTATCAAATTGCTCAGCAGCAAGGACGCCAAAAAGGTCTATACCCATACCACCGCCGCCGTGCTGCGGGCCAAGGACAGCGTGATGGGCACCGTCACCACCGTCCGCGAAAACGCCGAGGATATCTATGCCGAGGCCAAGTCGATCAATGAGCAGCGCGCCGAAGAGGCTGCCGCCGCCGTTGTGGAGGATACTTCCAAGGAAGAAGCCGGCGCGGAATAACCATGAAATGCAACATTCTCCATGAATCCCCCGGGCGGCTGCGGGTGCATCTTCACTGCGCCCGCATGACGCTGCACCAGGCGGATGTACTGGAATACTACCTGCGCAGCATCGACGGCGTGAAGGAGGTCAAGGTCTATGACCGCACCCAGGACGCCGTGGTGCTGTATACCGCGCCGCGCGGCAGCGTCATCGCTGCTCTGGCCGCCTTCTCCTTCCCAAAAGCCGAGGCCATGGAACTGGTGCCGGAGCACACCTCCCGCGCCCTGAACCGCGAGTTTGAGGATAGGCTGGCCATGACCGTCATGCGCCGGTGCATCTCCAAGCTGTTCCTGCCGTTCCCCGTCACCGCGGCGCTGTCCGTGTTCCGCTCGGTGAAGTATATCAAAGAGGGCCTGAAGGCGCTGTGGCACGGCAGACTGTCCGTGGCGGTGCTGGACGCCACCGCGGTGACTGTCTCCCTCGTCCGCGGCGATTTCGCCACCGCCGGTTCGGTGATGTTCATGCTGCGGCTGGGCGAGATCCTGGAGGAGTGGACCCACAAGAAATCCGTGGCCGATCTGGCCGGCGCCATGAGCCTGAATGTGGATCAGGTGTGGCTGCAGGTGGACGGCACCGAGGTGCTGACGCCGGTTGCGGACGTGAAGGCAGGCGACTGCGTGGTGATCCGCACCGGCGGCATGATCCCGCTGGACGGCAAAGTGGTGTCCGGCGAGGCCATGGTGAACCAGTCCTCCATGACCGGCGAATCCATGCCCGTCCCCAAGTGCCCGGGCAGTTACGTCTATGCCGGTACCGTGGCCGAGGAGGGCGAGTGCGTCATCTGTGTGGACAAGGCCTCCGGCGGCGGCCGCTATGACCGCATCGTCCATATGATCGAAGAGTCGGAAAAGCTGAAATCCACCGCCGAGGATAAGGCCGCCCGTCTGGCGGACCGGCTGGTGCCCTATACCTTGGGCGGCACCGTCCTTACCTACCTGCTGACCCGCAACATCGCCAAAATGCTGGCGGTGCTGATGGTGGACTTCTCCTGCGCTCTGAAGCTTGCCATCCCCATCGCGGTGCTCTCCGCCATGCGGGAGAGCAGTGGCCACCGCATCTCCGTCAAGGGCGGCCGTTTTCTGGAGGCCGTTGCCAAAGCGGATACCATCGTGTTCGATAAGACTGGCACCCTGACCTATGCCACCCCCAAGGTGGCCCAGATCATCACCTTCGGCGGCCATAGCGAGTCGGATATGCTGCGCCTGGCGGCCTGCCTGGAGGAGCACTATCCCCATTCCATGGCCAACGCCGTGGTGGAGGAGGCCAAGGTGCGGGGCCTGTCCCACGAGGAGTACCACTCTCAGGTGCAGTACGTGGTGGCCCACGGCATCTCCAGTATGGTGGAGGGGAAAACGGTGCTGATCGGCAGCGCCCACTTCGTTTTCGAGGATGAGGGCTGCTGTGTGCCGGAGGACGAGCGGGAGAAATTTGACGCCCTGCCCGACGCCTATTCCCACCTGTACCTGTGCATTGCCGGTAAGCTGGCCGCTGTTATCTGTATTTTCGATCCCCTGCGGACCGAGGCCCGTGCCGCCGTGCAGGCGCTGCACGGGTGCGGCATCTCCAAGGTGGTCATGATGACCGGCGACAACCGTAAGACCGCCGAGGCGGTGGCCCGCCAGGTGGGCGTGGACGCCGTGTTTGCAGAGGTGCTGCCGGAGGATAAGGCTGCCTTTATCCGCGATGAAAAGGCCAGGGGCCATACCGTCATCATGGTGGGCGACGGTGTCAACGATTCTCCTGCCTTGTCAGAGGCGGACGCAGGCGTCGCCATCTCCACCGGCGCCGCCATCGCCCGTGAGATCGCTGATATCACCATCGCCTCGGAGGATCTGTTCGAGCTGGTGACCCTGCGCAGGCTCGGCGAGGCGCTGATGCAGCGTATCCACCGGAATTACCGCTTTATTGTCGGCTTCAATTTCTCGCTGATCGTCCTGGGCGTGGCGGGCATTCTGCCGCCCACCACCTCAGCGCTGCTGCATAATATGTCCACCCTGGGCATCAGCCTGAAAAGCGTGACCGACCTGCTGCCCGACAGCGAAGAGGAAAAGCGCCAGAAATAACAACATAAGAAAAAAAGCCGCCGAAAGGCGGCTTTTCAAATTTCAGGGATACATGGCGGGACGGCTAAAAGTGTAAAAACTCTGACACACCTGAATGTGCCAAAACGGGCGCAAACGGGATAGTGTAGCTACCAAAAATAAACGTAAAAAACCCTGTAACCGTTGTGGTTACAGGGTTTTTGTGGCAGCGGGAGAAGGATTCGAACCCTCACATACGGAGTCAGAGTCCGCTGTGCTACCATTACACAATCCCGCTATGTTCTGACGAACAAAAACTATTATACGCATTTCGTGGAATTTGTCAACACTTTTTTTGTAATTTGATGGAATAATTTTGCAGATGTTCGGATTTGCATTTTTCTCCACGGTATGCTATGATAGGCGGGCATAGAAAACCGGAGGCGAAACGCGATGAGAAAGACCACCAAGGAGCTGGCGCTGTGCGGCGTGATGACGGCGCTGAGCGTCGTGCTGCTGTGCCTGGGCGGCATTTTGCCGCTGGCGGTGTATGCCTGCCCCATGCTGGCCTCCTGCGCGCTGCTGGTGGTGCGCGAGACCTGCTCTGCCCGTTACGCCTGGTGCTGCTGGCTGGCGGTCGCACTGCTGACGCTGCTGCTGGGGCCGGATAAGGAGGCCGCCGCGCTGTACCTGTTCCTGGGCTACTATCCGCTGCTGCAGCCGAAGTTGGAGACGATCCGCCGTCCGCTTCTGCGCTGGGCAGCCAAGCTGGCCCTGGCCATCGCGGCGGTGGGACTGATGTACGCGGCGCTGATCTATGTATTCGGACTGACGCAGGTGACGGAGGAGCTTGCCGCCACCGCGCCGTGGCTCCTGTGGGTAACGGCTGCGCTGGGTCTGGTGGTGTTTGCGGTATATGATGTGCTGCTGCGGCGGTTTACCCTGCTGTGGCATAGACGGAAGAAGCAGTAAGGAGGCGGCGGTATGGCCTGTATCATCTTCGGCGCCGGCAGCTACTACGGCCTGGAGCGGCGTCCGGAGCCGAAAGACGACATTGTCATCGCCGCCGATGGCGGCTGGCGGTATTGTAAGCAGGAGGGACTCACGCCGGATCTGCTGCTGGGCGATTTCGATTCGCTGGCGGAGGTGCCGGACTTTGCCCATATCCATCGTGTGCCGGTGGAAAAGGACGACACCGATATGATGCTGGCGGTCAAAGAAGGATTGACCCGCGGTCAGCGGGAGTTCCATCTCTACGGCGGCATGGGCGGCGCGAGAAGCGACCATACTCTGGCCAATCTGCAGGCCCTGCTGTACCTGACCTGTCACGGCGCGCGGGGATGGTTATACGGCAATAAAGAGCGGTATACTGTCATTCGGGAAGAAAGTATCGTATTTCCCGCCCGAAAACAGGGTATCCTGTCCGTATTCTGTATAGGGCCGGACGCGGAGGGCGTTGCCATCACCGGCGCGCAGTACCCGCTGAAGGACGCGGTGCTGACGGCAGATTTCCCCCTGGGTGTCAGCAATCATTTTATTGGTGAACCGATCACCGTATCGGTGCGCAAAGGCAGTCTGCTGATCGGACTGCTGGATAAATAAGGAGGATATTATAATGAAAAAGTTTTTAGCGATCATTCTGGCGCTGGTCATGGCCCTGAGCCTGATGGCCTGCGGCAACACGCCCGCCCAGCAGCCGGACAACAGCGATGATGCCAATACGGGGATCACCGACGGCGCCAACAATGACGCCAACGTGGACGCCCCCGTAGTCACCGACGGCGCCACGCTGGGCGAGGGTGCCCACAGCTTCACGCTGGAGATCACCGACCTCGACGGCAAGACCATTACGGCCACCGTCAACACCGATGAGGAAACGGTGGGCGCAGCGCTGCTGAAGCTGAACGTGGTGCAGGGCGAGAACAGCGACTATGGCCTGTATATCAAGACAGTCAACGGTGTCACCGCCGATTATGAGAAGGATCAGACCTACTGGGCCTTCTACATTGACGGAGAGTATGCCCAGACCGGCGTGGACATGACCGCAGTCACTGACGGCAGCACCTATAAGCTGGCGGTTGAGACCATGGCGGAGAAATAAACAACGCTTCTGAAAGGCGGGCCGAAAGGCCCGCTTTTTGCTGCACTTATGGCAGATGTAAAATTTTTTGATAAAAAATGTAAAAAATCATTGACAAGAATGGAAAGGTGTGGTAATCTAACAAAGCTGTCCGTCAGGACAGCACTTATCAGGAAGCCGCGAGCCAATGAAAAAAGTCG